>CAZAOZ010000001.1:0-187261 GCA_964486865.1 uncultured Bordetella sp.
GGGGGCGCCGCGAAGCAAGTCCCCTTGGGGGGCGCCGCGAAGCAAGTCCCCTTGGGGGGCGCCGCGAAGCAAGTCCCCTTGGTGGATGGTTTGCTGTTGCAGCCAGCCGGCGCCTGTGCGGCCGGCATGCCGTCAGCATGGCGTAAGGGTGTGCGTGTTAGCTTTAAAAACCGCTGTTGCAGAGGGAGGACATGCTTGATTTTGCTGGCGTCGGGCGCTAACATGATTTGCCCGTAATACGGTGTTGCGCATGGTGAAATTCACCGTGATCTTCCCTAAAAAAGTGTGACGGCTGGCGCAGTAATCAATCTACTCGCGCGGGTTCGTTGCGGTTCCGTGTAGTCATCGTTCCCTGGAGGAAATAATGATTAAGAAACAGGATGTTAAGTCGAGTGGCGCCAGCCCGACCCGGCGCAAGTTCCTGACCGGTGCTGCAGCTGCAACGACCGGCGCCGCAATCGCCGGCTTCCCGATGATTTCAGTTGCCCAGTCGCCGATCGTACTGAAAATGCAGGGATCGTGGGGCGCGAAGGACATCTTCAACGAGATGGCCGAGGAATACGTCAAACGTGTCAACGAAATGTCCGGTGGGCGTTTGCGCATCGACTACCTGGTTGCCGGCTCGGTGGTGAAGCCTTTTGAAGTAATGGATGCCGTATCCAAAGGTGTGCTGGATGCCGGCCATTCGGTTCCGGTGTACTGGTATGGCAAGAGCAAGGTCGCGTCGCTGTTCGGCTCCGGCCCGATCAACGGCTGTGATGCGCATATGACACTCGGCTGGATCTACCGCGGCGGCGGCCTGGAGATGTACCAGGAATTGCTGAAGAAACTCAATCTCGATGTGGTCGGCTATTTTGCGATGCCGATGCCGACGCAGCCGCTAGGCTGGTTCAAGAAGCCGATCAAGTCTTCGGCGGATATCAAGGGCCTGAAATACCGCACCGTGGGCCTGGCTGCCGACCTGATGCAGGCGATGGGCGCCAAGGTAACCCAGTTGCCGGGCGGCGAGATCATCCCCGCTCTGGAAAAGGGCGTTATCGATGCGTTTGAATTCAACAACCCGACATCCGACATGCGTTTCGGCGCGCAGGACGTGATCAAGAACTACATGATGGGCAGTTTCCATCAGGCGATGGAGTTCTTTGAGATTCTGTTCAATCGCAAGAAACATGACGCGCTGCCCAAGGATCTGCAGGCGGTTCTGCGTTATGCCGCTGAAGCTGCGAGTTCGGCGAACTTCTGGACCGGCCTGAAAAACTACTCGGACGACCTGGAACTGCTGCGTACCAAGCACAAGGTCAATGTCGTTCGCACACCGAAATCGGTGTTCCAGGATCAATTGAAAGCCTGGGATGGACTGACCAAGAAACTGTCGGATGAGGATCCGTTCTTCAAGAAAGTCGTCGATTCGCAGCGCGACTGGGCGAAGAAAGTGGCCTACTACTGGTTCGTCAATGATGCGGATTACAAGATGGGCTACGAGCACGTGTTCAAGACCAAGCTCCCGTCCTGATATCCGGAAGGGTTCGCCACGGGCCCGGCAAGGCCGTGGGGCGGTACCGAGCAGGTGCCGCCCCTTCTTTTTGGGGGTAGCAGCATATGGTGAATCGCCTGATTTACGCGATAGATCAGTTGAGCAAGTCGGTTGGGCATGCATTTTCCTGGTGCATAGTTATTGTCACTTTCGGTACCTGTTACGAGGTTTTCGTGCGTTACCTGCTCAATAATCCGACAAGCTGGGCGTTTGATTTGAGCTACATGATGTACGGAGCGGTGTTTTACATGGCTGGAGCCTATACGCTGTCGCGCGGCGGTCATGTGCGCGCCGACATGTTTTACCGGTTGTGGCGGCCGCGTACACAGGCGCGTGTTGAGTTTGTGCTGCTGATCCTGTTTTTCTTTCCCGGCGTGCTGGCACTGGTGTATTCCGGCTGGGGCTATGGTTACGAATCCATGCGCATCGGTGAAGTCAGCGTCAATAGTCCGGCCGGGGTGCCCATCTGGCCGCTGAAAATGATGATCCCGGTAGGCGCCACGCTGCTTGCCTTGCAGGGATTTGCCGAGCTGTTGCGCTGTCTGGTTTGTCTGAAGCAGGGGCATTGGGAGCCGCGACTGCATGACGTGCAGGAACTGGCCGACCAGATTCTCGAAGAACAAGCCAAAAAACAGAAAGCCTGAGGCAACTCCGATGAGTGATCCCGTAATTGCGCTGCTGATGCTGGGTATCCTGGTCGCCACGATCATGATCGGATTCCCGGTGGCCTTCACGCTGATGGCGCTGGGGGTGGGGTTTGGGTACTACGCCTATTTCCAGCCTGACCAGGCATTTTTCGACAACCGCGTGTTTTATCTGCTGACCCAGAACACGTTTACCGTATTGAACAACGACGCATTGGTGTCGATCCCCCTGTTTCTACTGATGGGGTACCTCATAGAGCGCGCCAACATTCTCGATAACTTGTTCCGCAGCCTGCAGATTGCGACCCGGCACGTGCCCGGCTCGCTGGCAGTGGCGACTCTCGCCACCTGTGCGCTGTTTGCCACGGCGACCGGCATTGTCGGCGCGGTGGTGACGCTGATGGGCCTGCTGGCGATGCCGCAGATGATGAAAGCGGGGTACGACAGCAAGCTGGCGTCCGGCGTGATCTGTGCCGGCGGCTGCCTGGGTATCCTGATCCCGCCGTCGATCATGCTGATCGTGTATGCGGCGCAGGCCGGCATATCGGTGGTAAAGCTCTATGCCGCGGCTTTCGTGCCGGGATTTTTCCTGGCGGGCATGTACATCGTGTACGTGATCGTGCTGGCAATCGTCAAGCCGGAAGTGGCGCCGCCGCTGAAGGAAAAAGTCACCTACACGATTGCCGAAGTGTCCAAGCTGATGCTGATCTCGTTTTTCCCGCTGGCGCTGCTGATACTCGCCGTGCTGGGCGCCATCATGTTCGGACTGGCTACTCCGACGGAGGCGGCAGCAGTGGGCGCGATGGGTGGCGGGCTGCTGGCAATGGCCTACCGGTCGCTGACCTGGGCTCGGCTGAAGGAGGCTGTGTATCTGACTGCGCGCACGTCGGCGATGGTGTGCTGGCTTTTTGTAGGCTCGTCAACGTTTGCGTCGATTTTCAGTTACCTCGGTGGCGAAGGCATCATCAAGACGTTCGTGCTGGGTCTGGATCTGAATCCGATCACGTTCCTGCTGATGTCGCAATTCATTATTTTCCTGCTGGGCTGGCCGCTGGAATGGACGGAGATCATCATCATCTTTGTGCCGATATTCCTGCCGCTGCTGCCGCACTTCAACGTGGATCCGCTGTTCTTCGGTGTTCTGGTGGCGCTTAATCTGCAGACGGCGTTCCTGTCGCCGCCGATGGCGATGTCGGCGTATTACCTGAAGGGCGTCTCGCCGCCGTCGTTGCTGCTGACCCAGATTTTCCGGGGCTGCATGCCGTTTCTTTATGTGGTTCTGGCGACCATGGTGTTGATCTACGTGTTTCCGGGCATTGCCTTGTGGCTGCCCAACAAGCTTTACGGATAATCTGCGCGCATGGATCAGGCACTGCTATACCAACTCTCCGCCGTCGATGCCGCCCGGTTCATCCGGGACGGCGCGATCAGCGCCGAACAGTTAATGGAATCCTGCCTGGCGCGCGTGCGCGAGGTCGACGGTGATGTGCAGGCGTGGGCGTACCTGGATACCGAGCATGCGCTGGCGCGGGCGCGGGCGCGGGATGAGGCGCGCAAGCAAGGCCAGCCGGTCGGTCCCTTGCACGGCGTTCCGGTCGGCATCAAGGACATCATCGATACCGCTGACATGCCGACGGAAGACGGCACCGTGTTGCACGCCGGTCGCACGCCGGTCGCGGATGCCGCGCTGGTAGCCGCGTTACGGGCGGCCGGCGCCGTCATCATGGGTAAAACGGTGACCACCGAAATGGCCACCTACACCCCTGGCAAGACCCGCAATCCGCGCAACCCGGCACACACGCCGGGCGGCTCATCCAGCGGATCCGCAGCCGCAGTCGCCGCCGGCATGGTGCCGTTGGCCGTCGGCAGCCAGACCAACGGTTCGGTGATTCGTCCAGCCGCATTCTGCGGTGTTTACGGCTACAAACCCACGTACGGACTGATCCCGCGCAGCGGCGTGCTCAAGCAGTCGCGCGCGCTGGACCAGATCGGCGTGTTCGCGCGCACGGTGGAAGATACGGCACTGATCGCCGAGCAGCTGATCGGCGTCGATCCCGCGGATCCCGATACCCGGCCGCGGGCCCGCATCCCGCTGCTGGCGGGCGCGATGCAGGAGCCGCCGCTGCCGCCGAGCATCGCCTTCATCAAGACCCCCGCGTGGGAGCGTGCCGACCCTGAAACGCAGGAGGCTTTCGGTGAACTGGTAGCCCATCTCGGCGACCGGGTGGTGGAACTGGAGCTGCCCGGGTCGGCGACCTTGGCCTGGGACTGGCACCGCACGGTCATGGAAGCCGAGATGGCCGCGAGCTATGACGCGGAATGGGAGCGCGGACGTGATCGTCTGTCCGAGTCATTGCGCCAGCAGCTGGAACGCGGACGCGCAATACCGGCCCTGGATTACCAGAAGGCGCTGGCGCGAATACAGTTGGTGAATGAGGCGTTGACGGAGATTTTTTCCAGTTACGACGCAATCCTGACGCCATCCGCAGCCGGCACGGCGCCGCAGGGACTTGCATCCACTGGCGACCCGGCGTTTTGCACGTTGTGGACATTTTGCGGCATGCCGGCGCTCAATCTGCCGTTGATGACCGGCGCCAACGGTCTGCCGATCGGCGTGCAGCTGGTGGGGCCGCGGATGGGTGATGCGCGCTTGTTATGTACAGGGCGCTGGCTCGCAGGCTATGCTGCACAGAACTGAAAAACGAATTTTCGGGAGCAGAACATGTATATGAAAATTTTCGCCGGCGCATTGGCAGTGGTGTTGTTCATCATTTTCAATGGAGCGATAGCCTGGAAGCTGAGGGAAGAGCCTTCGCTGTTCGTCATGATGCTTATCGGTTTCGTGATGATGGCGGTGGATCTCTACCAGTCGTTGCAGAGCAAGGACGACTGATCCCGATTGATCTTTTCCGGCCGGCCCTCTGCTACGCGGATCCGGACGGTCTTGTTTTCCGGAATTTTCCCGATTCCTCCCAATCTGTCAGAGAGTGAAAATGAATTGCGCTGATTCGGACGGCGCGGCGAAAACCGCTGCGCCGGAAAATGCATGTTCAGGGCGGCGGCGATTTCTCAAAGGTGCGGCAGGCAGTGCAGTTGCCGGTTTTCCGATGATTGCCGTGGCACAGCAGCCGATCGTGCTGCGACTGCAGGGCGCGTGGCTGGCACGCGACATCTTTCACGAATATGCGCTGGATTTCGCCAAGAAAATAAACGACATGGCGGGTGGGCGCCTGCGTGTGGACATGCTGCCCGCGGGGACGGTAGCCAAGCCTCAGGATCTGCTGGAAGCCGTGCATCGCGGTGCCATTGATGGTTGTCACGCTGTTTCTTCGTCTTGGCACAACCGTAACAGTGCGTTCTCGCTGTTCGGGGCAGGGCCGACGCTGGGTATGGATGCCAACACGTTTCTCGCCTGGATGCGTTATGGCGGTGGTATGGAGCTCTACACCGATTTGGTGCATCGTCAGCTGAACCTGAACGTGATGCCATTTTTCACCGGACCGATGCCGGCGCAGCCACTGGTCTGGTTCCGCAAGCCGGTGAAATCACCAGCCGACTTCAAGGGCTTGCGCATACGGTCGTCCGCGCTCGCCGCCGATGTGTTGGGAAAAATGGGCGCAATCCCGGTAGCGCTGGCTGACGGGGATGTCGTCGCGGCAATGCGCCGCGGCGAGATTGACGCTGCTGAACTCAGTAATCCCAGTGCGGATCGCTGGCTCGGTATGCCGGATGTGGCGAAAAACTGCATGTTGCGCAGTTATCACAAATCCAGCGAGGTGTTCGAGGTGCTGATCACTCGCACCAGGTTCGCGGCGTTGCCGGCGGAACTGCAGGCTATTGTGCGACACGCCGCGGACGCCGCCAGCGCCGATATGTCGTGGAAAGCGCTGAGGCGTTATCCTGAAGACCAGGCCGTGATGCGCGATGCGCAGGGGGTGCGGTTTTATCGCACGCCACCGACAGTACAGCGTGCGCAGTTGCAGGCCTGGGAGGCAGTCATGACGCGAATCGCCGGCGGCAATCCATTCTTTGAAAAAGTATGGCAATCGCAAGCGAACTGGGCACGCCGCACGGCAGGATGGTTGCGCGACACCACGCCGGATGCGGCGATGGCCTATGATTTCTGGTTTGGCGGCGCTGGCCGCAAACCGCAGCCTTCATCAGCGGACAGGAAGACATCACGGTGACTGCGAAAAAACCGAAAATCCTGGTGACCCGCGAAGTATTCGACGAGACGCTGGATTACCTGCGCCAGCACGCCGACGTGCAGGCGAATCAGGGCGACAAGCCTTATGCGCCGGACGCGCTGGCGGCGGCGCTCGCCGACAAGGACGGGCTGATGTGCTGCCTGACCGACCGCGTCGATGCCGCGCTGCTGGCCGCGGCACCCGGGCTCAGGGCGGTGGCAAACATCGCCGTGGGTTACAACAATATCGACGTGCCGGCGTGCACGGCACGCGGCGTGATGGCGACCAACACGCCGGGCGTGCTCGACGACAGCACGGCCGATCTGGCATGGACGCTGATGCTCGGCACCGCGCGACGCATCACCGAAGTCGAGCGCCGCATCCGCGCCGGCGAATGGACCGGCTGGCGGCTGAAGCAATGGCTGGGCGTGGACGTGCATCACGCGACGCTGGGCATCGTCGGTATGGGCCGCATCGGCCAGGCGATTGCGCGCCGCGCGGTGGGATTCGAGATGAAAGTGCTGTATCACAACCGCAATCGCATCGCGCCGGAGCTGGAGCGCAAATGCAATGCGACTTACGCCGGCCTTGACGAATTGCTGGCGCAGTCCGATTTTGTCGTGCTGCAGGTGCCGTATTCGCCGGCGACGCATCATCTGATCGGTGCCGCGCAACTGGCGAAAATGAAGCGCTCGGCGATCCTGATCAATTCCACCCGCGGCGGCGTTGTGGACGATGCGGCGCTGGTCGAGGCGCTGCAAAAAGGCGTGATCCGCGGCGCGGGGCTGGATGTGTTCGAGAACGAACCGAAACTGAATCCGGGATTTCTCGCGCTGGACAACGTGGTGCTGGCGCCGCACATCGGCAGTTCCACCGAGGCCACGCGCAAGGCGATGGCGATGCTGGCTGCGCAGAATCTGGTCGCGGCGCTTGCCGGCGCAACCCCGCCAAACCTGCTCAATCCCGGGGTGGTGTCCCAGGGTAATAAGTAAGTAATTGATTTTATTTAATAAAATAACAATCATGCGCCCGGGCGCATGCGCGCCTGCTTTACGGAACGACTGATGGCGGCCTATTTTTCCCAGCTGTTCAACCTCATGGTCGAGGTCATGCTGCCGCTCGGCCTGCTGGTGGCGGTAGGCGGGCTGTGGCCGCGCTTTTTCCCCGACACGCCGGTGGACGGCGCACGCACCCTGCTCAACCGCATGGTGATGTACCTGTTTCTGCCGAGCATACTGTTTTCGGTAGCGTCGTCGACGCCCGTTTCGGCTGCTTTGTTGTCGGTGCCGCTGCTGGTCGGTATCGGCTCGCTGATCTCCGGGCTGATCCTCTACATCGTGATGTACCGGACGCCCGTCGGCCGCGGTCTGGCCGACCGCACGCGCGCGGTCCTCGTGGTCGGCGGCATGTTCGGTAATACCTTCAACATCGGCGTGCCGGTACTGATTTTTTTCTTCGGCCGGGATGCCACGCGTTACGCGGTGTTCAATGACATGCTCATGACCATGCCGCTGGTGTGGAGCATCGGCGTGCTGATCTGCACGCGGCTGGGCGCGCATGATGACGCGGGCCGCTCTTCGGTGTGGCGCATCATGCTGTCGATGCCGCCGATCTGGGCGTTTATCCTCGGCACGGCCTCGCAGCAGCTCGGACTGAGCTACGCACCGCTGGTCACTGCAACCTGGTTCATCGGTCAGGCGACGATCCCGGTGACGCTGTTTGTGCTGGGCATGACCATCCCGTGGCGCAATCTCACGCCGCGTCCGGAAATCCTTTCTGCAGCGCTGGTCAAGCTCATCGCCACGCCCGTCATCGTATGGCTGGCGGCACACCTGCTTTATGTGCCCATGGCGGAAGCGCAGTATGCCGCGGTGGTCGAGGCCGCGACGCCTGCGATGGTGACCACGCTGCTGCTCGCCGACCGTTTCCGTCTGGATGCGGCGGCAGCGGCCCTGCTGATCGGCTGGACCACCATACTGTTCTGGCTTACGCTGCCGCTGATCATGGCGCTGGGCCTGATCCGCTGATGCAGGTCTGCAGCAAACGTTTACGTCTAAGGAAGGCATCGTGAAAATCGGATTCATCGGTCTGGGTGTGATGGGGCGGCACATGGCGGGTCATTTGTTGAAGGGCGGCCATACGCTCGGTGTGTATGCACGGCGCGCCGACAGCGCGGCGCCGCTGGTCGCGGCGGGCGCTACGCGTTACGACACGCCCGCGGCGCTGGCGGCGGCCTGCGACGTGGTGTTCACCATTGTCACTGCATCAGGCGATTTCGAACAGGTGGCGCTGGGCGCCGACGGCCTGATCCACGGCGCAAAACCCGGCAGCGTGGTGGTCGACATGGAAACCATTTCCCCGGCCGTGGCGCGGGCGGTGGCGAAACAGCTGGAGGCGCGGGGCATAGACATGCTCGATGCGCCGGTGTCGGGCGGGCCGATGGGCGCGGAGCAGGCCACGCTGGCGATCATGGCCGGGGGCAAGCCGGAGGTGTTCGAGCGCGTGCAGCCGTTGTTTGCCTGCATGGGCAAGACCATCACGCGGGTTGGTGACAGCGGCGCCGGGCAGATCACCAAGGCCTGCAACCAGCTGGCGTTGCTGGTGACGGCACAGGGCGTGGCCGAGGCGCTGCATCTGGCGGGGCGGCTGGGCGCCGATCCCGGCAAGGTACGTGACATCATGCTGGGCGGCATTGCTGCGAGCCGCGTCATGGAGGTGTTCGGCAAGCGCATGGTCGAACACAACTTCGACAACGGCATCGACACCCGGCTCTATCACAAGGATCTCGGCATCGTGCTCGACCTCGCGCACCAGGCGCAGATTGCGTCGCCGGGCGCGGCCGTGGTGATGCAGCAGATCAATGCGCTGATGGGGCAGGGCAAGGGGCGTCAGGATCTGGCGGCGCTGATTACGGTGCTGGAGGGGATGTCGGGGTCTGGTGTTGCCAAGCAGGGTGGATAGTTTTGTTTTTTTACTTCAAGTTCGCCGGGAAGCGGCTGCGACTCGTTGGCCGCAGGCCCGCTCGCGGGAGCAGCCGCAGCGCCCCGGTCCACGACTGTTGAACGCAGCCGCTGGCGCCCCTGCCCGCACCCCCGCTGCGCGGCACCGAGTCCGGGGCGCCCCCGGTGAAGTTACGGTATTCGGCGGCTCACAAGGGATTATTTTGTGACACCTGTGGTATGAATTGGGTATCGTTCTGATTTGAACTGATTACATTACTAATGGACTTCTGATGAGCTTTACGCAAATCGAATCTGCCACTCCTCGCTTGACTCGCTCGGAACTCGCCGTGCCGGGTGTCAATCCAGCTCTCTTCGAGAAGGCTGCCAAGTCCGCGGCCGACGTGATTTTCCTCGATCTCGAGGATGCGGTGGCGCCCGACGACAAGCCGCAGGCGCGCAAAAACACGGTCGCTGCGCTGAACGACATTGACTGGGGTAAAAAAGTGATGGCGGTGCGCATCAACGGTCTGGATACGCATTACATGTACCGCGATGTCGTCGATCTGGTCGAGCAATGCCCGCGGCTCGACATGCTGGTGATTCCGAAGGTCGGCGTGCCCGCCGATGTCTATGCGCTGGACATGCTGGTGACGCAGATCGAGCAGGCGCAGGGCCGCGGCAAGCGTATTGGTTTCGAGGTGCTGATCGAAACGGCGCTGGGGCTGGCCAATGTGGAAGCCATTGCGCAGTCCAGCCGCCGGCTGGAGGCGCTGGCTTTCGGCTCCGGCGATTTTGCGGCATCGACCCGTGCGCGCACCACCATCATCGGCGGCCTGCACCCGGAATACGGCGTGTTGTCGGATCGCGATGCGGAGGGCCGGCGTGAATTCCATCAGGCCGACCCCTGGCATGCGGCGCAGGTGCGCCTGCTGGTGGCCTGCCGTGCTTACGGCCTGCGGCCGATCGACGGGCCGTATGGGGATTTCAAGGATACCGACGGCTACCTGGCCGCTGCGCGGCGGGTGGCGGCGCTGGGTTTCGAGGGCAAGTGGGCGATCCACCCGACGCAGATCGCAGCCGCCAATGCGGTATTCAGCCCGTCGCCGGAGGAAATCGCCAAGGCGCGCCGCATCGTGGAAGCGATGGCGCAGGCTGCCCGCGAGGGCAAGGGTGCGGTGCAGGTCGATGGCCGGCTGGTGGACATTGCCAATATCCGCATGGCACAGAACCTGCTGCAGAAAGCGGGCGCGGTTTCAGGTCAATGATTTTCGCCCGGCGCTACGCGCCGGCGTGAAAATTCGCTAGACTGTTTCTCCAGCCGGTGCCACCGGCTGCTGCTGCGAGGAGAGGATCATGAAAACGGTGAACCAGTTGTTGCAGGGCAAGGGTGGCGGCGTATTGTCAGTGACTCCGGAAGCACGGGTGTTCGATGCGTTGAAACTGATGGCCGAGAAAAACGTCGGCGCACTGCTGGTGATGAACGGCGATACGCTGCTCGGCATCCTGTCGGAACGCGACTATGCCCGCAAGGTTATCCTGCTGGGCAAGTCTTCCCACGAGCTGGCGGTGAGTGACATCATGTCCGACAAGCCGATTACGGTAACGCCGAAGCAGACGGTGGACGACTGCATGGCGCTGATGAGCGGACGCCGCATCCGCCACCTGCCGGTGGTCGATAATGGCCGTATCATCGGCGTGCTGTCGATCGGCGATCTGGTGAAGGCGGTGATCGAGGAACAGCAGCAGACCATCCAGCAACTGGAAAGCTACATTCACAGTTAAACCCCGCAGGCTGCTGCGGGCCGGATGCGGCCTGCCGCGTCTGCTTTTTTGCGTGCAACTTTCTGTTGAATATTCCCATGAAATTCGGTGCCATCATCATCGGCGATGAAATCCTGTCGGGCAAACGCCAGGACAAACATCTTGCCAAAGCCATTGCGACACTGGGCGAGCGCGGCCTTGAACTGTCCTGGGTGCAGTATCTGGGCGACGACCCGGATTTGATTGCCGCCACACTGCGTCGCACATTGGCCGGCGACGACGTGGTGTTCAGTTTCGGCGGCATAGGCGCAACCCCCGACGATCACACGCGCCAGAGCGCGGCGCTCGCGGCCGGTGTGCCGCTCAGGCTGCATCCCGATGCCGAGGCCGAGATCCGCGGCCGTTTCATCGACGACTCCAAGGGTGTTACGCCGCAGCGGCTGATGATGGGGGAATTTCCGCAGGGCGCCGCCATCATTCCCAATCCCTACAACCGCATTCCCGGATTCACCTTTCGCAGCCATCATTTTCTGCCGGGATTCCCGGAGATGGCATGGCCGATGCTGGCGTGGGTGCTCGACCACTGCTACGCGGATGTGGTCGCGGAACGGGCGGTCGAGGCGGCCATCATCGTGCGCGAAGCGGGCGAGAGCCAGTTGATCGAGCTGATGAACGAATGCCTGCGCACCTATCCGGCGCTGAAGGTATTCAGCCTGCCGCGGGTCACGCCCGAGCGCTACATCGAGCTTGGCGTACGCGGCAATGCCGCGCAGGTGGCGGAGGGCATCGCCATGCTGCAGACCGGTGTCAGCGGACTGGGTTTTCCGTGGACGCCGGCGCCGGGCTGATCACAGTGCGGAGTGATGAGTAATGAGTCGGAGCGGGAACCCCGGAGCCTCTTGTTCGACCCAAGAAAAAAGCCCCCGGAAATTTCCGGGGGCTTTTTGTTTGCTGCCTGCTGCTGATGTTTACGCGGTTTTTTTGGCTTTTTTCACCGAAGCGGTCGCTTGGGCTGCGGTCGCTTCCAGATTGGACTGGGTGGCTTGCGCGAGCTGCTTGGCGACTTTCGACAGATTGTCGTAGGCCGCGTTGACTGCGGCAATGCCCGACTTGACCGCGGCGATGCCGACTTCGGAGCCCGCCGGGGCGTTTTTCACCAGCTTGTCGAGACCGGTGATGACTTCCTTGTTGAACTCGGCAACTTGCGCTTCGACCAGCTTGCTGAATTCAGCCTGGGTGCCGTTGGCGACGTCATACATGCTCTTGGCATAGGCGGTGGCTTTTTCCAGCGTTGGTTGCGCCAGGCTGTCTTTCAGCGCGGCCAGTTGCTGGAAATCCTTGACGGCGGCCAGTGCTTTCGCGCCTTCGAAACTGTCGGCAAAAGCGGCTTTCGCGGCCTTCAGTTGCAGATCCATCATGCGCTCGGCGCCTTCGATCGCCACGCCGGCGAAACGCATTGCGGCTTCAAGGTTGGCTTTGTTCATTGCAATAAGTTGTTCGGGGGTTTGATACATGATTAATCTCCTTTTAAAACATTAAGTTAGGAAAAATCCATGATCAATTTGAATTTTCCCGCTGCAGTTATATTGCGCTGCACAATTCAAATTATAAGGGCGGAAAGAGCCATGTCAAGGCTTTGGCGCAAATATTTATTGCGTTGCACCATAATAAGTCAGTAAACGCTGACTTTGACGCTGGGCGGGACGCCCGCTAGGATCGAAAAGCCGGCCGAAGCTATCGCTTGCGGCAGAGAGGCTCGCGTTCGGCGTCTTTCTTATAAATAGTTGTTTTAAAAGGATTTTATGCCGACATTGTTCAGCAAGATCATCGCCCGCGAAATCCCGGCCGACATCGTCTATGAGGACGAACATTGCCTCGCTTTCCGCGATATCAATCCGCAGGCGCCGACCCACGTGCTGCTGATCCCGAAGCAGGAAATCCCCCGCCTTGCCGATGCTCAGGGCGCAGACCAGGCGTTATTGGGGCATTTGCTGCTGGCCGCCGGCAAGGTGGCGCGGCAACTGGGCATCGCCGATGCCTTCCGGCTGGTGGTCAACAACGGCGCCGGGGCCGGGCAGACGGTGTTCCATCTGCATCTGCACATCCTCGGCGGCCGGCCGCTGCACTGGCCGCCCGGCTGAGCGCCCCTTCCGCTCAATCCGCCTTGATGCCCAGTTCCCTGACCGCGGTTTTATAGCGCACCAGCTGGTCGGCAATGAAGCGGGTGAATTCCTCCGGCGAGTTGCTGACCGGATCCACACCCAGTTGCAGGAATTTCTGCGCGATGTCCGGCGCGTTGACGGCGGTTGCCGTCGCGGCGTTGAGGCGGACGATGATGGCCTTGGGCGTCTTCGCGGGCGCCAGCAGTCCGAACCAGCCGAACGACTGGTAGGTCGGAATGCCCGCTTCGGCGACGGTCGGAATGTCCGGCAGTGTCGGCGAACGCTTGAGGCCGCCCACCGCCAGCGCTTTCAGTTTGCCGGCCTGCACCTGCGAGGTCATGCTGGCCATCGGCCCGAAATAGAACTGCGTTTCGCCTGACATGGTGGCGGCGACCGATGGCCCGCCGCCCTTGTACGGGATATGCACCGTTTCTTTGGCGATGCCGGCGCGATGCACGAACAGCGCGATGGCGTAGTGGCTGGTCGATCCGGTGCCGCCCGAAGCGTAGTTCAATGCGCCTGAGCGCGCTTTGGCCAGCGCCACCAGTTCCTTCACCGTCGAGATCTTCAGCGACGGATTGGTGACCAGCAGGTTCTGGGAGATGGCGAACAGCGAGATGGGCGTGAAATCGCGCACCGGGTCGTAGTTGAGCTTGTCTTTCAGCGCCGGCGAGAACGAATGCGTCGATACCGAGCCGGCCAGCAGCGTGTAGCCGTCGGCATTGGCCTGCGCCGCGATTTCCGCGCCGAGCGTGCCGCCGGCGCCGCCGCGGTTATCGACGACGACCTGCTGGCCGATGACCTCGCCGAGCTTGATCGCGATGATGCGGCCGATGGTGTCGTTGGCGCCGCTGGGCGGATTGGGCGAGATCATGCGCACCGGGCGGTTCGGGAAATCCTGCGCCGGCGCGGTGGTCGCGATGGCGATGCCGCAGACGATGAGCAGTGATCGGATCATGGTTTTTCTCCAGCCTGGTCGTGATTGTTTGTTCAGGATTCCAGCGGCAGGCGCACCGGCTTGCCGTCGCGCGCTGAACGCTCGATGGCGATGGTGGTTTCGAGATTGATGCGTGCCTGCTGCGGCGTGGTGTGCACGGTGGGATGGCCGGTGACCAGGTGATCGAGCCAGGCGCGGGTTTCATTGCCCAGCGGTCCCCAGAAATCGCCGACTGCCCAGTCGCCCGCGGTGTTGCTGCCGAGGAAGGCCATGTTGACCTGGTGATCGGGCACGTAGGCGTGCGGGATGCCTTTGTCCGAATACAGCACGTGATCCATGTGGTCATCGTCGATGATCATCGTGCCTTCGGTGCCCAGCAGCTCCACGCGGTCGGACTGGCCCATGGTCGGATACTTGGCCGGCAGCGCATAGCTGACGCCGAAGTTGACCACGGCGCCGTCGGCGAACGTGACGATGGCCCAGGTCACGTCATGCGCGCTGTAGCCGGCATCGCGGAATATGCCGTGCTGGCCGCGGGCGATGACTTCCACCGGCGGGTTGCCTTCCAGAAACCAGCACATCAGATCCACGTAATAGGTCAGCACGTCCAGTACCGGCGTGGCATGCGGATCGCGCTTGAGGATGGCGAAGGCCTGCGCGCGCGAGTTGTACACCCGGGCGAATCCGCCGGTGACGCGGCCCAGCCGTCCCTGGATCATCTGTTCCTTGGCGCGCAGGTAGCATTCCTTGTAGCGGCGGCTGTAACCGACGCGCAGGTCGCCGCCGGTGGCTTTCAGCGTGGCGAGGATGTCCTCGGCGTCGCCCAGCGCCAGCGCGAGGGGCTTTTCCACCAGCACCGGCTTGCCCAGTTCCAGCGCGCGCTTGACCGGTGCAGCGTGTTCGCCTTCCGGCGTGGACACGAACACCGCGGTGACTTCCGGACGTTCGATGACTTCGTTGTTGTTGCCGGAATGGAAATCGGCGCCCGTCGTTTCGGCCAAAGCCTTGGCGCGCGCCGGATCGCGGTCGGCGATGGCGAGAAACCCCACGGACGGATGTTTGGCGGCCAGTCGCGCGCGCAGCGTACCGATGCGGCCGGCGCCGATGACGGCGATGCCGAGAGTTTTGCGTGGTTGCAACGGGGCTTCCTCCTGAAGCGGTGGCGTCGGGCGCCGCCTGCCCCTTATTCTAGTAGACGCGGTGCGCGGGCGCCGCTCCGTTCAGCACATTCTGGACGTTTTCCCATGAAGCCTTGAACAGGAAAGCCGCCGACTGCCGGGTGACGCCGGCGACGTGGGGTGTCAGCAGCAGCCGCGAGGCAGCTTCACCTTTGAGTTGCAGCAGCGGATTGTCCGTGGCGGCGGGCTCGATGCTGTACACATCGACCGCAGCGCCGGCAATGCGGTTCTCCGTCAGTGCCTGTGCCAGCGCCGCCTCATCGACCACGCCGCCGCGCGCGCCGTTGATCAGCACGGCGTCGCGTTTCATCAGCGCCAGTTGTGTCGCGCCGATCAGGTTGGTGGTGGCGGGGATCAGCGGCACGTGCAGCGTGACGACGTCGGATGCCTTCAGCAGTTCGTCGAGGGTCATGGATTGCGCGTTCATGGCATCCGCCTTCGATTTATCGCGCAGCGCCGGATCGAAATAAACGATTTTGCAGCCGAGGCGGTGGAAGGCCTGCGCGACCGCCATGCCGATCACGCCCATGCCGACCACGCCGACCGTGGCGCCGTCGATGCCGGCAAGGTTGTCGGCCATCATGCGGTTGCGGAAGGGAATGTAGTTGCCTTTCTTGATTTCGGCATCGGCCCAGGCAAAACGCCGCAGCAGCACCGAGGCGCAGGCGGTGGTGTACTCGGCCAGCGCGCTGTTGCTGCCGCCGGGCACGTTGGCCACCGGGATGCCGGATTTTTTCATGGCCGCTTCGTCGAGCCGGTCAACGCCGGCGCCGGTGATCTGCACCACCTTCAGCGACGTGCCTTCGAACAATGCTGCCGGCAGTTTGGGGCCGACCGCGGGCATCACCACGGCACGCGCCTGCTTCAGCAGCGCCGGCAGGTCGGCGTCGTCGGGTTTGCGGTAGGCGATGTTGATGTTCTTCGGCGGCGTGACGCCGACGCGGGTGAAATCGGCTTCGGGGCGCAGGCAGATGACGTCTATGTTCATTTTTTGGTGACTGGTAATTGGTAACTGGTAACTGGTGAAGGGTAATGAGTAATGGGTGATTTGGCGGGTTTTACCATTCACCAATTACCAATCACCATTTACCGTTCCTGGGTTTGTTTCGAAATATCCGCCACCGGAAAAAAACACAGCAGCACCAGCGGCCCGGTTCCGGTATTGCGGGTGGCGTGTTTTTCGCCGGACGGAATCAGGATGGTGTCGCCGGCCTGCAGCGGGTAGTTGCCGCTGTCGGCCTCGGTGCAGCCCTCGCCGGACATCACGAATATGCATTCCTCGAAGCCCTGGTGAAAATGCCGGCCGCGCGGCGTATCGCCCGGCTTGACCGGCGGGATCTCCACCAGCCGCAGCGTCACCGCCTGCGCGCCTTTTTCGCCGGAGACGATTTCCAGCGACTTGCGGCCGGGCAGCCCCATGCTTTTGGCTGCTGCCTGCGTCAGTACCTTGGCCATATTTACTCCTGCGACTCAGCGCCTGGTGCGTTCCCCTCTCCCGCCGGGAGAGGGGGAAGGGGTGAGGGAAACTTCATTATCCCGCGATCTTCAGATGCTTGATTTCAGCGGTGCCGCCCTGCGCCTCGTCGAGCATCTGGAAGATTTCGCCGCACTCCTTGGCGATGGCATCGGCGATGTCGTTGAGCATTTTCACGCCCTTGGCCGCGGTGGCGTGTTCCGGCGCGCCGTACCAGCCCGTGGCGGCGATGGTCTTGATGTCGCGCAGCACCGGCTGGTAGCTGCGGGTGCGACGCAGGCGGTCCCATTTGCGGCCGTGGGAATGATCCGACGAATGTTCGATGCGGTCGAGGTGCACCAGCTCCGGCTGGTAGGCCAGGACGGCCAATGCTTCGATTTCACCGCCGTGGGTCAGGCCGCCGCAGTCGTGCCCGTAGAGTTCGGCGGCGACGTAGCAGGCCTGCACCACAATCACGCTCATGCCCACTTCGCGGTGCAGTTTTTCTGAAGCGATGGCCAGCGACGGGATATTGCCTTCGTGCCAGTTGAGGATCAGCAGCCGCTTCGCACCATGCTTCGCGGTTGATTCACAGGTTTCAACGACCACGCGCTGGTAAGTGTCCGGCGTCAGCGTGATGGTGCCTTCGAACGGCATGTGCATGGGGGTGACGCCCAGCGGCCCGCCCGGCAGCACCAGGCCGTCCATGCGCTCGGCCACGGTGTGGCTGATGACATTGGCGGCGTAGATGTCGGTGCCGGTCGGCAGATGCGGACCGTGCTGCTCGACGCTGCCCGCCGGCAGGATCACCAGCGGATTTTTCCTGAACTGCGCGGCGATCTCGGGCTGGGTCAGGTCGATGAAATAGCGGCTCATGATTTTGGTCATCGGTGATGGGTGAACGGTGATGGGTGAGGGGACCGGGTTGCCAATTACCATTTACCCATCACCAATTACCGGTGTCAGGCGGCGCGCTTGGCGTCGTTTTTGGCGCGGGCGTCGTTCATCACTTCTTCGATGGCGACGCAGGCGCCCTTGCGATCGATGGATTTCAGCGCGGCATTGGTCATGGCGACCGCGATGTTGCCGTTGTAGGCGGTCAGTTCGTTCTGTTTGCCCGACAGGCAACTGCCGGCAAAGGCCTCGAGCTCGGCGCGGAACATGTCGCTCTCCGGCAGCTTGATGTCTTCGCGCTTGCCCCAGCCGTCCTTGCCGCGCTGGATGTAGAGCACCGAATTCTTGTGCAGCAGGTGCGGCGTATCCCAGGTGCCGAAATCGATTTCGTAGTGCATCAGCCCTTTGGAACCGAACACGCGCACCGCGAATATGCCGGGCGAGGTCCAGCACGAGCCGACGTAACCCAGCTTGCCGTCCTTGAAGCGCACCAGCGTCATCGACTGGTCATCGACTTCGGCGCCGACCGGCGACAGCTTGGAGGCCATCGAGGACACTTCATGCACTTCGCCGCCGAGCATGTGCAGCACGTCGAACTGGTGGATGGCCAGCTGCGACAGCGGGCCGCCGGGGGCGCGATCCTTGTACCAGCGCCAGGTCTGCGGCGTCAGTTCCAGCGCACGCTCATTGGAGAAATTGGCTTCCATGAAAGCGACGCGGCCGAGTTCGCCGGCGTCTATTTTTTCCTTGATGATGCGGATGCCGGCCATCAGGCGGGCGCTGTGGCCGACGGTGACGGTGATGCCGTATTGTTTCTCCAGCGCGGCGATTTTCAGGCCGTCTTCCAGTGTCTGCGAAATCGGTTTTTCGGTGTAAACATGCTTGCCGGCTCTGGCCACCACTTCCGCCATCGGCAGATGCTGTTCGTTGGGCACGGTCAGGATCACGCCCTTGATGTCCGGGTTGGACAGCATGGACTGCATGTCGGGCGCTGCCGGCACGCCCATTTCTTTGGCAAAGGCGTCGCGTTTTTCCTGGGAGCGGCTGAAGCCTGAAACAATCTGGATGGCGCTCGACTGTTTGGCGGCTCGGGTCAGGACTTTGGCCCAGCGGCCGAGACCGACGATGCCGACTTTGACGGGGGTACTCATGTGGGGGTGCTCCTCAAACGGTTGAATCGTGCAAAAAAGAAACGCCGCAGGGCATTGCCGGAGGCGGTTGCTGAAAACGTCGGATCGTAATATCGTATTACGGTATTACGGATCAGGTCAACCAGGAAAAGCAGTCCGCCCATGCATCCTCCGAAACTCGATGAAATTCAGAAGCTTGCGGCGCCGCTGCGGCTGCAGGTGCTCGACGGCCTGCGCCGCGCCATCATCGACGGCCGTCTCGCGCCGGGGGCGCGGCTGACCGAGCGCGAACTGACCGAGATGATGGGCGTGTCGCGCACGGTGATCCGCGAGGCGCTGCGCCAACTCGAGACCGAGGGCCTGATTGCCAACGTGCCCAACAAGGGGCCGGTGGTGCGCGCGCTGTCGCTGGCTGAAGCGAAGGATCTCTATACCATACGCGGGGTGCTCGAAGGGCTGGCCGCACGCCTGTTCGTGCAGAACGCCGCGGACGCCGACATCCAGCGCCTGGCGCAGGCGCTGGATGTGGTCATCGGCGCCTACGCACGCGGCGACGCGCAGGAAGTGCTGGAAACCAAGAACCGTTTCTACGATGTGTTGTTCGAGGGCGCGGGCAGCGAAACGCTGTCTTCGATGCTCGGCACGCTGCACGCGCGCATCTGGCGCTGGCGCGCGCTGGGGCTGTCGCATCCGCGGCGCTCCGCCACCCGCTCCAAAGCCAGCGTCAAGGGACTGCGTGCGATACTGGCCGCCATCCGCAAGCGCGACGCTGCCGCTGCTGAAACGCTGACCCGCGAGGAAGCGCAGGGCGCGGCGGCGGAAGTCATGCGGCTGATCGAATTGCAGGCACCGCCTGACGCAACATGATGACTTTCACGCCGCTGGAAGCCGGTTACTGCATCGTTGTGCTGGTGGCGAGCTACGCATTGCGCGGCAGCACCGGCTTCGGCGGGTTTGCGGCGATGCCGCTGCTGGCGCTGGTGGTGCCGATGAAAGTGCTGGTGCCGGTGTGGACGCTGCTGACTTTCACGTCGTCGGCGACGCTATTCGGCAAGGATCGCCGCCATGTGTCGCTGACGCACATCCTGCGCATCCTGCCGTCGTGCGCGCTGGGCATCGCCCTCGGCCTCTGGCTGTTCAAGGTGCTCGATGCGACGCTGCTGGCGCGCGGGCTGGGCGTGCTGGTCACCGGCTACGGGCTGTATGCGCTGTGGCAAATACAGGGAACAAAACAGGGCCAGGGCGCGGACCATAAGCCGCCGCGCTGCATCGCCACCGCCGCGAGTTTTCTGGCCGGCGCCGTGGGCACGATATTCGGCACCATGGCGAGCCTGTTTTTCGCCGTCTACATGGATGCGCTGCGCGTCACCAAGGAACAGTTCCGCGGCACGCTGGCCGCGTTGATGATGACGCTGGCGGTGATCCGCGGCCTGGGCTATTTCGCGGTCGGCGAGTTTGGCCGCGAGTCGCTGCTGCTGTTCGCCGCCGCGCTGCCGTTCATGCTGCTCGGCATATTCCTCGGCGACCGCATACACACCGGCATCAGCGAAAAAACATTCCGACGCGTGGTGTGCGCGATCCTGATCCTCAGCGGCATCCCGCTGATGATCAAATAAACCAGCTCAGTGGTTCAGTAGTTCAGTGGCTCAGTGTGCCGCGGCGGCGGCAGCTTCCGCCCGGTCCGGCTTGTGGGCGCGCGGCGTGGAGTGCGTGAGTTTTTCGGTATAGGCGATGGCCACCGCCGACATGACAAAGGTCAGATGAATGATGGTCTGCCACATCATCGTCTTTTCATCGAGTTTCGCGGCGTTGATGAAGGTCTGCAGCAGGTGGATCGACGAGATGCCGATGATCGCCGTGGCGAGCTTGACCTTGAGCACGCCGGCATTGACATGCGACAGCCACTCCGGCTGGTCCGGATGATGTTCCAGTTCGAGGCGCGACACGAAGGTTTCCCAGCCGCCGACGATGACCATCACCAGCAGGTTGGAAATCATCACCACGTCGATCAAGCCGAGCACGATCAGCATGATCTGCGCCTCGGTGATGTTGTTGGTGGTCATCTCGCTGATGAGATGCATCAGCTCGCGCCAGAACTGCCAGACATACAGCGCCTGCGCGGCAATCAGGCCGATATACAGGGGCGCCTGTAGCCAGCGGCTCATGAATATCCAGCGCGGCAGTATGCCGAGGGTGGGTGTGGATTTTGCGTTTTGCATGGAGGGTCTCAAATGGGAAAGCGGCTATTCTCTACACTCCACCCGTGAAAGCAAGTGGCTATAACGCAGGTAAAAAATATAAACAAAAACAACAAGTTATATAATTTATTCCGGGCGGCTACTGTTGCATCAGGATGACCATCTTGCCGACCACCTCGCGGTCGCGCACCACGCGCAGCGCCTCGCGGTACTGCGCCAGCGGGTACGCCGCCATCACATGCGGTTTTATTTTTCCCGCCACGTACCAATCGAACAGCTCACGCTGCACGCGCTGCACTTTTCCCGGCTGGCGGTCGCGGTAAGCGCTGTACTGCAGGCCGAGCACGGCGATGTTTTTCACCAGCAGGTGCCCGGCCTTGATTTCGGGAATGCGGCCCGAGGCGAAGCCGACGACGATCAGCCGTCCTGACCAGGCGATCACGCGCAGGCTGGCGTCGAACACGTCACCGCCCACCGGATCGACGATGATATCGACGCCGCGCTTGCCGACCGCAGCCAGCACCTGGTCGCGGAACGCATCGCGCAGATTGGGCACATCGGTGCGCACGACGTGATCCGCGCCATGCTGTTTCGCCAATGCCGCTTTTTCGGCGCTGCCGACGCTGGCGACGACCGTGGCCCCCAGCGCTTTCGCAATCTGGATGGTGGCGATGCCGACGCCGCCGGCAGCGCCGTTGATCAGCACGATTTCGCCGGGTTGGTATTGCCCGCGTTCGATCAGCGCGAAATGCGCCGTCGGCCAGGCGATGCCCATGGCTGCGGCATCGGCGTAGCTCATCGCGTCGGGCATCGGGTAGCAATTCTGCTGCGGCACCACGCAGCGCTGCGCGTAGGCGCCGTATTCGATCTGCGCGGCGATGCGGTCGCCCGGCTTGCAGGTGGTGACGCCGGCGCCGACCGCGGTGACCACGCCGGCCATGTCCTTGCCGGGACTGAACGGGCGCGGCGGCAGGGTCTGGTAGGTGCCGCCGATCACCAGCAGGTCGGGAAAATTGACGCTGGCGGCATGCACATCGAGCAACACTTCACCCGCGCCCGGCGCCGGATCCGGCACGTCTTCCAGCCGCAGGTTTTCCAGCGGGCCGTGTTCCCTGACGATCAAGGCTTTCAATGCAACTCCATTAATCCTGGGAAAAGCGGTCAGCCACAGAGGGCACAGAGGTCACAGAGGTCACAGAGGAAAACCAGGAACGAAAGCCATATCCGCGTCACACCGGTCGGGTGCATGAGTCACACTGGTGCAACCCTCGGATTTTCTCTGTGTTCTCTGTGGCTGAATTGCCGTTTTTGGGTTAATTGACCGGGCGGAATGCTCAGGTCTCGGGGCCGGCGTATTTGCCGGCGGTTTCCGGGAACAGGTTCTTGACGATCTTGAACTTGGTCACGTCCACCGTGCCGTCCATGTGCAAATACATGGTCGCATCGCGATACAGTTTCTCGATGCCGAACTCCAGCATGGTGCCGTTGCCGCCGTGCAGTTCCACGGCATGCTTGCATACCTCCAGCACCGCTTCCGAGGCATAGAGCTTGACCATGTTGCACAACACTTCCGCTTCCGGGGTGTTTTCATCGACCGCGCGCGAAGCTTCGCGCAGCAGCCCGCGCACGGCGCAGATCTTGGTTGCCATTTCGGCCAGCCGGATCGCCGTGGCCTGATGCTTGATCAGGATCTTGCCGCCCTGCACGTACTCCTGCACATATTTGGCGGTTTCCTCGAAGGCTCGCACCGCGACGCCGATGTTTTTCGAACCCTGGATGATCTTGCCGGGCCTGAAATAAATGCCGGCCTTGGCCAGCGCGGTGTTTTCCACCAGCAGGTGATCCTCCGGTATTTCCATGTTCTCGAAGGCGATCTCGCCGTTGTTCATGTAACGGCCGCCCAGCGTTTCGTTGCAGCGCGCCACCGTCAGTCCGGGCGTGTCGCGCGGTACCAGAAAGCTCGAGGTGCCCTGCAGCATGCCGACCTTGGTGTTGGTATTGGCATAGATCACATACAGGCTGGCGTCATAGGCATTGGTGATGAACTGCTTGCGGCCGTTGATGACCCAGCGGTCGCCTTTTTTTACTGCCTTGGTCTGCATCGCCGCTTCAGGCACGTTGTAGGGCAGCCAGCGGTCGGACGCGCCGCGCGGCTCGGTCAGGCAATGCGACAGCAGGAACGACGGATCTGCAACGACGCGCGGGAACCAGCGCTCCTGCAGGTGGCGGGGCGCCACGTTGCGCAGCAGTACCGACACTTTCCAGATCTGCACCATTTTCTCGGCCAGCCCGCAGTCGCCGCGTGAAATCTCTTCCGAGATGACGGCGAAGGTTTGTACTTCGGATTTGGGATCGAGCGCAGTGCCACCGAATTCTTCCGGGATGCCCAGCGTGCGGATGCCGATTTTGTCAGCGACCTGGAGGATTTCCAGCGGCAGCCGCTCCGCCGGATTCATGTTCCATTCCCGCTGCCAGTTCTTGCGGGTGAACGGAATGACATGTTCGTTGGCAAACTTGCGGGTGACTTCCCGCATCATGCGGGTCTCTTCAGAGAGTCCGCGATCAACCATTGCATCCAGTATCATTTTTCAATGCTCCACAAAAAAACCGGGTCGCGCGGACCTCCGCACGACCCGTTGGTTAAATCCTTGGCAGTTGTATCAGTTCGCCTGCAGTCCCACTGTTTTGATGAGCTTGGCGTTTTTGCCCATGGAGTCCTGCACTTCCTTGCGGAATTCCACCGGTCCCAGAATGGCGATCTCGGTGCCCTGGAAAGCCATGCCCTTCACGACATCAGGCGCTTTCATGGTTTCAATCATCGCCACGCGCAGCTTTTCGGTAATGTGCTTGGGTGTGCCCTTGGGCAGCATGAAGCCCATCCAGCCGGTGTAGTCGAAGCCCGGTATGGTGTCGGATATGGGGGGGATGCCCGGCATCAGGTCGGTCGCTTTTTTCAGACTGTGCCCGATGGCGCGCATGCGTTTGGAGTTCACGTGAACCATCGCCGCCGCCG
Source organism: uncultured Bordetella sp. (assembly GCA_964486865.1). Taxonomy (GTDB): domain Bacteria; phylum Pseudomonadota; class Gammaproteobacteria; order Burkholderiales; family SG8-41. The sequence goes on from CAZAOZ010000001.1 coordinate 24,034, forward strand.
AGGGCGTCAGCGACCACTGCGATTCGCCCGCGACCAGCGACGCGACTGAAGCGCCGCCGCCTTTGTACGGCACATGCAGTGAATCAAACTTGGCTTCCAGCATGAAATAGGCGCCCGACAAATGGCTTTGCGAGCCGACGCCCGCCGAGGCCATGTTGAACGGCTGTTTGCCGCTCTTGGCATAGGCGATCAGTTCCGGCACGGATTTGACCGGCAGGGAATTGGCGACCACCAGCACGTTGAGCGTCACGCCGAACTGCCCGACCATGTCGTAGTCGTTCACCGGGTGATAGGTGGGGTTTTTCACGAGCAGTCGCGCGATGGTCGAGGCCGCGGTGGTCGCGGCAATCATCGTGTAGCCGTCGGGATTGGCGCCCTTGCCGATTTCCATGCCGATGACGCCGCCGGCGCCGGCGCGGTTGTCGATCACCAGCTGCTGCTTGAGAACGTCGCTCATCCGGGTGGTGACGATGCGGGTCAGCGTATCTACCGAGCTGCCGGCGCCGTTCGGCACCAGTACGCGGATCGGGCGGCTGGGGAAGCTGTCAGCCGCAAACGCGCCGACGGCTGTGCACGCGGTGGTTGCAGCAATCAATGCAGTCAAAACACGGGTCAGTTTCATGGGGATCCTCCTGGATCGTTTGATTTTGGTTTGGGTGCGCGAATTGGAAAGGGGATTTTGTCGGGTTTGCTGCCGTATGGCAACCATCAGGACCAAATTGGCCGCTGGAGAGCGTTATTGCCCGCGCGGGGAACCTTGACGGAGACCGGCAGTCACTCCAGACTCAAAACTCATGCAAAAAATCCGCAAATTCCTGCTGTTCGGCACCGTCGGCCTCATCGCCGGTTGCGCCACCGCGCCCGCCAATTACACGGCGGCGGATGCGCCCCATGCCGCGCCGCTGGTGCGCGTGGCTGCGCCGCGCCCGGTCATCGGCCTGGTGCTGGGGGCCGGCGGATCGCGCGGGTTTGCGCATGTGGGCGTGCTCAAGGCCTTCGAGGCAGCCGGCATCGAGGCCGATGTCATCGTCGGCGTCAGTTCCGGCGCAGTAGTGGCTGCATTGCATGCCGGAGGCATGCGGGCTGCCGCGCTGGAAGCCGCCGCGCTCGCCGTCGAGGACAACGATCTGCTGGATTTCACGCTGTTCGGGCCGGGATTCATCGAAGGCGGGCGGCTGCAGGACTACATCAATGATACGCTGCGCGGCCGTCCGATCGAAGCGTTGCAGAAACCGTTTGCCGTGGTCGCCGCGGAGCGCATCACCAGCCGCATGACGATATTCACCCGCGGCAATACCGGCGTTGCGGTGCGCGCTTCCGCCAGCGTGCCGAAGATGTTCTGGCCGGTGATGATCCACGGCACCGAGTACGTCGATGGCGGCGTCGCCAGCCGCGTGCCGGCGTCGGTGGCGCGCGACATGGGTGCGGACATCGTCATCGCCGTGGATGTGTCGTGGCGCGGCTCGGTCGATGCGCGGCAGGCGGATGTCATCATCCGCCCGGATACCATACGCACCCGCATTACCGATTTTTCGCAGAAGCTGGCGAACCTTGCCGCCGGCGAGGAAGCGGCGCGCGAGGCGGTGCCGCGGGTGCGGGAACTGCTGGTGCGTGTAGCTGCTGAAAAATCCCGCCAACTGCGCGTCAGCGCACGGATGCCTTAAAGCCCCCCCGATATTGCTGCACGGCTTGCTATGATGCTCCTGGTTTTTTTACGGAGCGCATCATGGCGGCAGACCAAATGGCAACCGATCAAAGGGCGTTTGCCGGAATCAAGGTATTGGACCTCACGCGCGTGCTGGCGGGGCCGTTCTGCGCCTACCAGATGGCGCTGCTCGGCGCCGAGGTGATCAAGATCGAACCGCCGGGCAAGGGTGAAACCGTGCGCTGGCGTACCGAGGCCGATCCCGCATTCGGCCGGCAGGGCATGTCGCTGGGCTTCATGACCCAGTCCTCGAACAAACGCTTTCTGTCGCTGGATCTCGACCAGCCCGCAGGCCGTGATATTTTCCTGAAGCTGGCCGCGGAGTGCGATGTGGTGGTGCAGAACCTGCGCAGCGGCTCCGCCGAAAAGCGCGGCATCGGTTACGAGGCGGTCAAGAAGGTGAATCCGGAAGTGGTGTTCATGTCGATCACCGCTTATGGCGGCACCGGGCCCAAGCAGCAGCACCCGGCCTATGACAGCGTAATCCAGGCGTGGTCGGGTTTCATGAGCGTGACCGGCACCGAGGAGACCGGCCCGATCAAGGCCGGCCCGCCGATCATCGATTACGCGACAGGGTTGGCCGCGGCCTACGCGGTGTCGGCAGCGCTGTACCAGAAGCAGCGCACCGGCAGAGGGCAGTTCATCGACCTGTCCATGCTCGACACCAATATCATCCTGATGGCGTCCGTGGTGACGGCTTACATGAATACCGGCGCGGCGCCGAAACAGGCGGGCAACGACGCCGCCAGCCGCTCACCGGCATCGACCACATTCAATACCGCCGACGGCCTGATTGCCTTTGCCATCAACGAGGAGCACCAGCACCAGGGCCTGCTGAAAGTGCTGGGGCTGACCGCGCTGAACGACGATCCGCGCTTTGCCACCGGCCCCGCGCGCCGCGACCATATTCCGGCGCTGCGCGCGCTGATGCAGGAAAAGCTGATGCAGCGCACCGCCGCGGAGTGGGAGCCGCTGTTCAACGAAGCCGGCGCGCCGGCCGGTCGCGTGCGCACCATTCCGGAATGCATGGCGGAAGCGCAGACGGCATCGCGTGGCCTGTTCCACTCGTTTCCGCCGTCCGAGACGGGTTTTGCAAAAGACCTCAGGGTGCCGCTGGCGCCGTTCAGCTTTGCGCACAACGGGCCGCGCGCCGATACGCCGCCGCGGCCGGTGGGCGCGGACAGCGACGCGATCCTCGGTGAACTGGGTTATGAAGCGACGGCGATTGCTGCGCTGCGGGCGCAGAAAGTAATTTAGGGATGTGCTACGCGACCTCGGGTCGCGTGCGCGTCCGCGGCACGCGATCCATTTTCCAGCCGGCAATCGCGCGTTTCCAGAATGACTTCGTGTCCTGCGGTGCGCAATCCGCAATCGCATCCTGCCCGAGGAAGACCAGCGCCGCGTTGAGTATCGCCACCGGATGGGCATCGTCGATGGGCGCTGCCAGGGTCTGCTTGGAGAGTTTTTCGCCCATGACATTGACGGCCACCGGCAGATGGGCGTAGCGCGGCGTCGCCAGGCCGAGCAATTGCTGCAGGTAAATCTGCCGCGGCGTCGAATCCAGCAGGTCGGCGCCGCGCACCACATCGGTGATGCCCTGTGCGGCGTCGTCCACCACCACCGCCAGCTGATACGCGTACGGCCCGTCGGCGCGCTTCACCACAAAGTCGCCGATCTGCCGTTCGAGGTTGTGAACGATTTTGCCCTGGATGGCGTCCGTGAATTCAATCTTTGCGCCGCGGGTCAGTACGCGTTCGGCGCGCGCCGCGCGGCCCGCCAGCAAACCATTGCGGCAGGTGCCGGGATAAACCGGGCCGTCGATGCCGCCCACGGCAGAATCGGCAATCTCGCGGCGGCTGCAAGCGCAGGGATAAACCAGTTTGCGTTTTTGCAGGATGGCCAGCGCCGCACGGTAAGCATCGTCGCGCGTGCTTTGGTACAGCACTTCGCCGTCCCACGCCATGCCCAGTGCTTCCAGCGCGCGCAGTATCGCGTCCGCCACGCCGGGCACGTTGCGCGACTGGTCGATATCTTCCATGCGCACCAGCCACCGGCCGCCGTGGGCGCGTGCATCGAGATGACTGCCGACCGCAGCAACCAGCGAGCCGAAGTGCAGGGGGCCGGTGGGGGACGGTGCGAAGCGTCCGCAATAGTCAGATTTGGTCGTAGCCACGGGTTCAGTGTAACGCCGGTGCAGGCGCTAGAATGTGTTTCTTGATGCTGAAAATGCCAATTCGGGAGAATTATTGATGAAAGTCAAGGCCGCGGTCGCGCACAAAGCCGGTGCGCCGCTGACCATCGAAACCGTCGATCTCGACGGGCCGCGTGCGGGCGAAGTGCTGGTTGAAATCAGGGCCACGGGTATCTGCCACACCGACGAGTTTACGCTGTCGGGCGCTGATCCTGAAGGGTTATTCCCGGCAATTCTCGGCCATGAAGGCGCGGGCGTGGTGGTCGATGTCGGCCCCGGCGTCAAATCGCTGAAAAAGGGCGATCACGTGATTCCGCTGTACGTGCCCGAGTGCCGCGAATGCGAATACTGCGTGTCGGACAAGACCAATCTGTGCCAGGCCATCCGCGTGACGCAGGGGCAGGGCGTGATGCCCGACGGCAGCAGCCGTTTCTCGCTGGACGGCAAAAAACTGCTGCACTACATGGGCACCTCGACCTTCGCCAATTACACCGTGGTGCCGGAAATCGCGCTCGCCAAAATCCGCGAAGACGCGCCCTTCGACAAGGTTTGCTACATCGGCTGCGGCGTCACTACCGGCATCGGCGCGGTGATCAACACCGCGAAAGTCGAGCCGGGCGCGAACGTGGTGGTGTTCGGACTGGGCGGCATCGGGCTCAACGTGATCCAGGGCGCGCGGCTGGCCGGCGCCAACATGATAGTCGGCGTCGATTTCAATCTGTCACGCGAAGCGCTGGCCCGGAAATTCGGCATGACGCACTTCGTCAATCCGAAAGAAGTAGAGGGCGATCTGGTGCCGTACCTGGTGAACCTGACCAAGGGCGGCGCCGACTACAGCTTTGAGTGCATCGGCAATGTGGATGTGATGCGCCAGGCGCTGGAGTGCTGCCACAAGGGCTGGGGCGTGTCGGTGATCATCGGCGTCGCCGGCGCGGGGCAGGAAATCAAGACCCGGCCGTTTCAACTGGTCACCGGCCGCGTGTGGAAAGGCACAGCATTCGGCGGCGCGAAAGGCCGGCGCGACGTGCCGAAGATTGTCGATTGGTACATGGACGGCAAGATCAACATCGATGATTTGATCACACACAAACTCAAACTCGAAGACATCAACAAGGGGTTTGATTTGATGCGTGAAGGGAAGTCGATACGCAGTGTGGTGGTGTTTTAGGAATATCTGGATTAACAGGTACCGGCCCTTGCGCGACGCGCGTTTTGCGTATGATGAAAGCGGATTTGGGCTACCCTGCGGCTTTATTTGTAGGTGTCGGTTTTGTTCCGATTTTATCCATGTAGAAAACGCAGCGCATGTTTGTAACTTATTTAAGAAATCATTTTGCGGCACTCATGATCTCGATCTGACAAAGGACTTCTGATATGCAAAACGCCTCCGCTTTCGTACTCACCGCAGTCATTGCCTGGACATTGTTCCTGTTGATTCTGATGGAGGTGTTGCGAACACGTTTTTTGGTCACCAAGACCGTCGCTGCCAATGAGTTCAGACCGGACAATTCGAATCTTCCCCCGTACATGCAACGCCTGGCGCGGGCTCATGCCAACTGCATCGAGAGCTTCCCAATAGTCGGCGGGCTGTTGGTGGTGGCGCTACTCACGAATCAGGCTGATGTCACCGACGCCCTTGCCCCGTGGTTGCTTCTTGCCCGGCTGCTTCAATCTTCCATCCATGTTGTCTCAACCAGCGTGGTTGCCTCGTGGCTTCGCTTCATCGCGTTCGCAATACAAATGGTGATCGCCGTCCATTGGACATGGGCGCTGTTGGTGCGATAGCGAACAACTGGCGTTCGAAGGTGTGCCTAGACCAAAGGTGCTGGAGAAATCCAAAGGGTCGGAGTCAGCATTATTTGCATCTGCCATATGTGTTCCCGTGATTCAGCCGATGCGCAGCGCTGTCGTATTTTGAGAAACACAAAAGGAACATTGCTTTGACTGCACCAGCCACCACAGCGCGCACCGGATTCGTGTTCGACAACACCTATGCCCGCGACCTTGAGGGTTTGTACGTGCCGTGGAAGGCCGTGCAGGTTGCCGAGCCCCGGCTGGTGAAGCTCAATCATGCGCTGGCTGAAGAACTGGGCTTGGATGCCGAGGCGCTGGACTCTGCTGCAGGCGCGCTGATTTTTTCCGGCAGTCAGTTGCCGCCGGGCGCAGCCACCATCGCGCAGGCCTATGCCGGCCACCAGTTCGGCGGTTTCTCACCGCAACTGGGCGATGGCCGCGCGTTGCTGCTGGGTGAAGTGATCGACCAGCACGGCCGGCGCCACGACATCGCGTTCAAGGGTTCCGGCCGCACGCCGTTCTCGCGCGGTGGTGACGGCAAGGCGGCGCTGGGTCCGGTGCTGCGCGAGTATCTGATCGGCGAGGCGATGCACGCGCTGGGCATCCCGACCACGCGGGCGCTGGCGGCGGTGACTACTGGCGAAACCGTGCGTCGCGAAAGCAACCTGCCCGGCGCGGTACTGACCCGCGTGGCGGCCAGCCACATCCGCGTCGGCACATTCCAGTTTGTCACGGCGCGCAGCGACGACGCGCTGCTGCGCCGGCTGGCCGATTATGTGATCGGGCGCCATTACCCGGAACTCCAGGGGCGGGCTGATCCCTGTCTCGGCCTGCTGCGGGCGGTGAGCGAGCGGCAGGCGGCGCTGATCGCGCGCTGGATGAATGTCGGATTCATCCACGGCGTGATGAACACCGACAACATGACACTATCCGGCGAGACCATCGACTACGGTCCCTGCGCCTTCATGGATCGTTATGACCCGGCGACGGTGTTCAGTTCCATCGACGAACAGGGACGTTATGCCTATGTGAACCAGCCGCCGATCGCCAACTGGAATCTGGCACGGCTGGCGGAGGCCCTGCTGCCATTGCTCGGCGAAGACCAGGACAAAGCGGTGGCGCAGGCAATGGAAATTCTCGGCGCGTTTCAGGAGCGCTATCAGCACTACTGGCTGCAGGGCATGCGGTTAAAGCTGGGATTGGCGCGCGAGGAAGCCGATGACTTGGCGCTGGCCGCGGATTTCCTCGCCACGATGGAGGGGCAGGGTGTCGATTTTACTCTGGCGTTTCGCCGGCTCTCCGATGCGGCGGAAGGCGCCGGCGCGTCAGGCGATGCCGGCCTGCGCGAGTTGTACGCCGATGACTCGATGCTGCAGGCATGGCTCGTGCGCTGGCGTGCGCGCCTGAAGACCGAACCGATTGCGCCTGCGCAGCGCGCTGCAGCCATGCGTGCGGTCAATCCGCTGTATATCCCGCGCAACCACCAGGTCGAAGCGGCGCTGGCGGCTGCCGTCGATCTCGGCGATTACGCACCCTTCGAAAAACTGCTGGCCGTGCTGCAGCGGCCGTTTGACGAACAGGCCGGACTCGCTGCCTACGCCGAACCCGCGCCGGTTCATGAGTCGGTGGGTTACCGGACTTTCTGCGGCACCTGATCAGGACGGTTGCGCATTACTGCGCAGCCGTTGCCTGCTGCTGCGCGAGGTAGTGTGCCAGTGCGCGGATGTCGCTGTCGGTTGCCCTGTACATCGCGGCATTCATGCTGGTGTCGGCGCCGGTGCGCTGGTCGTCGCGGTACGCCTTCAGCGTCAGCGCGAGATAGTCTTCGCGCTGGCCGGTGATGCGCGGGATATGCCGCTGGCCGCGGTAGTCCGCGAGATGACAACTGCCGCAGCCCATGCCTCGCGAGAGATCGGCGCCGCGGGCATAGTGCTGCTGATCGCGCTTGCCGTTGTCCGGCGACGGTTTTTGCGCGGAAAAAAACGCGGCAACATCCTCAAGGTCGCGGTCGGAGAAATCCTTGAGCAGTCCCGCCATGGGCTGCACCACGCGCAGGCCTTCACGCATGAAAAACATCTGCAGCACGAGAAAAGCGGTCTGCTGGCCGGCAAGGGCGGGCATGGCGGGCAGCGGCGGGCGCTCCGCCGCGCCGTGGCAGACCGCACAGGCCGCGGCTTTGGCCGCGCCGCGCGCAACGTCGCCATTGGCATTGCCCGGAGCGGGGCCGGCGGCAAACAGGAGTGCGGCAGACAAAATAACGGCGCGGCGGATATGCGATCCGCCGCGCCGTGTCGGGAAATGCATTATTTCTTGTAGCTCACTCGGTAAATTGCGCCGTTTTGTTCATCGGCAATCAGCATTGAGCCATCGGGCATCTGCATGACATCGACCGGGCGGCCCCAGAACTCGTTTTTCGCCTTGTCGAGGAAGCCGGTGACGAACGGCGTGACCTTCGGGTTCTTGCCGTCGGCGGTGGCGGTGACGCGGAGCACGTCATAGCCGTTTTTCTCGGTCTTGTTCCACGAGCCGCGACGGGCCACGATGATCGCGCCCTGGTAATCCGCCGGGAACATCTTGCCGGTATAGAAGCGCATGCCGAGGGCGGCAGCGTGGGCGCCGAGTGTGGTTACCGGCAATACCACGTTGGCGCAGGCGTTCGGGACTTTGATGTCCGGATCCGGCTTGCCGTCGGCGTGGCAGAAAGGGAAGCCGAAGTGCGCGCCGATCAGGTTGGCGGGAACGCGATTGAGTTCTTCTTCGAACTCATTCTCGCCGGCCCAGTCGCGGCCGTTGTCGGTGAACCACAGTTCGCCGGTTTTCGGATGGAAGTCGAAACCGACGCTGTTGCGCACGCCGCGCGCCATGATTTCCATGCCCGAACCGTCGAGGTTGTAGCGGCGGATCTGGCCGTGGATGCCGGTGTTGATCTCGCACAGGTTGCACGGCGAGCCGACCGGGATGTATATCTTGTTGTCTGGGCCGAGCGCGAGGAATTTCCAGTTGTGATGCACTTCGGGCGGCAGCTTGAAATTGTCCGTCATGTCCACCGGTGCCGGGATGTTTTCCAGATTCGCTTCGATGTTGTCGTAGCGCAGCACCTTGTTGATGGCCGCGACATAGAGCGAACCTTTGTGGAACAGCACGCCGTTGGGCTGTACCAGTTTGTCGGCGATCACCTTGGAGACGCGCTTGCCGTCTTTTTCATAGATGGCATAGACGCGGCCGATGGCGCGGGTTCCCTGGAATATCGTGCCCTTGTCGCCGCGGGCCATCATGCGCGCACCGGGAGAGCCGTGCGCCCACAGTTCAATCTGGAAGCCGGGCGGGACCTGCAACTTGCTCACGGGGATGTTCTCCGGCGGTGTCACCGTTACCGGAGTGGCGTGAGGCGCAAGACCGGTGGAACTCATGCGCTCGGGGTGAAAGCCGCCCATCTGCACGCGGGGGTCGGGCTTGGCGGCAGGCGCGGGTTGGGCGATGGCGGACGGGCTGGCTGCGGCAAACAGGCCGAGAGCAAATCCACCCGCGGCAAGAATACGAAGGAAGCGGTGCTTCGAGGCATTCATTTTATTTCTCCTGGGATTTTTTGATCGCGCCGGCATTTGGTTATTGATTTGCTCCTCACCTGCCTGAGCGCGCAGAGACAATAATACACAAAGCGCCACCCCGAACAGGGCTGAATTACAGCGCAGCCGGCAGCCCGGAAGCAGTGCAACGCCCATGCTTGTCAGTAACATATTGTTTTTAAATATATTCTCCTGGGTGCTGGCCGTGGGAGACGTTCGCTGCCGATGTGCGCTGCGGCCTTGCGGATTAAAATGCACACATGACCATTCCGCTGCTGACCGAACTGCCGTACCGCGCCGACAGCGCCGCGCTGTTTGAAGCCGTGGCCGACCGGCCGTGGGCGGTATTCCTCGACAGCGGCCTGCATTACCCAGGACAGGCGCGCTACGACATCATCACCGCCGAGCCGCATGTGCGGCTGGTGACGCGCGGCGCGATGACCGAAGTGCATGCCGAGGGCACCGAACTGTCGCGCGCCGATCCGTTCGAGCTGCTGCGCACGCATCTGGCGATGGATCCTGCAGCGGCGGGCGACCTGCCGTTCAGCGGCGGCGCCATCGGCTATTTCGGCTACGATCTGGCGCGCCGCATCGAGCGCCTGCCCGCGCGCGCGCGCGATATCGAGCGCATCCCGGACATGGTGCTCGGTATTTACGACTGGGCGGTGGTCGTTGATCATTCCGAACGCCGCGCGTGGCTGGCAGGGCAGGGGCGTGACCCCGATACCGACCGCAAGTGGGATGCGCTGGTGCGTCTGTTCAGTGACGCGCCGCCTGAGCGCCGCCGTGTACCGTTTCGCGTCACGTCACCCGTCAATTCCAATTTCACGCCGCTGGGTTACAGCCACGCCTTCAACCGCGTGCTCGATTACATCCGCGCCGGCGACTGCTATCAGGTCAATCTCGCACAGCGCTTCTCGGCGCGCGCCGAGGGCGACCCGTGGCTGGCGTATCAGCGGCTGCGCCTGATCAATCCCGCGCCCTATTCGGCTTACATCAGCACGCCCTATGCGCAGATCCTGTCGGCCTCACCGGAGCGTTTTCTGAGCGTGCGCAACGGGCAGGTGGAAACCAGGCCGATCAAGGGCACCCGGCCGCGCGCCGGACATGCGCGGCTCGACGCGGAACTGATCGCGGAACTGGTGGCCAGCGAAAAAGACCGCGCCGAGAATCTGATGATCGTCGATCTGCTGCGCAATGACCTGTCGAAAAACTGCGCGCTGGGTTCAGTCAGGGTGCCGCGGCTGTTCGAGGTGGAAAGTTTCGCCACCGTGCATCACCTAGTCAGCACGGTGACCGGCCAACTGGCGTCGGGGCGCGACGCCATTGACCTGCTGCGCGGCGCGTTTCCCGGCGGCTCGATCACCGGCGCGCCCAAGGTGCGGGCGATGCAGATCATCGAGGAACTCGAACCGCATCGCCGCGGCGTGTATTGCGGCGCCATCGGCTATGTCGGTTACGACGGCAACATGGATACCAATATCGCCATCCGCACGCTGGTGCATTCGCACGGCACGGTGCGCTTCTGGGCGGGCGGCGGCATCGTTGCCGACTCGCAGCGCGACGCCGAATACCAGGAAACCTTCGACAAGGCCGCGGCGCTGCTCAGCCTGCTGCAGCAAAGCGCCGCGAGCGCCAGCGCGTAATAACAGTCACTGTTTTGTAACGTAGTCGTCGTACCGTTCTGGGCTTTCCTGATAAAGAGGTATTCATGAGCCACAGTTACAGCGACGGGCGTTCCCTCAATATCTCTTCAAGTCAGAGTTTTGAGCAGATTCTCGAAGCGCGGCTGTCGCGCCGCCAGGTGCTGCAAGGCACAGCGGCGCTGGCGCTCGCCGGCAGCCTGCCGCTGTCCCTTGCCGGTTGCGCGACCGGACTGAAGCGCGAACTCCATCTCGGTTTCCGCGGCATTTCAACATCTGCAGCTGATACGGTTCGCGTTCCCGAAGGTTATGCGGCAACGACGTTCTACGCTTGGGGCGATCCCATAGGCCACCCATCCGGCGCGCCGGCATTCAAGCCGGATGCCGGCAATACCGCCGATGAACAGGCGTTGCAGGCGGGCATGCATCACGATGGCATGCATTACTTTCCGTTGCCGTACGGTTCGGATAACTCCGTGAACGGTTTGCTGGTGATGAACCACGAATACACCGACGATGGCCTGTTGCATACCGATGGCTTCGCCAACTGGAGCGCCGAAAAAGTGCGCAAGTCGCAGAACGCGCACGGCTGTTCGGTGATCGAGGTGCGCGCGAACGGGGGACGCTGGGAAATCGTGCGTCCGTCCCGATATGCGCGCCGGGTGACCGCGCGCACGCCGATGCGGATCGCCGGCCCGGCAGCGGGCACTGTCGGCATGAAAACCGTGGCCGATCCGTCCGGACTGGAAGTGCTCGGCACATTCAACAACTGCGCGCACGGCTACACGCCGTGGGGCACTTATCTGACCTGCGAAGAAAACTGGGATGGCTATTTCACCAACGACGGCACGCTGACGGCGGACCAGCGGCGCAACGGCATCAGCGTCGCCGGCCGTGGTTATCGCTGGGACGAGTTCGACGAACGTTTTGATGCCGGTGACCATCCCAACGAACCCAATCGTCATGGCTGGGTGGTCGAGTTCGATCCGTACGATCCACAGTCGAAGCCGGCCAAACGCACGGCGCTGGGGCGGTTCAGCCACGAGGGTGCATGGCCGGCGCCAGCGAGCGATGGCCGGCTGGTGATTTACATGGGGGATGACCGGATATTCGAATACATCTACAAGTTTGTGTCGCGCGATGCCTGGAACCGCGCGGATCGCCATGCCAACCGCAATATCCTCGATCACGGTACGCTCTACGTCGCGAAGTTCAACGACGACGGCAGCGGTCAATGGTTGCCGCTGGTGTTCGGCACGGGTCCGCTGACGGCAGGCAACGGCTTTGCGAGTCAGGCCGAGGTGCTGATTCGTACTCGCGCCGCGGCCGATGCTGTCGGCGCCACCAAAATGGACCGGCCGGAATGGATCGCGGTGCATCCGGCGACGAACGAAGTGTATTGCACGCTCACCAACAACAGTCAGCGCGGCGCCAAAGACCGGCCGGGCGCCGACAAAGCCAATCCGCGTGTGAACAATGTGTACGGCCACATCATCCGCTGGCGCGAAGCCGGCAACGACCCTGCAGGCGTGAAGTTCGAGTGGGACATTTTTGCCATGTGCGGCGACCCGCAGCATCCCGATGCGGCGCGCGGCGGCAACATCAAGGGCGACGCTTACGGCAGCCCCGACGGTCTGTGGTTCGACGACAGCGGCCTGCTGTGGATACAGACCGATGTATCGACCCGTACGCAAAACAAGGGGCATTACGAGCGCATGGGCAACAACCAGATGCTCGCGGCGGATGTCCGCACCGGCGAAACACGCCGTTTTCTCACCGGCCCCAATGGTTGTGAAGTCACCGGCGCGGTGATGACGCCGGATGCGCGCACGATGTTCGTCAACATCCAGCATCCCGGCGAGACGGCATCGGAGCGCAGTGATCCGCGAAACCCCAAGGCCGTCAGCACCTGGCCCGATGGCCCGTCGGGCGGGCGGCCGCGCTCGGCGACAGTGGTGATTCGCAAGAGCGATGGCGGAATCATCGGTAGCTGAGCAGTTTCCGGTTTTATGACATCATCACGCTTCGTATATTACGGAGGGCGATGATGGCCGTACAGGAACTGACCCAGGAAAATTTTGAAAGCACCGTTACCGGCAACAACATGGTGATTATCGACTTCTGGGCGCCGTGGTGTGGTCCCGCGCCGCGACTCGTTAGCCGCAGGCCCGTTTGCGGGAGCGGCGCGCCAGGGGCCGCAAGTGGCTCACTGGACAGGAGTTGAGACCGTGGCTGTCCATGAACTGACTCAAGAAAATTTTGAAAGCACGGTCACCGGCAATAACATGGTGATCATTGATTTCTGGGCGCCGTGGTGCGGCCCCTGCAAGGGTTTTGCGCCGGTGTTCAAGGCGGCGTCCGAAAAACATCCGGACGTGGTGTTCGCCAAGGTTAATTCCGACGATGAGCAGGCGCTGGCGGGGCATTTCGGCATTCGCTCGATTCCGACCATCATGCTGTTCCGCGAGGAAGTGATCGTGTTCATGCAGGCCGGCGCGTTGCCGGCTTCCGGTCTGGACAGCGTGCTGACCCAGGTGAAAGCGCTGGACATGGATCAGGTGCGGCGTGACATTGCCGCACAGCAGGCGCAGCAGAAATAAAAGCAAACCAGGACAAACGGTGATTGCCGCGCCGGTGCCGCGCGGCGGCTCGCGGCCCCGCGGTTATTGCACCTTGATGCCGGCCTGCTTGACCACTTTCACCCATAGCGCGAGATCCTCGCGGATGAACTTGCCGAGTTCTTCGCTGCTGCCGGGCTGAACTTCAGCGCCCAATGCGGTAAAACGCTCGCGTACCGCAGCCGTCGCCAGCACTTTGGTCAGCGTGTCGTTAAGCCGTGTGATCACCTCGCGCGGCGTGGCGGCGGGCGCCAGTATGCCGGTGACCGTGCTGGCGTCGAATCCGGGCACACCGGATTCGGCGAGCGTAGGCACTTCCGGCAATGCCGCGGCGCGTTTGGCGGTGGTTACCGCAATCGCGCGGATGCGCTGCGACTGGATGAACGGCAGCGCCGACGAAATCTGATCGACATGCGCAAACATGTGGCCGGCGACCAGGTCCATCAGCGCGGGACCGCTGCCTTTGTACGGCACCAGGTTCATTTTCGCGCCGGTGCGGATCATGAACAGTTCGGCAATCAGATGATTGGTGGTGCCGACCCCGGCGTTGGCCATCAGCATGTTGCCGCCGTGGGCCTTGGCCACGGCGATCAGCTCTTTGGTGGTTTTCGCCGGCACTGACGGATGCACGACCACAACCAGCGGCACTACGGCGATGCGGCCCACCGGCGCCAGGTCGCGCACGATGTCATAGGGCAGATTGGTGTACAGCGCCGGCCCGTTGGTCATCACGCTGCTGGAGGCCACCATGATCGTATAACCATCCGGCGCGGCCCGCGCCACGGCATTGGTGCCGATGGAGCCGCCGGTACCGCCGGGGCGGTTCTCGACCAGCATCTGCTGTTTCAGCAGTTCGGTCATGCCGGGGGCGATGATGCGGGCGGTGATATCGACATTGCCGCCGGGCGCGAACGGCACCAGCATGCGTACCGGTTTGGACGGGTAAGCCTGTGCCGCGGCGCCGGAGGCAACAATCGCAGTGAGCAGCGCGCAGATGAGGCGGGGGTGAGTCATGGGTTTTTCTCCGGCGTGGGTAATGAGGTCATGTTTTGCCGTGCAAGCACGTCATGTTTTCATTCCGTTCCCCATCTGTCAAACTGCGGCGCTTCGCATGAGAGGAGTTTGCATGTCTGCACGCGGTTTCTGGATTGATCATTTCCCCGGCAATTTCCTGTGGTCGAATGCCGCGCTGGCGTGCAAGGGCATGGCCCCGTACGGCGTGGTGGCGATGGATGAGATCGACCGCATTGCCGAGCGCCTGAAGCCGCGGCAGGGCGAGCCGCAGGCCTGGCAGGAGGAGTGGTGTGCGATGGCGGCGCAGATTGAAAAAACTGCGGATGCTGCGGCCGGGCAGGGGAAGAGCCGCACGGCGGGCAATTACTATATGCGCGCCGGCAATTATTACTACACCGGCGAGCGGTTCATTCCGCCGGGTGATGCCAAGCGCGAAGTCGGGCAAAAGGCTTACCGCTGTTATCGCGAGGGTTTGCAGCGCGGTTATCCGAACGTGGAATTCGTTGAAGTGCCTTATCTGGGCGTGACGCTGCCGGCATTGTTCATGAAGGCGCCGGATGCACCGGTGCGCGCGCCGACCGTGGTGATTTTCAACGGCATGGACAACTGCAAGGAGATGAGCGTCATCTTCGCCGGGCTGGAGTTCGCCAAGCGCGGCATGCATACGCTGGCCATCGACGGGCCGGGGCAGGGCGAGACCCTGCGTTTCCGCGGCATCCACAGCCGTTACGATTACGAAGTGCCGGGTACGGCGGCGTACGAGTATGTGGCGCAGCGCGCCGACGTCGATCCGGCGCGCGTGGTGATCATGGGCTACAGCTTCGGCGGCTATTACTCGGGTCGTATCGCCGCCTTCGAGCAGCGCTATGCCGCGGGCGTGGCGATGACGGCGCTGCACTGGGATCTGGCGGCGTGGCAGATCCGCATCAAGGAAAAAGCGCAGCAGGACGGTGCCAAGGTGGCGCAATCCAACTTCCAGTTTCAGTGGGTGGTGGGTGCGGCGGATGCCGATGCCGGCATCGAAGTCGCGAAACGTTTCACGCTGAAAGACGTGGCCGGGCAGATCCGGATGCCGTTCCTGATCACCCACGGCGCCAACGACCGCGTGGTGCCGGTGGAGAATGCGCAAAAACTCCATGACGCCGTCGGCGCGAAGAAAAAAACGCTGCGCATTTTCAGCGCGGAGGACGGCGGTGCCGAACACGCCCATGTCGACAACCGGCAGGTGGGCGTTGATTTTGTTGCGGATTGGATAATCGCGAATATTCCGGGCTGAATGCCGCCCGGCGTGTTGCGCCGGCAGCATGATATAAAGATGCATATTTTCATTTTTCCCGGAGGCAGTCATGCAGGATCGCAAGGCCGTTACCAGTGTTCCCATCAACGATCTGGCGGCGCGCCGCTGGAGTCCGCGGGCATTTGATGTCAATCGCGGCGTGACGCCGTTGCAGATTGCGGCATTGCTTGAGGCGGCGCGCTGGGCGCCGTCGTGCAATGGCGCCGAGCCGTGGCGTTTTCTGATGTGGAATCGCGCAGCGGATACGCAGGGGTGGCAGAAAGCGTTTGACTGCCTGTCGGACAACAACAAGAAATGGGTCAAGAACGTGCCGTTGCTGTTTCTGTCCTGCGCGGGCGCGATTTTCGAACACAACAGTCAGCCCAACCGCTGGGCCCAGCACGACACCGGCATGGCCGCGCTGTCGTTGGCGCTGGAAGCGGTAGCGCAGGGACTGGCGGCGCACCAGATGGGCGGTTTCGATATTGCCAAAACCCGCGCCGCCTTCGCGATTCCCGACGACTGGACGCCGATGGCGATGATTGCCGTCGGCTACCAGGCGGAGCCCGACGTGCTCGATGAGGAAACCAAGGCCAAGGAACTGAAGCCGCGCGGGCGCAAGGCCATAGGCGAACGGTTTTACGCCGGCGCCTGGGGTAAGGCTGCCGGCTGAGCGGCGGCTGCCGGATTACGCGGCCACTTTTGTCTGGCGCGGCGCCAGGGTGCCGGAGGCCATGGCGGCCGGCGCTTCGCTGTTGGGGAAATTGAATTCGAGCAGGGTGCCGATCGGATCGCGCAGGAAAATCTGGTAGCCGGCGTCGGCGACGTTCTGCTGTTCGTAGGCGATTTTCATGCCGTCCAGTTTGGCGCGGAATTCAGCGGCGCCGTGGACCTGGAAGGCGACATGGTCGATGCTGCTGTGGTGCTTTTCCTGCAGGAATCCTTCGGCGCAGCGCGCGCTGACATGGACGATCGGGTGGTCGTCCAGATACAGCCAGATGCCGGGATTGGGGAAACTCGGGCGCGGTCCTTTTTTCAGGCCGATGACCTCGCCGTAGAATTTTTCAATCCTCCCGAGGTCGCCTGGGGTGCAGCGGATGTTGAGGTGATGAATGCGGTCGATTTTCATGGGCTGACTCCATGGGGACGGGCGGGAACGGATATTTTCAATGATACATCCTGCGAACAGGCCCTGACAGGCTGCCCCGCGCCACAGCGCAAAACCATGTCGTCCGCATTGTGCAGACTGCGGCTAGCGCTTAACATGGCGGCTGTAAAAGACCATACTCAAAAAATGGAGGAGAGCGGCATGAAAACAACAGTTATCAAGGGGTTGTCTCTACTGGTCATGGCGCTGGTCGCCGGCGTCGCCTGCGCGCAGAAATTTCCGGATCGCCCGATCCGCATGATCGTGCCGCTGCCGCCGGGATCGGCGAGCGATTTTCTGGCACGCACGCTGGGCGTGCACCTGACGGAACTGTACAGCCAGCAGGTCGTGGTCGATAACCGGCCCGGTGCCGGTGGTCTGATCGGCAGTTCCATCCTGTCCAAGGCAAGCTCCGACGGCTACACCTACGCCATGGTCGCGCCGCCGCATACCGTGGGCGCGCTGCTGCAGAAAATTCCGCCGTACCATCCGCTGCGCGATTTCACGATGGTCACCGAAGTCGCATCGATACCGAACATTCTCGCGGTGACGCCCGGCCTGCCGGCGCGCAACATCAAGGAACTGGTGGCGTTGCTGAAAACCAATCCGTCGAAATACAACTACGCCTCGCTGGGTGTGGGTACGCTCGCGCATATCGGGGCCGAAATTTTCAACCAGGCCGCAGGCGTGCGCACGGTGCATGTGCCGTTCAAGGCGGTGCCCGATGCGTTCGGTGAAACAATTTCGGGTCGCGTGCATTACCTGGTGTTCACGGTGCCGACGATTTCGCCGATGGTGCGCGACGGCCGCCTGCGCCCGCTGGCGGTGACCTCCGCCAAACGCAACCCGGCGTTCCCGAACATTCCGTCCATCGTCGAGGAAGGGTTGCCGGCGGCGCAGTCCGACGGCTGGTTCGGCATCGTCGGTCCCGCCGGCGTGCCGAAAAAGATCGTGACGCAACTGGCCGCGGACGTGAAAAAAATCATCACGCAGCCGCGGGTCAGGGAAACGTTCGAGAAGCAGGGCGCGGAAGCGGCGGTGAATTCCAGCCCCGAGGTTTTCGACAAGCTGATGAAAGCCGAATACGCCCGCTACGTGAAGCTGGTCAAGGACGTCGGACTAACTCCCCAGTAACAGCGAGTGCGGAATGATGAGTGAGGAGTGATGAGCGAAAACCCGCACATGGTTTCAGTTCATCACTCCGCGCTCATCACTCATCACTTCGACTCTCCCCAGCCGCCGCCCAGCGCTTTCACCACATCGGCCACCGCTGCGCGCTGAGCGCGCAGCGCATCGGCGCGGTTCAGTTCCGCGGAGAGCAGGTTGCGCTCCGCATCCAGCACTTCGAGCTGGCTGGTGAGTCCGTTTTCGTAACGGATGCGCGCGAGCCGCAGTGATTCGCCCAATGCCGTCGTGCGCGCGGTTTCCGCGACAAAGGTTTCGCGCGCCCGGGTCTGGGCGCTCAATGCCTCGTGCGTTTCACGAAATGCGTTCTGCACGGTCTTCTGATATTGCGCGAGCGTCTGGCGTTCGCGCGCTTCGATGGATTCGATCTGGCCGAACAGCCGCCCGCCCTGGAAAATCGGCTGCGCCAGCGCAAAACCGATCTGCCAGATGCGCGCCGGGCCGGTAAACAGGTTGCCCAGTTCCGCGCTGTCCGAGCCGAAAAAACCGGTGAGCGAAATCTGCGGAAACAGCGCGGCGCGGGCGGCGCCGATGCGGGCGTTGGCGGCAATCATGCGTTGTTCCGCTTCGGCAATGTCGGGGCGGCGCAGCAGCAGGTCGGACGGCAGGCCCTGCGGAATCACCGGCGAGGCGGGTTCGTCGCGGCTGGCGGCATGCGTGATGCGCGACTCGATCAGTGCACGCGGGCTGCGCCCGAGCAGCACGCCCAGCGCCAGTTCCTGTGACATGCGGCGCTGCTCGAGCGCCGGTAGCTGCGCTTCCGCAGCCGCGACTTCCGCTTCGAGCTGGCGCAGCGCAAAGTCGTTGATCAATCCCGCGTTGGCACGTATGCGCTGCAGGCGGAGGTTTTCGCGGCGCAGATCGAGCGACTTGCGTGTGGCCGCCACCTGGCTGTCCAGCGCCACCAGGCCGTAGTAGGCCTTGACGGTTTCGCCGGCGAGCGTGATGAATACAGTGTCGCGCGCCGCTTCGGTGGCGAGCAGGTCGGCGTAGGCGGCTTTGGTGGCATCGCGCAGACGTCCCCACAGATCGATTTCGTAGGCGACGTTGATCTGCCCGCGGTAAGTGTTGCGCTCCAGCGGCACATTGGGCGGTAGCGGCATGGAGGAGACTTCGGATGAACGCGTGCGATTGCGGCCGAACGCGGCATCGATGGCCGGCGAGAATTGCGCATCGGCCACGCGCAGCAGCGCGCGCACTTCGTCCACGCGTGCGGTGGCGATGGCGAGGTCGCGATTGTTGGCGAGCGCTTCGTCCACCAGCCGGTTGAGCGTGGCGTCACCGTACAGCGTCCACCAGCGATCGGCGCTGACGGTTTTGCCCTCGACCGGCGCATCGCGCCACGCCGCCGGCAATTCGGTGGCCGGGCGCTGGTAGTCGGGGCCGACCGAGCAACCGGCCGCGGTTGTTAAAAATATCAATAAAAACAATATATTACGATTCATCGCGGACTCCGGAAACAGGCGGCGCGCGATGCGGTGCATGTGCTGCGCGCAGTGACTGCTCGCGATGATGCGTGACCTCGGCTTCGATCTCCTGCGTGGAACGCGAATCCGACAGTTTGCGATCGACGATGAATTTGTAGAACCACGGGATGAAGAAAATGGCGAGAAAGGTGGCGGCCAGCATGCCGCCCATGACGCCGGTTCCCGCCGAGTGGCGTGCACCGGCGCCGGCGCCGCTGGAAAACGCCAGCGGCACGACGCCCAGAATGAAGGCCAGCGACGTCATCAAGATCGGGCGGAAACGCAGCCGCGCGGCTTCAATCGCCGCCGCCGCCGTGGTGTAACCCTCGTGCTTTTTCATGACCGCGTATTCCACGATCAGGATGGCGTTCTTCGACGCGAGGCCCAGCAGCGTCACCAGGCCGATCTGGAAATACACGTCATTCGACAGGCGCGCAATGCCGGCCAGCGGCGACAGCAGCCATTGCAGCCACGGGATGCCCTGCGCCATGTAGTAAGGCATGGGCAGCAGGTTATTGATCCAGATTGCCGCCAGTGCGCCGAAGGTGCCGAACGGCAGCGCCAGCAGCACCGACAGCGGCAGCGACCATTTGTCGTACTGCGCGGCGAGAATCAAAAACACCATCAGCGCGGCAAGACCGAGCGCGATGATGGAGGTGCCCCCGGAGCGTTTTTCCTGGAATGACGCGCCGCCCCAGTCGAAGCTGAATTCGGGCGGCAGCGTGGCCGCGGCGATTTTCTCCATGCGCGCGATGGCTTCGCCCGAGCTGAATCCCGGCCGGGTCGCGCCGAAAATCTTGACTGCCGGCAGGTTGTTGAAACGGTCCAGCGTATCGGGGCCGGAGGTGTACTGCACCTGCGCCAGCGCCGACAGCGGCACCATGGCGCCGCGCTCGGAGCGCACATGGACCGATCCCACGTCTTCCGGGCGCTTGCGGTAGGCCGGCTCCGCCGACATCAGCACCTGCCAGGTGCGGCCGAATTTGTTGAAATCATTGACGTAGGCGGTGCCCAGCGTGGCAGCCAGCGTACTGTACAGATCATCGATGGGCACGCCCAGGGCCTTGGCTTTTTCACGGTCGGTCTGCACATGGAGCTGCGGCACATTGGCGCGCCACAGCGTGTTGACCTGGCCGAACATCGGATCCTGATGCACGGCCGCGAGCAGTTGCTGGGTGACCTCATACAGGCGTGCCGGGCCGCCTTCACCGCGATTCTGCAGATAAAACTCGAAACCGCCCGCCGTGCCCAGCCCGAATATCGGCGGCGGACCAAAGGCGAGCGCCAGGCCTTCCTGCAGGTGACCGGTCTTCATGTAGAACTCGCCGACCAGCTGCGGGGTGGATACCTTGCGCTCGTCCCAGTGTTTCTGGGTGACGAAAATCGTTGCCGCGCTGTTGCGATAACCGCCGCCGAGAAAATCAAAACCGGTGAACGCCACGGCGTTTTCGTTGGCGGGATTGGACTTGATGATCTCGATGACCTCGTTCACCACCTTGTCGGTGCGCTCCAGCGTGGCGCCGTCCGGCAGGAATATGGCGGCGATGTAATAGCCCTGGTCCTCGTCCGGCACCAGTGCGCCGGGTGTCGTGCGCCACAGGCCGGCGGTAATCGTGACCATGCCGGCGAACAGCAGCAGGGCGATGCCGCCGCGGCGCAATATCCAGGTTACGCCATCGACATAGCGTCCGGTCAGGCGCGCAAAGGCGGCGTTGAACCAGCGGAAAAACCGGCCCGGCTCCCGGCGCTCCTGTTTGAGGATCAGCACGCACAGGCTGGGCGTCAGCGTCAGCGCGACGATGCCGGAAATCACCACGGCAATCGAGATGGTCACGGCAAACTGGCGGTACAGCTCGCCGGTCAGGCCGCCGAGGAAGGCGATCGGCACGAATACCGCGCACAGCGTCAGCACAATGGCGATGATCGGGCTGGTGACTTCATGCATCGCCTTGATCGCGGCTTCACGCGCCTGCAGGCGTCCTTCGTGCATGATGCGCTCGACGTTTTCCAGCACCACGATGGCGTCATCGACCACGATGCCGATGGCGAGCACCATGCCGAACAGCGTCAGCGTGTTGATCGAGTAGCCGAGCAGCAGCAGTCCGGCAAAGGTGCCGATCAGCGATACCGGCACGGCCGCGAACGGAATCAGCGTGGCGCGCCAGTTCTGCAGGAAGATGAATACCACCAGGAATACCAGCAGCATCGCCTCGCCCAGCGTTTTCGCCACTTCGCGGATCGATACCTTGACGAAGCGCGTGGTGTCATACACCACCGAATGGGCAAAGCCCTGCGGAAAACGTTCTTTCAGCCGGGCGATTTCGGCAGTGACGAGATCCGCCGTGGCGAGCGCATTGGCGCCCGGCTGCAGGAAAATGCCGACCAGCGTGGCTGTTTTCCCGTTGACGCGACCGATGAATTCATAATCCTTCGAGCCCAGTTCGACGCGCGCCACGTCCTTCAGGCGCAGGATGTTGCCGTCGGTACCGGCGCGGATGATGATGTTCTCGAATTCCATGGGCTCGCTGAGCCGGCCCTTGGTGGTGATGGTGTAAACAAGCTCCTGCGCTCCGCCGCTCGGCGACTGGCCGATCTTGCCGGCGGCAAACTGCGCGTTCTGTTCATTGAGCGCGCGCACCAGATCGCCGGGCGTGACCTTGAGCTGCGCCATGCGGTCGGGCCGCGTCCAGATGCGCATCGCGTAATCTTTTGCGCCGAAAATCTGCACGTTCGTCGTGCCGGGGATGCGTTTGATGGCATCGAGCACGTTCAGCGTGACGTAGTTGGACACGAACAGGCTGTCGTAACGGCCGTCGGGCGAGGTGAAGGCGATCACCTGCAGGAATGACGAGGAGCCTTTTTCGACGGTGACGCCCTGGCGCCGCACTTCCAGGGGTAGTCGCGGCTCCACCTGCTTGACGCGGTTGTTGACATTGAGAGCGGCGGTATCGACATTGGTGCCGATGTCGAAGGTGACGCGGATTTCCACCACGCCGTTCGAAGTCGAGGTCGAGTGCATGTAGAGCATTTTCTCGACGCCGTTGATCTGGTTCTCGATGGGCGCGGCAACGGTCTGCTCCAGCACCTGCGCCGAAGCGCCGGGATAGATCGCGCGCACGGTGACCACCGGCGGGGCGATTTCCGGATATTGCGCGATCGGCAGCACGCGAATGGCCGCGAGACCGGCAATGACCATGAAAATAGACAGCACGGCCGCGAATATCGGCCGGTCGATGAAAAAGCGCGAAATCATGAGAGGGGTGTCCTGATCAGGATTTCGCTGCGGGTTTTGCCGCGGGTTTTTCCGGAGCGCCGGGTGCTGCCGGCGCCTTGCTGTCCGGCTTTGTGCCGGGCGCTGCTGCCGGCACCTTGCCGTCCATTACAGTCACCGGGGAACCGGGGGCAAAGATTTTGGCGGTGCCCTCGACGATGACGCGGTCTCCGGGTTTGATTCCGCTGTCGATCACCCAGCCGTCGGTCGCCCATGCGCCGACTTCCACCGGCCGAGGCTCGGCTTTGGATTCGGCGCTGACCACATAGACGAACTTGCCTTTGGGGCTGTCGAGCACGGCGCGCTGCGGGATCACGATGGCGTTGACGCGCGTGGCGCCGCTCAACGTGACGCGCACGAATTCACCGGCGCGCAGGATGTTGCGCGGATTGGCAAATTCCGCGCGCGCTTCAGCAGTGCCGGTCTGGGTATTGACGCGCACATCGGTGTAATTGATGCGGCCTTCCCGGTCGTATTCCGTGCCGTCGGAGAGTTTGACTTTGGCAATCATTTTGCCGTCGGCCGGCAGTTTGACGCGGCCCGCTTCGATATCGCGCCGCAACGCCAGCGCGTCACGATCCGATATGCCGAAAATGACATACATCGGGTCGGTCTGCGTCACCGAGGTGAGCAGCACGTTAGGTCCCGACACCAGATTGCCTTCCGAAACCGCCGAGCGGCCGGCGATGCCGGTGATGGGCGCTTCCACGCGCGACCATTCGAGGTTGAGCTTCGCCTCGTTCAGCCGTGCCCTGACGCTGGCGACTTCGGCAACAGTGATGCGCTCGGCCGAGGTGGCGTCGTCGAACTCCTTCTGGCTGACGGCTTTTTGCTCGTACACCGATTTCAGCCGGGTGAACTCGCGCTGCGCCTGCTGGTGGCGCGCCTCGGCCACGCCGAGATCGGCGGCGGCGCGGGCATGGGCGAGATCGAACGGGGCGGGGTCGATGGTGAACAGGGATTCGCCCTGGCGTACGGTGCTGCCCTCGCGATAGTTGCGCTTGACCAATATGCCGCCGACCCGCGCGCGCACTTCCACTTCACGGTAGCCGGCGGTCTGCGCCGTGTATTCGTAACTGACCGGCACATCGCGTGTTGCAGCGGTGATCACGCTGACCGGGGGCGGCGGCATGCCCGGCGGTCCGCCGGCGGGGCCGCAGGCGGAAAGCAAGACAAGCGCGCCCAGGGCAAGCGCGCGATGCAGGGAAAGTGCGCTCAGGGCAAGCGCGCGGAGGATCGGATCAGACGCAGGGGCGCGGGGCATGGACGGAAATCCTGTGCAGGGAATGGAAGGAGTTTACATACAACCATGAATGTATGTAAAGTACGGTTTTATGACAACGCCCGGCGTGAGCTGGGGGTTCGTGGAGGACTGTGGCCAGACGCACCAAAGACGAGGCAGTCGAGACCCGCAACCAGATTCTTGACGCGGCAGAGCGGATATTCAGCGAGCGCGGCGTGTCGCGCACATCGCTGACGGATATCGCGCAGGCCGCGGACGTGACCCGCGGCGCCATCTACTGGCATTTCAGGGACAAGGCCGACCTGTTCTGCGAAATGGTCGCGCGCGTCACCATGCCGATGGAGCAGGCGCCCTGCCAGATTGATCCTGCAGCCCTGGGTGATCCGCTGGCGGGCGTGCGCGCCATGCTGGTCGGCATCCTCGAGCGCACCTCGGGTGACGCCCAGGCGCGCCGCGTGTTTCACATCGTCTTCAACAAATGCGAATACGTCGATGAGATGCAGCCGGTATGGCAGCGTTTCCGCGAGATGCAGGCGGACTGCATGGCACGGCTGGAACGGGGGCTGGTTGCGGCCATCGCCCGCGGGCAGTTGCCCGCGGATCTGGATGCCCATCGCACGGCGGTGGGTTTGCACGCGCTGCTCAACGGCCTGATCAGCAAATGGGTCATGGATCCCGACGCCATGCCGCTGGAAAACGCCGCCGGCGGCATCATCGACGTGTTCCTGGAAGGCATACAGCGCATACCGTCACGCAAGCCGGCAACACGCGCGGCGCATGTGCGCAAGGCGCTGCGCGGCAAGGCGGCGAAACCTGCGTTGCGCCGGCGTCGCGCCTGATGCAGGCGCCGCGTCAGGTTTCCCAGGGTGCGGCGGCCGTTGTGGATATGCCGTAGCGCTGGATTGCGTCGGCAACAACCTCCCTGCCGATCCTGTCCTCATCGGCCAGTGCCGCGAGCGCGGCAACGGCAATATGGTGGCGGTCCATTTCAAAAAACCGCCGCAGGTTTTCCCGCGTGTCGCTGCGGCCGTAGCCGTCGGTGCCGAGCGTCACGTAGCGCTGCGGCACATAGGCGCGGATCAGGTCGGGCACGGCGGTGACATGATCGGAGGCGGCGATCACCGGCCCTGCCTGTTTCGACAATGAATCTGCAACATGGGAAGTTTTGCGTGATGCCGCCGGATTCAGCCGGTTGTGCCGTTCGCAGGCCATGCCGTCGCGGCGTAGTTCGCTCCAGCTGGTCACGCTCCACACGTTGGCGGTGATGCCGAAATCGTTTTTCAGCAGCTCTGCCGCGGCGATGGCTGCACGCAGGATGGTGCCGCTGCCGAGCAGTTGCACCTGTGCGTCCACTTGTGATTGCAGCAGATACATGCCGCGCAGGATGCCGTCGATCAACTGTTGCCGCGCATCAGCGCGGCCGGTGTCGCCCCTCTCCCCCCGGGAGAGGGGCGGGGGTGAGGGATCAGGCATCGCCGGCTGCGCGTAGTTTTCGTTCATCACGGTGATGTAATAGAACACGTCCTCCTGCGCGTCGAGCATGCGCCGGGCGCCGTCCTGAATGATGGTTGCCAGTTCGTAGCCGTAGGCGGGATCCCAGGCGCGGCAGTTGGGCACGGTGGAGGCGACCAGGTGCGAGGAGCCGTCCTGGTGCTGCAGGCCTTCGCCCGACAGCGTGGTGCGGCCGGCGGTGGCGCCGATCAGGAAACCGCGTGACCGGCAGTCGCCCGCCTGCCAGATCAGGTCGCCGACGCGCTGGAAGCCGAACATGGAATAAAAAATGTAGAACGGCAGCATGGCCGTGCCATGCACGCTGTAGCTGGTGGCGGCGGCAATCCACGACGACAGCGCGCCGGCTTCGTTGATGCCTTCCTCGAGGATCTGCCCGTCCTGCGCCTCCTTGTAATAGAGCAGCTCGTCGCGGTCTTCGGGTTCGTAGAGCTGGCCGAACGGCGAATAAATCGCTACCTGGCGGAACAGCGACTGCATGCCGAAGGTGCGCGCCTCGTCGGCGACGATGGGCACGATGTGTTTGCCGATCACCGGATCCTTCAGCATCTGCGCCAGCAGCTTGACGAAGCTCATGGTCGTCGATTCTTCGCGTTCGCCCGAACCTTCGGTCATGCGCGTGTAGGCATCGAGCGCGGGTGCGGCGAATTTGGGCGCCGTGGTGACCCGCGCCGGCAGATAGCCGCCGAGCGCGGCGCGCCGTGCGTGCAGGTAGCGCATCTCCGGGCTGTCGGCGGCGGGTTTCCAGAATTTCAGCGCCTTGACGTCGGCGTCCGGGATCGGCAGCGCGAAACGGTCGCGGAAGGCGAGCAGCGCGTCGTCTTCCATTTTTTTCTGCTGGTGCGCGCCCATCTTGCCCTGGCCCCAGTGGCCCATGCCGTAACCTTTTTTGGTCTGGGCGAGGATCACCGTCGGCCGGCCGTGATGATTCATGGCGGCGTGATAGGCGGCGTAAATCTTCACCGGATCGTGGCCGCCGCGGCGCAGGCGGTCGATGTCGTCGTCCGACAGGTGCGACACCAGCGCCTGCAGTTCCGGATCCTTGTTGAAAAACTGCTCGCGGTTGAAGCGGCCGTCGGTGGCGGCGTATTTCTGGAATTCGCCATCCACGGTTTCATGCAGCCGCTTGAGGATCACGTGCTCGGTGTCGCGCGCGAACAGCGGATCCCATTCCGTGCCCCACAGCAGCTTGATCACATGCCAGCCGGCGCCGGAGAACAGGCCTTCGAGTTCCTGGATCAGAGAACCGTTGCCGCGCACCGGGCCGTCCAACCGCTGCAGGTTGCAGTTGACGACGAAAATCAGGTTGTCGAGGCCCTCGCGTGCGGCCAGCGACAGCCCGGCCAGCGATTCCGGTTCGTCCATTTCGCCGTCACCGACAAATGCCCACACCTTGCGCCCCGCGGTTTTCTGGATGCCGCGGTGTTCGAGATAACGCATGAAGCGCGCCTGATAAATCGCGTTGACGGGCCCCAGGCCCATCGAGGCGTTGGGGAACTGCCAGAAATCCGGCATCAGGTAGGGATGGCAGTACGACGACAGGCCGGTGCCCGGCCCGCCGGTTTCGCGGCGGTAGTTGTTCAACTGATCTTCGGTGAGCCGGCCTTCGAGCCAGGCGCGGGCGTAAATGCCGGGCGAGGCGTGGGGCTGGAAAAACACGGCGTCACCGTTCTGCCCGGCGCGAAAAAAATGATTGAAACCGACTTCAAACAGGTCGGCGATCGACGCATAAGTCGCGATGTGGCCGCCGAGTTCCGCGGCGCCGCGGTTGGCGCGCACCACCATCGCCAGCGCATTCCAGCGCACCAGCGCCGACACCCGCGCCTCGATGTCGAGATTGCCGGGAAACTGCGGCTGCTCGGCGATGGCAATCGAATTGCAATACGGCGTGTTCAGCACCGGCGGCATCGGCACGCGCTGCGCCCGCGCTTCGTCGAGCAGCCTGCGCAGCAGATAGGTGGCGCGCTCGCGCCCGCCGGATTCGATCAGTGAATTGAAGGCGTCCAGCCATTCCCGGGTTTCGACGGGGTCGGGATCGGCGGGCATCACGCGCCAGAAGGCGGCGGCCAAATCGGAAAAATGAGCGGACAGGTCGGTCATTGCGGAGTGCCTCCACGCGCGTGGTTGCGCGCACAGCCGTCATGGTACGTGGATTGCCGCCGCACAGGGTTGCGTAACGTCTTGTTTATTCGATATATATAAGCATATAATTTTGTAATAATTACAAAGGACAGCATAAAATGCCGAAAATACAGCTGAGTGCAATTGATCTGGACGCCACCGACTGGAAAATCCTCGCCCGCCTGCAGGACGATGCGCGGCTGGCCAACGTGGAACTGGCGCGCGCGGTGAACCTGTCACCGTCGCCGTGTCTGGCGCGGGTGCGGCGGCTCGAAGAAGCCGGGCTGATCAGCCGTTACGTGACGCTGCTCGACGCGCTGGCGCTGGGGCTGACGGTGTCGGTGTTCATCCAGGTGCGGCTGGAGCGCCAGGTGGAGAAGGCGCTGGAGACTTTCGAGCGCGCGATCGCCGAGCGGCCCGAAGTCATGGAGTGCTATCTGATGACCGGGGATTCCGATTACATGCTGCGGGTGATGGTCGCCGACGTGCAGGCGCTGGAGCGCTTCATCGTCGATTTCCTCGCCAAAATTCCCGGTGTCGGCAATCTGAAATCGAGTTTCGCGCTGAAGCAGGTGAAATACAAAACCGCGTTGCCGCTGCCGGGGCCGGCGCCGCGGTCATCGGCGCGTGTTGCGCCGGCGCGACGGGTCGCGCGCTGAAGGAAAATTCCGCTGCGCGTCAGCGCTTGCGGAAAAACTGCTGGGGACGCTGGGCCGGCGGGCCGGAACGCGGCTCGTCCTTGTGGCGGAAGCTGATGCGGCCCTTGCTCAGATCGTAGGGCGAGATTTCAATGGTGACCTTGTCGCCGGCGAGGATGCGGATGCGATGCTTGCGCATCTTGCCCGAGGCGTAGGCGGTGACGGTATGGCCGTTTTCGAGCGTGACACGAAACATCGTGTTGGGCAGCACCTCGTCAATGACGCCCTCGTACTCGACCAGTTCTTCTTTGGCCATCAGCAGGCTCCGGTATGGAAGTGCGGCAGATCAGAGGGATGCAGTGCAGATGAACGCAATGCGGGATGACCGCACGCGACACCGTTACTGATCTGCCGCAAGTCGCTCAGACTGCTGCCAGATTGATTGCCGACGAACGGCCGTCCTGGCCGCGCTCGATGTCAAAACTGACTTGCTGGTTTTCGGTGAGGGTCTTCATGCCGGCGCGTTCCACCGCGGAGATATGGACAAAAACGTCCTTGGATCCATCCTGCGGTTGAATGAAGCCGAAGCCCTTGGTTGCATTGAAAAACTTGACAGTACCGGTAGTAGCCATGCTGGATGCTCCAAACGAAAACGATTCGTGCCCGGGATTGGGCACGGTATCTAATGACCAATTGGGGAGACCAAGCAGAGGCATCCGGAACGGACGCAAAGTATAGACTGACACCAACCGTCGGCGCGCAGTATGGGCGCAAGGCGGTTGTTTGGCAAGACAATCCCGTTCCCTGTACTGTGCGCACGGCAGGGCTGAAATAACGCGGATTCGTCCCGGGCCCTTAGGGTATGTTTCGCACCTGACCATTGGAGGGAGGAGCAGCATGGCAACGCGGTGCAGGCTTTCAGCATCCCCGGGGGTGTGGTCCGGCTGCGATGGACCGCGACGGCAACCAGCGCCGGGGGCGATGCCATGACCCGTGCCGGCACCGCCTGGCCGCTGGCGCGGCGTGTCGGGGAGATTGCGCCGTTCCAGGTGATGGTGATTCTGGCGCGGGCGCGCGCGCTCGAAGCGGAAGGGCGCAGCATCATCCACATGGAAATCGGTGAACCCGATTTTGCGACGCCCGAGCCGATCCGTGCCGCCGGCGCCCGCGCCATCGGGCAAGGCGACATTTTCTATACCCCGGCGCTGGGCATGCCGGCGTTGCGGCGCGCGATCGCCGGCTTCTACCGCGCGCGCTACGGCGTTGAAATTTCCGCCGACCGCGTCATCGTCACGCCAGGCGCTTCCGGCGCGCTGCTGCTGGCGATGGCGGTGCTGGTCGATCCCGGCGACGAAGTGCTGCTGGCCGATCCGGGCTATCCGGCCAACCGCCATTTTGTGCGGTTGCTGAACGGTGTGCCGGTCGGGGTTGCCGTCGGCCCCGACAGCAATTATCAATTGCAGCGCAGCCATCTCGAACAGCACTGGGGCAGCCGCACGGTGGCCGCGCTGGTGGCCACGCCGTCCAATCCCACCGGCACGCTGCTGGCGCCGGACGAACTGGATGCGCTGGCGCAATTTACGGCCGACCGCGGCGGTGCGCTGATCGTCGATGAGATTTACCACGGCCTCGTTTACGAAGAGTCCGCGCAAACCGCGCTGGCGCTGCGCGACGACGTGTTTGTCATCAACAGCTTTTCCAAGTACTTCAACATGACGGGCTGGCGGCTGGGCTGGGCGGTGGTGCCGGAGTGCTATATCGATGCCGTTGACCGCATTGCGCAGAACATATTTCTGGCCGCATCGACTACCGCGCAGTACGCGGCACTGGCAGCCTTCGAGCCGGCCACGCTGGCGCTGCTCGATGCGCGTCGCGACGAATTCCGCGCCCGCCGCGATTTTCTGCTGCCGGCGCTGCGCGGGCTGGGCTTCGGCGTGCCGCAGTCGCCGCAGGGTGCATTCTACATTTATGCCAACTGCTCGCGTTTTACCGCGGACAGTTTCAAATTTGCCGCCGAATTGCTGGAACAGGCGGGCGTGGCGATTGCGCCGGGGGTGGATTTTGGCGCGCATGCGGCGAATGAGCATGTGCGGTTTGCCTATACGCAGCCGGTCAGTGTGTTGCGGGAGGGTGTGGAGAGGATTGCGAAGTTTCTGGGTAAGTAGTTGACGGTTGCAGAACAGTGAATAGTGTTAGTTCGCCGGGGGCAGCCCGGCGGCTGATTACTTTTCTTGCTCCGCCAAGAAAAGTAATCAAAAGAAGGCGGTCCCTGATTCGCCGGCCCTGCGGGCTGCCCTGTGCTGCTCGCCAAGCCGGGCGGCTGCGGAACTCGCCCTTGCCGCTGCGCGACAAGGACTCAGGCAGTCCTCGCCGACGGCCCCCGACTTGGCTGCGCTGCTCGGCGGCTCATAAGGGGGCAAAAACGGCATGCATACTGCGGTGGGAATAGGGATGTGCGGCGGAACGCAAACCTATGGTGTTGGGGTTAATCCCCTGTGCGCCGCCGAGCAGCGGAATTGCACCGGGGGCTGTCGGCGAGCACTGTGCGAGCTCGCGAACCTGCCCTGAAGAGATGTGCATACCCGCCCCGGCTGGATGCAATCGTGGAGTCGGTGCGCGAGTTACGCAGCCGCCCGGTGCGATGAGCAGCGCAGGGAAGTCCGAAGGACCGGCAAACCGGGGGCGACTTCTTTTGGTTACTTTTCTTGGCAAGACAAGAAAAGTAACTAGCCGCCGGGCTACCCCCGGCGACCTTGATTTTTTTTGCGCCAAGCTACCCCCGGCAAACTTGCTACGCAGTCAATGCCCGCACGATCAACGAGATACCACTGACAACCAGCAATCCACCCATCACCCGGATCACCGTCTGCTGAGACAAGTTCAGATGCAGGTGGTGGCCGGTCCACACGCCCAGCGCCATCACCGGCAGCAACGCGACTGCGGCGACCAGTGCGGCGGGCGAGTAGAGGCCGGCGGCGATGAACAGCGCGATGCGCGCGACGGTCGTGAACATGAATATCACCGGCATGGTGGCGCGGATCTGTGTAGGCGTGGCCTGGCGGCCGGCGAGAAAGAACACGTAGATCGGGCCGCCGATGCCGAATACCGCCGAGGTGGCGCCGCCGAAGGCGCCGATGGGCGCGGCGGTCCAGCGCGGCAGCGCAAAGCCCTTGCCGCTGCGCACGACGTACGAAATTCCAAAACACATCACGAACACGCCAAGGCTGCCGAGCAGCAGTTCGGGATGCATCCGTACCAGCAGCCAGACGCCGAAAATGATGCCGGCTGCCATGAACGGGATCAACAGTTTGAGTTCGCTGCGCATCAAATCGGCGCGCAGCCGGAAACCCATGTTGAAGGCGCCGACGCAATCGAGGATCACGAAAAAAGGGACCACGAACTGCAGCGGGAACAGGTGCGCCAGCAGCGGCACCGCGATCAGCGTCGAGCCGAAGCCGGAGATGCCGAACACCACATAGGCCGCGAACACGATCAGCGGCGCGAGGATCAGGATTTGGGGTTGCAACAGATCGGAGACAGGCATCGCGTCGAGTATAAACGGTAAAATCCAGCGCGGAATGAGGAGTGATGAATGATGAGTGCAGGGCGGCAAACCGCTATATTCTTTACCCGCTCACCGCTCACCGCTCACCGCTCACCGCTCACCGCTCACCGCTCACCGCTCACCAATCACCCCTTTACGTTCTAGCAATGACCCAACTCATCCTCATCCGCCACGGCGAAACGCTGTGGAACACCGAGCGCCGCATGCAGGGGCAGCTCGACAGTCCGCTGACCGGGCGCGGCCTGTGGCAGGCGCAGCGTCTGGGCGAACGGCTGAAGTCGCTGCCGTTTGCGTCACTGTATTCCAGCGATCTGCCGCGCGCCTGGCGCACCGCGGAGTGCATTGCCGCGGAGACGGGGCATGACATCGTCGCCGATGCGCGGTTGCGCGAGCGCCACTTCGGCATATTCGAGGGCATGACCCGCGCCGACATGGAGCAGCGCGATGCCGCGGTGCATGCGCGGTTCATGACGCGCGATCCGGATTACGCGGTTCCCGGCGGCGAAAGCCCCGTGGCATTCATGGCGCGTGTCCGTGCCGCGCTGGAGGACATCGCTGCGCGTCATGCCGGTGAAACCATAGCCGTGGTCACCCACGGTCTGGTGCTCGATTGCGCCTATCGCATCGCCAGCGGACTGCCGCTGCGCGAATCGCGCCCGGTGCCGCTGGTCAATGCGAGCCTCAACTGGTTTGCGTATGACCACGACTGCTGGAGCGCGGGGCGCTGGGGCGACGCGGATCATCTGGGTGCCGACGGGGTGACGATCTTCGGTGACGGCACGGTATAACCGCACAAAAATATAAATAAAACAATGGGTTATAGAAAATTCTGCGCATGATCAGCACTGAGCCGGTGATCATCGTCCACGGCCTGTGGGTGCATGGCCTGGTCATGGGCTGGCTGGCGCGGCGTATCGCGCAATGCGGTTTCGATACACACACCTATTCCTATCCTTCGATGCATTTGACGCTGACCGAAAACGCCGGGCGTCTCGCGCGTTATTGCGAAAGCCTCGGCGCGCCGCGCGTGCATATCGTTGCGCACAGCATTGGCGGCATGGTCGCACTGAAAATGCTGGAGACGGCGCGCGGCATACGCTGCGGTCGTCTGGTATTGCTGGGCACGCCGTACAGTGGCAGTTTTGCGGCGCAACGTCTGGCGCGATTTCCCGGCGGCACGGCGCTGCTCGGTCGCACCGTTGCCGAATGGTTGAGTCAGCCGCGGCCCGGCGTTCATGCGGAAGAGGCCGGCATTATTGCCGGTGATGGCGGATTCGGCCTGGGACGGCTGGTCGCGCCGGATCTGCCGCGTCCCAACGACGGCGTGATTGCGCTGGCGGAAACCGAAATCCCCGGCGTGACCCGCCGCGTCGTGCTTGATGTGGGTCACAGCGCCATGCTGATTTCGCGTGACGTCGCCCGGCAATGCTGCGCGTTTTTGCGCAGCGGGCAGTTCGAGACGGCTGCAGCGCAATGACGCGCAACGTCGTCGTAATCGCTGTCGTATTGTCAATCAGCGGTTGCGGCAATTTTTCCTACTACCTGCAATCGGTCGGCGGCCAGTTCGACCTCTGGAGACGTGAAGTGCCCGTCGAGCAGTTGCTGGAGGATGTGCAGCTCGCGCCGGCGCTGCGGGCGCAACTCGGGCGCGCGCTGCGTATCCGCGAGTACGCCAGCCGCGAGCTGGCGCTGCCCGACAACCGCAGCTACCGTGCCTACGCCGATCTCGCCCGCCCGTTTGTGGTGTGGAACGTGTTCGCCGCGCCGGAATTCTCGGTCGAGCCGCGGCGATGGTGTTTTCCGGTGGCGGGCTGCGTCAATTATCGCGGCTACTTCAGCGAATCCGAGGCGCGGGCCCATGCGCGCGAGCTGGCGGCTGCGGGCAGCGACGTGTACATCGGCGGCGTGCCGGCGTATTCGACCATCGGCTGGTTCGCCGATCCGCTGCTCAATACCTTCATTCATTACCCGGAGCCGGAGCTGGCGCGGCTGCTGTTCCATGAGCTGTCGCATCAGGTGGTGTACGTGAAGGACGATACCGTGTTCAACGAATCCTTCGCGACCGTGGTCGAGCAGGCGGGCGTGGCGCGCTGGCTCGCTGTGCACGGCAACGCCGCCGACCGCGAGCGCTACCTGGAACTGCAGCGCTTCCGCACCGATTTCCGCAAGCTGGTTGTGGCGACCCGCGAAGAACTCGCTGCGCTGTATGCGGGCGATTTTCCGCCGGAGCAGAAACGCCGGCTGAAGGCGGCAGCCTTCGCCGCGCTGCAGCGCGAATATCTGCAGCGCAAACTCGACTGGGGAGGCTTTGCCGGGTATGACCGCTGGTTTGCGCAGCCGCTGGGCAACGCGCATCTGGCGGCGGTGGCGATTTACACGCAGCAGGTGCCGGCGTTCCAGGCGCTGCTGGATGAAGCGGGAGGCGATCTGCCGCGATTTTATGCGGCGGTGAAAGTGCTGGCGGCCTTGCCGGCTGCCGAACGCAGCGCGCGGCTCGCAGCGCTGATGCGCCGCTGAGCCGCGCGCGGACCGGTCAATTACATTCCTGACTGTTCGGCGAGTGTCATCGCCGGCACGGCCTGCTGTTGTTGCTCGAAACGCCGCGCCAATTCGCTGCCGGCGGGCGCCAGGCGCTCAGTGACCCGGGTGACTTCCTGCAGCGGACCCGTGGAAAACTCCGGCGGTGTGCCCATCGTCAACTGCACCACATCGCCCTGGTTGATGGTCACGCCTTCCGGGTTCTTCGCCAGTTCGTTGCGCGGTTTGTCGGCGCCGGCCTGGCGTACGCGTACATCGCTCCAGCTCTCGACGGGATTCTTCACCCGCGCGAGGCGCACTTCCATGAATACGCCATGCGCGACTTTCACATAAACGGTTTCCACCGCGCCGACGGGTACGTGGTCGGGGGGGGATGACTGTTGCGCCAGTGATAGCGCGGGCAGCGCCAGCGGCAGTGCAAACAGCAGAGTTTTAAAAACAGTTCTCATGACGGGCTCCTTTGCGCTCACAGGTACGGTTGGGCGAGTCCTGCCGCGCAGGAACCGGAACCCATGTACACGGGATATATAACGGCGCACGCCGGGCTTCCTTGAGCCTGGCCGCAAGCCCATGAAAATCAAGGGGCTTTGATATAATCGTGTGGCCTGAATGTGGGAAACGCGAGGAGTGACCGCCATGAAACTGACCAGCATCAACTTCGGCGACGGGCAGGCCATCCCGGCCGAATACGCATTCTGCAAACCTGACGCCCAGACCCATTGCACGCTGGGCAACAACCGCAATCCGCAACTGGCCTGGAGCGAAGTGCCGGCCGCTGCTGCGTCGCTGGCGCTGATCTGTCACGATCCCGACGTGCCGTCCAAACCCGACGACGTCAACCAGGAAGGGCGCGAAATCCCGGCATCACTGCCGCGCGTGGATTTTTTCCACTGGGTGCTGGTCGATCTTGATCCGCGATCGGGCGGGATCAAGGCCGGCGAGTTCTCCGACGGCGTCACGGTGCGCGGCAAGACGGGTCCCGCCGGTCCGCGCGGCACGCGCCAGGGCATCAACGACTACACCGGGTGGTTCGCCGGCGACAAGGACATGGCCGGCGACTACTTCGGCTATGACGGCCCGTGTCCGCCGTGGAACGACAGCATCAAGCACCATTATGTTTTTACCCTGTATGCACTGGATGTCGCCAAATGCCCGGTCGAGGGCCGTTTTGGCGGCGCCGACGTGCGCAAGGCCATTGCCGGTCATGTGCTGGCCGAGGCGAAACTGACCGGGATTTACACGCTGAATCCGAAAGTAAAACCTTGATCGCGCCATGCGCGACGACCAGGCCGGTGACAGCCGGCCTTTTTTGTTTTAAAAGCAACTGCTTTGCCACAGAGATCACAGAGGACACAGAGAACGGCCCCCCGGTTTCCTCTGTGCGCTCTGTGAACTCTGTGGCCAAGGCTTTTTTGTGAAACCCCGCACACCCGAAGACATCGCGCAGCGCCTGCGCAACCTGCCGCAGCCGGTTTATCCCGACGATCTGCCGGTGGTGGCGATGCGCGCCGACATTGCGCGTGCAATTTCCGGGAACCAGGTGGTCATCATCTGCGGCGAGACCGGTTCCGGAAAAACCACGCAGCTGCCGAAAATCTGCCTGGACCTGCAGCGCGGCGTGCATGGCCTGATCGGCCACACCCAGCCGCGGCGCATTGCCGCGCGCACGGTGGCTACCCGCATCGCGCACGAACTCAAAAGCCCGCTGGGCCATGTCGTCGGCTACAAGGTGCGTTTTGCCGACAAGCTGTCGTCGAACACCTATATCAAGCTGATGACCGACGGCATCCTGCTGGCCGAGACGCAGGGCGACCGTGAATTGCGCGCCTACGACACGCTGATCATCGACGAGGCGCATGAACGCAGCCTCAACATCGATTTTCTGCTGGGCTACCTGAAGCGGTTGATGCCGCATCGACCCGATCTCAAAATCATCATTACCTCGGCGACCATCGACGCGGAGCGCTTCGCGCAGCATTTCGTCGCCGACGGCAAACCGGCGCCGGTGATCGAGGTGTCGGGGCGCACTTATCCGGTGGAAGTGCGGTATCGGCTACCGGGGGCTGCCCTCTCCCCCGCCCCTCTCCCAAAGGGCGAGGGGAGACAACAGGCTGTCCTTGCCGCGCAGAGCGGCAAGGACAGCGACGCAGAATTGCTGGACGCCATCGTCGATGCCGTCGCTGAACTGTGGCGCGAACGCGCCAGCGGCGACGTGCTGGTGTTCCTGCCCGGTGAGCGCGAAATCCGCGAGGCCGCCGAAGCACTGCGCAAGCACCATCCCAAGGGCGCGGAAATCCTGCCGCTGTACGCGCGGCTGTCGTTCGAAGAGCAGGATCGCGTGTTCAAATCCGGCGGCGCGCGGCGCATCGTGCTGGCGACCAACGTCGCCGAGACTTCACTGACGGTGCCGGGCATCCATTACGTCGTCGATACCGGCCTGGCCCGCATCAACCGCTACAGCTACCGCAACAAGGTCGAGCAGCTGCAGATCGAGAAAATCGCGCGCGCTTCCGCTGACCAGCGTGCCGGACGCTGCGGACGCGTCGCCGCCGGCGTGGCGATCCGGCTCTACGCGGAGGACGACTACGCCGCGCGTCCGCAATATACCGATCCTGAAATCCTGCGCTCCTCGCTGGCGCACGTAATCCTGCGCATGAAGGCGCTGCGGATCGGCAACGTCGAGGATTTTCCATTCCTCGAAGCGCCGACCTCGCGCATGATCGCCGACGGCTATCAGCTGCTCGCCGAACTGGGCGCCGTCAATCCGGAAAAGGAGCTGACGCCGGTCGGCTGGCAGCTGGCCAAATTCCCCATCGATCCGCGCATCGCGCGCATGATCATCGCCGCGAAGCAGGAGAACTGCCTGCATGAAGTGCTGATCATCGCCTCCGCCCTGTCGGTGCAGGATCCGCGCGAGCGGCCGTTCGAGCGCGCCGAGGCGGCCGACCGCGCGCATGCGCAGTTTGCCGACGACAAGTCGGATTTCATGGGTTACCTGAAACTGTGGGATTTTTTCTCCGAATCGATCCAGCACAAGAAATCCAACCGCAAGCTGGCGCAGGAACTCGCGGAGCAGTTCCTGTCGCAGCGCCGGCTGCGCGAATGGCGCGACATCCACAGCCAGCTGGCGGCACTGGTTGCCGAACTC
Source organism: uncultured Bordetella sp. (assembly GCA_964486865.1). GTDB lineage: Bacteria > Pseudomonadota > Gammaproteobacteria > Burkholderiales > SG8-41. The sequence continues at coordinate 61,672 of CAZAOZ010000001.1, forward strand.
GGCATGCAGGCCAACATCACGCCCGCTACTTTTGAACAGATCCACCGCGCGCTGCTCGCCGGATTGCTCGGCAACATCGGCTTCAAGAACGAGGAAGGCGAATACCTGGGCGCGCGCGGCATCAAGTTCGCCATCTTCCCCGGTTCCGGCCTGCGCAAGGCGCAGCCGAAATGGGTGATGGCGGGCGAGCTGGTCGATACCGCGCGGCTGTACGCCCGATCGGTGGCGCGCATTGATCCGGAGTGGATAGAGCCGCTGGCGCGCGACCTGGTCGATCGCCATTATTTTGATCCGCACTGGGAGCGCGAGCGGGCGATGGTCACGGCGTACGAACGCGTGACTTTGTACGGCATCACCATCGTGCCCAAGCGCCGCGTGCATTACGGTGCGATCAACCCTGCGGTGTCACGCGAAATTTTTATCCGCCAGGCGTTGGTCGCCGGCGATTACGCCACGCAGGCAAAATTTATTCAGTTAAATCAACGGCTTATAAAAGACGTACAGGAGCTGGAGCACAAGGCGCGCAAGCGCGACGTGCTGGTCAGCGACGAAGTGATTTTCGCCTTCTATGACGCGCTGATTCCGCAGGACATCGTCAACGGCGCGGGTTTTGAGCAATGGCGCAAGGCAGCCGAGCAGAAAGATGCGGCACACCTGCTGCTGACACGCGAATACCTGATGCGCCATGCCGCCGAGGACATTACCGCGGAGCAGTTTCCGGACAGCCTCCGCGCCGGTGAAATCGAAGTCGGACTCAAATACCGTTTCGATCCCGGCCATGTACTGGACGGCATCACCGCCACCGTGCCGCTGGCGCTGCTCAACAAACTCGATGCCGCCGTTTTCGACTGGCTGGTGCCGGGCATGATCCGCGACAAGGTCGCGTTTGCCTTCAAGGCGCTGCCGAAAAACTGGCGGCGCCACCTGACGCCGCCGACCGAGCATGTGACGCGCTTTCTCGAAACCGAGGGCGCTGCGCACGGCGCATTTGGCGATGCGGTGGCGCGTTATGCTTCACGCGCTTCCGGCGCGCCGCTGGCGCGCGAGGACGCCGCCGGCATCGATTACCCGCCGCACCTGCGCTGCAATTACCGTGTGGTCGATGAATCGGGGCGGGAGCTGGCGCAGGGCCGTGACCTGGCTGCACTGAAATCCCAGCTCGGCGAAGCCGCGCAACTGACCTTCGGTGCGGCCAGCGCCGGCGCCGGCATCGAACGCAAGGGCATCCGCGCCTGGGATTTCGGCGATCTGCCGCAGACCATCACCTTCACCCGCGCCGGCCGCAAAGTCACCGGCTACCCGGCGCTGGCGGATGAAGGCGACAGCGTGGCAATCCAGCTCTTTGACGTCGAGACGGCGGCGCGCGCCTCGATGCGCGCCGGCATCGTGCGCCTGACGCGGCTGGTGCTTAAAGAACAGATGCGCCAGCTCGAAAAAAACCTGCGCGGTTTCGAGCAGGCGGCGCTGCAATTGCGCACCATCGCCAATGTCGATGAACTGCGTGCCGACCTGATTGCCGCGATCTGCGACCGCGCTTTCATCGGCGAGGACGAGTTGCCCAGGGGACTCAAAGCGTTTGAGGACCAGGTCAAGCGTGCGCGCACGCGGCTGCCGGCGGTCAGTGAAGCGGCGTGCCGGATGTTCGCAACCATCGCCGAAGAACACCATCAATTGTCATTGGCGCTGGGCGCGGCCAAAGGCAATGTTGCCCGCGCCGCGAACGACATCCGCGCGCAACTGCAGCGGCTGATTTACAAGGGATATTTCAGCGCGACGCCGTGGCCGCAGTTGACGCACCTGCCGCGCTACCTGCAGGCGATGCGCATGCGACTGGCCAAATTCCCGGTGAACGCCGAGCGCGACGCCAAGCATGCGGCAAGCATCGCCCAGCTGTGGGGACGCTACGAAATGCGGCTGGACCAGCAGCGCAAAGCCGGCACTGTTGACCCGCGCCTCGCCGAATTCAGATGGCACATCGAAGAGCTGCGCGTGTCGCTCTATGCGCAGGAACTGAAAACCCCATATCCCGTATCCTACAAGCGGCTGGAGAAATTATGGGCGGTGATGGGGTAGTTTCCTTGCCAGCTTTTTGGGGAACCAGTACACTTTGCGCGCAACGCATGTTGAGTCCAGGCGACTGCGTGCAATTCAAGGGGATATGGCGTGAATACGATAGCCACTGGCGCTAAGAGCCCGAATGCGGATATGGCAACGCAAGAGCGTGAGCTCGCCGAATTGATTGTTTCGGCTTTGAATCTTGATATCGCGGCCGCAGATATTGATCCGGAGGCGCCGCTGTTTCGCGATGGTCTCGGACTGGACTCGATTGACATCCTGGAAGTTGCGCTCGCAGTGTCCAAGGCCTACGGCGTCAAGCTGCGTGCCGATGATACGCAGACCCAGCATGTGTTCAGTTCGCTGCGCACCCTCAATCAGTACGTCCGACAGCAGCGGGCCGTGTAGGTCGATGTCGCGCACAGCCGGCTGGCTGGTCAAGGCGCTGCTGGTCTTGTTGTTTATTGCCTGGCAGTTCCTGGTGCATGCGAACATGGGTGGTGGCGACGTTGCCCTCCTGCGATACGTGCTGCTGGCGTTGCCACTGGCGGGCTTCGCTTTGTGGATAGCACATCAGCCGCGCAATCGCGCGCTGTGGTTTGCCGCACTGGCAACCGCGGTTGTGGCTGTGATTGCTCTGGAGCACGTTGCCCAGCTTGGGGTTGCAGTCGCCTATGGATTGCCCCATGCGTTGATTTACCTGATGTTGACTTTCGTATTCGGGCACACGTTGCTGCCTGATAAGGAGCCGCTGATCACGCGGCTCGCGCGCCGCGTTCACGGTGTATTGCCGCCTGGCATGGAACATCACACGCGGAATGTAACTGTGGCGTGGACCGTATTTTGCGTCGCGCAACTGCTATGTTCCGGTTTGCTGTTGGTTTTTGCGTCGATTGAATTGTGGTCGATGTTTATCAATCTGCTCCATGCTCCTCTGCTGCTGTTGATGTTTGCGGGCGAGCACGTCATCCGCATGGTTTGCCATCCCGATTTCCCGCGCCCCTCAATTGTGCAGGCCATGCGGGCTTTCATGGATGATTCCAGTAATCATCCGGGTTCCCGTGCGCGCTGAATCAAAACCAGAGCAACGATTGCCGGCGCGACGATAATCAAGTCATGATGCCCGGATCCACAGCCCCCAAGCGCACGGTCCCCCTGATTCGCAATTTCGCCCCCGGCGCGGTGTTTGCGTATTACGACGGGGGTGCCGTGTCGGTCGAGGAATATCTGCGCGATGTGCGGCGCCTGGCGCACGCATTGCCGCAGGGGCGCCATGTGTTGAACCTGTGTACCAACCGCTACCGTTTTTGCGTAGCGTTTGCCGCAGCATTGCTGCGTGACCAGGTCAATCTGTTGCCGCCGAATCAAGTGCCGCTGACGATCGCGCAATTGCGTGACCGCTATGCTGGTGCGTTTGCGCTGGTGGATGACGATGCGTCCGATCTGCCGATCACAATTTTCCGGTATCCGGTCTGGACCGCGGGGTCGGAGACCGCTGCGGAAGAATCGACTGAATCCATTCCGGTTTTCCCGGCAGACCAGATGGCGGCCATCACGTTCAGTTCCGGCTCTACCGGTGAGCCCGTCCCGCACCAGAAAACTTGGGGCGCGCTCGCCGCCAGTGTGGCCGAGTGCGGTCGTCCCGGTGCACGACACCCCGGCGCCACCATTATAGGCACTGTGCCGCCACAGCATATGTATGGCCTGGAGTCCACCGTGCTGATGGTCATGCAGAATGGCCTGACGTTGCACAGTGCGCGGCCATTTTATCCGGCGGACATCATCAGCGCGCTGGCGGCTGTGCCGCGGCCACGCGCTCTGGTGACTACGCCTTTTCACCTGCGCACCCTGATTGCCGATGCGACGGAGATGCCGGCCGTTGATTTTTTGCTGTGTGCTACAGCACCTTTATCGCCGCAGCTCGCTGCGGCGGCGGAATCCGCGGTTGGCGCGCCGCTGTACGAGATTTATGGCTGCACAGAGGCCGGTCAGGTAGCTACGCGGCGCACCGTGCAATCCCCTGTATGGGAGACATTGCCGGGGCTGGAGATTTATCAGGATCAACGCGGCACATGGGTGTGCGGCGAATACCTGGCAGATGCAACATTATTGAGCGATGTGATCGAGCTTCAGGGCGGCGGGCGATTCCTGTTGCACGGGCGTCTGGCTGATGTGGTCAATATTGCGGGCAAGCGTACTTCTTTGGCTTACCTCAACTACCATCTCAACTCCATCGAGGGTGTGCGCGACGGCGTGTTCATGCCCCAAGGCGACGACGGCAGCGGACCGGTGGTGCGGATGACCGCTTTCGTGGTGGCGCCGGGAGTGGGGCGCGACACGTTGCTGCGCGCGCTGCGACAACGTATCGATGATGCCTTCTTGCCGCGTCCCTTGCATCTCGTCGATATGCTGCCGCGCAACGCCACGGGCAAGCTGCCGCGGCAGGCGCTCTCGGAATTGATGACCCGCGCCGCGTCCGGCGCCGGCTGACGGTAAAGCGGCTACGCGGGTGACTGAATTGACGCTGGATTTTCCTGCGGATCACCCGGCTGCGGCGGGGCATTTTCCCGGTAATCCCGTGGTGCCGGGCGCATTGCTGCTCGGCGAGTTGCTGCGCGCGATGGAGTCTGCGCTCGACCGCAGTCTGATCCCGTGCGAGATGGATGCCGTCAAGTTTTATCATCCGGTGCATCCGGGCGAGCGTGTCACCGTCGTAGTCAGTGAGGTCGCAGCAGGCGGTGTTCGTTTTACCTGTAATGTCGGAACGACGACCGTCATGTCCGGGCAACTGCGATGCCGCCCCACGTGTTAGACGAAAACGGCGTGCGGCCAGATTGGACCAGTCAGCCCGAGCGCGGCAGCGCCTTTGCCATGCGCTTGATCACCTGGATTGCTTTGCGGCTGGGCCGCGGTGTCGCGCGCCTGCTGCTGTATCCGATTTGCTTTTATTTTCTGTTGTTTGCCGGGAACGCGCGCCGCGCTTCACGCAATTATCTGCGCCGGGTATTGGCGCGCGAACCGGGCATAGCCGATATTTTTCGGCACCTGCATGTGTTTGCCGCGGTTGTTCTTGACCGGGTGTTTCTGCTCAGCGGGCAGGTGGCCGTGTTCGATATCCGGGTTTACGGGCAGGAACACGTGGACGAAGTCATGGCCGCCGGCGCGGGTTGCTTTCTGATCGGATCGCATCTGGGCAGTTTCGAGGTGATACGAACTCTCGGAGCCGATTCGCGCGGTCTGGCGGTGAGCATGTTGATGTACAAGGACAACGCGCGCAAGATGGCTTCCGTGTTTGAAGCCATCAATCCGCGTCATTCGCAGAGCATCATCACCCTCGGCGAAGTGGATACCATGCTCAAGGTTGACGCTGCGCTTGCCGGTGGCGAACTGGTCGGCATGCTGGCTGACCGCACCATTGGCGCTGAGGCTGCAACAGCGCATGCTTTTCTCGGCGCCCCGGCGCGGTTTTCGCCGGGGCCCTTCCGGCTTGCCGCGGTAATGCGCCGTCCGGCGCTGCTGATGTTCGGACTTTATCGCGGTGGTAACCGTTACGATATACATTTTGAGCGCTTGACTGATGGCGATTCGGCGGCGCGCGAAATTCGCGTGGAGAACATGCAGGCCGAGTATGTGGCGCGCCTGGAGCACTATTGCCGTACTGCGCCGTACAACTGGTTCAATTTTTATGACTTCTGGAATTAGAGCGCTGCTCATCGCCGCGTGTGCGGTACTGGGCGCCGGTGGTTCGAGCGTCGCGCAGGGTGCATGGGACATTGATGCGCTGATGCGGTCGTTCGCCGCAGTTAAATCGGCGAAGGGCACGTTTATCGAACGCAGGCACGTGCCGATTCTGACCGCGCCGCTGGAACATTCCGGCACGTTGGCGTACATGGCGCCGCGGCGCATCGAAAAGCGCACGCTCACGCCGGATCCGGTCACAATGATTGTCGACAATGACACGCTGACGGTCGAAGAGGGCGCGGGCGGCAGGCGCCGCACACTGCTGTTGCGCGAGCACCCGGTGGTGTGGGCGTTTATCGAGAGTATCCGTTCGACGCTGGCCGGTGATCTCGCGTCGCTGCGTCGTTTTTACGAGCTGCGGCTGGAAGGCGACGAGCGCCAGTGGCGCTTGCTGTTGCTGCCGCACGGCGCCGAGATGCGCGACTGGGTTAAAGAAATCCGCCTCGGCGGACGAGGTAACCGGATTACCTCGGTTGAAGTGTTCGAGACCGGCGGCGGCCGTTCGGCCATGACTATTACCGGAGACGCATCCTGAAGGCGGCATCGCGCTGGGCGACAGCGGCCTGGATCGCGCTGATGTTATTGTGCGCCGGCATTGTTTCGCGCACCGAGTTCGTAGCCGATCTGTCGGCATTTTTACCGCGTTCACCGACGCCGGCGCAGCAAGTGCTGGTAGATCAATTACGCGATGGCGTGGTGTCGCGCGTCATACTGATCGGCATCGAAGATGCGGCGCCCGAGACGCTGGCAGACGCAAGTCGCGGCCTGGCCGACCAACTGCGACAGGCACCTGAATTTTCCGCCGTCGATAACGGCGAATTGCTGCGTGCAGATACGGACAGAGACTACCTGTGGCGTCATCGCTATGTGTTGAGTCCGCCGGACGTGCAGCGGTTTTCGGCGCCCGCTCTGCGCACTGCGCTGCAGGAGCAGTTGCGGCTGCTTGCGACGCCGGCGGGCATGATGCTGCAAGCGATGTTGCCGCGTGATCCTGGCGGCGAAATGCTGCGGCTCACCGATCAGATCGCCGGCATGGCACGCCCGCAAAGCGTCAATGGCGTGTGGTTCTCCGCCGATCGTGCGCGGGCATTGCTGGCTGCACACACCGTGGCGGCTGGATACGATCTGGATGCGCAGCAACTGGCGCAGGCAAAAATCCGCACAGCGTTTGCCGCCACAACGCCATCCGGTGCGCACCTGGCCATGACGGGGCCCGGGGTATTTTCAGTGGAGTCGCGCGAGCTGATACGCGACGACGTATCGCGTCTCGCGGCAGCCGCCAGTATCATGATTGCCTTGCTGCTGCTGACCTTGTATCGGTCTGTGCGCTTGCTGGGCCTGGGTCTGTTGCCCGTGGCCAGCGGTGTGCTTGCAGGGGTCGCCGCCGTGAGCCTCGGCTTTGGCGCAGTGCATGGCATTACGCTGGGTTTTGGCATCACCCTGATCGGCGAAGGCGTTGATTATGCGATTTATTTATTTACGCAGCGCTCTGCCGATGTCTCGCCGCAGGCCACGCTTGATCGCATCTGGCCGACCCTGCGGCTGGGTGTACTGACGTCAATTTGTGGCTTCAGCGCCATGGCCATGTCGGGTTTTCCCGGTCTGGCGCAGTTGGGCGTATTTTCCATTGCTGGCCTGGTGGTCGCCGCCGCGGTGACGCGTTGGGTGCTGCCCGGCCTGATGCCGCGCGAATTCAGGGTAGAGGTAGCGCATCGAATTGCGCCAACGGCCATGCGGGCATTGCATCATGCGCCGCGGTTGCGCTGGCCGCTGCTGGCGGCTGTTGCGCTGAGTGCAGTGGTGCTGGCTGCGCACCGTGACTCAATCTGGAGCGCCAATCTGGCAAGCCTGAGCCCGGTGCCGATGGCACGTCAGCTACTCGATCAGGAAATGCGCGCCGGCATCGGCGCACCCGATGTGCGCCATCTGGTCGTGGTCAGTGCCGGAGACCGCGAAACCGCACTGCACACGGCGGAGCAGGTCGGCCTGGTGCTTGATCAGCGGGTGCGCGGCGGAACGTTGCAAGGCTATGAATCACCCGCCACCTACCTGCCGAGTCGCGCGACGCAGATGCAGCGACAGGCCGCGCTGCCGCCAACCGATACCGTGCGCACGAATCTGGAACAGGCTATGCGCGGGCTGCCTTTTCGCGGCGACGCATTCGATCCTTTTTTTGCCGATCTCGAGGCTGCGCGCCGCGCCCCAGCGTTCGACCGCGCGGCGCTCGACGGCACGCGTCTCGCCGTTAAAGTGGACGCCTTGCTGGTTGCCGGCAACGCGGGATGGACGGCGATGCTGCCGTTGCGGGGCGTTATGCAGTCTGCGGATATAGCCGCAGCAGTCACAGAGGCGGGCGGCGGCGCAGCAGTGTTTCTGGATCTGAAGCAGGAATCCGACCGGCTCTACCAGTCTTATTTGCGCGAGGCATTGACACACGCGCTGATCGGCGCCGCTGCCATCGTCCTGCTGCTGGCAGTGTCGCTGCGTACGTTCCCGCGCGTGTTCAGCGTGCTGGCGCCGCTGTTTTCGGCGGTGATCGTCACGGCGGCGGTGCTGGTGCTGGCCGGACTGCAATTGTCGATATTTCATTTGGTCGGCATGCTGCTGATCGTTGCGGTAGGTTCCAACTACGCGCTGTTCTTTGATCGGCAAGCGGCGCAAGGTGCGGACCGTGAACGTACGGTGGTGTCGCTGCTGTTTGCAGCGGTGACAACCGCGATTGGATTCGGTTTGCTGGCACTATCCAGCGTACCGGTGCTGCATGCGCTGGGCGCCACGGTGGGCATCGGTGCGGTGCTCGCTCTGGTATTCTCCGCAGCGCTGCATCGGCCGCTGCCGGCGCAACCGTAAAGCACATACCGACGCATGAGTTTTATGCAGGCCCCGGAAACGTTGAGCAAAGAACCGAAGCAACCTTGGCGACCGGCGCCGTTGATGCGCCTGGTGCTCGCGTTACACGTCGCCGGCGCGGCATTGTTGATTGTGGCGCCGGCGTGGTGGCCGTGGAGTATCGCGATGATTGCCGGCAGCCATGTCGTGCTGGGCATTGCCGTGCTGTTTCCGCGCGCCCCCTGGCTGGGCCCCAATCTGGTGCGCTTGCCCGAGGCCGCACGGGCGCGCAGCGAGGTCGCGCTCACACTGGACGACGGCCCCGATCCTGACGTCACGCCGCGCGTGCTCGACCTGCTTGACCGTTATCAGGCACGGGCAAGTTTTTTTTGTGTCGGACGCAAGGCCGCAGCACATCCCGGTCTGGTGGGGGAGATCGCGCGTCGCGGTCACAGCATCGAGAACCACAGTCACAGTCATTCGCACGCCTTCGCGTTTTACGGCTGGTCGGCGCTGGGCTGCGAAGTCGATCAGGCGCAACAGGCCATCAGCACGGCATCCGGGATAACCCCGCGGTTTTTTCGCGCACCCGCCGGATTCCGCAGCCCGTTTCTGGATTATGTGTTGGCAGCGCGCGGTTTGCGTTATGTATCGTGGACCCGGCGCGGCTATGACACGGTCAGCTGTGATCCCGACGCCGTACTTGCGCGGCTGGTAGCCAATCTTGCCGCTGGCGATGTACTGCTGCTGCACGACGGCTGCCGCACCCGATTATCCGACGGCGAGTTTTTGGCGGTGACCGTATTGCAGCGCTTGCTCGACCGGTTGCGGGCAGAAGGTCTGCGACCGGTTACGTTGCCGGCAGCCTTTGATGATGCCGCCCGCACTTGATACGTTATACGCGGCAGTGGTCAGTCGTTACGACGGTTGCGGCCGCTATGCACGCAACTTTGTGCATCACAAGCTGCGGCGTGATCCGGTGTTCTATGACCTGTTGCGTAACGGTCGCCTGCCTGACCGCGGCACGCTGATTGATCTTGGCTGCGGCTATGGCATATTGCCCGCGTTGCTGGTTGCGGCTGTCGCGCGATATGCGCAAGGCGACTGGCCGCCGGACTGGCCGTCACCGCCACGGCAGCTTGGACTGCATGGCATCGATGTAAACGATCAGCGGGTGCGGGTGGCGCGCCGGGCGCTGGGCGCCGCGGCGCGTATTGACGAGTCTGATTTGCGCGACGTGACACTGCCACGGTGCAACGCGGTCGTCATGCTGGATGTGTTGATGTATATGGATCATCCGGCACAGGAACATCTGCTGGCGGCTGTCGCTGCGGCGCTGACTCCGGACGGCGTGTTGCTGATGCGCGAATCCGATGCGGCATCGGGACTGTCGTTCAAAATCACGCGCTGGCTGGAATACGGTGCGGGCTGCCTGCGCGGAGAGTGGCGCCAGCGGTTGTATTACCGCAGCGCCGCGGAATGGGTTGAACTGTTGCAGCGGCTGGGCTTCACGGTGACCAGCGAACCCATGGGTCGTGGCACGCCGTTTGCCAATGTGTTGCTCACGGCGCGCCGAAACAGTGCCGCCCCGACCGCTGTTCGCGGGCCAGCCGGGTTTCTTTGTTAGACTTTGTTGCCATCTTTTGATTCGGATTGCCGTTGCCAACCGCAGCCATCAGTAATTACACCCTCGTCAACAGCCTCGGTGCCGGCACGGCAGCCGTGCTCGACGCGTTGCGCCATCGCCGTTCGGGTCTCACGCGCTGCGATTTCGAGACCGTGCAGATTGACACGCACATCGGCCGCGTGCCGGGGCTCGAGTCATATGTTCTGCGCAGCGACCTGCAAGGTTACGACTGCCGCAATAACCGGCTGGCGCAGCTCGCTCTCGAACGCGATGGTTTTGCCGATGCAGTACGTGCCGCGCGCAGCCGCTGCGGACCGGCGCGCATCGGCGTGTTCATGGGTACCAGCACATCGGGTTTGCTGGAAACCGAACTGGCCTATCGCGGGCGCGCGGCATGCAATGGCCAGCTGCCGCATGATTTTCCCTATGCCGGCACGCACAATGTGGCGTCTCTCAGCGAATTTGTGCGGCAGTATTTTGATCTGCAGGGTCCGTCATATGTGGTCTCGTCGGCCTGCTCATCGAGCGCCAAGGTATTCGGCAGTGCCATGCGCCTGATGGCGGCGGGTCTTTGCGATGTGGCCGTGGTGGGTGGTGTCGATACGCTGTGTTTGACCACACTCTACGGCTTCCGCTCGCTGGAGCTGACTTCGACACAGCCGTGCCGGCCCTTTGATGCCGCGCGCAGCGGCATATCCATAGGCGAAGGCGCCGGTTTCGTGCTGCTGCACAAGGCGCCGACCGGGCGTGACAAGGCCATGCTGCTGAGTGTCGGTGAGAGCTGCGATGCGCACCACATGTCGGCGCCGCACCCGGAAGGACTGGGGGCGCGGCTGGCGCTGACGCGGGCACTGGAAGCAGCCGGGCTCGCGCCAGGCGATATTGATTACATCAACCTGCACGGCACCGCGACGCGGGCCAATGATGCGGCGGAAGACCGCGCAGTGTGCGATGTGTTCGGCACCGGCACGCCATGCAGTTCGACCAAGGGCGCGACCGGGCATCTGCTCGGCGCAGCAGGGGCGACCGAGGCCGTTATTGCCATGCTCGCCATCGAACACGGGTTTATTCCGGGAGGCGCGCAGACTGAAACCGTCGATCCGGCGCTGCGCTGCAATTATCAGACGGCGACGCGGGCGGCGGCTGTCCGCCGCGTGGTCAGCAATTCTTTCGGGTTCGGCGGCAGCAATTGCAGCCTGGTGTTCGGGGCGGTCGCCTGATGCACGCGTATGTCGCCGGCATCGGTATTGCAGGGCCAGGGCTCGACGGCTGGACGGCGAGCATGCCGGTACTCAGCGGGCGGACGCCGTTTTCCGCCGCGCCCATCCATATCGCCGTGAGCAGCCTGCTGCCGGCGGCCGAGCGCCGGCGTGCCAGCGTACCGGTCAGGCTGGCGCTGGCGGTCGGCAGCGAGGCCCTTGCGCAGGCCGGGTTTGATGCAGCGCGTGCCGCGACCGTGTTCGCTTCGTCGGCGGGCGATGGTGAGAATCTGCACCAGATATGCGAAACACTGGCGTCCGAAGATCGCGCCATCTCACCGACACGTTTTCACAATTCTGTGCATAACGCACCCGCCGGCTACTGGGGCATTGCGACCCGCTCGCACGAAGCCTCGACCAGTCTCGGCGGCTACGACAGCAGCTTCGGCGCTGGATTGCTGGAAGCGGCAGGGCAGGTCGCAGCATCGCCGGCGCCGGTGGCGTTGATCGCCTATGACCAACCTTATCCCGAACCTCTGCATACGGCGCGCCCTGTTACAGCATGCTTTGGTGTGGCGCTGGTGCTGACGGATGTGCCATCGGACGCGTCGGTCGCGCAGCTCGACATCGACTTTGTCGCGGGTACGGTCCAGGTTACCCACATGAACGATCCGGGGCTCGAAGCACTGCGCGCCGGTGTTCCGGCCGCACGCAGCCTGCCCTTACTGGCTGTGCTGGCGCGTCAGCAGGCTGGTTCGGTGGTCATGGAATGCAGTGGCGGACATCTGACCATACGGGTCACGCCGTGCGATTGAGCCGTTCGGAAATTGCATGCCTGATTCCGCACGCAGGTACCATGTGCCTGCTGGATGGCGTGACGGACTGGGATGCAGTGCGTGTGCAGGCGGTGAGTACGACCCATCACGATCCCGCCAATCCGTTGCGGGTGGGTAGCCGCCTGCCGGCGCTGTGCGGCATTGAATATGCGGCACAGGCGATGGCGCTGCATGGCGCGCTTGCTGGTCGAACAGCCGGCAGACCGCGCGCCGGCTATTTGGCGGCGCTGCGCCATGTGGTGTGCCATGAACGCTGGCTGGATACGCATGAGGATGAATTGATGATCGAGGCGCAACTGGAAATCGGTGACGGTGCTCGCGTGATCTATGGCTTTGTGGTGCGTGCGGGTGGCGCCGAGCTGCTGCGTGGCCGCGCTACCGTGGTGCTCGATGTCGCCGCGGAGTCGTCGCGATGATGCGCGCGCTCGTCACTGGCGGCAGCGGGGCGCTGGGCGCGGCGATCTGCCGGCGGCTCGCCCGCGCCGGGCTTGAGGTCTATGTCCACGGCAACACCAACCCCGATGCCGCGCGGCGCGTGGTCGAAGAGATTCTCGCGGCCGGCGGCAAGGCGCGCGCAATCACATTCGATGTTGTCGATGCCGATCAGACGCTCGCCGTGCTGGAAGCCCTGTTGGCCGACGGCCCGATACAAGTGCTGGTCAACAATGCCGGCATTAACGACGACGCGGTGATGCCAGGCATGCGGCGGGAGCAGTGGACGCAAGTCATTGATGTTGCGTTGCGCGGATTTTTTAACGTCACGCAGCCCTTGCTGATGCCGATGCTGCGCACGCGTTGGGGGCGCATCGTCAATATTTCATCGGTGTCCGCCGTAATCGGCAATCGCGGACAGACCAATTACGCTGCCGCCAAAGCCGGATTGCACGGCGCGACCAAATCACTGGCACTTGAATTGGCGAGCCGCGGAGTAACGGTTAATGCCGTGGCGCCGGGGATCATAGCCTCGCCGATGACCGACAAAGTGTTTACTGCGGACGCCATCAGGCAATTGGTGCCGATGGCGCGGGCCGGCACGCCACAGGAGGTCGCCGATCTCGTCGGCTTTCTCGCCTCGGAGCAGGCCGGTTACATCTCCGGCCAGATTATTTCGATTGATGGAGCGATGAGCTAGGCGTACCGTGCCGCCGCCACAACGTGGTGGGCCATCGCACCACACATTCGGCCAGCAGCCGCAGGTGCATGCTCACCAGCAACACGTTATCCCGCAGGTAGTTGAAGTGCGAGACACCGCCTTCCTCCGGCCGGAAGTAACGCACGGGCGAAGGCAGATTGACCGGCAGCACGCCGCGCCAGCACAGACGGATCGCGGCCTCGGGGTCGAAATCAAAGCGCCGCATCCACCGCCGACTGTTCATGATGTCCACCAGCGGCGCAATCGGATAGACGCGAAATCCATAAAGTGTGTCGCCGATCCCCGCCCACAGCGTCTCCAGATGGGCGAAGGCATTGCACAGCTTGCGTCCCTGTACCCGTACCATGGGCGCGCTGGCGTCGAATATCGGCTGGCCCAGAATTTGCGCGCCCGGCCGTTCGACGGATACACGCATGAATTCCGGAATCTGTGCGGCCGGGTGCTGACCATCGGCATCCATGGTCAGCATATGGGTATAACCCGCGGTGAGCGCGGCACGCGCCCCATGCAGCACAGCGGTGCCTTTGCCGCGATTTTCGGGCAGCACCATGACCTTCAGGCCGGCATCGGCGTGCGCCAGTGCTTGCAGCGCGTCGCCCGTACCGTCCGTACTGCCATCCACCACCACCCATACCGGCTCCCACTGTTGCCGGGCCGCGCGGACGGTTTCCAGGACTTTGATTCCGGTGTTGTAGCTCGGAATCAGAACAAGGTGTGTGCGCGACGGGTTGGGCATTGGATGTTGAGTGGGTTTAGCGCGACTCCGCGGTCACCATGGTTTTCGAGGCGCCGAATATCCAGGCGATGGCGACACCTCCCGCGATGTAATTCCGGTCTTGTACCAAGGGGCTGTTCTCAAACACCGCGCCACGCAGGGTATCGAGTCTGACGAATCCGCCAACCCAGAATTCCCGGTAGCGTTTGCTGATGCTGGCGAGTACTTGCGCACCGGCATAACCGTCGCCGACGTTGTAGGTCGGGCGGGTTGCCGTGGCAAATGCGGGATCGACCGCGTAGAGGTAACGGTTATAACGGCGATCCGAAAATAGCGGCCCACCCATCAGACCGAAATTCCAGCCGGGTTGTCCCAGCACATCCTTGATGTCGAAATTGAGATTGGGCTGAAACACCCAGCCCTGGTGATGGATGTGGGAGAGATCCGTCGCAAATACGGCGCGTAGCGGCAGACGCAATTCCAGCCGGCGTTTGGTGTCGGGCGCCCGCCACAGCACAACATTCAGCGTCGGCCCGATTTCCAGTGTGGGATCAAGGTCCGGCATGCCGCGCCGCGCCACATTGTCTTCGCTGTCCACCGGGATGGCGCCGTTTATGCTGAGATTGAGTTCCGTGCGGTCGCTCTTGTAGAAGAGCCCGCGCACGCCCTGTTCATCAGCACGCAGGAACTCACCGCGGTACACCACGTATGGAAAAGGCAGTACCCAGTTGCGCCGTTGATCCGAGCCGCGGTAGTCGGGGGCGTTGAGCACGGCCGCGCCGGCCCCCACTTCCCATAGCGGCACTTCTGCGGCCTGCACGGTTGCGCCGCCCAGCAGCGCCGCGCACAGCGCCGTGGCGCCGAGCGCGCCTTTTAACATTCTGCTGTGCATAGTGCTTCTACCTCTGTCAATAAATCCGCGCGGCAAATATCTGCGTGTAAATAAACGATCCTTGCCGCAGCACCAAAGGCCGGCGCCAGCGCGGCACTGACTGCCGGTTGATCGTGAGGATTACGCACATAGACCTTGAGTTGCAAGCCGGCCGGCTGGTGCGGGGTGAATCCGGCGCGTTGCGCTTCGGTGATGACGATGGCGAGATTGGTCGCCGTTTCAGCGGCTTGTCGCGCCGCGCTGCCGGTATGCACCGTCTCGTGTCCGATTACACTCGCAGTACCTGAAATGAACAGTAGCGGCGACTCTGCCTTTCGGGAACCCGGTTGACGAACCAGCATCGCGCGGGAAAACAGCGGTGCGCGCGGTCCATACTGAGGCGGATAGTTGCAGGCACTGGCTTGCCGCGGGTTATCGATAGCCTGGCCGGGGTTGCGCCCGGCGAGAAAGTAGATCGTCAGCGGGCCGCTGCGTGTGCCGATGGCGCAAGCGGCGGGCGCGCCGGTATTGAGATCGCGGCGCTTGGCCACAAATGCGTTGTAGCGCCCGATGTTGAAATGGCGGTAGCGCTCCAGCCCGTTTTCGGATTCATTGATGCGCGGGAAATAATGCCAGACGCGCAGCAGTTCACGATAGCCCCGGCTTTCGATTGCATCAAAAATCCGGATATATGCGCTATGCGCGACGGCGGCGATGTCGTTGTAGGCATCAATTGCCAGGCAGCCGAACAGGACATCATCGTTACGCGCAGTGTGTATGCCGTTCAGGTGCTCACGGATCACAGGCTGCTCGCAGCGCCAGCATTCAAACAGCGTATCGCCGCCGAGCACAGGCATGTTGGCCCAGGCGTACGGGTAATCCTGCACGGTGGAATGCTCAGGTTGATTGCCGAACGCGATGACGCCCAGCGTGCGCCCGTCGGCCGCAACAGTTTGCAGCGCGAACTCGCTTGGCGTCAGATAATGCAGGCTGATCACGATTTCCGCTCCGCCCGCCTACTCGCCGGCCGGCGCTGCGCTGATGCCGGATTCACGGATGGCGCGCCGCCGCTGTTGCCAGGCGGTGAAGTTTTGCATGGGGCTCAACAGGCTGGTGATGTAATACAGTGCCTTGAACGCCAGCAGGCGCGTACCGTGTGCCGTGCCGCGAAAGATATCGCCGGCCAGCACCGACAACAATGCTTCACGCAAACGAAAGACATTGCTCGACGCCATCAACAGCCCGCGCAGACCGGGCGTGGTAACGCGGTGGATGTACCACGAAAAAATGGCGGGGCCGCGGCGTATGGCTTTGTCGTAGGCCTTGAGCGCTGCGGTGGTTCTGCGCGGCTTGTCCAGGCAGACCATGACCGTATCGGCTGCATCAAACGCGTTTTGCATGGCGATGAAAACGCCGGTCGAAAATACCGGATCAATAAACTGAAACGCATCGCCCACCATCAGGTAGTGCTGTTCGCTGGCGCGTGCAGACTGATAGGAATAGTTGCCGGTGGCAGTGACAGGTGAAATCAGGGTGGCTGTGCGCAGCCGCTCAACCAGTGCCGGGCACAAGGCGATGGTGTCGCGCAGAAACTGCTCCGGCGGCACTTTGCGTGTGCGCAGATACTGCGGCCAGCACACGGCGCCGACACTGGTTGCGCCGTCTGACAGCGGAATAAACCAGAACCAGCCATGCCTGAACCAGAAAATGCTGATATGGCCCTCTGCCTTGCCGGGCAACCGCGTTGCGCCAGAGAAATGCCCGAATATGGCCGCGCTGCAGTGCTTCAGGCTGCGCTGTTTGATGCCGAAATGATTGGCCAGCACCGTGTCGCGGCCCGAAGCATCGATGACGAATTTACATTGCCACGACTGTGTACTGCTGTCCGCCAGACGCGTGCTGACCACCGCGCCGCCGGAGTTGAATTCAACGCGCGTGACACGGCATTCTTCAAACGCCAGAGCGCCTTTGCGCACGGCATTGCGAAACAGGATGTCATCAAAGGCTGCACGATGTACCTGATAGGAAAACGGATGCGATTTGTCCCATGCTTCCGCAAATTCAATTGTGACCGGGTCTTGTCGCGTCGGGGCCACAAACTCAACGCCGTACTTGGGCATGCCGATCCTGCGCACTTCGTCTGCCACGCCGAGTTGTTCAAAAAGCGGCAGGTTAAGCGGCAGCAGCGATTCGCCGATATGGAAGCGCGGATGTTTCGCTTTTTCAAACAACACCACGCGGCAGCCGCGTTCTGCAAGCAAGGTCGCAGCGGTTGAGCCGCCGGGCCCGCCGCCAATCACAACGACATCGCAGGTGTGAGGGTCGTAATTGACAGTGGGGGCGGCGGTCATGAACGGGCGTTTTAAAAGTCGCCATTCTACGCGCAGGAACTGAAAACGCCGTATCCGGCGTCGTACAGGCGGCTGGGAAAACCGTGAAGCGCCATGGGGTAACAGGATGCGGAATGCGGGGCGCGGCGCGCGGGGGGGCGAGGAGGTGTCCCGGCTTCGGGGCTGTGGTATAAAACACTGATCACTGAGGAGATTGTCATGCAGAACATCATTCAACGCCGCGCGAGCCTGTTTGCCGCGGCACTCATGGCCGCAACCGCAACAACGGGCTGGGCCGCGGATGTCGCCAGGGATTACCCCAGCAAGCCGGTGCGCTTCATCTCGCCGTTCACGCCCGGCGCCGGCACCGACACCACCGCGCGCATGCTGGCCAAGTTCCTGGGTGACACCATGGGCCAGCAGTTCGTCGTCGATAACCGCACCGGCGCCGCCGGATCGATCGGCGTCGAGCTGACCGCGCTGGCGCCGCCCGACGGCTACACCATCTGCCTGATCTCGGCCTCGCACAGCGTCAACTCCGGCACCAATCCGAAAATGCCTTATGACCTGGGCCGCGATCTGCAGGGCATTTCGCAGGCGACTTCGCTGTTCTATGCCGTGTATATCAATGAAAAAGTCCCGGTGAAAAACGTCAGGGAACTGATCGCCCACGCCAAAGCCAATCCCGGCAAGCTGATGTTCAGTTCGTCGGGCACCGGCGGGCTGCAGCATTTCGCCGGGGAAATGTTCAATCACATGGCCAAGGTGCGGATGACCCATGTGCCGTACAAAGGCACCGCGGCCGGCGTCATTGCCAATCTTGCGGGCGACGTGCAGGTCGGTTTCGGCACGTTCTTCGGCGTGCGCGCGCACTGGCAGGCGGGCCGCGTGCGCGTGCTGGCGATCACCGCGAGCAAGCGCTCGCCGGCCGTCCCGGAAATTCCGACCGTCGCCGAATCCGGCGTGCCGGGCTATGAAGTCGATCAGTGGTACGGCGTGATTACCGGCGCCAGGGTGCCCAAACCCATCGTCAGCAAAATCCGCAACGGCATCGTCGCCGCGCTGAAGGATCCGGAGATCGCCAAGCGCCTCGCCACCGACGGCTCCACGCCGGTAGGTTCGACACCCGAGCAGTTCACCGCGCATATCCGTTCCGAAATGGCGAAATGGAACAAGCTCGCGAAAGACGCCAGGCTCGATCTGAACTGAGCGCAGCACCCGGACAACCCAGGAGGAGACCCCGCATGACCATCGATTCCCGCACCGCGCTGATTGCTGCCGCCAGCGCTGTCGTATTCACGCTGACCGCCGGCAGCGCCGCCGCGCAGGGTTATCCGTCCAAGCCGGTGCGCATCCTCGTCGGCTTCGGCGCCGGCGGCAGCACCGATATCGTCTCGCGCGTGCTGGCGCAGAGCCTGACCGCCGAATGGAAGCAGAACGTGCTGGTCGAGAACCGCCCCGGCGCGAGCGGCATGATCGCCGCCGAGTTGACCGCCAAGTCGCCGCCCGACGGCTACACGCTGGTGATGACGCCGCAGACCAGTCTCGCCGTCGCGCCCGCGCTCTACGGCAAGGCGGCCTACGACACCATGCGCGATTTCACGCCGATCACACTGACCGGCTACACGCCGCTGCTGATGGTGGTGCATCCGTCGTTCCCGCCGAAGACCTTCAGGGAATTCATTGCGCTCGCCAAGAAGAGCAGGGAGCCGATCACCTTCGGCTCGGGCGGCGTGGGTTCCTCGCCGCACATGGCGGGCGAATTGATGGCCTCGCAACTCGGCATCAAGATTACCCACATTCCGTACAAGGGCGAAAACCCCGCGCTGGCCGACACCATAGGCGGGCAGATCCCGATCATGTTCGGCAACCTGCCGGTCGCCGTGCCGCACGTGAACAGCGGCAAGCTGCGTGGGCTGGCCAACACCTGGAGCAAGCGTTCGCCGCTGGCGCCCGACGTGCCGACCGTCGCCGAGTCGGGCTTCAGGGATTACGCGATCGCCACCTGGTTCGGCCTGCTCGGCCCGGCAAAAATGCCGCCGGAACTGGTGTCGCGCATCCAGCGCGATACCGCCAAGGTGTTCAATCAGGCGGCGACCAAAGAAAAACTCACCGGCATGGGTGTGGACCTGATCCTCAACTCGCCCGAAGAATTCCGCGACTACCTGAGGGGCGAGATCGCCCGCTACACCAAGGTCATCAAGGACGCCGGCATCACGGCGCAATAAGAGGGCTCTAATGTCGCCGCCCAACATGCGCGTCGGCGTCATTGGCTTGGGTGCGCTCGGCCGGCCCATCGCCGAACGGCTGATCAAGGCCGGTTATCGCACCGCAGTGCATGACGTGCGCGGGCAGCCGGTACAGGAACTGGCGGCACTCGGCGCGCAGGCCTGTACCTCGCCCGCAGCCGTGGCGCGCGACAGCGACCTCATCATCAGCCTGGTGTCGGATGCGGCGCAGACCGATGCCGTCGTATCCGGCGCCGGCGGCATCCTCGAAACGCTCAGGCCCGGTGCGATTTTCGCCACCGGCAGCACGCTGGGCCCGGCGCCGGTGCAGCGCATCGCGCAGCAAATTGCGGCGCGGGGCGGGCATACGCTCGACATCCCCATTTCCGGCGGCATCATTGCCGCGCGCGAGGGCACGCTGAGCCTGATGGCGGGGGGCGATGCGGCGGTGCTCGAACGCGCGCGCCCGGTGCTCAATGTGTTCGCCCGCGACATCACCCATACCGGCGGCATCGGCAGCGGGCAGGCGGCGAAGCTCGCGCATCAACTGGTGTTCAGCGTCAACGTAATGGCGCTGCTCGAAGGCCTGGCGCTGGGCAAGGCAGGCGGCGTCGCGCCGGAAGTCATGAAACAGGTGCTGCAGCAGGGCCTCGCCAACAGCACCGTGCTGCAGGTATGGCACGACCTCGGGCCGCGCTGGAAAGGCATGCTTGAGGCGGCCGCACCCGGCGCGCCGCTGCCCAACATGCGCAAGGATCTGCATCTGGTGCTCGAACTCGCACAAGCGCTTGGTGTCGAGCTGCACATCGGCGACCATGCCTCGCGCGTGGCCGATGCCGGCAAGGCCACCGGGCACGACGACCCGCTGCTCTGAGCGGATATCCGCATGGCTGAAACCACACCGCGCCTGCCGACGCCCCCCGGCGCCTGCGACACGCACATGCATATATTCGAGCCGGGGTACCAGCCGCTGCCCGGCGCGAATGTCCCGGCCATCCCCGGCACCGTGGCCGAATACCGCAAGCTGCGCGCGCGGCTCGGTATTACACATACGGTCATCGTGCAGCCTGCGGCTTACGGCAACGACAATCGCTGCACGCTGGCAGCCATGCGGGCGCTCGCCGACGGCACGCACCGGACGCGCGGCGTGGCGATCGTGCTGCCCGGCGACAGCGATGCCGAAATCACCCGCCTCACGGCGGCGGGCATCCGCGGCATCCGCTATCACCTGCTGCCCGGCGGCGGCGTCACCTGGGACACGCTGGCCACAATGGCCGCACGCGTCGCTGCGCACGGCTGGCATGTGCAACTGCAGCTGGACGGCCGCGAACTCGCTGCGCGCGAAGCACAACTGAACGCATTGCCGTGCGCCATCGTCATCGACCACATCGGTCGTTTCATGCAGCCGGTGGCGGCGGACGATGCGGGGTGGCAGGCGTTGCGCCGGCTGGTCGATGGCGGGCGTTGCTGGGTAAAACTGTCGGCGCCGTACCACGGATCGAAGTCAGGCCCACCGCGTTACGCCGATGCCGGCGTGCTGGCGATGGAACTCATCGGCGCCGCACCCGAAC
The DNA here is from genome assembly GCA_964486865.1 of uncultured Bordetella sp. Classification (GTDB taxonomy): domain Bacteria; phylum Pseudomonadota; class Gammaproteobacteria; order Burkholderiales; family SG8-41. Next base: position 82,827 of record CAZAOZ010000001.1, read on the forward strand.
GCATGCTCTATGCGACCAACTGGCCGCATCCTTCGCTGAAAAACAATTTTCCGGATGATGCGGTGCTGCTGGATCTGCTGGGCGAGTGGGCGGGCAGCGCGGCGGTGCGCGAGCGGATACTGGTGGCGAATCCGGCGCAGCTTTACGGGTTTTAGCGGGGTTTTTGAGCAGGAGCCCAACCTGTTCCGTTCGCCCTGAGATGTCGAAGGGCAGGGCTTCGACAAGCTCAGCCCGAACGGTGTTTTTTTGTAAAGAGATGCAACGGTTCAGTGCCCGCCGCTGCCAAAGTGCCCTTGCAGTTCATCATCGAACTCACCGTCGATCAGCACGTACAGCATCAGCGCGGGCTTATCCGAGCGGTTGCTCCACGCGTGATTGGTGCCGCGCTGGATGACGACGTCGCCTTCTTTCAGCACCACATCCTGATCGTCGAGCAGCATGGTGATCTCGCCTTTCAGCACCACCGCGTAATCGATGGTCTCGGTGCGGTGCATGAACGGGTGGCGGCCTTTTGCCGATCCGGCGGTGGTGGCGCTCTGATTGCCCATCGCCGCGAACACCGCCCTGGATTGTTCGGGGGTGATGTTGCGGATCGCCTCGGTCTCGGGCGCGATTTCGGAAATGCGGAACACCGTGCCGTGCGGCAGCGGATGGATCTGCTTGGGGCCGGCAGTCGGATCGGGCTCGGTGGCATGCAGCACGTACGGCGCGTCACTGGTTTTCCACAGATCCACCGAAATATGACCGGGACGCAGCGGATTGGTGCGCACCGCGGGGGCGAGGCCGTCTTCGATGACAATAGCCTTGCCGTTGGCATCGTGGCCGGTGACCACGCGGCGGATTTTTCCGTTCATCGACTGCACTCCTTCAGTTGATCAACCGCATCTCAAACAATCGAACCGATAATGTGCTCCAGGGCACGCAGGCGCAATCGGTTCTCCAGGAAAGTCTGCAGCGAAATGCCATCGACCGCGACATGCGCTTCGCGCGCCGCGGGCGGCTCTGTAACGATTCCCGGTCTAATTATTCAATATTATTAATGGGTTAGTTGCGTTTCTGCCGCCAACAGAGTAATTTCCCGCTTAATATTGTTGACCGGGGGGGTGGCATCGTTAGTTCCATCCTGACATGGCGCGGGTTGTTGGCGGCACTGTTGCTGTTGATCGCGTCGGCGGCGAGCGCGGCGGGGCTGGGCAAACTTGTCGTGTTGTCGGCGATGGGCGAGCCGCTCCGCGCTGAAATCGATGTGCTGTCATCCCGGGATGAAGCGGTTGACCTGACGCCGCGCCTGGCATCGCCTGATGCCTACCCACGCGCGGATTTTCAATACAACCCGGCGCTCAACGGCGCGAGCCTGGCGCTTCGCCAACATCCGAACGGCCGCAACTTCATCGAGGTCGTTTCCAGCCGGCCGGTCAACGAGCCGTTCATCTATCTGCTGGTCGAGCTTGAATCGAGCACGACGCGCCTCATGCGCGGCTACACCGCGCTGCTGGATCCGCCGGGGTACGGTCCGCCGCGTGTGGCCTCTGCTGCAGAATCCTTGTCCGCCGTCATGCCTGCGGTGCCGCGCGCACCCGCGGCCAAAGCGGCGGCGGCCGGCAGCGCGGCAGTCGAGCAGCAGATACAGCGCCTGGAGGAACAGTTGAACGCGGGCGCGAAAGCGCTGGCCGGCATGCTCGATCGGGTTGCGGCGACGGAATTGGCAATCCGCCAGTTGCAGCGCCAACTGGAAACGCAGGGCGCAGGCGCGGCAGCACCGAAACCTGCAGCGGAAGCGCCGCCCGCGCGCCATCCTGCGGCGGCGAAGGAGGCCCCCATTGCTGCGACACCACCGACGGCCGCAGTCCCGGTTCGGCCGGCAGCGGCCGCACTGTCGCAGGCAACGCATGAACAACCCGCGGCCAGGAACGACCCTATCCCGCCCCGTACGCGGAAATCGAATTACTTCAACGAGGCGCTGCTGGCGCTGGCCAGTGGCGCATTGATCATGGTGGTGTGGCTGGGTTACATAATGTGGGGCCGTCGCGCGCCGGCAAAAGAGTCGCCACCGGTGAAGGGGAGTTAATCTCTGGTGCGGGGCTGATGTAGCACAAGGTTGAGTGCTTCCGCCCGGGAGAACCGTTCAATGTAATAGAACGGATCCGCACATGCCTCGTCCCGACTCCGGCAGCGTTGAACTCCATTGTCTGTCTGCTGATGGCCGGATGAATGGAGCATGAACGCGATGAATACTGCGGCGCACGTCTGGTCGCACCGTGCGCCGGGAGCAGGGTTCCTCTGTATTCTTTGTGCTAGATCAAATCCGGTCCGCAGGGATCCAATACACTTTCCATCAATACGCCTGATAGCGCTGGATGGATGAGGCCGGGAGTACGGCCGGGCGCCGGGGCGAAACCGATGCTTGATGCAACCAAAGAGTCAGGATTCCAAATCGTGGCCCGGGAGGACTTCTCGGACGTCACGTATCTGCTGGAAATCCGTCACCCGCTGATGGCGAAAGCGGCCCGACCGGGCCAGTTCGTCATTGTCATGTCGCATGAGCACGGTGAGCGCATTCCCCTGACCATCGCCGATTTCGATCGTGCCAGGGGCACCGTCACGCTGGTCATCCAGGCCGTCGGCAAGACGACCCGGGAAATGCAGCAGACCTGTCAGGTCGGCACCTCACTCTACGGTGTCGCCGGGCCGATGGGCATTCCGAGCACGATCAGCCATGCCAGAAAAATGGCATTTGTCGGTGGCGGCCTCGGTGTCGCGCCCATTTTTCCGCAGGCGCGGGCAGCCAAGGAAGCCGGCGCCTATGTCATCGGCATCCTCGGCTTTCGCAACAAGGACCTCATTTTCTGGGAAGACAAGTTCCGGAAATGCTGCGATGAGCTGATCGTGTGTACGGATGACGGATCGGCGGGCGTCATGGGGCCGGTGACCAAGGGCATCAAGGTCGCTATTGAAGGGCATCCCAATATCGATGAGTTCGTCGCCATCGGACCGCCGGTGATGATGCAGGCGTGCGCGGAGGCGACGCGCCCGCACAAGATCAGGACCATCGTGAGCCTGAATCCCATCATGGTCGACGGTACCGGGATGTGCGGGGGCTGCCGGGTCAAGGTCGGCGGACAGATCAGGTTCGCCTGTGTCGATGGCCCCGATTTCGACGGGCACGAGGTCGATTTCGGTGACTTGATGGCGCGCCTGCGGCGCTTCAGGCAGGAAGAGCAGGCGGCGCTCGAGCGATGGTCGAAGGACTGCCGCATGCGCGGGATCGCGGTTCCCGGTGCGCCGGGAGCGTCCGGTCAGGTGCGCGGCGCGGGTGAAGATACGCCCCTGCCCGACATCTTCGAGGACGTCAAAGGGGGTTGAGATGCGCGGGCAAATCTGACATGGCCAGGAAAAAAACGATCCGTACCATCCCGCAGCAGCGTGCGCCGACGCGTGAGCAGGCGCCGGCCGAGCGCGTCAGGAACTTCGCCGAAGTTGCGCATGGCTATCGCGTCGAGGATGCGTTGCATGAGGCGGACCGCTGCCTGCTTTGTCCCGATCCTGCCTGCGTTGCGGGCTGCCCGGTGGGGATCGACATCCCCGGCTTCATCCAGAAGATCAGCGCCAGGGATTATCGCGGCGCCTATGAGGTCATCGCCGATACCAATCTGCTGCCCGCGGTCTGCGGGCGCGTCTGCCCGCAGGAGACCCAGTGCGAGGGCGTCTGCCCCGTGGGCCAAACGCTCGAACCTGTCGCGATCGGTCGGCTCGAGCGCTTCGTCGGTGATCAGGCCATCCAGGAAGGATGGAGCAGCACCCCGTACATCGAGCCGAACGGCTTGCGCGTGGGCATCGTGGGCTCGGGGCCCGCGGGCATGGCCTGCGCCGCGGACATGGTGAAGGCGGGCTGCGAGGTTACTGTTTACGAGGCCTTTCATCTCCCCGGCGGCGTCCTGCGCTATGGCATTCCCGATTTCCGGCTGCCCAATGCAGTGATCGATGCCGAGATCGAGAATCTCAAGCGCCTAGGCGTGAAGTTCGAGTGCAACACGCTGGTCGGGCGGCTGTTCACCATCGAGCAGATGATCGACGAACTGGGTTTCGACGCCGTGTTCATCGGTACCGGTGCCGGCTACCCGAGCTTCCTCGGCGTTCCCGGCGACTCGTTGAACGGCGTGCTCTCGGCCAACGAGCTGCTGACGCGCTGCAACCTCATGCGCGCCAAGGATGCGGGCTACGACACCCCGATCCCGCTCGGCCAGCGCATCGCCGTGATCGGATCGGGCAACACGGCCATGGACGCCATGCGCGTCTGCCTCAGGCTCGGCGCCGGAAAGGTGCATTGCATCTACCGGCGCACGCGGGCCGAATGCCCGGCGCGTGCCGAGGAGGTTCATCATGCCGAGGAAGAGGGCATCGAATTCCATTGGCTGACCAATCCGGTCGAGATTCTCGGCGACGACCAGGGCAACGTGAGGGGCATGCGCTGCGTGCGCATGGAACTGGGCGAGCCGGATGAGTCCGGGCGCCGCCGCCCCGTTCCCGTGGCGGGCAGCGAGTTCGAGTTCGAGGCCGACCTCGTGGTGGTCGCCATCGGCACCAACGCGAACCCGATCATCGGCCAGACCTCCAGGCTGAAGCTCAACCGCCGTGGTTATATCGAGACCGACGCGCAGTTTGCCACTTCGATGGCGGGTGTATTCGCGGGGGGCGACATCGTCACCGGGGCGGCGACCGTGATCGAAGCCATGGGTGCCGGGCGCACTGCTGCGCGCAGCATGAAATCCTGGCTGGGCATCCGTGATACCGACCATGTTTACCAGGAGGGGCGCGCCGGCAGCGGGGGCAAGCTGTTCGGCATCGACATCGCGGAGCGCAATTACCAGCGGATCAGGATTGGTTAGGCAAGGCACCCCCCAATTTTCGAAACGGGAATATCAGGCAGAGGACACGGAACATGCCCCGCAGCAACATGAAAGCCATGAGCGACACGCTCGCGCCGGAACGCGCCGTCAAGGCACCCGCTGCCGCGGCGCCCGCGACCGTGCAAAAAACGGCCGTCACGCTCGCCGAGCATGTCGTCGAAGTGGTGAGCGATTCCGGCGAGGGTGCGCAACGCTGCGGCCAGTTGCTCGGCTCCATCGCCGCGCGCATGGGCAACGGCGTCTGGACCGTGGAAATCATTCCCGCCGAGATCCAGCCTCCGGCGCGCAGTATCGAGGGCGCGAGCGGCAATCGCATCCGCCTGGGTGCGAAACGCGTGTCCAACGGCGGCAACGAGGCCGATCTTGTCATCGCCTTCAACGAGCAGGTGCTGATCGGGCGCGTGCGCGCCGGCGAACTCAAGCCGGGCTGCTGCATCCTGCTCGAAAGCGCATGGCGCGAGCACTCCGATCCGAAGATCGCGGCGTCCTATGTCCAGACTCACGAGCGCCTCGCGGCAGAGGGTTACAAGGTGATCGAAATCCCGATGGAGCGCGAGTGCCGCAGGCATGTGTCCGATCCGCGCCGCGGCAAGAACATGTTTGCGCTCGGCATGCTCTGCAGCATCTACAGCCTGGATCTGCAGCTCGCACGCGAGCAGATCGCCTTTGTCTTCGGCCAGAAGAACGAGAGCATCATCAGGTCGAATGTCACCCTGCTGGAAGCAGGCCATGAGTGGGCCGAGATCAATCTTGAATTCAAGTACCGCATTCCGGCTGCGCCGGTCACGGAGCCGCAGATCGTAATCAATGGCAATACCGCCCTGGCGCTCGGCGTGCTCGCCTCTGGCATGGAGGTGTGCGCGATGTATCCCATTACGCCTGCGACCTCGGCTTCGCATTACCTGAGCGAGGCGTTCGAGAACGTGGGCGGAATCGTGCATCAGGCCGAGGACGAAATCGCGGCCTGTGCCTTCGCGATCGGCGCCTCGTACGCCGGCAAGTGCGCGGTCACCATCACCTCGGGGCCGGGGTACTCGCTGAAGCAGGAGGCGATCGGGCTCGCGGTGATGTGCGAAATCCCGCTGGTCGTCGTGAACGTGCAGCGCGGCGGTCCCAGCACCGGGCAGCCGACCAAGTCGGAGCAGGGCGACCTGCTCACGGCCTGTTTCGGCAGCCATGGCGATGCGCCCAAGGTCGTCATGGCTCCCGCGACCATCGAGGATTGCTTCTACTCGATTATTACTGCGCGCAAAATCGCGGAGACGTTCAATGTCGTCGTCGTCGTGCTCTCCGATGCCAATCTCGCGACCTCGCAGCAACCGTTTCCGCGGCCGGTGTTCACGGAAACCTGGCTTGCGCCCCCGGTTGACCAGAGTGCCGTTGAAGAGGGTACCAAGCCTTACGACTGGGATCCGGTCACCGGCATTGCCCGGCGCCTCGTGCCGGGCCAGCCCCACGGCATGCACACGCTGACCGGCCTGGCGCATGACCGCAGAAGCCGGGTCGCCTACGACCCCGGGATCAACGAGGAATCGATCCGGCATCGCAGCCTCAAGCTTGCCGCGCTGCAGAAGACGCTGAAGACACCACCCGTATTCGGTGGCGACAGCGGCGATCTGCTCGTCATCGGCTGGGGCAGCACGAAGGGCCCCATCGAGGAGTCCGTCGATCACCTGCGGGCGGAAGGCCACCGGGTGTCCTCGATGCATCTCATGTTCCTGCAGCCGATGCCGGCGGGCATCAAGGAGATCATGCAGCGCTTCGGAAAGGTCATGACGATCGAGAACAACTGGTCTGACCGGATCGAGGACGAGATCATCGACGAAACCAACAGACGTTACTCGGCATTGGCGCTGCTGCTGCGCGCGCGCTATCTGGTGGACGTTGACTGCTGGAGCGAAGTGCGGGGTCAGCCGACGAAGCCGGGGGCCATCGAGCGCGTGATCCGGGAAAAACTGCAGAAGGAAGGGCGGAAAACATGACCATGCGGGCCACGGAATGCGTGATGCGGATGATGCACGAGGAGGAGCACGACCTCGAGAGCTATCAGGCCAGTATTCCGCGCTGGTGCAGCGGGTGCGGCGACAACGCCATACTCGCGGCCGTGCAGCGGCTGTGCCGTGACGAGAAGCTGCGCCCCGAGAAGACGGTCTTTGTCTCGGGTATCGGCTGCTCGAGCCGCTTTCCGCACTACATGAAGACTTACGGGTTCCATGGCATCCACGGCCGCGCGCTGCCGATAGCCGAAGGCATCAAGCTGGCGCGGCCCGACCTGCAGGTTTTCGTGGCGACCGGGGATGGCGATTGCTGCAGCATCGGCGCCGGGCACTGGATCCATGCCATTCGCTACAACATGAACATGACCGTGGTGCTGCACGACAATCACATCTACGGCCTGACCAAGATGCAGGCATCGCCGACCTCGCCTGCCGGCCTCAAGAGCAAGACGACGCCGCACGGCGCCTATCTGGCGGCGCTCAATCCGCTCACCGTGACCCTCGGCGTGCAGAACGTCTCCTTCGTGGCGCAGGCGGTGGACTGGATTCCGGAGGCGGTCTACGACATTCTCTCGGCGGCATTCCACCACAAGGGATTCTCGTTCGTGCGCATCATCCAGCGCTGCCCGGAATTCCTGCCGCAGCACCTCGATCCGTGGCTGCACGACCCGAACCGCAACCTGCTGCTCACGCACGAAAACGGCATCTCGATCAGTCCGGGCCTCGCCAAGGTTTACAAGAACCAGCGCGTCCACGATCCCGCTGATCTTGATCGCGCGCGCGAGATTGCCTCATCCGAAAATCCGATTCCGGTGGGTATTCTGTACCGCAATCCCAACGTGCCCTGCTACGAAGATACCCGCCACCTTTCCGTGTTGCGCACGCCGGCACGGATCCGGGAAGGGCTGGAAACGGAATTCGACAAATTCACGGTGTGGCCGCAGGAGAAGCACAATGAAACGCGACGACGCACTGCGTGACGTCCTGTGCGCCGGTGCCCATGGCAACGGCGAAGACGAGGCGCCCGCTGCCCGGCCAGTACCGGCGTTCAGGGAGCACCTGGCTTTTCACCTGACCGGCCATCGCATCGGGGAGGGCCTGGAGGCGCCCGACGGCCGTCTGCAACCTGCCTTGATGGCCGGGTACCGGAATCTGGAGCAACTGCGCCATGATTTTCCGCTCGTGCTTTCAGGCGCCGCCACGGAGCAGTCCTGGGTGCGGTCTCTCACTGACATCATTGATGACCTGTGTCGCCAGTTTGCGCCGCGGGGACTGGAGGGCGAGAAAACGCGGCGCAGCCTGCTACGGCTCGAGGGCGAGATCCGCAAGCGGGTGGCGCAGGGCGCTGCGGGTTCGCTCGCGGCTCTGTGGGACCGGGTCGCGCAGGAACTCGCGACGCAGGATGGCGTTGCGCTGTCCGAGGTTCTCAAATCCGCCCGCGGCGCGCTGAAGTACGACGGTGCGCTCGTCGACTGTGACGGACAACTGCCCGCGACCCTGCTCACCCATGCCTGGAAGACGGTGCAGGTGCAAAAGGCCCGGAGTCTGCGCGGGGAGATCGACCGGCTTGTACTGAAGCTCTCGGATATCCTGCAGGCCGATTTTGCACGTTCCGCGGCGGGACGCAGCAGCGCGCAACTGCGGGCTTCGATCGGGCGGGCGCACGAACAGGCTTTCGATTTCGAAGCCATGTCGCACCTGCTCGCGCGAAACACCGGCAAGGACACCTTGCCCGACAGCCGGCGCCAGCGCATCAGCAGGGTGCGCGCCGTGCTGCAGTCACAACGTTTCGTGCTGCCGGGTGAACGCGGCGAAGAGCAGGGCGGCGTGCAGGCGCACGGCTTCGTGTTCGAGACCTGCACGGATGCGCTGGCGGCGTTCCGCAGCCGCCTGCCGGAGCTGCTCGAACTCGTCAAGGCCATCGCCACCGCGGAACTCGAGATCGAGGGCCGCTACATCGAACCCGCCCACGACCTGCTTTTCGCGCAGTTCGATGAAGGCGCGCTCGGCCCGAAAGACCTGCGCCTTTTCCCCGACTACGTGGTCTGCATGCGGGCGGCCACGATGGCCGACGCGGAGCTGGCCACCCTGATCGATACCCTCGCGAGCGGTTTGCCGATCAAGGTGTTGTTGCAGGTCGATGATCTGCTGCCGCCGCCCGGGAACGCGGACTCCCGCTTTTCACCGAACCTTCGCGGCATGCGTCTCGCGAGCATGGCGCTCGGTCTCAGCGACGTGTTCGTCATGCAGTGCAGCGCTTCGAACCTGTACCAGGTGCGCGGGCAGATTTTCAGCGGCATGGCGCAGGGCGGGCCGGCCTTGTTCAGTGTTTACTCGGGGGTAAACACGGGCGAGAGCGGATTTTCGCCCTATCTTGCAGCGGCCGCCGCGATGCAATCGCGCGCGTTTCCGTTTTTTGCCTACGATCCGGCCGCAGGCTCCGACTGGGCCGCGCGCTTCACGCTCGCCGGCAATCCCCAGCCGGAGCGTGACTGGCCGGTGGAGCGATTTGTCTATGAGGACGAGGCGCATCAGCGCATCGAGGAGGATCTGGCATACACCTTTGTCGATTTCGTGGCCTGTGATGTGCGTTACGCGGCGCACTTCGCCGCCGCCCCGCGGGCGCATTGGAATGCGAGCATGGTGCCGCTGGAACGGGGCCTGGTGCAGGATGCAGTCATGACGCAGGATGAAGTTCCGTACGCGCTGATGGTTGACCGGCACGACCGGCTGCACCGCGCCCTTGTTCATGACAAGCTGATGCTCGCTGCGCAGCGCTGCAGGGAGATGTGGCGCAGCCTGCAGGAGCAGGGCGGCGTACGCAGCTCACAGGCGGCAAAGCTGCTGGCGCGTGAGCGCAGGACCTGGGAAGAAGCCAGGCAGAAGGAAGCCGAAGCGCGTGAGGTGCGACCGGTTGCGCCTGCGGTTGTCGCTGCTCCCGCTACCGCTGCGTCCGCGGCTCCTGCTCCCGTACCCGTCACGGTCGAAGCGGCGGAGCCGGAGGCGCCCTCCGACGAGGCTTACATCGAAACCCCGCGCTGCACCACCTGCAACGAATGCACGAACCTCAACAATCGCCTGTTCGCCTACGACGCCAACAAACAGGCTTATATCGCAGATGTGAGCGCAGGCACGTACCGCGAACTCGTGGAAGCAGCCGAGAGCTGCCAGGTCTCCATCATCCACCCCGGAAAACCGCGCAATCCGAAAGAGCCGGGGCTCGACGCGCTGCTCAAGCGCGCGGCACCGTTTCTGTAACCAAGAATACCAGTAACTTATAACGAGCTGTCCGCCGCCTTGCCGTCCACCACGCGCAGCGCCGGCCGTTCCTTGGGCGGGCGCAACTCGTGTTTGTCGGTGAACAGCAGGTGTTGCGGGCCGATTTCGCTGACGGTATTGCAACCCAGCAGCGCCATGTTGCGGTGGATTTCGTCGCGGTAGATTTGCAGCGCCAGCGCCGCGCCGGCTTCGCCGCCGGCCGCTACGCCATACAGCGTCGAGCGGCCGACCATCACCGCATGGGCGCCCAGCGCCAGCGCTTTGACGACATCGCTGCCGCGGCGGATGCCGCTGTCCATGAAAATGGTGGCGCGCTTCCCCACGGCATCGGCAATTTCCGGCAGCACTTCGATCGGCGACACGATGCCGTCGAGATTGCGCCCGCCGTGGTTCGATACGCCGATGCCGTCCGCACCGTGATCGACCGCGGTGATGGCGTCCTGCGGATCGAGTATGCCTTTGACGATGAGCTTGCCCGGCCAGATCTTGCGCAGCGCGTCGAGGTCATCCCAACTGATGGAGTCAGTGCGCAGGCTGGAGCGGCCCGGCGGGCCTTTGGTCATTTTGGCTTTGGCGGCGGCGGGGTAATTGGCATACATCGGCATGCCGGTAGTCAGCAGGTAGCGCGCCATCACGCCCAGCAGCCAGCGCGGGTGCGTCGCCATGTCCCAGACGTTGCGTGTGTTGAAGCTGAAGGGCAGGGTAAAGCCATTGCGCAGGTTGTATTCGCGGTTTCCTGATGACACGCCGTCCACGGTGACAATCAGCGCGGTGTAGCCCGCGGCTCTGGCGCGGTTGACCAGCTCGTGCGACATCGAGCGGTCCGGCCACAGATAGAGCTGGAACCACAATTCGCCGCCGGCTTCGTCGGCGACGCGTTCCATTGAAGTGATCGAGCCGGTGGCCAGCGTAAACGGAATGCCTGCCGCGCGCGCCGCTTTGGCGAGTTTGATCTCGCCTTCATGCCACAACAGCCCTGCTACGCCGGTAGGCGCAATGACCAGCGGCATTTTATGTTTGACGCCGAAGATTTCGGTATCCTGCGAGCGCCTGGAGACATTTACAAACGTGCGTGTCCTGAAGCGCAGGCGGTCGAATACTTCACGGTTGTTACGCAGCGCAACTTCGTCTTCGGTGCCGCGATCCACGAATTCAAAAAACCCCTTGGGCACGCGCTTCATCGCGAGTTCGCGCAGGTCGAAGATGTTGTAGGCCTTCAGGTTGTTGCCCATGTCGCGGGTTCCTTGCCGATCAGTTGCGTTTGAATTCGTGGATGGATTTTACCAGTGTGCCGTCGGCACGCTTCAGGGCGCGGGTGGCGGCGCGCGTGTTGCCGAAGGTCGGCACGTATTGCGAGTGTTTGCCCGGCCCGCCGGTGACGATGATGACGAGGTCTTCGGGCTTGGCGAACATGCGCACGGGGGCGTCGAGCGGCGCGTCGGCAAACTGCTCGGCCTGCTTGCGGCGGAAGCGGCGCTCGATGGTTTCCCTGGAAAAACGCGACAGCGGCAGCGTGGCGTGCTCGAACAGCCAGCGTTTGACGTCGGCCTTGCTCATGCCGCCGGCCGCCACCGTGGCGGCGTGCTCAGGCCCGAAGGCCAGCACGGGCTGCCCCGCGTAGTAGGCATTGTTGGAGCCGGTAATGGCCATGGTGCCGGCGGCCATGGTCAGGATGCCTTCGGCGGTCAGGCTTTCGTGGTCGTTGATGTTGTGCGGGCCTTCGGCGGCAACGACAGTCACCGTGCTGGCCTCGCGCGGAAATCCCCGTTCCACGTGCAGCGGCTCCCACGGGCTGCGTTCTTCGTTTTCGGCGACGCAGAAGGTGAACTTGGCGGGCGTGCCCGCGGTGGCCATGTCGCCGGTGCCGGGTATCGCCGCGCCGATGTTCACCAGCGCCAGCCGCACCGCGCGGCCGATGACGGCGTTGGCGCGGAAATAATTACCCATTACGTTATGGCCGGCGTTGATGCCGATTTCCCTGGCGACCGGGCCGTTGAAAATCAGCATGGGCGTGCAGGGGTGCGTGGTCGCCTGCGTGCCGTAGAGGTTGTAATGCTCATCAGCCAGGGCTTCCAGCGCCAGCAGCACCAGCGGGAAATGCTCCGGCTTGCAGCCGGCCATGACCGCATTGGCGGCAATGCGGATCGGCGTCGCGGCGCCGAAGCGCGGCGGAATCCGCACCACTGGCTGGCCGGGATCACGGTCGCAGTATGCGAGCATGCGCTCGACCCGTTCAGGCGTCGGCGGAATCACCGGCAGGCCATCACTCCAGCCTTTGGCGCACAGCAGTTCGAATATCGCTTCCGGATCGTCGTCGCACTCGATCAGTGCCCCGGGCGCCTTGAGCAGATGGGTGAGTGCGCTCATGCCTGTCGCTCCCGGGTGGCTCTGATGAATTTGAACAACTGCGGCAGCGCCACCGCGGCGCGTTCGCGTACTTTTTCCATGTTGAGTCCGCCCAGCGGATGCTCTATTTTGAGCAACGGCAGGTCGGGCACGCCGAACACCCTGGCCTGCGCGGTGCCGAGTTTCATGAACGAGTCGGAGCACACCACGGCGGCGATCAGGCCGCGCTTGGTCAGTTGCGCCATGTCGTGGACACTCCACGACGTGCACGAGCCTCAATCGGCCATGGCGCTGACGACGAGGTCGGCCTCCCGTGCGAGCTGGTCAAGGATGGCGTCGGTGGCGGGGCGGCTGGAGGCGGGCTTGCGCGTCATGACCACCGAATCGACCTTGAATTCTTTCTTGACGCCTTCGATGATGAAGTTCAGCAAATGGTCGGCATTGCCTTTGCTGTTGTCGAGCACGCCCAGGCGGATGCCGGCTTCACCCAGAGTGCGGCTGGCTTTGAGCTGCGCGACGTCTTCCACCGGCGCATCGGGTACCACCAGAAATATTTTGCCCATGTATTGCTCCTTAAATTTTACCATTCACCGCTTGCCAGCCACCTGACGGCGGGATCCGCCCCGAAGGAAGTCCTCCTGGGGGACGTTTCACTCTCCCGCCCTACGGGGTGTTAATCACCATTTACCATTCACCATTCACCGCTTCAATTGAGCTTGATGCCTGCCGCCTTGAACACCGGCGGCCATTTCTGCAATTCCTTCTTGACGAATTCCGTGAATTGCTCCGGCCCGTAACCCACGGGATCGAAGCCGCGCGCTTCCAGTTGGGCATGCACGTCCGGCAGCTTCATGACGCGAACCAGCTCGCCATGCAATTTATCGACGATGGCGCGCGGCGTTTTCCCCGGCGCCAGCACGCCGTAGTAGCCATCGACCTCGTAACCCGGCAGCGCGGCTTCGGCGACGGTCGGCACGTCGGGCATGGCCTTGACCCGCGTCGCCGAACCGACAGCCAGCGCGCGCAGCCGTCCGGCCTTGACAAAGGGAATCGCGGCACCCGGCGCCGTCATCAGCATATGCACCTGGCCGCTGACCACGGCCACCGTGGAGTCACCCGCGCCTTTGTACGGCACATGCACCATGCTGATGCCGGACATGTACTTGAACAGTTCGATCGACAGATGGCCGCCGGTGCCGGCGCCGGACGAGGCATAGTTCAGTTCGCCGGGCCGCGATTTGGCGAGCGCGATCAACTGTTTGACCGATTTCACCGGCAGCGAGGGATGCACCACCAGTACATTGGGTGAGAACGCGAGCAGCGTGACGCGCGCGAAATCATTGAGCGTGTCGTAGGGCAGGCTGGCATACAGGCCCGGATTAAGGCTGTAGCCGGTGGCGACGATCAGGATGGTGTGGCCGTCGGGCGGCGCCTTGGCGACGATCTCGGATCCGAGGATGCCGGCAGCGCCGGGACGCAGATCAACCAGCACCTGCTGTCCCCAGCTCTCGGTGAGTTTGGGGCCGAACAGGCGCGCCACCTGATCGTTGCCGCCGCCCGCGGACGACGGCACGACCCAGCGAATCGGTTTGCTTGGATAAACCTGCGCCCAGACTGCGGGCGCGGTGAATGCGAGCATGCAGGCCACTACAAATATGTTTTTCATCATGGTTCTCATATCCGGCGATTGCACCAGGAATTACTTCCCTCTCCCCTTGGGGAGAGGGATCGAGGGAGAGGGCAGGGGTTGTCGTGCTCCGTACGCATTTTGTCAGACACTCCAAAGCCACTACTGCTCAAGTTTTAACCCAGTCTTCTTGACCAGTTCCCGCCACTTGTCATATTCAACTTTCGCCTGCCGCGTGAATTCGCGCGGCGGATTGCCGACGGTTTCAGTGCCGTCCGCTTCCATGCGCCGCAATACCGCGGGTTCGTTGATGGCTTTCACCGCCTCTTTGTACAACTGTTCGACGATGGCGTTGGGCAGTTTTGCCGGCGCGAACAGGCCGAACCATGCGCTGACTTCGTATCCCGGCACGCTCTCACCGATGGCGGGCAGATCGGGCAGCGCCTGGAGGCGCTGGGCGCCGGTGACGGCAATGCCTTTTAATCTCCCGGCCTTGATCAGCGGCTGCGCGGAGATCGGGCTGCCGAGCATCCAGTTGACCTGTCCGGAGATCACCGCGGGATAACCGTCGGCGACGCCCTTGTAGGGCACGTGCGTCATTCTGGTATGGGTGAGGGCGGTCAGCAGTTCCGCGCCCATGTGCAGTATGCCGCCGGTGCCCGATGAGGCGTAGGTGATGGTGTCGGGCCTGGCTTTGGCGAGCGCAACGAGATCATTGACGGATTTCACCGGCAGCGACGGCGTCACCACAATGATGTACGGATTGGTGGTCAGTTTGGTGATCGGCTGGAAATCGCGGATCGGGTCGTACGGCACGCTGCGGATGGCGGCGTTGGTGATGTAGCTGCTGCTGCTCACCATCAGCGTGTAGCCGTCGGGCGCGGCGCGGGCGGCGATGGCCGCGCCGAGACTGCCGCCCGCGCCGGGCCGGTTATCGACGATGAAGGGCTGGCCCCACACGGCGTTGAAATGCTGGCCGACGATGCGCGCGAGCACGTCCACGCCGCCGCCCGCCGCCACCGGCACCACGATGCGCACCGGACGCTCGGGATAGCGCTGTGCTGCGGATACCGCTGCGGGAGCAGCGAGCAGTGTGGCGACCACAATGTGCGCCATGAGTTTTGGTGATATTTTCATGGTTTGTTCCTGCATATCCGGATGAACAGGGCCTGGCAGTCATCATGCCGCGCGAAGGGAGCGCATCGGCCCGGCAAGACTTGTTGGAAAATACTCTGATCGGACCGGTCGTGGCTAGTGTCCGGCCGACTTAATTGTGCGGGTTTGCCGACGAGTCCGCGATCTGGTCAGGCCGCCGCCAGCGCGCGCCTGCGCATGCGCGCCAGCACCGCGGCCAGCGCGACACCGGTCAGGCAGATCACGCTGATGCCGACGAATCCCCAGGTGAAGCTTCCGGTCTGGTCCTTGACCACGCCCAGCGCATAAGCGGTCAGGAAACCGCCGATGTTGGCGAACAGGTTGCTGAATCCCGTCGCAGTGCCGGCGATGCGCGGTCCCAGCACCTCCATGGGCACCAGGAACAGCGGCCCGAAGTAGAACTGCAGGAATATCGAGTTGACCGCGATCACCAGCAGCAGCAGCGGCATCGATTCGGTGACGACCAGCAGCGTGGAGGTGCAGGCGAGCACCAGCAGCGCGCCGCCGATGATCAGCGGCGGGTTGCGCAGCCGGTCGGAGACATAGCCGCCCAGCGTGTTCGACGGCGCGGTAAAGGCGGCGCTCATGGCCACGATCAGGCCGGCGGTCTGCACCGAGAGGCCGCGGTCCACCACCAGCAGCGACGGCAGCCAGACCATGAACGCGGTGACCACGGTGAAGCGCACGAACTGCAGCCCGCCGCATACCCACATCACCGGTTGGCGGAAGAGTTGTGCGATATCGGCGAGCGCCAGGTGCTGCGCCGGCGGGGTGCGCGGCTTCTCGTGCGCCATGCGCCGGTACACGAAGGCGGCGGCGATGCCCAGCGCGGCGAAAAACATGAACGCGGCACGCCAGCCGTACAGCGCGGTGAGCAGCGGACCGGCCAGCGAGAGCACGATGGTGCCGGCGAAGCCGCCCAGCATGTAGAGGCTCATCGCGGTGGCGCGGCGCTCGGGCGGAAACCACGAGGCCAGCAGAGTCATGCCCGGCGCAAACAGCAGCGCGCGGAAGCCGCCGGCGAGCAGCTGGGTGATGATCGCCAGCCAGAACGCATGGATCAGGCCCAGGCAGAGCGAGAATGCCGACCAGCCCAGCAGTCCGATGAAAAACAGTTTTTTCGGGCCGTAACGGTCGGCGAGGAAGCCGGCGGGGATCTGGCCGAGGGCATAACTGAGCGTCGCGGCCGCCGACAGCAGCCCGGCCTGGGTAAAACTGATGTGCAGGTCTTCGCGGATCAGCGGCAGCAGCAGCGGTATCGCGCTGAAACTGATGCCGTGGACCAGTTGGCAGAGTATGACCAGCGTGACGGTGGTCTTGCCGTCGCGGCTCATGCCGGCGGTGCGGGGTGCGGACATGGTGCGACTGTACCGGCCGGCGGCGGGGGCGGGTTGTTTTGGATCAAGCGGGTGATGGGTAAATGGTGATGGGTGATGGGTAAGGGGTAAGGGCAATTGCAGAGCGGCCTCACTGTCACTCACCCATCACCCATCACCCATCACCCATCACCCATCACCTAATCACCATTCACCGCACCAACCCATCCGCCTCGAACTTGAGATAAAGCTCGCGGCAGACCCAGGCATCGGTCGCTGCGTAAATGATCTGTGCGGAGGTGAGTTGCGGCGCGGACCAGTTGGTGGTTTTGGCGCCCTTGGGAATGCGGAAGCCCAGGAATATCCCGGCCAGGTTGCGCACGCCGCTTTGTTCGTAGCCGGTGCGCTTGGCGACGATGCCCAGATCGACAATGCTTTTTTCAGTGAACGGAAAAACCTGTTTCAGCGTACGCAGGTCATGCGCGACCGCGACGCCGGCCTTGGCGGTGCCGGGCGCTTCGAGCATCTCGGCGAGCAGGCCGTGGGTATCGGGATAGCGCAGCGGAAAAATGTACACCATGCGTGCGGTGGCGACCTGGACCAGGCTCGGCAGGTAGCTCTCGCCCTTGCGGAAGGCGGGCCGCGTTTCGGTGTCGAAGCCGACCACGCGCTCGGTGCGGATGTCGGTCAATGCGGCGAACAGCAGTTCGGGGGTATCGACGAAGGACACCGGACCGTCATAGCGGCGCACCGCCAGGTCGTTGAGGCTGTCGCGGGAGATCGCACGTGCGTCGCCGTGCTGCAGTCGGTGCATGCTCATGCGCACAGGATAACAGGTGGAGCCCGTGGTACAGTAATCGAATGTGATGGACGGAGCGTGGAGGGGCATGAACCTGAGGAGCGTTGATCGGGCTGCGGTGCCGCCCGCAGGGTTGCACAAGAGGCCGCATAAGGGGCTGTGGGCAGCAGTGCTGCTGCTCGCGGCCTGCGCCGAACTGCCCGTGCATACGACGCTGCCGGTCGAGATCCGTGTTTCGCCCAATTTCGGCGAGCGGCGGCCCAATTACGTGATCATTCATCACACCACCAATGACACCGCCGAGCAGGCAGTCGCCACGCTGACCCATCCGCTGAAGCAGGTCAGCGCACATTACCTGATCGCGCGCGACGGCCGCATCGTGTATCTGGTGGATGAACTGAAACGCGCCTGGCATGCCGGCGATTCGTACTGGGGCGGCAACCGAGACATCAATTCGTCTTCCATCGGCATTGAACTGGACAACAACGGCAGCGAGCCCTTTGCCGACGCACAGATCAATGCCCTGATCGCGCTGCTCGCGGATCTGAAATTACGCTGGAATATTCCGGCGGCGAATGTGCTGGGCCACGGCGATGTGGCGCCGGGGCGCAAGATGGATCCGAGCGCGTTGTTTCCGTGGCCGCGGCTGGCGGCGGCGGGCTTCGGCCTGTGGTGCGATCCGCCGTACGATCCTGCGCCCGCGGGCGCGGACGACGTGCTGCTGCTGGCGGCGCTCGGCTACGATGTCTCGCGCCCCGCAGCGGCAGTGGCGGCGTTCAAGCGCCGTTATGCAACGGAAGACGGCGTGTCCGCATTGAATGTGGAGCAACACGGGCTGGTGCAGTGCCTGCTCAGGAAGCAGCAGGCGGGCCAGGGCGAGGGCACGCGCTAGAATGGGCACTGTGCCCGATCCCGGAGGGGAGTTCATGTCTTTGAAGCTGGGGCTGATGGTGCCCGCCAACAATACGACCATGGAGCCGGAGCTGCTCGATTGGCTGCCCGGCGCGCAGTGCCGCACCTTGCGCATCCCGCGCGGCAAGGGTTTGCTCGGGCCGGCGGAAATCCCCGCCTATGTCGCGCAGGCGCTGGAGCTTGCGCAGGGTTATGACCGCAATCAGACCGACATCATCGCCTACGGCTGCACCGCGGCGGGATTCATCGGCGGCCCGGCACGCGACGCGGAAATCCAGGCTGCACTCGCGAAAATCACCGGCAGGCCGGTGGTGACGACTGCCGGCGCGATGATCGCGGTGCTGCGCCACATCGGTGCAAAACGCATTGCGGTGGTGACGCCGTACTTGGATCCGGTCAACGAGCGGCTGCGCGCCTACCTGGAGCAGTCGGGCATTGCCGTGACCAGGCTGGCCAGCTTCAAGGCTGAAACCACGGACGAGCTGGCGGCGATCACGCCGGCGCAGATCGCGGCGCTGGCGCGCGACACCATGACACCCGACGCTGACGCGATGTTCATCGCCTGTTCGCAGTTGCCGACAAAGGACATCATGGCCGGGCTCGAGCGCGAATTCGGCAAGCCGGTGTGGTCGTCGATCAAGGCGACGGCCTGGCATGCGGAGCGGGTGTTGTCCGGAAAAGCAGCAGTTGCAGCCTGAATAAAAACCACGGAGGAGTGATGATGCGTTTCATGCTGAAAGCAGTGGCCGGTGCAGTATGCGCAACCCTGGCGTTCGCGGCGGTGGCGCAGAATTTCCCGGTAAAGCCGGTGCGCATCGTCGTGCCGTTTCCGCCGGGCGGTGGCGTCGATATCATCGCGCGCCTGGTCGGGCCGAAGCTCGCCGCGCAGTACGGCCAGCAGGTCATCGTCGAGAACCGCGCCGGTGCGGCCGGCATCATCGGGACGGAGTTTGCCGCGCGGGCCGCGCCCGACGGTTATACCTGGGCGATAGCGACCCTGGGCAACCTCGCGGTCAACAAGCACCTCTACGCAAAAATGGCCGTCGATCCGCTGAAGGATCTCGCCGCGGTGACGCAGGTGGTCGATGTGCATTTCGTGATGGTGGCGCATCCGTCGCTGCCGGCAAAAAACGTCAGGCAGCTGATCGCGCTGGCGAAGGCGCGCCCGGGAGACATTACGTTTGCGTCATCGGGCGCGGGCGGTGCGCCGCATCTGGGCGGCGAACTCTTCAACCGCCTGGCCGGCGTGAACATCACCCACGTGCCGTACAAAGGCAGCGGCCCGAGTTTCGCCGATCTGCTGGGCGGGCACGTTTCACTGACTTACGACAGCATGCTGCAGGCGCTGCCGTACATCCGCGACAAGAAACTGGTGGCGCTGGGCGTGCTCGGCGCGAAGCGCGCCGCGGCGCTGTCCGATGTGCCGACCATCGCCGAGCAGGGCGTCAAGGGTTATGAGCTGACCAACTGGTTCGGCCTGGTGGTGCCGGCGGCGACGCCGAATCCGCTGGTCATGCGCATCCACGGCGACTTCACCAGGACGCTGCAGGAGAAGGAGATACGCGACAGGATCGCGGGCATGGGCGCCGACGTGGTCGCCAATTCGCCGGAGCAGTTTGCCGCGTTCTGGCGCGCCGAATCGGACAAGTGGGCGCGGGTGATCCGGGAAGCGAATATCCGCGCGGAGTGATAAAAGACAGTGATGAGTGAGGAGTGATGAATGCGGAACACAGGCAGAACTGCTTTTCGCTTATCACTCCTCACTCATCATTCATCACTGGCATTGCTCAGCGCAGCGACTGCAGCAGTTCCAGCGCCTTGCCCATCGAGAAATCATAAGTCGGCTCACTCCACGCTTTGGCATTGCCGCGCATCATGTAGCCGTGGAGGATGCCGGGGAAAATATGCACCGAGAGGCTGGGTATTTTTTTGGCCTTGGCCGTGTAGGCCGCCTGCACATCGGGCGGCGCGGCGTGGTCCTGGTCGCCCCAGATCAGGCAGACGGGCTTGGTGAGCCCGTCGAATTCATTGAGGAAATCCTTCATCTGTGTGCTGTGGCAGCCGATGCCCGCGTCATAGCCCAGCCGTTTCGGCCCCAGCACTGCGTAGGGTCCGCCGAAACACAGCCCCATCGCGACGGCCTTGCCGTTGTGCTGCTTGACCTGGCGCACGGCGAGCAGCGTGTCGGCCATGTCGGTTTCGCCGGTGGCGATGACCGGCAGCCGCGGTTGCGAGCGTTCGGCCGAGCGCTTGTCCTCGCGCGGCAGCGGGCCGGGTATGGTGCGCCAGAACAGGTCGGGTGCGGCGGCGATATAGCCCGCATCGGCGAAGGCGTCGGCAATGCCGCGCACGTCGGCATCGACGCCGTGTACCGCCGAGGCGATCACGATGGCGGGCACCTTGGTGCTGGCGGCGGGTTTCGCGAGATAGCAGTCGAACTCACCGCCGTTGCGGGAGCGGATCTTGATGTCTTTGCCGGCCATGACGTTCCTGGTTCTAGTTGATTGCGAGCAGTTCGACTTCAAACACCAGCGTGGCGTCGGGCGGGATGACGCCGCCGGCGCCGCGCGCGCCGTAACCGAGGGCGGGCGGGATGGTCAGTTTGCGTTTGCCGCCGACTTTCATGCCCTGCACGCCTTCGTCCCAGCCGCGGATGACGTGGCCGGCGCCGAGCGGAAACATGAACGGGTCGTTGCGGTCCTTGCTGGAGTCGAATTTCCTGCCGTCGGTAAGCCAGCCGGTGTAATGCACGGTGACTTCGATGCCTGCGGCGGCGACGTCGCCCTCGCCGGTGACGAGGTCTTCGAAGATCAGTCCGCTTGCAGTGGTGGTTGCTGCCATGGCCGTTCCCTGTTCACAGTGAGACCGCATTATGCCCCAGATGGGCATGCGGCGTTTTCGGTAGAATCCGCGCTTTGTCTGTTCGTATCGAGGGGAAACACAAGTGGAGTGGATTACGCAACTGCTGCAGGAAGTGCCGGGCGCGGCGCAGTACCGTACGCAATTGGAATCGCTCGCGAGCGAACATGCTGCACTCACGGCGGAGAACACGCGCCTGCAGGACGAACTCGCGTGGTTCATTCCGCAGTGGGACACGCTCGACGGCGATGCGGTGCGCACGCTGGAATATCTGGCGCGCGTGGAACGTGCGCGGCCGCCGGAAATCGCGGCGGCCAACCAGGTCAATATCCAGATTGTTGAATCGTATCTGTCCTATCTGGTGCGGGGGCAGTATGCGCATGCGCCCGCCGGTGACGGGCTGCAATTCAATATTTCCGTCAAGGGCCGACGTTACTTGCGCGAGCGCGGACTGCTCAAGATCTGACGGCGCGGCATAAAATATCGTTATAAAACAAGTGGTTATTGAGTTTTCTGCGCGGTGCCGGCGAGTTTGCGGTAGCGGTGCGTGGCCAGCGTGATGCGGCCCCAGTCGAAGGTGCTGGTGATGCCGTCGAGCTTTACCGAAAAATCCGCCAGATCCCATTCCGCGTACACCACCGGCAGCCGCGCGCGCTGTGATTTCATTTTTTCGCGGCGCTCGCGCGTCGGCGATCCGTATTTTTTGGTCAGCGCCTCCAGCGCCGAGTACTGGCCTTCGATGCCCCAGGTATTGATGTGGATGGCTTCGATGACGCCGTTGACGACGGCAACAATCATTTCGCCGCGGGCGTAGGGGATCGGCGCCGCGCTCGGGTAATACACATGATGCTCTTCGGCGCCCCATGGCGTTTTGGCGGTCTGCGCGGCGACGTGGCAGTGGCGCTTGGTCAGTGTCTCCTCGCCGCGCGCGCAGGGCGGGATCGTGAAGCGCGCGCCCAGTTCGACGCCGATGATGGTTTTGGCAGAGTCGGCAGCGCCGGCAGGCGTGGCGACGGGAGCGGTGGCGAGAGCAGCGGCCAGATACAGCAGTGCGGACGGCCATTGGCGTGAGCGGGTCATTGGCGGCATCATACGGTGCATGGCGCGCAAGACCAAATCAAAAAAACGGGGCAAGAAGGCAAAAAAAATAAAGGCGCCGGAGTGGCAGGTGTACATCGTACGCTGCGCCGACGGCAGTCTTTATACCGGCATCGCGCGCGATGTCACCCGCCGCCTTGCCGAACACAACGGCAGCAACGGCGCCGGTGCGAGCTATACGCGCTCGCGGCGGCCGGTGGCGCTGGTGTACCGTGAAGCCGCGAAAGACCGCTCGGCAGCCAGCAAACGCGAATACGCCATCAAGCAGCTCGACCGCGCGGACAAGCTCGCGTTGATCTCTGCTGCAGGCGGCGCGCGGGCGGCCCATCGCGCATGAATGACGGGGTGCTGTGCCTTGATAACATCGCAGCCGGAGGTTCACATGTCTGACATCAATCAGCCTGCTGCGGGAGTTTTCGAAGCTGCGCGCACGCGCCGCTCGATCCGCGCCTACAAATCCGATCCGGTGCCGCACGACACGCTGCGCGACATTGTCGCCCTGGGGCGGCACGCGCCCAGCGGTTCCAACATCCAGCCCTGGCATGTGCATGTGCTGACCGGGGCGACGCTCAGGCGCGTCGGTTCCGCGATTCAGCAGGCATTCCTGACCGGCGAGCCGGGGCACGTGCGCGATTACGAGTATTACACCGACCCGGTGGTTGAACCCTATCTCGCGCGCCGCCGCGAATGCGGCTGGGGCCTGTACGGAATACTCGGCATCGGCCGCGGCGACCATGAAAAATCGAAGGCCTACCGTGCCACCAACTACACCTTCTTCGGTGCGCCGGCGGGACTGATTTTTACCATCGACCGTGAACTGGAAAAAGGCAGCTGGCTCGATTACGGCATGTTTCTGCAGACCATCATGCTGGCGGCGCGGGCGCGCGGCCTGCATACCTGCGCCGAGGCGTCGATCGCGGGTTACCCGGACATCGTGCGCCGCGAGCTGGGGCTCGGCCGGGAACGGGTCGTCATCTGCGGCATGGCGATGGGTTACGCCGATGCTGATGCGGTGGTCAACACCTTCCAGCCGCGGCGCATTGCGCTGGAGGAATACGCGGAGTTTCTCGATTGAGCGCGGCACCGGACCGCTGGCGCTGGCTGGACCGCGTGCCGCTGGCGGTGCTTGTCGTGGTTGCGGTGTTTCTGGTTCCGGCGCCGTTCGTGCCGGAGCCGCATTTGTGGGAAAAACTGAAAATGCTTGCCGCGGGCACGCTGGCGCGGCCGGTCGATGTATTCGATCTGCTCTGGCATGCCGCGCCGCTGGTGCTGCTGGTGATGAAGCTCGCGCGTGTCGCGCACGCCAGACGGGGCGGCTAGCATGGTCTGGCGCACGCTGGCGGTCGTGCTGGTGCTGCTGGCAAACCTGGCGCCTGTGCCGGCGCGTGCGCAGGCGCCAACCCCGCCGGCTGCCGTGGATGTGCATGTGTTCTGGCGCATCGGCTGCCCGCATTGCGAGCGGGCGCGGACATTCCTGCATGCAGCTGCCGCCGGCGATGCCGGCTTGCGGCTGCGCGAATATGAGATCGGCGGAGAACGCGCGAACCGCGACGCATACACGCGCGCCGTCACGCATTTTTCCGTTCAGAATCCCGCGGTGCCGTTGATCATCGTCGGCGAGCGTCACTGGGTGGGTTATGACGATGATGCGACCACCGGCGCGGCGATCCTCGCGGCCGCCGCGGACTGTCGCGTTGCGCGCTGCGCCGACGCCGCGGCTTCATGGTTCTCCGATGCTGCGGCACCTCCGGCTCCGCGCGTCCAGTCCCGGGAGTTGCCGAAGACCATCCGCCTGCCGCTGTTCGGCGAACTGGAACTGGCGGCAGTGTCGCTGCCGGTACTGACCATATTGCTGGCGGCGATCGACGGCTTCAATCCCTGCGCGATGTGGACATTGCTGTTCCTGATGGGATTGCTGGTCGGCATTCCCGACCGCGTGCGCATGTGGACGCTGGGTGCGGCATTCATCGCCGCGTCGGCGGCGGTGTACTACATGTTCCTCGCGGCGTGGCTGAATCTGCTGCTGTTCCTCGGTGCCGTGGCGTGGATCCGCGCGGGAGTGGCTGTGGTTGCGCTGGCGGGCGGCGCCTGGTATCTGCGCGAGTTTTTCGTGAATCCCGAAGCCATGTGCCGCGTCACCGGCGGCGAGTCACGGCAACAGATGCTGGTGCGGCTGAAATCGTTCGCGCTGGAGCGCCGCTTCTGGCTGGCGCTGGGCGGCATCGTGCTGCTGGCCGTGGCGGTGAACCTGGTGGAATTCATCTGTTCGGCCGGCATACCCGCGGTGTATGTGCAGGTGCTGACGCTGAGCGGGCTGCCGGTCTGGCAGTACCACGCGTATCTGCTGCTCTATATCCTGGTGTTCATGCTCGACGACCTGCTGATTTTCGTGATTGCGATGAAAACGCTGCAGGTGGCGGGGTTGAGCGGCGCTTATGCGCGCTGGTCGCACCTGATCGGCGGGGGTGTGCTGCTGCTGATCGGCCTATTGTTGCTGTTCAGGCCGGAATGGCTGGCTTTCGGTTGAGTAAAAAATACAATCAAAAACAAAATGTTATGGTTCAAATATGCGATTGCCGGAGCGCGGCGGCTGCGTCTGCAGATGACACCAGCCCGGGGTCGCGTCAGGATGTTCCAGCCACAAGCCGAGCTCTTCGAGCACGCCGGGATTCGCCATGCACCACGCGTCGAGCCGCCCGTCGCGGTCGTCGAGGTCGATGGCCAGGCAGAGGATGTGTTTGCTGTTTTTTGCCGCACCGGGCACGGCGGCGTTGATCGCCGCCGGGCGCCAGCCCGAAGAAACGGTGACCGTGATTCCGGCGCCCCCCAGGGGGACTTGCTTTGCGGCGCCCCCCAAGGGGACTTGCTTCGCGGCTCGCTTTAGCAGTCGATTCACGCGGCGCACGGTGTCGCGCGCATTGGCGCGCAGTTCGCGCGTGAGTTCGCCGCGATGCGACCGGTCGCGGCCCATGTAATAGTCGGCGAGCTTCAGCGCCGGAGTGCGTGTGGCCATGGGGCGGAAGATTACCTGATTCTGGGCGCTGCGCTTACACTACCTCCTGCCAACGAACAGCGAGAGGCCACTCATGTCTGACGTTTACGGATTCGATGCGTTTTCGCCGCAGCAGATCGCCGATCGGGTGCAGAGTGTCGGCGTCACCAAGGCGCGGCTGCCGCTGTTGTCGATGGCCATGCTGGGCATGCTGGCCGGCGCCTTCATCGGTCTGGGTGCGCTGTATTACACGCTGGTGATCAGCGACCCGCAGATGTCGTTCGCCGCCGGGCGCGTGGTGGGCGGGTTGTGTTTTTCGCTGGGCCTGCTGCTGGTGGTGGTGGCCGGTGCGGAACTGTTTACCGGCAACAATCTGCTGGCGATGGCCTGGGCCGACGGTCAGGTGACGACCGGCGAGGTGCTGCGCAACTGGACGGTGATCTGTGTAACCAATTTCATCGGTGCCGCGGGGCTGGCGCTGCTGGTATTCCTGTCGGGGCATGCCGGCATGAACGGCGGCGCGGTCGGCCGGACTTACCTGGCCATCGCCGCCGCCAAAAGCACGCTGCCGCTCACCGAACTGTTTTTCCGCGGCGTGCTGTGCAACGTGCTGGTGTGCATGGCCGTGTGGATGGTGCTCGCCGGCCGCAGCGTCGTCGACAAGTTTGCCGCCATCGTGCTGCCGATTTCGGCATTTGTCGCGGCGGGTTTCGAACATTCGATTGCCAACATGTATTTTTTTCCGCTGGCGCTGATGCTTAAGGCATCCGGCGCGGGGCTGCCGCCGGGAGCCGAGGCCATCACCGTCTATGCAATGCTGCGCAATCTCGGCCCGGTGATTCTCGGCAACATCGTCGGCGGCAGCGTGCTGGTGGCGCTGGTGTATCACGTCATTTACCGTCGCCCGGCGAAGCTTGAAAAATAGCTCATGGACCTGCTGATCCACGCCACGCTGACGGTCAGCGGCGACCGCGCGCAGCTTGCCGCCTGCGATGCGCGCATCAAGTCACTGCTGGTCGAGGAGGTTTTCGCCGGAGAATTCGAAGAACATCACGGCGATGACGCGTTGTCCTACGATTTCAAGGTGCGCGACGGCATTCCGTTCCCGGCCTTCGCCGCGGCCTCCCTGGAATTTCCGGGCATGACGATTGCCGCGGAGTGGGTCAACGTCGCCGCCGGCCGCAAGGGGCGTGCACAGATCGTGGCCGGCAAGATCACGGAACATGCCGAGGAAAGCGTCGCGCTGGCTGCCGGCGACACGCGCAATCGCCATGTGCAAACGGCGTCCGACGGCACCCTGCTGCTGGCGGTTGCGCTGGTGCCGATCGGCCATGACGCCTGGGCGGGTTATGTGCTGAACCATGAACGCGATGCGCTGTTTTGCCTGACACGCAGCGGCGAGGCCGTCGAACTGCTGGCGACCGAGGGTGCGCCCGAGTGGGTGCAGCGCTGGCGGCTGGGCGATACCGGTGCTGCGCCGGCAATGGAGGCCGTGACGCCGCCGCTGCCCATCGACAAAAAACTGTACGACGAGCTCGATCAGCTTGCGCAGGGATTTGTCGCGGACTGGATCTGGTTCGGCGACGCACCGGCGGAAATCAACGCCGTCGACATCGACCGCTATGCACGTTACGGCTACGCGGTGCGCGCCGCCAATGTGCGTGCGGCACGGCTGCATGCCATGCGCAATGCGGCAGGTGACGGGCAGCCGTTGGCGCACACCACCATGGATCCGGCGTGTGCCTGGATCGTGCCGCTGCTGCGGCGGTGCTGGGGGGATTCAGTGATGAGTGAGGAGTGAGGAGTGAGGAGTGAGGAGCGGAAAACCGCTTTGCCCATCACCCATCACCCATCACCCATCACCCATCACCCATCACCAGTCACCCTACCGCCCCGGCGGACGCCGCCGCCACTGGCGGATCAGGATCCAGCCGCCGAGCATGCCGCCCAGGTGGGCGAAATGCGCGACGCCGGCCTGGGTGCCGGTGACGCCCAGGTAGAGCTCCAGCAACCCGTACAGCGTGACGAACAGCCATGCCGGCATGGGGATCGGCGGGAAAATCAGCATGACGATGCGGCGCGGGAAGAACAGCCCGTAAGCCAGCAGCAGACCGAATACGCCGCCGGACGCGCCGATCGTCGGAAATGGCGGGCTGCCGGTGAACGTCTGGATGGCCAGTTGCGCCAGTGCGGCGGAAAATATGCAGCCGAGGAAATAAATCAGGAAGCGCCGTGAACCGAATACCTGTTCGATCTGGCCGCCGAACATGTACAGCGCCAGCATGTTGAAGCCGATGTGCAGCAGGCTGCCATGCAGGAAACCGTAGGTGATGACTTGCCAGGGCAGGAACTGCGCGCCGAGGGCGGCCGGCATGTTGAAGGGCCACAGCGCGAACCAGATGAGCAGTTCTTCGCCGAAAGCCATCTGCAGCAGATAGACCGCGACATTGGCGATCAGCAGCAGGCGGGTGACGGGCGGCAGCATGCCTCCGATGGTACTACGGCGCGGGTTGTTGACGGGTCAGGCCAGGATCGGCGGCAGTTGCGGCGCGAGTTTGGCGCGTTCTGCAGTGGCCGCGCCGTTGAGAGCGAACCCCAGCAGCTTGCCGTCGGCGGCGGTGAACAGCGCTTTCACGCTGTCGGCGCCGGCTTCGACCTGCCATGATCCCGCAGCGCCGGCCGCAGGAGGCGCGACGATGGTCGGGCAGGCCGGTGTCTTGACCATCACCGGCATCGCCGGGAATGTCACCGCCGTGCGTTTGCCGGCGAGCGTCTGCGCCAGTGCGCGGGCGGCATGCATGATGGGCATCACGAAAGGCATGACCAGTCCCTCGATTTCGGCGCAGTCGCCCAGCGCATAAACATCGGGCGCACTGGTTTCGAGGTGGCGGTTGACGGCGATGCCGCGATTGACCCTGAGCCCGGCGGCCGCGGCCAGCGTGGTGCGTGGTTTCAGGCCCACGGCGGACAGCACGACATCCGCGGCAATGACCGTGCCGTCGGTCAGCGTGAGCGTATAACCGCTGCCGGTGCGTTCAATGCGCTGCGTGCCGGCGCCGAGATGCCATTGCACGCCGAGCGCAGCGAGCTTCGCCTGCAG
Organism: uncultured Bordetella sp.; assembly: GCA_964486865.1. Taxonomy (GTDB): domain Bacteria; phylum Pseudomonadota; class Gammaproteobacteria; order Burkholderiales; family SG8-41. Next base: position 111,214 of record CAZAOZ010000001.1, read on the forward strand.
CAGCGCGCCGCCTTCCGGCGGCAGCAGCCGGCCCAGCGCCTGCGCTGCGATATCGATGACGTCCACCGCATAGCCGTTCGCGGCGAGATCATTGGCGAATTCGCAGCCGATCAGTCCCGCGCCGATGATGGCGACGCGTTTTTTGCCGTCGATGGCGGCGCGAAAGCGCGCGTAGTCGTCGAGGTCGTTGACGGTCAGGATATCCGCGGCGCCGCTGCCTGTAATCGGCAGGCGGATCTGGTCGGCGCCCAGCGCCAGCACCAGTTTCGAATACGGCAGTGTTTCATCACCGATGCGCAGCGTGTGCGCGGCGGGGTCGATGGCATCGATGCGGGTGCGGGGACGCACCACGGCATGGAGTTGCGTCGCCATCTGCTCCGGCGTGTTGAGCGCGATTGCCGCCGCGGTTTTTTTTGACGCCAGCGCATTGGACAGCATGGGTTTGGAATAGAACGGCCCGCTGTCGGCGGCGAGGATGAGCAGCGGCGCTGCCGTGTCGAGTTTGCGCAGTTCCTTCGCGGTGTTGTAGCCCGCGAGGCCGCTGCCGATGATGACGATGGGGTTCATGATGTGTCCGGTTATGCAGGGTTGCTGCCGGGAATCGCGCAATGTATCAGCAAAACAGCGGGGGGCCCGCCTCCTGCGGGGCGGGCACCTCCCGGCGCTATGCCGCTTTCAATACCATTTCGAAGTCGGCTTTCGCAATACCGCACTCCGGGCAGGTCCAGTCTTCCGGGATGTCTGCCCAGCGCGTGCCGGCCTTGATGCCGTGTTCCGGATCGCCCTCGGCTTCGTCATAAACGTAACCGCAGACGATGCATTCCCATTTTTGCAGTTCAGTGGCCATGTGTGATGCTCCTTAAGCGTTGACCCGGGCCAGCGTGGCGCGGTAGTGGTTGGCGTGGCGTTCCTCGACCTTGGCCAGCGCGGCGAAGCGCTTGGCGGCCTTGGCCAGCGTGGCCTGGAAGCGGGCAGCATGTTCCTTCGACTCCCTGATCTGCCCGTCCATTTCCTTCACCGCGGCGTGGTTGCCTTCCTGTTCGGCCAGGTGGCGGAACTGCGGATACATTTCGGTGTACTCGTAAGTCTCGCCGGCGATGGCCATGTCGAGCGCCTTGGCCGGCGTCAGTTCGGATTGCGGATAGAGCAGGTCGAGGTGGCCGAACGCGTGCTGCACTTCCTGCGCCGCGGTTTCCTCGAATACTTTGGCGGTTGCGACGTCGCCCTGCGCGCGGCAGATTCTGGCGAAATACATGTACTTGATGTGCGCCATCGATTCGCCGGCGAAAGCGGCTTCGATGTTCCTGATGGTGACGGATTCCGGTTTCATGCTGATCTCCTGTGGTTGAACAAGTCGTGCGTCTCGCAACGCATGGCACGCATTCTGGAGACCGGCGGTCGATTAATCCAATTGATTGTTATTAATTAATTGATAGTAAATGGCTATAACATAAAAATCACACAACCTTTTGTTTATTAAGGACTATTTTACTTTTACCGGCGCGATGCCCGGCAGCGTGCAGCCGAGGACGGCCGTGCGGATGACGTCCAGCGCCGCGCTGCGGGGAAAACTCGAGCGCGACGCCAGCACCACGCGGCGGTCGGGCGCGGGGCGCACGAACGGCACATAGGTCAGCAGATCGGCGGCGGCGCGTTTCGCCGGCACTGCGGAGGCCGGCAGCACGGTCAGGCCCATGCCCGAGGCGACCATCAGGCGGATGGTTTCCAGCGAGGAACCTTCAACGGTTTGCTGCAGCGAGCCCGGCGTCGCGCTGGAACGGATCAGCGCCGGACAGGCATTGAGCACCTGGTCGCGGAAGCAGTGTCCGGTGCCCAGCAGCAGCAGACTTTCGCGCGAGAGTTCGTCGGCGGATATGGTTTTGCGCGCGGCCCACGGGTGGATCTTCGGCAGCGCCACGACGAATGGTTCGTCGTAGAGCGGCGTCACCGTGATGCCCGGCTCGCTGAACGGCAGCGCGAGGATGGCGGCATCGATGTCGCCGCGCTTCAGCCGCCCGGCCAGCGTCGCGGTGTAGTTTTCTTCGAGCATCAGCGGCATTTTCGGCGCGCGCCTGTGCAGCGCCGGGATCAGCTGCGGCAGCAGATAGGGCGCGATGGTGAAAATCACGCCGAGTTTGAATGCTCCTTCCAGCGGATCCCCGGTGGCCTTGGCGATGGCTTTTACTTTTTCGGCCTCTTCCAGCGCCCGCTGCGCCTGCTCAATGATGCGGCTGCCGGTCGGCGTGACCGTAACTTCGGTCGTGCCGCGTTCGAAAATCGGCGTGCCCAGCTCGTCTTCGAGTTTTTTCACCGCCACGGAAAGCGTCGGCTGGCTGACAAAGCAGGCTGCGGCGGCGCGGCCGAAGTGGCGCTCTCGGGCTACGGCGACGATGTAGCGTAATTCAGTGAGCGTCATGGTGAGGTGATTGTCGGCAGGCTTCAGTCACTCAGTGAAATTCCTGCCTTGCGGATTACATTCCCCAGGCGCTGCCGTTCCGCGGCGATGAAGGCATCGAAGGCCTGCGGCGTGCTGCCGACCGGCATCGCGCCGGCGCGCACGATGCGCTCGCGGACTTCGCTATGGTTGATGGCGTTTGTGGTTTCCGCGTACAGCCGGTCCATGACGGGGCGCGGCGTTTTTGCCGGCGCCGACAGGCCCCACCACTGGGTGATTTCATAGCCGGGTACCGTTTCGGCTACAGTCGGCAGGTCGGGCAGCGTCGGATTGCGCCGGACGCCCGTGGTGGCAAGCGCACGCACCTTGCCGCTGGTGATGTGCGGGCCCGCCGCGATCGGCGAGGTGATGATCAGTTGTATATGGCCGGCAATCACGTCGAGCAGCGCAGGACCCGCGCCCTTGTACGGCACGTGGGTCATGCGGATGCCGCCGTTGACGTTGAGCATTTCTCCGGCCAGGTGTGCCGGCGTGCCGTTGCCCGCGGAGCCGTAATTCAGCGCGCCGGGTCTGGCTTTGGCGAACTGCAGCAGTTCGGTCACCGATTTTGCCGGTACCGAGGGCGAGATCACCAGCACGTTCGAGGCCGATGCAATCTGCGTAATCGATGTGAAATCGCGCTTGATGTCGTAGGGCAGGTTTTTTTTCAGGATGGGCAGGGACGCGTACAGCGTGGTCGTGCCGAGGAACAGCGTATAGCCGTCGGGCGCGGCCTTGGCGGCCATTTCGACGCCGATCAGGCCGCTGGCGCCGGCGCGATTGTCGACGACGACCTGCTGGCCGAGATTCTCCGCGAGTTTCTGCGCCACCGCGCGGCCGAGGATGTCGGGCGCGCCGCCGGACGGAGAGGCGACGATCATGCGGATCGGCTTGTTCGGATAGCCCTGTGCCTGCGCCAGTCCGGCGGTGAGCAGTGCGGCGAATATCAATGAGCGGCTCATCATGTGCTTCCGGTGTCGATTGTTGCGGGTGGATTGATCAGGAGTGCCTGACGGAATGACGAAACATTGAACAAGCGGGTTGCATCTCATTGCATGTTTCCCGCTCGATTAATACGGCTTTGCCTGCAGGCAAGTCATTCAGGTTGTTTTTCGGCTCAAGGTTCCGGGCCGGACGGGATTTTCCAGGCCTCTTCCCTGGATACACCGGGCGGTGGCGTGAACAGGATCTGGGTTTCACCGAGGAGTTTTGCAGCACCACCCCAGCTATCGGCGGCGGCGCGCTGATCAGATTTGGCGCGCGCATCGACGGCTTCCGGATCGCATATTGCACGGAGCTTGCGTTCCAGAGCCTGTACGTTGGCGGGCTGCCTGGCTGCAAGGTCATGAGTCTCATCCGGATCACTCACGAGATTAAACAGTTGTGCCGGCATGCCGACGTGGTAGATGAGTTTCATCGCGCCGTTGCGCAGCACGAACGCGCCGGCTTTCGAGCCTTGTGCATGATATTCGGCGAAAGCGATCCGTTGTGTTTCCTGTCCGCCGATAGCGGGCCACAGGTTGATGCCTGGGAGGTCGTGATCGGTGCTCGTGAGCTGGGCGCCGGCACTGGCGACCAGCGTCGGAAACAGGTCGACATGGGAGGCAAACTGCTGAACTACCCGGCCCCGGGGCACGCCGGGTCCGGAAATCAGCAACGGTACGCGAATGGCACCCTCGTACAGATTCTTTTTGCCAAACACACCCTGTGCGCCGAACAGTTCGCCGTGGTCGCTGGTGTAGGCAATGCGGGTATTGCCCAGGAGGCCCAGTTCCTCTGCCACCGTTAAAACTTCGCCCATTTGTTCGTCGAGGTGGGTGATCAGTCCAAAGTAACCCGCTGCGATGCGCCGCAGTGCGGTTTCATCGGTCATCACCTGCATGCCGTCCATGGTGCGCAGGAATTCGACGGCAGGATGTTCAGGGCGCTGGCCCGGCCGGAAAGCTGGCGGCAAGGGCATGTCTTTTTCCGGATAAAGGTCCCAGAACCGTTGTGGCACCGTGAACGGCGGATGCGCGCTGATGTAGGACACATAAAGCACCCAGGGTTTGCCGCCGGCATTGGCGTGCTGTTTCAGCCAGGCCACGGCTTTGGCGGTGATGTCACGGTCATAGTCCTGGTAATGCGTCGCGCCGACGCCGGAGCGCTCAATATAGAGTTTCCAGAAACTGCCGTCGTCCTTGGGTGGTTCGGTGCCGTAGCCGCGCAACAGGTTCTTGATCGCACCCTTGCCCTCGTGCAAATGCATGGGCACGATTTCCTCAGTGAAGCCGTTGTCGTCCTTGCTGGAGCGGTAATGCAGCTTGCCCACCGCCGTGACGTTATGCCCCTGCTCCCGCAGGCGGTGATGCCAGGTCGGTACCCGTCCGTCGTAGGTCAGCGCGTTGTCCCAGTAGCCGGTCTGGTGCGGGTAACGACCGGTGGCGAGGCTGGAACGCGACGGGCAGCACAGCGGACTGGTGCAATAGGCGCTGGCGAAACGCACGCCGCCCGCAGCGATGCGGTCCATGATCGGTGTTTTGACGACTGGATGGCCGTAACAGCCAGCCAGCTGGCCGTTGTGGTTGTCGGACTGGAACAGGATCAGGTTGGCGGGTTGTGTCATGGCGAGGCTCAGTCGAGCGTGATGCCGGCCTGTTTGCCGACGTTGGCGATGCGCGCGCGTTCGGCTTTCATGAATGCGGCGAACTCGGCGGGCTGCTCCGGTTGCGCTGTTGCGCCGTTCTTGCCCATCTGCGCCCTGACTTCGGGCGCATTCAGCACGATCATCAGTTCCTTGTGCAGGCGCTGGGTGATCGCCGCCGGCGTGCCTTTGGCCACCGAGATGCCCCACCACTGCACGATCTCGTAGCCAGGCACGGTTTCGGCCATGGTCGGCAGTTCCGGCAGTAGCGGATCGCGCTTTGCGCCGGTGGTTGCCAGCACCCTGATGCGTCCGGCACGGCCCTGGGGCATCGCGACCAGCGGCGAAGTGATCAGATACTGGATCTGGCCGCCGATCATGTCTGTCATTGCCAGGGCTGCGCCCTTGTACGGAATATGCATGGTCTTGATGCCCGCCAGCACATCGAACATGGCTCCGGCGAGGTGCGCCGGTGTGCCGATGCCCGCGGAGCCGTAGTTGAGCTGTCCCGGCTTGTCTTTTGCGAGCTTGACCAGGTCGGCAACGGAATTGACACCGAGCCCGGCGTTGACCGTGGCCACATTGGCAACCCATGCGATGCGCGACAGGTGCGTGAAATCAGCATCGACGTCGTAGGGCAGTTTGCTTTTCAGCGCCGGCAGCGAGGCAAAGACAGTCGAAGTCGCCAGCAGCAGTGTGTAGCCGTCGGGCGCCGCATTCTTGACGATTTCAACGCCGATGATGCCGCTCGCGCCGGAGCGGTTGTCAATGATCACCTGTTGCTTCATCTGCTCCGACAGGCGGGCTCCGACGATCCGCGCGAGGATGTCCGGCGAGCCGCCGGCCGGGCTCGGCACCAGGAAACGGATCGGCTTGTTCGGATAGTTTTGTGCGGCTGCTGTGGCGGACAGCACCAGGAGGGCGCCGGTAACAATGTAACGCAGGACGTGATCCATGATTTCCTCCTGATTGTTACTGTTATTTCTGGTTTTGATTCGTCTGGTTTTGATTTGCTTCATGATACGTGGCCTTGGCGCCCGGCGGCGGCGAATAGCGGAAGGTGCCGCGCTTCAGGATCGCGTCCTCGCCGCCGAATTTATCGATCATCGCTTTCTGGTCGGCTTTCGCCAGCTTGTCCACGGCCTCGGGGTTCACAACCTTGCGCAGCGCCTGCTCGCATTCGGCAATGACTGCCTTGTACGCCGGATCACGGCCGAGATCCCTGCGTTCCTCCGGATCATTTTTCAGATCGAACAGCATCGGCGGCACCGTTGCGTAGTGGATGTATTTCCATTGGCCGTGGCGGATCATGAAGGCGCCGCACATCGATGCCGCGGCGTGATACTCGGAAAGGATGGTGCGCGGCGGCACCTTGCCCTGCGCGACATCAATCAGCGATACGCCGGGCAGTGCGGCATCGTCAGGATGCGCTTTCGCACCGAGGGCGTGGATAAAGGTCTGGAAGCCGTCGGCCAGCGTCACCGGGGTGTCGCAGACATTGTTGGCGGGCACGCCGGGGCCGGCGATGATCAGCGGAATGCCCGCGGACTCCTCGTACATGGTCGATTTGCCCCACATGCCGCGGGTGCCGAGGTTGTCGCCGTGGTCTGAGGAATAAACAACCCGGGTGTTGTTCATCAGGCCGGTGTCTTCCAAGGTGCGCAGGATCTTGCCGACGTTGTCGTCCATGAACGAGGTCAGGCCGAAGTAGGCGGTGATCGCGCGGCGCACCATCGGCGCATCAAAAGGATCGTCGTAACACATGCTTTTGCGCATGGCGTCGATGAAGGGGTGATGCGGGCGCTGGTCGTGGTCATACATGTTGGGCCAGGGCACGGCATCTTCCGGATACAGGTCGTAGAACTGCGGCGGCGCGATCAGCGGAAAATGCGGCGACACGAAGCCGACATACAGCGCCCAGGGTTTGGCCTTCAGCGCAGGCGCCTTGTTCTTCAGCCACTTCACGGTTTCGGTCGCGATCTCGCGGTCGTACTTGGTGTATTCGGATTCGCCGCGGCCGGCTTCGGGGCCGAGATTGGCCGAGCCCGAGCGCCGCGGCAGCTCCTCGCGGATGAGTCCCAGCAAGTCGCCCACGCCGTTGACGATGTGCAGCGGCAGGATTTCCTCGTCGAAGCCGTTCCTTTTGGCATCGGAATCCAGGTAATGCAGCTTGCCGATGGAGGCGACATGGTGGCCCTGTGCCATCAGGCGGTGGCCCCAGGTCGGGATTTTGCCGTCGTAGGCGATGGCATTGTCCCAGTAGCGGATCTTGTGCACGTACTGGCCGGTGGCGAACGCGGCGCGCGCCGGCACGCAGATCGGGCAGTTGGTGTAGGCCGAGGTGAAGCGCGTGCCGCGGGCGGCCAGCGCGTCGAGGTTGGGGGTCTTGATCATCGGGTGTCCGGCGCAGCCGAGCACGCGCTTGTTGTGCTCGTCGGACATGATGAAAATCAGGTTGGTGGGTTCGCTCATGGTTTTCCGGTTTTGTTGCTAGGAGCTTGTTGTTAATTTAAAAAATAGTTACAAATCAATATGTTATCGATACCTTCGCCCTCACCCCTACCCCTCTCCCGGAGGGAGAGGGGTTTAAAGCCCTTCTCCCTCTGGGAGAAGGGTGGGGATGAGGGAAAAGTTTCGCAAGTTCATAAGAGGCCCTACAGGTTATTTGTATTTTTTGGTGATCAGGTCGGCGACGCTGGCGCCGGCATCGATGTCGGCCTTGCGCTTGCTGTCGCCGGCGTCGATCCTGCGCGCGGCCTCGAGCACCAGCGCGGCTTTCTCGCGCGGAATGAAGGCCACGCCCGCATCATCAGCGCAGACGATGTCGCCGGGTCTGACCGGGATGCCGCAGATCTGCACCGTGCCGTTGACCTCGACGGTCTGCATGCGCCACTTGCCGGTGATCGGCGTGAAACCCTTGCACCACACCGGCCAGTCCATGCCGCGGTACTGCTCGGGGTCGCGCACCGTGGCATCGACGATCGCGCCGATGAAGCCCTGGCGCCTGGCGATGGTTGCCGACTGGCCGCCCATGTTCGAGCAGCCCATCACGCCTTCGATGACCAGCACGTCGCCGGGTTCGGCGAGGTTGTGCGCTTCGGTCTCGCCCTGGGTGTTGATCTTGTCCTGCGCCGCCTTGTGGATCTGCACGTCGCGCGCGATGTTTCTTACCGTTACCGCCGGCCCGACGATGCGCTTGCCCAGGTTGACCGGCGGCAGCACATAGCCGGGGATCACCGCGACGATGCCGAGTTCGTCGCAGGCGTCCGAGAGTGTGCCGGTGAGATCAACGAGACTGCGCAGGCCGTCGAGGATATCCGGCGCGATGCGCGGCAGTTCCAGCATGCGGATTGCCTCGCGCGGCAGTTTGCCGAGGGTGGTTTTGGGCATCATCGTGTTCTTTTAAGGGGGCAGTCGATATTACGAGCCAGTGACAAGGTGCGTCAACGAGGGTGGCAATTGCGCCATTCTGCATGTTATCGCGTTCATCCCGTGCGGAGGAGCTCCGGGCTTCAGTTCGTGGTGATCCACAGTCCGAACTCCACGGCGGCGACGCGTTGACCGGGTACGGTTCGCCATATACATTCGTTACTCTGAAATTCATTCCCTGGCCTGCCATGCCCAAACCCAGCAATCTGGTCATCTTGATGTCGGATGAACACAATCCGAAAATCATGGGGGCGAACGGCCACCCCGTGGTCAAGACGCCGAATCTCGATGCGCTGGCGGCGCGCGGCACCATGTTTACTTCGGCCTACACTACCAGCCCGGTGTGCGTGCCGGCGCGCGCGGCGTTTGCCGTGGGCAAGTATGTGCACCAGATCGGTTACTGGGATAACGCCGATGCCTACGAAGGCGCGATCCCGAGCTGGCATCACCGCTTGCGCGATGCCGGCCATTACACGGCGTCGATCGGCAAGCTGCATTTTCGCGGCGAGGAGGGCGATGACTACGGCTTCAACGAAATGCAGATCGCCATGCAGATCATCGAGGGCAAGGGCGACCTGATGGGGTTGGTGCGCAACGATCTGCCCGAGCGCAAGTTGTCGTGGAAAATCGCCAAGCTCGCCGGACCCGGCGAGACGTCATACACCTCTTATGATCGCGACATCACCACCCGCGCGCAGATCTGGTTGCGTGAAGAAGCGCCGAAACATAAGGACAAACCCTGGGTGCTGTTCGTGTCGCTGGTGTGCCCGCATTTCCCGCTGGTGGCGCCGGCGGAGTTCTACTACCAGTATTCGCCGGAATCGGTGAGGCTACCCAAGCAGTACGCGCCAGATGAGCGGCCCAAGCATCCGTACCTGCGCGACTATGCCGAGAGCTTCTGTTACGACAAGTATTTCGATCCTGAGAAACTGTCCAAGGCCATCCGCGCCTATTACGGGCTGGTCAGTTTCGTTGACGACAACGTCGGCAAGGTGCTGAAGGTGCTGGATGAAACCGGCCTCTCGGTCAACACGCGCGTCCTGTACACCTCGGATCATGGCGACAACCTCGGCGCCCGCGGCTTGTGGGGAAAATCCACCATGTACGAGGAAGTCGCCGGCGTGCCGCTGATCATCGCCGGGCCCGACATACCGGCGGGGCGCAAGGTGGCGACGCCCGCCAATCATGTCGACACCTACCCCTTCATCATGGAGTGTGCGGGCGAGAATCGTCAGGCCATGTATGACGGCCACCCCGGTCATTCGCTGTTTGCGCTGGCCGCGGGCGACGTGCCCGACCGCAACGTGTTGTCCGAATACCACGGCATGGGGTCGACCACCGGTGCATTCATGATCCGCCATGGCCGCTACAAATATGTGCATTACGTGGCCTACGCGCCGCAATTGTTCGACTTGGAGTCCGATCCCGAGGAATTGCGCGACCTCGCCCAGGATCCCGCGCATGCGAAAACTTTGGCGGAGTGCCGTGAGCGTCTGTATGCGATTTGCGATCCGGCGGAAGTGGATGCTCGCGCCAAGAGGCGCCAGGCCGAGCTGCTCGCACTCAACGGCGGTCGCGATGCGGTGATCAAGCGCGGCGACCTGGGTTTTTCGCCGCCGCCGGGGTATCCAGTGGTGCTGGGGTAGCGGATTGCGCCGGCGGTGCATCGGTGCTGCTGTGAATGAAGTGGATCTGCTGCAAGTTTTGCCGCGAACTGCGGTCCGGATTTTCAACCTGAGCTGAAACGATCATGGCCAAAAAGAACATACCTTTTGAGTTTGTGGAGTTGCCCAAAGCGCGCTCGCAGGACAAGCCGCGGCGCACCGGGCTGACGATGATGGCCGATTTCGGCCTGCCGCTCATATATGCGAAAGACACCGTCGAACTCGCCGGACGCTACATTGATCTGGCGAAAATCGCCGTCGGCACCTCCAGGCTCTACGACCTCGGCTATCTGCGGCGCAAGTTGGCGATGTACAAACGCAATCGCATCCGCGCCTTCATCGGCGGCCAGTTTCAGGAATATGTGTTCGCCACCTACGGCGCGCGCAAGTTGCCGGCGTTCATGCGGGAAGCGAAACGCGTCGGCTTCGAGGTTATCGAAATCTCTGACAATTGCGTACCGTTGAGCGACAAGGAGCGTTTCAGCCAGATTCGCCTGGCAGTGGACAGCGGACTCGCGGTATTTGGCGAGGTCGGTTCCAAAGACATGAAAAACGACGCCAGACTGCTGGTGCACCAGGCCGAAGTCTGTTTCAAGGCCGGCGCCGAACTGGTGCTGGTGGAAGCCGCCGAACTCATCGCCAACGGCAAGCCGAAGATGAAGCTGATCAACGGCATCCGCCGCGGACTCGACATGAGCAAGGTGCTGATCGAGCTGCCGGGGCCGTGGATCAGTGGCGTCACGCTGTCGGCGGTGGAAGACATGAAAAAATTTCTGGTCACGGAGTTCGGCCCCGATGTCAGCATTGCCAATGTGCTGCCGCAGGACATCATCGAAACCGAGGCGCTGCGGGTGGGGCTGGGCGTGGTTGGCCCGAAAGTGAAATTGCGCTAGGCCAGGGGTGCCTGCTGCCGGGCAATCGGCAGGCGTGAATATTTTTGACGTGACTGAGAAGGAACGCGCGTGGCTAAGAAGCAACCGAATATCCTTTTGATACTGGTCGATGACCTGCGTTTTGATGAGTTCGGCGCCGGCGGGCATCCGTATATGAAAACCCCGCACATCGACCGCATTGCGCACGAGGGCGCACTGTTCGAGCGCGCATTTCACACCACGCCGATCTGCTCCCCAAACCGGGCGTCGATACTGACCGGGCAGTATGCCAGCCGCCACGGCATCATCGACAACGTGGCGCGAGATGCAGCGAGCCATCGCATCCCCAACTATCATCTGGCACTGCAGCGCCAAGGCTACGAGACCGCGCATATCGGCAAGTGGCACATGGGCAACGATGGCAAGCCGCGCCCGGGCTATGACCACTGGATCGCCTATGACGGCCACGGCAGGCTTAACGATCCGGTACTGAACCAGAACGGCAAATACGTGCAGCACAAAGGCTATATCACCGACATCATGAACGGCATGGCGACCGATTTCGTCAAAAAGAAGCATCGCAAGCCGTGGGCATTGTGGTTTGCGCACAAGGCCGTGCATCCGGATGCCGAGCAGGCTGCAGACGGCACGGTGCGCATGGATGGTTACCGCGTCGCCAAGCGCCATGAGAATCTTTACCGCGGCTGCGTATTTCCGAAAAAACCGAACATGCTGAGCACCAGAGAATTGCTCAAGCAGAAGCCGGTGTGGACGGAGGCGGTGGAACTGCGCAAGCTCAAGGAATCGCGGGCGATCACTGACCCGCTGCATTCATTTACGCAGGAGGAAATCCGCTTGCGTGCGTGCATGATGGCGGCCGTCGATGACGGCGTCGGCATGCTGTTCGAGGCGCTCGAGAAAACCGGACAGCTCGACAACACGATCATCCTGTTCCTCGGCGACAACGGGTTTTTCTTCGGCGAACATGGCATCGGGCCCGACCGCCGATTCGGTTACGAAGAAGGCATACGATCGCCATTGACCATCCGTTATCCGCCGCTGATCAAGGCCGGTACTAGGCGCAAGCAACTGGTGTTGCTGCAGGATCTGGCGCCGACGCTGATCGAACTCGCCGGCGGCAAGCCCGGCGAGCATATCCAGGGCCGATCGTTGCTGCCGCTGTTGTCGGGCAGGAAAACCGGCTGGCGCAAATCGGTGTTCATCGAATACTGGGCGGAGAACGCCTATCCCTGGCTGGTCGGCATGACCTACAAGGCGGTGCGTACCGATCGCCACAAATACATCCGCTGGGTGAACCGGGCGCGCAACGGCGAACTCGACGAACTGTATGATCTTGACAAGGATCCGTACGAAATCAACAACGTCGCGAACAAGCCCGCTTATCGGGCCACGCGCGACCGACTGCGCCGCGAGCTGCGCAAGCTCGCGGCTGACGCGCTGGGCCTGTAGATCAACCGCTGGTTCCTTGAGGAGGATTTATAATGATTAAAAACAATAAGTTATGCTTTATCGCCACGATGGTTGCCGCCCTGTTCAGCGCAGCCACGGCCAGTGCGCAGGGCACTGCATATCCGAACAAACCGGTACGTATCATCGTGCCGTTTCCGGCGGGCGGCGGGCTTGATTTCACCACGCGCGTGGTGGCGCAAAAACTTGGCGAAGCGTGGGGGCAGCAGGTGGTGGTTGAAAATCGTCCTGGCGCGAGCGGCATGATCGGTGCGGAAGTCGTCGCGCGTTCGCCCAAGGACGGCTACACCCTGCTGTCATGTTCGCCGGCTGAGGCGTCACTCAACGCCGCGCTGTACCCGAAAATGCCGTATGACCCGTTTCGTGATTTTGCGCCTATATCGCTCACTGCGCTTTACGCCAATCTGGTCACGGTGCATGCATCCATGCCGGTGCGCACATGGAAGGAATTCGTGGCGCTCTCCAAGCGTACGCCTGGAGGCATCGGTTACGGCTCCAGCGGCACCGGCAGCACACAGCATCTAACCGGCGAATGGCTGAAGCGCAACGCTGGCATTGACCTGTTGCATGTGCCTTACAAAGGCGCGGCCCCTGCGGTCAACGATCTGGTCGGCGGGCAGATTCCTTCGGGCATACTTGGCGTGGCGCCTTTGACGCAGCATCTGAAATCCGGCCGGCTGCGCGGCATCGCCGTCACTACTGCGCAGCGCACCAGCTCGCTGCCCAATATTCCTACCCTCGCCGAGGAGGGCGTCAAGGGATTTGATTCGTCGCAATGGTTTGGCATCTTGGCGCCTGCTGGGACTCCCGCTGCCATCGTTACGAAGGTCAATGCCGATCTGCGGCGTATTCTTGCTTTGAACGACGTGAAGGAACGTCTCGCATCCCAGGGCGGTGATGCGCATTACACCAGCGCGGACGCGTTCGGCGCGTTCATGAAGGCCGAGCATGCGAAATACGCGAAGGTCATTGCCGAGGCCAACATCAAGGTTGACTGATTGCATGAGCGTGTGCGGCAATGCAGGATACCTTCTGCTGTTAGGCATGTGCCTGCCGTTGCCGCACATCCCCATTGCGCAAAAACCCGGTAGCACGTCTTGACCAGCGCGACCGTCTGCTACAGCGACATTGAGGCGGCAGCGCTGCGGCTGCAAGGCCAAGTGCTGGACACACCCTGCCTTGAATCAAGGACGCTGGGCCAGATTGTCGGCTGCCAAGTCTTTCTGAAATTCGAGAACCTTCAGTTCACCGCCTCGTTCAAGGAGCGCGGAGCGCTGAACAAGCTCGCGGCGTTGATCGAATCCGGCGAGCCCATCAAGGGCGTCCTGGCGGCATCCGCCGGCAACCATGCGCAAGGCGTGGCCTACCACGCGCAGCGTCTGGGCCTGCGTGCCGTCATCGTGATGCCTTTGCACACGCCTGCCGTCAAGGTTGAGCGTACGCGCGGTTTCGGCGCCGAAGTGGTGTTGCATGGAGACAGCTTCGATGACGCGCGTGACCGTGCGCTGGTGCTGGCGGCGGAGCAGGGTTTGACTCTGATCCACCCTTTCGACGATCCATTGGTCATCGCCGGCCAGGGCACCATCGGCATCGAGATGCTGCGTGCCCAGCCGGATCTGGATACATTGCTGATCGCGGTCGGCGGTGGCGGGCTGATCAGCGGCATCGCCACCGCGATGCGACAGATCAAGCCCGGCATCGAGGTCATCGGTGTGCAGACGGCGCGATTCCCGGCGATGGTCAACGCAGTCAAGGGTACCTGCCATCCGCAGGGCAGCAGCACCATCGCCGAAGGCATAGCCGTGGGCCAGCCCGGTCTGATTACGCGCGAGCTGATACGCCAGCGCGTCGACGACCTGGTGCTGGTTGACGAAGGCGACATCGAACAGGCGGTGCTGATGTTGCTGGAGATCGAGAAAACCGTGTGCGAAGGCGCGGGTGCCGCCGGACTGGCGGCCCTGCTCAGGGAGCCTGCCCGCTATGCCGGGCGCAAGGTGGGGCTGGTGCTGTGCGGCGGCAACATTGATCCGCTGCTGCTCTCTGCCATCATTGGGCGCGGCATGGTGCGGGCGGGCCGGCTGGCGCGCATCCGTGTCCATGCCCGCGATACGCCGGGCGTGCTGGCACGAATCGCAGCGGTGGTTGCGCAAACCGGTGCGAACATCGATGAGGTTCATCACCAGCGTGCGTTCTCGACGCTGTCGGCGCAGAACGCGGAAGTCGAACTGGTGCTGCAGACGCGAAACCCGGCCCATGTCGCCGAGGTGGTGGTGGCGCTGCAGGCGGCAGGCTTCGCGGCGGCGAGTTGCTGATCCTGCGCCAGCGGTCCATTGCGGGAGATGTGATTGACCACATGATCGCCTGGCGCTGCAAGAAAAACGGCCGGGACTTCCCGGCCGTTTTGATTGAGCGGGCTGAAAGCTCAGCCGCAGGCGCCGGTGTAGCCGCAGGCCGTGCAGTAGTCGCAACCGTCCTTGCGGATCAGCGTCTGGTTGCCGCACTCCGGGCAGCGGCTGCCTTTCATGATGCGTGTCGCATTGCCCGTGGCCGGCGCGGCCAGGATGCCCATCTGCTGCAGCGGCGCGCCGTCCTCATCGAGGATGCCCAGCATCGCATAGCGGTGCAGGATCAGCCGCGCGACGTAGGCGACGGTCGAGGGGTAGGTGGCCTGCTTGCGCTGTCCCGGCACGAAGGCCATGAAATCGCCCAGCGGTTCCGGGAATTCCAGCAGCTTTTTCAGTTTCATGCCGATCCATGCCGGATCCATGACGCGCATGTCGAGCGACAGTATCTTGCACAACCCGTCGAGCGCGCGCGGATATTCGCCGGCGAGCCACATCGAGTACGGGCGGGTGACGCCGGCGCTGCTGCCGTCGCCGGGCAGCGTGATTTCCTTGAGGCCCAACACGAAATCGTCCCCGGTACGCGGGTTGAGCACATCGACCGTCCACGACATCGTGCCGTCGGTGCCGGTTTTCGGTTCCTTGGGGGCGAACATCGCGTCGAGCACCGGCGTGGCCGACTGGCCGAACAGCGGCGTGCCGGGCTCGGTCAGCCCGCCCAACTGGTCAACGCGCCAGCGCACGACCTGGGCGAATGCCGCCACCACCGAAGGCATGCGTTTGATTTCACCATGCGGCGGGAACGTCATGTCGAACGGTTCATCGCCGCCCGCCCTGGCGAGGGTGTCGAGCTTGAGCTTGAGCCAGCCCGGGTCATCGGCGCGCATGTCCATGGACAGCGTCTTGGCCACGGCGCCGAGGCCGCGCGGCTGCTCGCTGCCGTTGACCCACACTTCGAAGGCGTGGTTATAGCTGTTCTCGATGTGGCCGACGAACACCGCGAACGCGCCGTGCGGGTTCTCGATCATGTAGGTCCATGCCGGATTGCCGGCGCTCATCGACGGGCGGCCCGGCCAGCGCAGGCTGGCGAGCACTGGCGCCGGCAGATTCTGGATGCGCAGGCGGCGGTTGACGTCATCGGCGCGGAAATCCTGCGGCGCCTTGTCTTTCCTGGAGGGTTCGACCGACAGCACCGAGCCGAGCACGCTGTTCGGGCGGTAAGTGGCGAGGCCCTTGAGTCCGGATTTCCAGGCACGGAAATACAGATCCTGGAATTCGCCGTAGGGATAGTCTTCCGGCACGTTGACGGTCTTGGAGATGCTGGTATCGACAAAAGGCGCGACCGCGGCGACCATTTCTTCATGCGCGCGCGCCGAGATTTCCAGCGCAGTGACGAACCACGGCGGCAGATTGTCGGTGTTGCCGCCCTCGGCCTTGTAGCGGCGCCAGGCGTGGTCTTCGACGGCGAACTCGCGCATGGTGTTGTCGGGCATGCGTTTCTTGCGCGTGTAAGTCCACGAAAACGGCGGCTCGATGCCGTTCGAGGCGTTGTCGGCAAAGGACAGGCTGATGGTGCCGGTGGGCGCGATCGACAGCAGGTGGCTGTTGCGGATGCCGTTTTTGCGGATCACCTGCTTGATCTCGTCGGGCAGACGCGCGGCGAAACTGGTGCCGGACAGGTAGAGGTCGGCATTGAACAGCGGGAACGCGCCTTTTTCACGCGAGAGTTCGGCCGACGCGCGGTAGGCGGCGTCGCGCATGGCTTCCGAAATTTTCGCCGCCATCTGCCGTGCTTCCGGCATGTCGTAGCGCAGGCGCAGCATGATCAGTGCATCACCCAGGCCGGTAAAGCCCAGGCCGACACGGCGTTTGTTCGCGGCTTCTTCCTGTTGCTGCTTCAGCGGCCACGCGGTGACGTCGAGCACATTGTCGAGCATGCGGGTGGCGACGGCGACAACACGGCCGAAGTGTTCGAAATCGAAACCGGTTTTTTCGGCAAACGGCTGCTTGACGAACTTGGTCAGGTCGATCGAACCCAGGCAGCAGCAGCCATACGGCGGCAACGGTTGTTCGGCGCAGTTGTGTACATACAGGCCGTTGGCATCAAAGGCATGCACTTCGGATACGGTCACGTCGTAAACCGCTTCGATACCGTCCATGTCCACGCTGTCGACGGTCGCGATAAAACGATCCCGGTTGAGGGTGCGCCGGTAAGCATCGAGGGACCGTGCAAGCCGGTCTCCTTTATCGGCATCGGAAAAACCGACGCGCGTTGCAAAGGTCGCCAGATTGGCGCCACTGATAATCAGCTCATGCAGCGGCTGGGTCGGATAATCCCTGCTGCCGCCTTTGCCGTCGGGCATTGCCCGCGGGCCGCCGGTTCTGCGATTGCGATAAATGGTCGAGTTGATGCCCAGCCGCGCCAGCATGCGTTGCGTGCCTTCGAGTACCGTCATGCTGACCTGCGTGAGCCGGACGGAAACGCCTTTGGCCTGCGAACCCTGTACTGAACCGTCCGCATCGAAGAGGCCGCGCAGGAATCCGCGATAAAACGCCGATGAGTCGCGTTCGATTTCCGGCGTCAGTGTTTTGTGGCCCGGAGCCATACCCAGCGCATGAGCCAGTGATTTCAGTGCGCCCAGCGCGAGCCGGTAATGTCCCGGCTGTCCGGCAACGCTCAGCCATCCTGTGAAGTCCGCGCGGTGCGGCAGTGTCAGTGCGGCATCATGGGCAGCTTGCATCATCGTACGTACGCCGTGTGATTGCAGCGTTTCGCCATTGGCGGCTTTGATCGCCAGCGGATCCCACGCACCGAGTACTGCCTTGTCGGTCTTGAGCGTGCCGTCGCCCAGCAGCAGGCCGATCAGATAACCTTCGGACTCGGAGTGCGGGCCTGCCCATTCGGCGATATCGCAATGGTTGTGCAGCACGATTTCGTCACCGGGACGCAGATCTCCGGCTTTGCGCCATTCCGTTTCACGGCGATAACGGGTCAGGGCGGAGACCGAGAGGACGGGGTGATCCGCCGTCAGCCGCAGCACATGGCCTTCGCGAGTACGCAGTTTAAGTACGGGTTTGGTGCCCGTGGCAAAAAATCCGGCCGATTCGGTGCGATAGGTTTTGCCATCGACGACCGCGTTGAACCGGGTGCCGATCAGTTGCTGAACCTGCCGCGCGCCCTCGCCGGTCATCACCCAGGTGTCGGATGTCACGCACGGATTGGTCGCCTCGATGGTCTCGCAGTAATTGAGGTTGTTGTCCTTGTTCATGCGGTCGATGAACAGGATGCCCGGTTCGGCATGATCGTAGGTCGAGCGCATGATCTGTTCCCACAGGTCGCGCGCCGGCACCTTGCGGTACACCCACAGCCCGTCCTCGCGCTGGAATGCGCCGTTGGCGAACTGTCTGGCGTTGGGTTTGGCGCGGTGGACGAGCTCGACGTCCCTGTTCTGCTCGACGGCTTCCATGAAGGGATCGGTGACGCCGACGGAGATGTTGAAGTTGGTCAGGTCGCCCTTGTCCTTGGAGTGGATGAATTCCTCGACGTCCGGATGGTCGCAGCGCAGCACGGCCATCTGCGCGCCGCGGCGCGAACCGGCGGATTCCACGGTTTCGCAGGAGCGGTCGAACACGCGCATGTACGACACCGGGCCGCTGGCGTTGGATTGCGTGCCTTTGACTTCGGCGCCTTTCGGGCGGATCGATGAAAAGTCATAACCGACGCCGCCGCCGCGACGCATGGTCTCGGCGGCTTCCTGCAGTGCGATGTAGATGCCGGGCTTGCCGTCAACCACCTCGGAAATGGAGTCGCCCACCGGCTGCACGAAGCAGTTGATCAGCGTCGCCTGCAGTTGCACGCCGGCGGCGGAGTTGATGCGGCCGGCGGGAATGAAGCCGTCTTCCTGCGCCTGCAGAAAGCGTTTTTCCCACAGCGCGCGCTGGTCCTCCGGCTCAACCTGGGCGAGGGCGCGCGCCACGCGGCGGCGCACGTCGGTGATGCTGGTTTCCTTGCCCTTGGCGTATTTCTCGATAAGGGTATCGCGGCTGATTTCCTGTTCGGTCAGCGTGACGACGGAGGCGCCAAGGGTGGATTCATTCATTGCCGGCCTTTCTGTTCCGTTGGATGGCGCGGTGCGCCTGATCGTTATTCACAAGCTGTTGTGGTGCGCAGTATGCACCCCACAGCCGATGGTGAAAAGGCCTGCGATTTGACTTTAATCAAAAATCACAACTTATTGTTTTTGTTCCCATTAATCATGCCCGAATTTTGGGCGGCTGGGGCCCCTGGAGGGTTGACAAATCGTCTCCGGTGCTGATTGGCGGCCCGGTTGCACAGGATGGCAGCCCGGTTGCACAGGACAGGCAGGGCAGTTATCTTCGGGCTCCCTTTCCTGAGGTTTTTCTGCAATGGCCACCCCCAAACGCGGCATGCGCCGCGGCCTGACCGCCTACGGCGACGAGGGTTTTTCGCTGTTCCTGCGCAAGGCTTTCATCAAGGCGATGGGTTACACCGACGAGGCGCTGGACCGGCCGATCATCGGCATCACCAATACCTTCAGCGGCTTCAACGCCTGCCACCGCAACGTGCCGGAGCTGATCGAGGCGGTCAAGCGCGGCGTGATGCTGGCCGGCGGGTTGCCGGTGGAGTTTCCGGTAATCACGCTGCACGAATCGTTTGCTTATCCGACCAGCATGTATTTGCGCAACCTGATGGCGATCGACACCGAGGAGATGCTGCGCGGGCAGCCGGTGGATGCCGTGGTGCTGATCGGCGGCTGCGACAAGACCGTGCCGGCGCTGCTGATGGGCGCGGCGAGCGCCAACGTGCCCTCGATCATGCTGGTCACCGGACCGATGATCACCGGCGACCACAAGGGCGAGCGCCTCGGCGCCTGCACCGACTGCCGCCGTTTCTGGGGGCGCTACCGCGCCGGCGACATCTCCGAGCAGGAGATCGGCGAAGTGAACAACAAGCTCGCGCCTTCCGCGGGCACCTGCATGGTGATGGGCACGGCGAGCACCATGGCGCTGTGCACCGAGGCGCTGGGCATGATGCTGCCCGGGGGTTCCTGCGTCCCGGCGGTGATGGCGGATCGTCTGCGCCAGGCCGAGGCCAGCGGTGCGCGCGCGGTGGCGCTGGCGAAGGAAAAACTCACGCCGGACAAGATCATGACGGTTGCCGCATTCGAGAACGCGCTGCGGGTGTTGTTCGCCGTCGGCGGCTCGACCAATGCCATCGTGCATCTGACGGCGATGGCGGGGCGGCTGGGCATCAAGCTCGATCTCGACGCGTTCGACAACATGGGCCGCGAGACGCCGGTGCTGGTCGATCTGAAGCCCACCGGGCAGGGTTACATGGAGGATCTCTACAAGGCCGGCGGCCTGGCGGTGATCCTGCGCGAACTGAAACATCAGCTGAATCTGAAGGCGCTGACGGTGACCGGCAAAACGCTGGGCGAGGATCTCGCCGCGGCGCCGCCGGCGTGGGACCAGAAAGTGGTGCGCCGGTTCAAGGATCCGGTGTTCGCCGGCGGCAGCATCGCCGTGCTGCGCGGCAATCTGGCGCCCGGCGGCGCCATCATCAAGCAGGCGGCGATGGACCAGAAGCTCACCCGGCACGAAGGCCGCGCGGTGGTGTTCGAATCGCTGCCGGACATGGCCGAACGCATCGATGACCCGAAACTCGACGTCAACGCGAACGACATCCTGGTACTGAAGAACGCCGGGCCGAAAGGTGCGCCGGGCATGCCCGAAGCGGGCTATCTGCCGATCCCGAAAAAACTCGCGGCCAAAGGCGTCAAGGACATGGTGCGGATTTCGGATGCGCGCATGAGCGGCACCGCGTTCGGCGCCATCGTGCTGCATGTGACGCCGGAGTCCGCGCTCGGCGGCACGCTGGCGCTGGTGCAGAACGGCGACCGCATCCGGCTGGATGTGCCGGCGCGCAAACTCGAACTGCTGGTCAGCGATGCCGAACTCGCCGCGCGGCGCAAGCGCTGGAAACTGCCCAAGCCGCGCCAGGATGACCATCGCGGCTACCGCAAGCTGTTCATGGAGCAGATCACGCAGGCCGATGAGGGTTGCGACTTTGCATTTTTGAAACCGGAAATCACTACCCAGGTACCCCGCAAGCAATGAAACAGCAAAAGCAGTCCCGCAGCACTACCCGCCAAAGCGATAAAAAAACGTTAAAAAACAACAAGTTAAATAAAAAGCCCGGCGCAGCAGGGAAACCGCGGTCCAGCGTGGCGGTGCGCCATTCGCCCATCCACGGTCGCGGCGTATTTGCAGTAAAGACCATTGCCAAAGGCGCGCGCATCCTCGAGTACACCGGCGAGCGCATGTCGCACGCCGAGGCTGACCGCCGCTACGGCGAATTGCACGAGGGCTCCTCGCACACCATGCTGTTCACGGTGAACGACAAGGTGGTCATCGATGCGACGAAACGCGGCGGCCCCGCGCGCTGGATCAATCACTCCTGCGCGCCGAACTGCGAGTCCAGCGAGGAAGACGGGCGCATGTTCATCGATGCCCTTCGCGCGATCAAACGCGGCGAGGAGCTGTCGTACGACTACAACCTGGTGCTGGAGGAGCGCCACACGCCGAAACTCAAGCGTGAACATGCCTGTTGCTGCGGGGCGCGCCGGTGCCGCGGCACGCTGCTCGGCAGCAAGCGCTGATCCCGGCGGCTGATCAGCCGTGGGGACTTACTTCGGGGCGCCCCCCAAGGGGACTTCCTGCGGGGCGCAGCGCACGCACCCGGGGTGATGCGAATATCGTGCCGTGCTTGACGTGCGCCTCATGGTTGGCGACGACGTTGTCGAGGTCGTAGAGATAATTCACCATGAAGCCGGCGCCGTTGCGCAGGCCTTTGTCGGAAACATCGCCCAGCCAGCGCACGTATTCGATGTCGGCGCCGTTGCCGAGGTGAAAGCGGGCAACCGGGTCGGCGGGGCGTCCCGCACCGTTCTTGGCTTCCAGCAGATATTCGGCGACATAACCCTGCAGTTCCGGGCGCAGGCGTTCGGCCAGTGCGGTATCGGCATGCCAGTCCGGCTGCGCGAGGTGCTGCAGCAGCTCCGGTGCCGCGGGATGCGTGCGTTTCAGCCATGACACAAATCCCGGCACCGGCGACAGCGTGACAAAGGTATGCAGCCGGGGCAGGTCGCGCCGCAGTTCGTCGGCAACCTGCTTGATCAGGAAGTTGCCGAAAGACACACCTTTGAGTCCCGGCTGGCAGTTGGAAATCGAATAAAAAACCGCGGTCCGTGCCGACTTTGGATTGATCGGCGTGCGCCCGTCGGCCAGCAGCGGGGCAATGGCTTCGGGAATGTCGTGCGTCAGCGCGACTTCGACAAAGATCAGCGGCTCGTCGGCAAGCGTGGGATGGAAGAAGGCAAAACATTTGCGATCCGGCGGATCGAGCCGGCGGCGCAGGTCGCTCCATCCGGATATTTCATGCACCGCTTCGTAGCGGATGATTTTTTCCAGCACCACCGCCGGCGTGTGCCAGTCGATCGGGCGCAACTGCAGAAAACCGCGATTGAACCAGGAATGGAACAGGTGATCGAAATCGGCATCGACTTCGGCGAGTTCCGGGTGTTCGGGCAGCCAGCGCAGCACGTCTTCGCGCATGCGCAGCAGGCTGGCGGTGCCGCTGGGCGCGAAATTGAGCCGGCGCAGCAGTTCCTGGCGGCGCGACTCGGTGGCCTGGTGCAGTTGCTGCGCGGACACGGGGCCCGGGTGCGCGAAATAGGCGCGGATGGCCGCATCGACGCGCGCGGCATCCGTCGAAAAACCCGCGGCAAGCAGGCGCAGGAAATCGAGCTTGCCTTCGGGCGTCAACTCCGCATAGCGGTCGAGGATGCGGCGGGCGATGGAGACGCCCGACGCTTCACCGAGTTCCGAATAAAGGGTTTCGGCGGCGCGCATCAGCCATTGCTGCAGGCGCCGCTCGCGCAGCGTGCGGCCGCGCGTGGTAATGCCATTCCAGAGGCGGGCGAAAAGTCCGCCCACCCCGGACTGTCTGACCGGATCAGTTCTCGACTTTTGCACCTGATGCCTTGACCACCTTGCCCCATGCCGCGATTTCGGCCTTGACGAACTTGTCGAATTCAGCCGGGCTCTGGCCGCCGGCGGTGGCGCCGAAGGTCGCCCACAGCGCCTTGATGTCGGGCAGGTTCAGCGCTTTCACGTTCGCGGCGTGCATGCGATCGATGATGGGTTTCGGCGTGCCCTTGATCCCCCATAACGCATACCAGGTGGTGACGTCGATGCCCGGAATGCCGGACTCCTGCAGCGTGAGTACTTCAGGGAACAGTTCCGAGCGCTTGGCGGTGGTCACCGCGATGGCGCGCAGGCGTTTTGCCTTGATGTTGGGGGCGGCGGTGGCCATGCCGTCGAACGCCATTTCGACTTCGCCGGAAATCAGCGCCGGAGTCAGCGGGCCTGCGCCTTTGTACGGTACATGCACGAGCTTGGTGCCGGTGGCGAGCTTGAACAATTCCCCCGTCATGTGATGCGTCGTGCCGTAGCCGGCGGAGCCGAAATTAATCTTGCCCGGATTTTTTTTGTCGAGAGCGATCAGTTCCTTGATGCTGGTCACCGGGAGCGACGGATGCACGACTACCGCGCTCGGTACGGAGGCTGCGAGCGTGACCGGAATGAAGTCGTTGATCAGGTTGTAGGTGAGTTTGGTGTACAGCGTTTCGGCAATGGTGTGATGCACGGCGCCCATGAACCAGGTGTAGCCGTTGCCCTGCGCACGTGCCGCCACGCTGGCGCCCAGCGTGCCGCCGGCGCCACCGAGGTTTTCGATCAGCACCTGCTGTCCGAAATCCATGTTGAGTTTCGCGGCCAGCGGTCGCGCAAAAGCGTCGGTGCCGCCGCCGGCGGGAAACGGGTTGATGATGCGTATGGCCCGGTTCGGCCAGACTTCCTGCGCTGCGGCAACTCCAGGCAGCGCGGCGATGCTGATCGCTGCGATACCCAGTGCCAGCAATTTCCGGTGTTTATTCAACATGTTCTCCTCCGATTGATTTTGGAATGTGGTGTGTCATTTTATGAAACTTGGCGGCGCTTGTATATGTGCGGGCGCCCGGCGGCAGCGCGGGGATTTCAGTTGGCGGGAGCGCCGGGTTCAGGGCGGTTGCGCATCCAGTCGGCGGTGCCGAAAAACGCTTTCAGCAGTGCTGCCCGCAGCACCGGTTCGATGCCGGTGTCTTCCATGGCCTGCAGCATGCAGGCCAGCCAGGCGTCGCGCTCGGCGATGCCGATGGCGAAGGGCAGGTGGCGTGCCCGCAGCATCGGATGTCCATATTTTTCGACGTAGAGCGGCGGGCCGCCCAGCCAGCCCGACAGGAAGAGATGGAGCTTTTCGCGCGAGCCGGCGAGATCCGCCGCATGCAGTTTGCGGATGACGTAGTACTCCGGCACGGCATCCATCAGGTCGTAGAAGGTATCGACCAGGCGGCGCACGCCGGCGTCGCCGCCGA
Organism: uncultured Bordetella sp.; assembly: GCA_964486865.1. Lineage (GTDB taxonomy): Bacteria > Pseudomonadota > Gammaproteobacteria > Burkholderiales > SG8-41. Next base: position 135,560 of record CAZAOZ010000001.1, read on the forward strand.
GCGCGCTGTAGGGTGTGTCGGGATCCTGCGGTGTACTCATGCGGCTGTCCTGAGGCCGGGGTTTCAGCGGGTACTGCTGCCGTGGTGCACCAGCGCCACGCCGGCGACCGCAATGGCCATGCCGGCAAGCGCTGTGGCGCTGAGCGTCTCGTCAAACATCAGCCACGCCATCACCGCAGTGACCGCAGGGGTCAGGTAGAACAGGCTGGTGACGCTGGTCGCCGCGCCGCGTTTGATCAGGCGGAACAGCAGGCTCGTAGTGCCTGCCGACAGTACCAGCACCAGCCAGGCCAGTGCAATCATGAATTCGGCGGTCCACGTCACCACCATTGTTTCTGCAGCCGCTGCGATCGGCAGCGTCAGCGCCAGTGCGGCAGCAAACTGGATCACCAGGCCGCTACGCGCATCGAATGAAGGGCAGTAGCGTTTCTGGTAGAGCATGCCGCAAGTGATGCTTGCCAGTGCGATCAGCGCCAGCAGCAGGCTCGCCGTGCTCATGCCCAGCAGCGAAATGTTTTGCCAGACCACCAGCGCGACACCGGCAAAGCCCAGCGTGAGGCCCAGCCATTGCCGCCGCACCACCGTTTCGCCGAGCACCTGTCCGGCCGCCGCGGCGGTCAACAGCGGTTGCAGGCCGACGATCAGCGCCGCAACACCAGGCGACATGCCGGCGTGGATGGCGCTGAAAACGCCGCCGAGATAGCCGCCCTGAATCAACAGGCCGGAGATGGCGATATGTCGTGCTTCCTGCGCGGTTTTCGGCCAGCGGGCGCCCGCGAGCAGCGCCAGGGGCAGCATGACCGCAATCACGGCGGCATAGCGCAGCGAGAGGAAGGTCAGCGGCTCGGCGTGCGGCAGTCCGAGGCGGGCGCCGATGAAGCCGGTGCTCCACAGCAACACGAACACCGCCGGCAGCAGCATCGTGGCCGGGGGCAGCATGGCGCCGTGCTCAGGCTGCGACTTGATCGCCGCGGCTCGCCTTCTTGCGCTCGTGTTCCTTCAGGTGGCGCTTGCGGATGCGGATGGACTTCGGTGTGATCTCGACCAGTTCATCGTCGGCGATGAACTCGATGGCGGATTCCAGCGTGACCTGGATCGGCGGCACCAGGCGCACGGCTTCGTCGGTGCCGGAGGCGCGCACGTTGGTCAACTGCTTGCCCTTGATCGGGTTGACCACCAGATCATTGTCGCGGCTGTGGATGCCGATGACGATGCCTTCGTACAGCGGGTCGCCGGGGCTGACGAACATGCGTCCGCGCTCCTGCAGTTTCCACAGCGCGTAGGCCACCGCAGTGCCGTCCTCGGCGGAAATCAGCACGCCGTTGCGGCGTTCTTCCATGTCGGGTTTCATCGGGCCGTAGTCGTCGAAGACATGGCTCATGACGCCCGTGCCGCGGGTCATGGTCATGAAATCGGACTGGAAGCCGATCATGCCGCGCGCCGGAATGCGGTAATCGAGGCGCACCCGGCCCTTGCCGTCGGACTGCATGTCCTGCAGGTCGCCGCGGCGCGCACCCAGCGCTTCCATCACCGCGCCCTGGTTGGTTTCATCGACATCGACTGTCAGCATTTCGTACGGCTCCTGCTTCTCGCCGTTGACTTCACGGAGCACCACGCGGGGGCGCGATACGGCGAGTTCGTAGCCTTCGCGGCGCATGTTCTCCAGCAGGATGGTCAGGTGCAGTTCGCCGCGGCCCGACACCTCGAACACGTCGGCGTCGGCGGTTTCGCTGACCTTGAGCGCCACGTTGCTCATGACTTCGCGCTGCAGGCGTTCGCGCAACTGGCGGCTGGTGACGAATTTGCCTTCGCGGCCCGCCAGCGGCGAGGTATTGACCTGGAAATTCATGGTCAGCGTCGGTTCATCGACCTTCAGCATCGGCAGCGCTTCCGGCTGCGCCGGGTCGGTCAGCGTGATGCCGATGCCGACTTCATCGATGCCGTTGACCAGCACGATGTCGCCGGCCTGGGCTTCAGTGATTTGCACGCGCTCCAGGCCGCGGAAACCCAGCACCTGATTGACTTTGGCCATGACCGGGACCGAATCCGGCCCTTTCATCACGGCGACCTGCTGGCCGGGGCGGATGCGGCCGCGGTTGACGCGGCCGATGCCGATTTTGCCGACGTAGCTGGAGTAATCGAGCGAGCAGATCTGCAGCTGCAGCGGGCCGTTCGGATCATCGGCGCGCATGGGTACATATTCAAGGATCGCGGCGAACAGCGGTTCCAGCGTGCCTTCGCGGGCTTCCGGGTCGGTGCTGGCGTAACCGTTCAGCGCCGAGGCATAGACCACGGGAAAATCGAGCTGTTCTTCGGTGGCGCCGAGTTTGTCGAACAGGTCGAAAGTCTGGTTGACCACCCAGTCGGCGCGCGCGCCGGGACGATCAACCTTGTTGACCACGACGATGGGTTTCAAGCCCAGGGCCAGCGCCTTGCGGGTCACGAAGCGCGTCTGCGGCATCGGGCCTTCGACGGCATCGACCAGCAGCAGCACGCCATCGACCATCGACAGCACGCGCTCGACTTCGCCGCCGAAATCGGCATGACCCGGCGTATCGACGATATTGATATGCGTACCGCGCCAGGATACCGCGCAGTTCTTGGCGAGGATGGTGATGCCGCGTTCACGCTCGATGTCGTTCGAGTCCATCACGCGCTCGGCGATCTGCTCGTGGGCAGCGAAAGTGCCGGACTGCCGCAGCAGTTTATCGACGAGTGTGGTCTTGCCGTGATCGACGTGGGCGATGATGGCGATGTTGCGTAACGGGCGTTGCTCGGGTGCGGACACGGGGGGTGCCTCGGAAAAAAGGGGCGGATTGTAGCACGCGTGGCGAGCTATTGCCTTGAATTACCGGACTTTTTCTACGCCTGCCGCCACTGTGGCGAATGGCAATTCAAACGCGGTTCCGGTAAAAAGGTTCGCTATTTCCGGGACTTACCGGTATAGTGCGCGCACCTTGAAGCGGCAGTATGTGTGGTGTTAAGCAAATACGCGCTTCAGATGCATCTGTCTCTGACCCCTTCGATTTCAGCTCCCTTCCCTGAATAGCTGCTTCCGCCACGGTTAGCGACGATACCCGTGCGCCGGTGGCCGATGTCGCGGTTTTTTTACGCGGCTCGCCTTGCAGCGATGGCATTTCCTGCGCGTTTTTATTGCTTAAAAGCTGTTGGCCACAGAGGCCACAGAGTTCACAGAGGAAGAACGCGGCGACGGCTTGGCCGCGCTGGCGATCCCTTCTGTTCTGCTGTGGCTTGTGTATTTCTCTGTGAACTCTGTGACCTCTGTGGCTACGCTTTTCTGCATTTGTTGTGTTTTTGAAAGTTGATCAATCATGTCTTTTGCTTCATTGAATCTGAATCCCGCCCTGGTACAGGCGCTTGCCGCCGCGGGCTACACTGAACCCACGCCCGTGCAGGCGCAGGCGATACCGCTGGCTCTGGCCGGCGCCGACCTGATGGTGTCCGCGCCTACCGGTACCGGCAAAACCGCGGCCTTCGTGCTGCCCGCGCTGCAACGCCTGGCGCTGGCGCCCGCGAAACACGGCCGCGGCCCGCGCGTGCTGGTGCTGACGCCGACGCGCGAACTCGCCATGCAGGTGACCGAAGCCGTCGATAAATACTGCAAGTTCCTGCGCCACATGCGCACCGGCACCGTGCTGGGCGGCATGCCGTATCCGAAACAGCGCAAGCTGCTCGAGCAGTCGCTCGATGTGCTGGTGGCGACGCCGGGCCGCCTGATCGATTTCATCGACCAGGGCCGCGTTGATTTCTCGCGCCTCGAACTGCTGGTGCTCGACGAAGCCGACCGCATGCTCGACATGGGCTTCATCGAGCCGGTCAAGCGCATTGCTTCCAAGACGCCCGCGACGCGCCAGACCATGCTGTTCTCGGCGACGCTCGACGGCAACATCTCGAAACTCGCGCGCGAATTGCTGCGCGATCCCAAGCTGATTGCCGTGGCGGCGCCCAAGGTCGAGCACGAAAACATCTCGCAGCGCCTGCACTACGTCGATGACGGCAGCCACAAGCATCGTCTGCTCGACCACCTGCTGCGCCAGGAATGCCAGTCGCAGGCCATCGTCTTTACCGCGACCAAGCACGGCGCGGACCGCCTGGCCGACAAACTGTTCCACGGCGGCCATGAAGCTGCCGCGCTCCACGGCAACATGAACCAGTCGCAACGCAATCGCACGCTGGCGCGGCTGCGCAGCGGCGCGGTGCGCGTGCTGGTGGCCACCGACGTTGCCGCGCGCGGCATCGACGTGGCGAGCATTTCGCATGTCATCAATTACGATCTGCCGAAAGTGGCCGAGGATTACGTGCACCGCATCGGCCGCACCGGCCGTGCCGGCGCCACGGGCACCGCGATTTCCTTTGCCTCATCGGAAGACGCGCGCCAGTTGAAACAGATCGAACGCTACATCGGCCGCTCCATCGAGCGCCTGTCGGTGCCGGGTTTTGAAGCCAAGGTGCAGGTACGCACCGAAGCGCGCCGTCCGCCCGCGGGTGGTCGCCGCGGCGCGCCGCCGGCTCGCGGCGGTTTCCGCTCCGACAGCCGGCGCGGCGCCGGCGCCGGGCGTACTCGCTAAGCGCCACTGCGCTGCATTCGCTGCGTTTTGCGAAAATCCCCCGCTGCCGCAAGGTGCCGGGGGATTTTTTATGCCCCACAGGATGGTATTCGCATTGATTTTCGCGGGTGCTGCCATTACAGTAAGCCGCTTTCATTCCGGCAATAACAATGAAATTCAGCGGGGAGATTGCGGTCGGCGCGCAGCGCGAGGCGGTGTTTGCGAAGCTGCAGGACATCCATTTTTTCGCGTCGTGCATCGACGGCGTGCAGGAGCTGACGCCGCTCGACGATCACCGATTCAATGCGGTGCTCGAAACCAAAGTGGCCTACATGACCTTCAAATTCAAGGTCACCGTCGAAATGACCGAAGTGACGCCGCCGCACACCATTGCCGCGAAAATAGAAGGCACGCCGCTGGGCCTGGTCGGGCGGCTGGCGGCGACGTCATCGACACGGCTCACCGCCGCCGGGGATCAGACGCTGATCCAGTACGAGATTGACGCGGCACTGACCGGCAAGCTCGGCAGCATCGGCCAGCCGGTGCTCAAGGCCAAGGCGAAGGACATGGAAAAACAGTTTGCGAAAAACCTGCAGGCGGCTTTTGCGCCCGCGGTCACGGGGGCGGCATGACGCCGTTTGAACTGCAGGAGCCGTTGTCGCTGTCCGAAGCGGTAGGCATGCTCGACGCCGATGATCCGTCGGTGCGCCCGTTCGGCGGCTGCACGGCGCTGATGCTGATGATGAAGGCGGGGGTGTTCCAGCCGACGCGGTTGATCAGCCTGCGCGGCGTCGAGGCGCGGCATTCGTCGCTGGAATACGCCGCGGACGGCGGGCTGCGCCTGGGCGCGCTGGCGACGCTGACGGCGCTGGGCCATGCGGACATCGTGCGCAAAGTAGCACCCGTGATCACGGCGACCATTGCCACGCTGTCCAACGTGCGGGTGCGCAACGTCGCGACACTCGGCGGCCATCTCGCGCACGGCGATCCGCACATGGACTTGCCGCCGGTGCTGATCGCGCTCGACGCGCAGGTGACCGCGGTGGGGCCGGCGGGGTCGCGCACCATTGCCGTGGCCGATCTCTACACCGGGTATTACGAAACGGCGCTGGCGCGCAATGAACTGATCAGCGAGGTGCAGGTTCCTGCGCAGGCCGGGCGACGTTCCGCTTACATCAAATGCACCACGCGCACCGCCGACGACTGGCCGACGCTGGGCATCGCGGTGTCTCTCGCTGTCGAAGGCGATACCGTGCAGAGCGCGCGCGTGGTGGTCAGCGCCGCGACCGAAAAGCCGGTGCGGCTGGCGGGTGCGGAGGCGGTGTTGCGCGGTGCGACGGTCAATGACGCGCTGCTGGCTCGGGTCGGCGAAGCGGCCGCGGCGGAAGCCGGGCTGGTCGGCGACGCCCGCGGTTCCGCGGCCTACAAGACGGAATTGCTGCGGGTCTATGCGGGACGCGCGGTGCGCAAGGCGCTGGGGAGGCCATCATGACCGCCATGTTGCGCAAAGACGAATCCGGTGCGGCGATGGGCGTTTCGATTCCGCGCGTCGAGGGCTTGGCCAAGGTCACCGGCCGCGCCGAATACGTACACAACCTGCGGCTGCCGGGGATGCTCTACGGCAGGATCTGCCGCAGCACGGTGGCGCATGCGCGCATCCGCGGCATTGACGTGGCTGCCGCGCGGGCGCTGCCCGGTGTGCATGCGGTGTACACCGCGGAGGACATCCGCAGGCTGATCCCGGAGCCCTATTACGGCCCGGCGTTCCATGACCAGCCGATACTCGCGATCGGCAAGGTGCATCATGTCGGCGAGCCGGTGGCGCTGGTGCTGGCGACCGACCCGCATGTGGCGGAAGCCGCGGTGCAACTGATCATTGCGGATTACGAAGAACTGCCCGCGGTATTCGACGAAGTCGAGGCGATGACCTCAAAGGCCGTGGTGCATGAGGTGTTGAAGCCCGCCGGCACGTTTCCCGACCTGAAACACCTGAAGGGCAAGCGCGACACCAATATCGCGCTCGATTTTCATCTGCGCCGCGGCGATGCGCAAAAAGCCTTCGCCGAAGCCGATCACGTCTTCGAGCATACGTTTCGCACCCAGCAGGTGCTGCACCTGCCGCTGGAACCTTTTGTGACGGTGGTCGATCCCACGCCCAATCAACTGGTGATACACACCGCATCGCAGAGCCCGTCGTTCGTGCGCATCGAAATCGCGCGACTGCTCGGCTGGCCGGAAAACAAGGTGCGGGTCAAGGTGCCGTACCTGGGCGGCGGCTTCGGCGCCAAGCTCTATATCAAGCTGGAAGCGCTGACCGCGGCGGCGGCGCTGCTCGCCGGGCGGCCGGTGAAAATCGCGCTGACCATGGAAGAGCAGTTCTACACGCTGACCAAGCACGCGACGACCTTGCGCATCAAAAGCGGTGTCACCAGGGATGGAAAAATCACCGCGCGCGAGTGCGAGGTGTGGTGGAACGGCGGCGCTTATGCCGACATCGGGCCGCGCATCACGCAGAAATCGGGCTTCACCGCGCCGGGGCCGTACGACATCGACCATGTCAGCATCGATTCCTATTCGCTGTACACCAACCTGCCGCCGGCCGGCGCGCTGCGCGGTTTCGGCATTCCGCAACTGGTGTGGGCTTACGAAAGCCATACCGACATGATCGCCAAGGCGCTCAACATGGATCCGCTGGCGATCCGCCGCAAGAACATTTTGCGCGAAGGCCGCCCGCAGGCGACCGGCACGCTGATGCGCGACGCCGGCATCGAGCCCGTGCTGGAGCGCCTGGCGCAGCGCATGGACTGGGAAAAAACTTTCGATAAAGGCAGCGGCACCATCCGCCGCGGCCGCGGCATTGCCATCGGTTTCAAGGCGAGCATTTCGCCGACGACTTCGATGGCCATAGTCAACATCAGCGCCGACGGCAGCTGCATCGTTTATTGCAGCACCGTCGATATGGGGCAGGGCTCGGACACCGCCATGGCGCAATTCGCCGCCGAAGCGCTGGGCATTCCGGTGGCGTCGGTGACGGTGGTGCATCCCGACACCGATGTCACGCCGTACGACATGGCGACGCTGGGTTCGCGCTCGACGTACCACATGGGCCACGCGATCAAGAATGCCGCCGGGGACGCGCGCGACAAGCTGATGCGACTCGCGCAGGAGGTCGGGCTGTCGGTGGAAACCACGCCGATCCCGGACATATTCCGCAAAAAATATGGCATGCAGGCCGGCAACATCGTCGGCATCGGCAGTTTCATTCCGCCGTACACGCCGCCGGAGCCGGGCACGGGCCTGACCACCGATGCCACGCCATTCTGGATGATCGGCGCCACCGGCGCCGAAGTGGAAGTCGATACCGAGACCGGCGAATTCAGGGTGACGCGGCTGGTCAACCTGGTGGATGTCGGCTGCCCGGTGAATCCGGCCATCGTCGAAACCCAGATTTCCGGCGCGACCATCATGCAGCTGGGTTTCACGCTGTTCGAGCGCATGGATTTCGACGCCGGGCAGGTGACCAACGCGTCGCTCGCCGATTACAAAATACCGGGCATCCGCGACGTGCCGCCGGTGATGGAAAACGAAGCCGTGGCCATGGTGCAGCAGTCCGGCCCGTTCGGCGCCAAGGGGGTGGGCGAGAGCGGCACCTTCGGCGTGTCGCCGGCGATTGCCAGCGCCATCGACGACGCGGTCGGCGTGCGGTTGACCAGCCTGCCGCTGACGGCGGAAGCGGTTTATCGCGGGCTGCGCGCGCAAGCGGGCAAGCCTTTGGAGAGCTGACTTCAACAACATTAGCCACAGAGGACACAGAGTTCACAGAGAAAAACCTGAAATGATTTAACGGGATGGACAGGATTGTCAGGATAAAACCAGTGAATCGATGCGCTTGATTTTCCTGCCGGCCAACTGGACGGTTGAGTCTCGATTCTGCTACGCATCCTGTTTTTTGATCCTGTTTATCCTGTACATCCTGTCAATTGATTTTGCAGTTCTCTGTGTTCTCTGTGACCTCTGTGGCAGATTTTAGGGTTTTAAATGTCTACGCATCGCACCATTGAATTCAAACTGAACGGTCGCCCGGTGACGGCGCAGATCGGCACGCACCAGAACCTGGTCGAACTGCTGCAGAGTCAGGCCTTGTTCGGCGCGCGCGAGAGCTGCGGGCAGGGGCTGTGCGGCTGCTGCACGGTGATCGTCAACGGCACGGCGGTGTCGGGTTGCCTGACGCTGGCCGCGCTGGTCGATGGCGCCGATGTGCGCACTATCGAAGACATCGGCCCCGACGGCAAACTCGATGACGTGCAGCAGGCTTTTATCGACACCGGCGCCTTCCAGTGCGGTTTCTGCACGCCGGGTTTTATCCTGATGACGCGACAGCTGCTGGCCGCGCATCCCGATCCGACCGAGGACGAGATCCGCCACTATCTGTCGGGCAATCTGTGCCGCTGTGCGGCATACTCCGAAATCATCAAAGCCGTGCAGCTCGCGGCTGCCAAACGCAAAGGCTGATCATGAAACGTCCCGCCGGCAATCCCCTCGATCTGCGCGCCTGGCTGGACACCGCGAGGAAACTCGGCGAACTGAAGGATGTGCCGGGCACGGAGGCCAAACTCGAGCTTGGCGCGATCAGCGAACTCAACGTCAAGATAGCCGGCGCACCGGCGCTGCTGTTTGACGAAATTAAAGGCTATCCCAAGGGTTTTCGCGTGCTGACCTGCAGCACGGCGAGCCCGGCGCGGCTGTCGTCGATCCTGCGCCTGCCGGTGGAGCGCAGTCACCATGCGCTGGTGCAAAAACTGCGCGGCCGGCCCAAGGGCTGGCAGTCCGAGGCGCCCAAATACAATCCCGTGGTCGTTGAAACCGGGCCGGTGCTGCAGAACATCCAGTCCGGCAAGGATGTCGATATCAACATATTCCCGTCGCCGTTGTGGCATGAACTGGACGGCGGGCCGTACATCGGCACCGGCTGCTGCGTGGTGACCAAAGACTTTGATTCGGACTGGGTCAACGTCGGCACCTACCGCGTGCAGGCGCATGACAAAAACCATGTCGGCCTCGACATGATTCCGGGCAAGCACGGCGCCATCCAGTACGACAAGTACATGAAAGCGGGCAAGCCGTTTCCGGTGGCCATCGTCATCGGCTGCGATCCGCTGGGCTATCTGATTTCCGGCATCGAAGTGCCGTTCGGCATGTGCGAGTACAACTACATCGGCGCCATCCTCGGCGAACCGGTGGCGGTGGTGCAGGGCGAACTGACCGGCTTGCCGATTCCCGCGGCGGCGGAAATCGTGCTCGAAGGCTGGTGTCATCCCGGCGATGTGAAGACCGAAGGCCCGTTCGGCGAATTCCACGGTTATTACCCCGGCAAGGCAGGCACCGCGCCGGTGGTGACCATCGAGCGCGTCTATTACCGCAACGATCCGGTCATTGTCGGCAGCCCGCCGGCCAAGCCGCCCAATGATTATTCGTATTCCAAGGCGGTGATGCGCTCGGCGCTGCTGTTCGACGCGCTGCTCGCCGCCGGCGTGCCGGATGTAGCCAGCGTGTGGGCGCATGAAATCGGCGGCGCGCGCATGTTCAACGTGGTGGCGATCAAACAGCGTTACGCCGGTCATGCGCGCCAGGCCGGACATATCTTGAGCCAGTGCGGCGTCGGCGCCTACATGTCACGCTACACGGTGGTGGTTGACGAGGACATCGATCCGTCGAATCTGCAGGAAGTGATGTGGGCGGTGGCGACGCGCACCGATCCCGACATCGACATCGACATCATCCAGCGCGGCATGGGCTCGAAGAATGATCCGATGTTCGTGGCCTATCGCTACAACGCGCCGTACAGTTCCAAAGCCGTCATCGACGCCTGCCGGCCGTACGATCACCTGCACGATTTTCCGCCGGTGGCCGAGGCGAGCAAGGAACTGCAGGACAAAGTCAAAGCCAAGTGGACAGATTTGTTTAAGTAACTAATTGAATATAAAGGATAATTTATGATGCACCCCCTTATCGCCATACTGCTCGCGGCACTATTTGCCAGCACCGCGCAGGCCGCTGACAACAAATATCCGATCAAACCCATCCGCGTGCTGGTGCCGTTTGCGCCGGGCGGCGTGGTCGATACCTCGACGCGCATCCTGACCAACAAGATTACGGAAACGCTGGGCTGGCAGTTCGTGGTCGATAACCGGCCGGGCGCCAACGGTTTTATTGCGGTCGGCACCACCGCGCGCGCAACAGCGGACGGCTACACGCTGCTGTCGGCGCATACTGGCGAGTTCTCGGTGAATCCGTTGCTGTTCAAGAATGTGCCGTACGACTTCGACCGCGATTTCACGCCCATCATCATGATCAGCGACGCGCCGATGCTGGTGGTGGTGAATGTGCAGTCGCCGTTCAACAACCTGAAAGACCTGATCGCCGGCGCCAAGGCCAAGCCGGGACAACTGACCTTCGGCTCGCCGGGCAGCGGCTCGGTCAATCACATGGCGACCGAGTGGCTGATCAATGCCGCCGGCGCCAGGGCGCTGCATGTGCCGTACAAGGGCGGCGCGCCGGCGGTGACGGCGGTGGCGTCGAACGAAGTGGTGTTCACCGTCGCGGGCCTGCCCGGCGTGCTGCCGCATCTGATGGCAAAGCGCGTCAAGGTGCTGGGCGTGACCACGGCGAAGCGCTCGCCGCAGGTGCCAGACTACATGTCGGCACAGGAAGCCGGCATCCCCGGCGTCGATGCGTCGATCTGGGTCGGCCTGTTCGCGCCCAAGGGCACGCCGAAGGACATCATTGCGAAGCTCTATCAGGTCTCTGCCGACGTGCTGAAACAGCCGGCGGTGAAGGAGCGTTACGCCACGGTGGGCGGCGCGGAAACGACGAACCTGGGCACGGTGGAATTCACCAGGCGCGTGCGCAGCGAGCTGGAGCGGTACCGGAAAGTGGTGGCGCAGGTGGGCATCCAGCCGCAGTAAATGCGGCGTACTGCAGCATGCAAAAAAACGGCCGGGTAATTCCCGGCCGTTTTGCTTGCTTGTGGTGCCACACACTCCGCGTTACTGGCGCTGGTGGAATTATTTCTCCGGAGCAGGGCGACGACGGCCCAGAACTGCGTTCTGCGCCTCACTGGCGCGCTGCATGACCTTCGTATAGACCTTCTTCTTTTCTTCAGAAGAAGCCTCACGAATGAACTCCGAAAACCGGCTGGATTCGGCGGGGCGGGATTTTAGAAATTTCAACATAATCAAAAGTTTAGACCAGTTTAATCATCTGTTCAACATCGGCACGGGTGTACTTTTCCGGAATATGGTGGTCGATCTGGTCAATTCCAGCCTGATACAGACGATGGGAATTGTCGTTGTTCTTCAAAAGCAGATCAACACTGATGTTCTTGCCAAACTCCAGCTTCAGCCGGTTCACCACGTCACGCGCCTCAAAGTATTGATCTATAAAGATTTCTGGCCGAATTCTCCGCCCTTCCTGCGCCTCCCGGGCCTGTACGAATTCCCAAGCCAGTCTGGGCTCCTGATAGACATACAGTATCTGAACACGGCGCTTCCGTTTCAGTGATCGCTCGATGTTCTGCTTGGCGACATTGTAGTGAGACAACGTCCCGTCCAACAGGAAGCTCTGGCTCTGCTCCAACGCCACGTCGTGTATCCGATCCACCAGAATGGATACCGCCTTCTGAAACAACCAGGCATTGCCGCCGGTATATCCCGGAAACAGACCGCGCAACTCATCCGGGTCGATACGGATAACGGCATTGCCATCAGTCTCCTTGAGCAATTCGACCGAGGCCTCGGTTTTACCTGCGCCCGGCGATCCGGCCATGAACACCGACACCGGATTCCTGTCCGGCAAAAACTTCGTGATGTCAGTCAAACGCTTGGCAATCGCCTTCTTTTGGGCACGCGCATATTCCATTGCCTCCTGCTCGATCCGTGCTTCCTGCTCAGTCAGCGGCATAAGTATCAATGCTCCCGGACAAACTCACGCCGCTCGGCCCGCTGTACCGGCGCCACGTTTCCCCCGGGCGGCCTTGCCTGCCGCCGGCAGCAGACTGGTGTATTGCTGATACAACTCAAACAGAAAGGCCACGCGCTCGGCGTCGCTGGCGAACGATTTTTTGCCGTACGCCGCATCCACCGCGCGATCCAACGCCTGATGCGCCCTGGTCAGTTCCGGCGGCATGGTCAGCGGATCGTACAGGTCGGCGAGCGATGAATCCGGAAACTGCTCGCGCGCGTCGAGCACGCCTTGCGCGGCGGTTTCGATGGCTTTCACTTGCTTGCCGTCCGGATCGCGCGGCCACGGGTAGTTGTTATAGACGATGTCTTTTGAATAACGGTAGTCGCTTTTCAAGCGACCACAGGTGTAACGCACCCACGCCATGTGCATGGTTGAATTCAGAATACCGAAGTGAAACAAGGTTGCATCGGGGACAATCTTCACCAGATTGCTGGCGAGCCGAAGTTCCCGCACCGCCTCCACGCGCTTCATCACCTCCGGCATCTGGCGCAGTTTGTCCGGCGGACACGCGCCCAGCCAAAGGCACCATCGTTCGTAGCGATTGATGAATTCATCCGAGCCGATCCAGCGGCGGAAAAACGTCTTGGCCTGCGGCTCGCGCCGAATGAATTCGTCGCGCTCTTCCTTGGTAAACAAATAGTGACCGCCATCGATCGGCTTGTTGCCGATGCCGATATCGGGCACGTTGCAAATCGGATGGTTGCGCCGCGACAGCACAACATCCGGCGCATCTACGAGATAAGGATTGATGTTCTTCGCCACCACGAGATGCGGCTCCCCCGCAAGATCGTCGTAGTCGAACAGCAGGCGCGTCGCCGGTTCGGTGCGCGCAAAGCCGATGATGACGCAATGCACGGCGGCGTTGCCGCGCGCCTCGTTGCTCCAGCGGAAGGTGCGGTGGGCGAAGTGAATCTTGATGCCTTGCCCCAGCATCCACGCCCACAATGCGCCGGCCTGCTCGCCCTGCGTGATGGAATTGGTGGCGACAAAGGCGCATACGATGCGCGTATCGGCGATATAAGCTGCCGCCTTGACATACCACGCCGCGACAAAATCGAGCACGCCGCCATCCTTGATGCCGTTGAACACAAGGGCCGCATCCGCGCGCTGTTCATCGCTCAAAAATTTGGAGCCGACAAACGGCGGATTGCCGAAGAGGTAACTCAGCCGCTCCTTGGGAATCACGTCGTTCCAGTCGATGCGCAGCGCATTGCCGCACACGATATGCGGCGAGGTCTTCAGCGGGATGCGCGCGAAATAGAGGCCGAATTCCTCGGCCGCCAGAAGATTCATCTGGTGATCCATCAGCCACAGCGCCACCTGCGCGATCTGCGACGGAAATTCCTCGATTTCGATGCCGAAGAATTGATCGACATCTAGTTGCAGCTCCTGATAAATATCGACGAACTGCGAGCCGGGGCCTTTATGCACAGCGCGCAGGATTTCCAGTTCGAGCAGCCGCAGTTCGCGGTAGGCAATGACCAGGAAGTTGCCGCAGCCGCAAGCCGGATCGAAAAATGTCAGCGTGCGCAGTTTTTTGTGGAACTCGAATAGTTTGTTCTTGTTGTTTTTGACCTTGTTGAATTCTTCCCACAGCCCGTCCATGAACAGGGGCTTGATGAGCTTGAGGATGTTCTTTTCGCTGGTGTAATGCGCGCCGAGATTGCGCCGCGCCTTTTCATCCATCACCGACTGGAACAGCGCGCCGAACACCGCCGGGCTGATTTTGCTCCAGTCGAGTTCCGCGCAATTGATAAGCGCGGCGCGCATTTTCCCATCAAAGCTCGCCACCGGCAGGGCTTCCTCGAACAGCTTGCCGTTGACATACGGAAACGCCGATAACTCCTCGTCGAGTGTTTTCTGGCGCTTGTTTTCCGGCGTATTGAGCACCTGAAACAACTGGTGCAGGTGCATGCCGAGGTCGGCGCCGTCCTCGCCGGTATGTGATTCGAGATAATCGCGAAAACTCTCGCGCGGCTGAAAAATCCCGGTGTCGTCGGCGAACAGGCAAAACAGCAGGCGCACCAGGCAGACTTCGAGTACATGCCCGGTATATCCGCTGGCTTTGAGCGCGTCATGCAGCCTGCCCATGCGCTCGGCGGCTTCGACGTTGACGGGGTCCTGCTCGCGCACGATCTGCGCGCGATAGCCGGCAATGAAGCCGAAGCGCTTGATGTGCTTGTGCAGATCTTTCAGCGCGAATTTCCACTCCTGCGCGGCTTCGAGATCGAACAGGCGGAACTGCCGGAAGTCGGACACCAGGATGTAGCGCGGCAGATCGCGCTCGGCCAGGCCCTCAAAATAATCTGCCGCCTGCGCGAACGCGCGCTCCAGATCGGCGCCCGCGCTTTTGTGTTCGATCAGCAGCACACCCTTCCAGAAGGCGTCGATGCGGCCGTCCTTGAATTTCGCGCCGCCGCGCGCCAGCGCGACCTGCTTCTCGAAAATCGCCACGCGCTTGCGGTTAATGCCGAAGACCTTGAAAAAATCATTCCAGAAGGATTGTGATTCGGCACGCTCGGACGTGGCCTCCGCCCACTCGCGTGAGAACGCGACAGCGCGGTCGCGGATTTCGTTCCAGCTCAGGGGCATCGATAATCCTTATAACTTGTTGATTTTATTATATATTAATGCGGTCTGTGCGCCAGCAGCCCAATCATGCCCGCCGCGCGCCGGTGATGCAATACCGACGCTACTGGTTGCCCGGCTGGTCACGCCTGAAATATATACAAAAGTGGTGGCGCAGGTGGGCATCCAGCCGCAGTAAGCGATCGCAGCAAATGCGGCGGGCACCGCCCGCCGCATATGTACTACTGACGCGGCGTGCTGTCCGGTGCGGCGTTCATCGCGGTTTTGGTAGAGCGTTCCGCGACAGTCCTGCACGCGGCCGTGATATCCAGCGGCGGCCGGTACTCGGCGGCGGTGATGCCCGTCATGCCCAGCACGGTATGAAACAGGTTGTCGTGCGACAGCGGCTGATCGCGCATGGCGTCGAGGCAGGCCAGCGTGGCATTGCGCCGTTCCCCGGCACCGGACGCCATCCACACGATGAACGGCACATGCGTCTGGGACCGCGGCGCCACGGCATAGGGCAGGCCGTGCAGATAGAGCCTGTTTTCGCCGAGCGATTCGCCGTGGTCCGACAGACGGGTCGTAACTGGCGGCTTGCCTGTTCAGCCAGGCAATGCTGCCGGCCAGCATGTGATCGGTGTAGGCGACGGAATTGTCGTAGGCATTGAGCAGTTGCTGGCGGTCGCAGTTTTGCAGCACGTTGGTGGTGCATTCCGGCAGGAACGATTTGTGATCAGCGGGCGAGCGTGTTGCATAGGCGGGGCCGTGGCTGCCCATCTGGTGCAGCACCAGCACGACGCCGCGGGCGCGGCTGCTGCGCGCTTGCCATCAGACCCCCATGAGGGATTAAATGGAGGACGGATTTACCCGGTCATTGCTCCCCTTGAACCCTTATTCCCGCAGGAACTTCCCATGAGCATTTCAATGTACCAAGTGAGCGTGCCGCGCTTTGTCAACATCCTGACCAACCTGTCCGCCATACTCGACAAGGCGCAGGCGCATGTTGATGCGAACAAGATCGACCAATCGGCATTGACCACCTACCGGCTGTATCCGAACATGTTCGCCATGGCGCGCCAGGTGCAGATCGCCTGCGACACGGCCAAGGGCGCGGTGGCGCGGCTGGCCGGGGTGGACATCCCCGTGCATGAAGATACCGAGAAGACACTGGCTGAACTGAAGGCGCGGATCGCCACCACCATCGCCTTCATCCAGTCGATCAAGCCCGCGCAGATCGACGGCACCGAAGACAAGGACATCGTCCTCAAGCGCGGCGAGAAAAGCACTACTTACAAGGGCATGCAGTTCCTGCTCGGCCACGCGCTGCCGAATTTTTATTTCCATGTCACCACCGCCTACAATATCCTGCGCCGCAACGGCGTCGAAATCGGCAAGCGCGACTACCTGGGCAATCCATAAGAATACTTAGAGCGCGTAACAAAATGACTTTCTGCCGCCCCTCTCCCCGACCCTCTCCCCGCAAGCGGGGAGAGGGGGATTTTCATTTTGTTACGCGCTCTTAGAAATCAACTGTTCATATAACAAACGGAGGAAGCATGATGCGCAAACTGATTACCGGCGTGCTCGGCGTGGTGCTGGGTTGTCATGGATACGTTGCGGCGCAGGAGGCGAAATACCCGGTCAAGCCCATCCGCATGGTGGTGGGTTACGCGCCCGGCGGCGGCAGCGACATCATGGGACGGCTGATTGCGCCGGAGATCACCGCGGCGCTCGGCCAGCAGGTCATCGTCGAGAACCGTCCCGGCCAGGCACAGAACATCGCCGCCGAATACTTCGTCAAGCAGCCGGCCGACGGCTACACGCTGTTCCTCAGCTCGGCGGCGCTGGGCGTCAACGTCAGCCTCTATCCCAAGCTCAACTACGACCCGGTCAGGGACTTCGTGCCGATCGCGGTGTTCGCCACCAGCGCCAACCTGCTGCTGGTGCACCCGTCGCTGCCGGCAAAAACCGTCAGGGAATTCATCGCCATCATCAAAAAGAATCCCGGCAAGATGAATTATTCCTCGTCGGGCAGCGGCAGCACCCAGCACCTGTCCGGCGAAATGCTCAAGCTGATGATCAAGGGCGATTTCACGCACATTCCCTACAAGGGCACCGGCCCCGCGCTGGTCGCGCTGGCGAGCGGCGAGGTCGAGTTCTCGTTCAGCAACATCCCGGCCGCGCAGCCGCTGCTGAGCCGGATGCGCGTGCTGGGCATCACCAGCCAGAAACGTTCGGCGCTGATGCCGGAAGTGCCGACGATGATCGAAGGCGGCCTGCCGGGCTTCGTCACCCAGACCTGGTACGGCGTGTTGTCGCCGCGCGGCACGCCGCAGGCGGTGGTCAATACGCTGAACAGCGTCGTCGTCAAGGCCGTGCAGCGCGAGGATTTCCGCAACCGGATTGCGCAGATGGGTGCGGATCCGATCGCCGAGTCGCCCGAGTATTTCCGCAAGATGCTGAACGAGGAAATCGAGCGCTGGAGCAAAGTGGTGAAGGCCTCGGGGATCAAGCCCTGAGCATCCTGATTCATGAATGCGCCTCTCACGCCCGGCGCGGAGACGCTAGCGCTGATCCGCACGCTGATTGCTTTCCCGACGGTCAGCCGGGATTCCAATCTGGAACTGATCGACTTTGTGCGCGAGCGGCTGCTGCCGCTCAATGCCGATATCCGGCTGACCCATGACCGCGACAGACGCAAAGCCAACCTGTTCGCGACGCTGGGGCCGCGCGGCAAGGCGGGCAGTGAGGCGGGCATAGTCCTGTCCGGGCATACCGACGTGGTGCCGGTCGATGGCCAGGACTGGGCCACCGATCCATTTGGGGTGATCGAACGCGACGGCAAGCTCTATGGCCGCGGCACCGCCGACATGAAAAGTTTCATCGCCTGCGCGCTGGCGGTGGCGCCGGAGTTCGTGCAGCGCGGATTGCGGACGCCGGTGCATCTGGCGTTGACCTATGACGAGGAGGTGGGCTGCCTCGGCGTGCGCGAACTGATCGCCGACCTGGCGCAGGCCGGCATCCGGCCGCGCTCGTGCATCGTCGGCGAGCCGACGGAAATGCGCCCGGTCATCGCGCACAAGGGCAAGCAGGGTTACCGCTGCACGGTGCGCGGCCTCGCCTCGCATTCGGCGTATGCGCCGCACGGCGTCAATGCGGTGGAGGCGGCGGCGGAGGCGGTCGCGTTCCTGAAACAGCTCGCGCGGCGGCATCGCGACCGCGGGCCGTACGACCGCGGTTTCGATGTGGCTTATACGACGGTGCATACCGGCGTGATCCACGGCGGCACCGCACTCAACATCGTGCCGCACGAATGCGTGTTCGATTTCGAGTTCCGCAATCTGCCGGGCGACGATCCGGCGGCGCTGCTGCGCGAATTCGAGGCGCATGTGCATGGCGTGATCGAGCCGGAAATGCACACGGTGGACCCGCGCAGCGGCTTTACGATCGTGAAAATGTCGGATAACCCTGCGCTCAATACCGGCGCTGAAAGCGAAATCGCCGCGCTGGCGCAGGAACTGTCGGGCAGCGGCGATATCGCCAAGGTGTCGTTCGGCACCGAGGCGTCGCAGTTTCAGGCGGCGGGCGTGCCGACGGTGGTGTGCGGGCCGGGCTCGATCCGCGAAGCGCACAAGCCCGACGAGTTCGTCACGCTGGCGCAGGTGGCGCAGTGCGAGAATTTCCTGCGGCGGCTGCTAGGCGGGCTCTGCACGGGCCGTGACGATATCCGGAAAATTGTGTAACACTGTTTGCCTGTTCGATGACTTTTCATGGGGGAAATTATGAATTTCAGAACCATTCTTGCTTTTGTGGCAGTAGTTACCATGGCAGGCTTGTTCGGGCCTGTTTCGCAAGGCCATGCTGAGACCATCATCGACGAGTGGGCGAGCGTGGCGCGGCCGCCGGCGCCCGCGCTCAAGCCGGTCACGGTCGATGCCACGACCACCGCGTTGCTCATGCTCGACTTCATGAACCAGAACTGCGGCAAACGGCCCCGCTGTCTCGCGTCGATCCCCGTAGTGAAGCAGCTCTTGGCTGACGCGCGAGCCAAGAATATGGCGATTGTTTATACCCTCATCGCCAATACCACGGTTGCGGATGTGATCAAGGACGTGGCGCCTATAGCGGGTGAGCCATCAGTGCTCTCCGGTCCCGACAAGTTCCTGCGCACCGATCTTGAGAAAATCCTCAAGGACAAAGGCATCAAGACTGTGATTACCGTAGGCACTTCCGCTAATGGCGCGGTGCTCTACACCGCCAGTGCCGCGGCTTTGCGCGGGATGAACGTCATTGTTCCGGTGGACGGGATGTCGTCGGCGGATGCCTATGCTGATCTCAGTGCAGCGGCGGTTCTGACTACCGCGCCGCTGGTGTCGAGCAAGGTGACGCTGACCAAGATCAACATGGTGAAGTTCTGAGGCGGTAGGTATCAGCGCTCAAAAAACCCCGCCGCAGCGGGGTTTTTTTGTTGCGGTTGCCGGCGGTATTTATATAACCATTTGTTTTTATTGATTTTTACGTCACTGCGACAAACGTCGGATCGTCCTGGTGTTCGCGCTCGAACTGCAGGAACTCGTAGTAGCCGCAGCGCTTGCCTTCCGGATAGTCACGGCACACGCCGGGCCGCGCTTCATATACGGTGCATTGGCGCTTTTTGGTGTCGAACAGTTTGCAGATGCGGCCAAAGTGTTCGTCTTCCTGCTGGCGCAGCGAACGCACTTTCTCGGTCTTGTCGAAACGGGTGTAGCGGTCCTCGGCCTGCTGATAGGTGATGTCGAAGTGTTTGGCGAGGCGCTGGATGTCGCGCTTGCCGATTTCAATCAGCGGATAGCTGCAGCAGTAACCGGGGCATTTGTTGCAGTCGTACTGGACGCGGGCAGATGCTTTACTCATGAATAGTCCGGCGCTGTTTTGACAGCGCGCCTTCGCGAAAAGCGCGCATTGTAGCCGGGCCCGCCGCGGCAAGCCAGTGCCGCATGCATCAGTGGTGCAGGATCTTGGACAAAAACTGCTGCGCGCGCTCGGAGCGCGGCTTGCCGAAAAAATCTTCCTTCGTCGCATCTTCAACGATTTCGCCCTGATCCATGAAAATCACGCGATGAGCGACTTTGCGCGCGAAGCCCATCTCGTGGGTCACGCACATCATGGTCATGCCTTCGCGGGCCAGCTCGACCATGACATCCAGCACTTCGTTGATCATCTCCGGGTCGAGGGCTGAAGTCGGTTCATCGAACAGCATGGCGATCGGATCCATGGCCAGTGCGCGGGCTATCGCGACACGCTGCTGCTGGCCGCCGGAGAGCTGGCCTGGGAATTTTCGGGCATGATCAATCAGGCCGACGCGTTGGAGCAGGGCGCGTGATTTTTCCGTGGCTTCCTCGGGGCTGCGGCCCAGCACCTTGATCTGTGCGAGATTCAGGTTGGCCGTGACGTTCATGTGCGGAAACAGTTCGAAACTCTGGAATACCATGCCGATTTTCGCGCGCAGTTGCGGCAGATTGGTCTCCCTGGCGCCTACGGACTGACCGTTGACGACCAGTTCGCCCTGCTGGAAGGGTTCCAGGGCATTGACGCACTTGATCAGCGTCGATTTGCCGGAACCCGACGGCCCGCAGACGACAACCACTTCGCCCTGTTCAACTTTCGTCGTGCAGTTTTTCAGCACCTGAAAGCTGCCGTACCACTTGCTGATGTTCCTGAATTCGATCATGGCCATGACGGAATTGCCTTCCTAACGCGGTGGGGTGATGCGCAATTGCAGCCGCTTGACGAAATATGAAGCGAAGAAACACAGGATGAAATAAACCAGTGCGGCGAACAGGTACATTTCCACCAGCCGCCCGTCGCGCTGCGCGACCTTGCTGGCGGCGCCCATGAAATCGGTCAGACCGACGACATAGACCAGTGACGTATCCTGGAACAGGATGATGCCCTGCGTCAGCAGGATGGGCACCATGTTGCGGAAGGCCTGCGGCAGCACGACCCGCAGCGTCGCCTGCCGGTAATTGAGGCCCAGCGCATAGGCGGCGTCAAACTGGCCCCGGGGTACGCTCTGGATGCCGGCACGGATGATCTCGCAGTAGTAAGCGGCTTCAAACAGCGTGAAGGCGATCAGCGCCGAATGGAATGGTCCGATGCCCTGGGCGTAGCTGTCTCCCGAGATGTGCTTGATGGCGATCGGGACCAGAAAATAAAACCAGAAAATTACCAGGATCAGCGGCGTCGAGCGCAGCAGATTGACGTAGGCGCCGGCCGGCAGGCTGATGGCCTTGTGGCTGGACAGGCGCATCAGCGCGAGCAGCGTGCCGAGGATGATGCCGCCGACCATGGCCAGCAGCGTCAGGCCCAGTGAGAACATCATGCCCTGCCACAGGTAGGGCAGCGCGCGCTGGATGACGTCGAAATCGAAGTCGGTGAACATGGCTTACCTTCCCGCGCCGATGTAGCCGGGCACGCGCGCGCGGTTTTCCACGAACCGCATGGCGACGGTCACGGTCAGCGTAATCAGCACGTAAACCACGGTGGCCAGCGTGAAAATCTCGAAAGTGCGGAAGGTGTATTCAGAGATGGTGCGTGCCTGCGCGGTCAGTTCCAGCACGCCGATGGTCAGCGCCACTGACGAATTCTTGAAGATGGTCAGGAATTCGGAGGTGAGCGGCGGGATGACGATGCGGTAGCCCATCGGCAGCAGCACGTGACGATAGACCTGTGGCATGGTGAGTCCGGTGGCGAGCGCGGCATGAGTCTGGCCGACGGGAATCGACTGGATGCCGGAGCGCACCTGCTCGGCGACGCGCGAAGCCGTGTAAAAACCCAGCGCCAGCACCGCGCTGGAGAATTCGGGCAGGGGCATGCCCTGTTTCATCCAGGTGCCCAGTGCTGCCGGCACGATCTCGGGTACCACGAAATACCAGATGAACATCTGCACCAGCAGCGGTACGTTGCGGAACAGTTCGACGTAGGCGGTGGCGGGGCCGTTCAGCCAGACGACTTTCGTGGTGCGCAGCACGCCGAGCACGGAGCCGACGGTGAAGGCGATGATCCAGGCGAGGATAGATACCAGCATGGTCCATTGGATTCCGGAGACCACCCAGTCGAAGTAGGTGCCGCCGCCGGAGAACGCGGGCTGGGTGAGAAAGCCGAAGTCCATGGCGGCAGTGTAGCCGGAACAGTAGGGCCGGAATACAGGCGAAAAAATCGGGGAGCCGCGGCTCCCCGATTAAAGTTACCGTTGCAGCGGTATCAGCATTTCATCCGGCCGCAGGCGCCGACGCCCGTGTCATTGGGATTCTTGATGGCGGCTTTCAGGCCGTCGGACATCGGGAAATCCAGATTGATGCCCTTGGGCGGAATCTTCGACTGGAACCACTTGGTGTAGAGCTTGTTGATTTCGCCGCTCTTGTATAGCGCGCCTACCGCGCCATTGACCAGTTTCTTGAATCCGGGGTCATCCTTGCGCAGCATGATCGCGTAGGGATCGTCGGACAGGAATTCGCCGATGACCACGTAGTCGTCCGGATTCTTGGCGCCGGCCTTCAGGCCATAGAGCAGGATGTCATCCATCGGGAAGGCGGCCGCGCGGCCGGTTTCCACGGCGAGGAAGGATTCGGCGTGATCCTTGGACGGAATGAAGTTGATGCCGAGTTTTTTCTCGTCGTTGTAGGCTTTCATGGCGCGCTCGTTGGTCGTGCCCTGGGTGAAGACCACGGTCTTGCCCTTCAGGTCGTCGTAGCCTTTGATGCCCGAGCTTTTCTTGACGATGATCTTGGTGCCGGTCACGAAGTAGGTCGGGGCAAAGTCCACCTGTTTCTGGCGTTCCACCGAGTTGGTGGTCGAACCGCACTCGATGTCGATGTTGCCGCCGGTAAGAATCGGGATCCGCGTCTGCGATGTTACCGGCACGAACTCGACTTTGAGCTTCGGCATTTTCAGTTCGGCTTTGACGGCGTCAACGATTTTCATGCAGATGTCGATGCCGTAGCCGATGGGCTGCTGTTTGTCATCGAGATACGAAAACGGCACGGAAGCGTCGCGGTGGCCGATCTTGACGACGCCGGTGTCCTTGATTTTTTTCAGCGTGCCGGTCGGTTCGGCGGCATGCACGGGCGCGGCGAGCAGGCCTGCGGCGGCAATGGCGGCGAGCAGGTGCGTAAATCGGAACATGGTAGGTCTCCTGTAGCAGTGGTGTTGACGGCAAGTGCGCGTTACGCCGGTGAATCTAAGGGAAGGCGCCGGCTTTGTCCAGCTTGTGCGCCGGACTGCCGTCGAAAAACGTCATTTTTTCGAACTGTCGGCCGCTGGTCCCGGGCAGGTTGCCGTGCGATGCCAGGCCACGCAAGCCCGCGCCAGGGCGCGAGTCGCGTCGATGCAGCGGTCGCTGACCGGACTGGCGGCAAAATCGATCGCCACCGGCGTTTCGGTGCAGGCGAGTACCACGGCCTGCGCGCCGCCTGCCACCAGTTTTTCGACAGCCTGCACCGCCAGCGCATGGGCGCGGCGCAGGTCGTTGGCCTTGACGGCGGCGATCGCGGGCAGCACCAGCTGATCCTGATCGGAGCGGGTGCTGACGATGCATTCGAGTCCGCGCGCGGCGAAGCGCTGCTGGAAAAATCCGGCGGCGAGCGTGCCTTCGGTGGCGATCAGGCCGATGCTGCCGCGGCTGATGCCGCGCTCGGCGAGCGCATCGCAGGCGGCGTCGGCTATGTGCAGGATCGGCAGGCCGCCCTGCCGCACCAACTCGTCATGCCAGTAGTGCGCGGTGTTGCAGGCAATGGCGATGGCCGTGGCGCCGGCCTGTTTCAGCGCAGCGATGCCGCGCAGCATTTCGGGCAACGGCGATGCACTGTTGCGCAGGATCGCGGCGGGGCGCTCCGGGATCTGCGGCACGCCCCAGGCGATGTAGGGAATGTGATCCTGGTCGCGCGTCGCCGGGGTTTCCTTGACCAGTTTGGTCAGGAAATCTGCGGCAGCGAGCGGCCCCATGCCGCCGAGCACGCCGAGCAGGGGTGGCGAAACAGGAGTAGTCATGGGGATACCGTAGTTGGCGCGGATGCCGCAGTGTCACAGGCGCCGGCCCGGTGCGCAAGCTTCACACAAGTTTCACAGCGGATTGTGCATCGTATGCGGCGGTATGCAGCGGGGCGTGCTATTCCCCCAGAAATTCTTCGATCAGTCGCGCCACCGCCGCCGGCTGGTCGTGATGCATCATGTGGCCGGCATCTTCGATCCACAGTTCGCGGTAGTCACGGAAGGCATTCTTGCGTTCGGCGAGTTGTTCCGGCGTGTCTTTCAGGTAGCCGGCGCCCGCGGAGTTGCGTGCGAACACCCACAGGGTCGGCGCGGTGACTTCGCGCCAGCAGGCGATCAGCTCATCGAGACGGAACAGCACCGGGTTGGCGCGCTTGTGCCGCGGATCGCTCAGCATTTCGATCTGCTCGGGCGCGGTTTCTCGCGCCCAGGCGCGGGCGATGAATTGCGCCTTCTCCGGCGTCAGCCGCGGATTGTCGCGGGCGAGCCGCGTTGCCAGCGCATCAAATGAACCGTAAATGCGAAAGCGCTGCGTCTCGCCCAGTTCATCCAGCCAGCGCCGGTAGCGCGGCAGTGCGTCGGCGGCCGTGGTGCGCGCCAGGCCGAAACCTTCCAGCGAGATCACCCGCGCCACCCGCGCCGGGCGCAGCCCCGCATAGGTGCAGGCGATGACGCCGCCCATGCTGTGCCCGACCAGTTGCGCCGGTTGCAGCGGCGTATAAATCGCCAGCAGCGCATCGAGATCGGCGTAATAGTCGGGAAACCAGTAACCGGCGCCGGACCATGCAGACAGTCCGAACCCGCGCCAGTCGGGTGCAATGACATGCCAGTCGCGCTGCAGTTCATCAACGACGAACTGGAATGACAGCGATACGTCCATCCAGCCGTGCAGCAGGAACAGCGGCGGCGCATCGGGCGCACCCCAGGTGCGCACGTGGTGGCGCAGTCCGTTCAGTTCATGGAATGTCGAGCGGCTGGGGGTCATGAATAATTTTGGCGTTTGTTCAGTGTGAGTGGAAAGTCATTCCCCCTCTCCCGTCGCTGCGCGCCACCCTCTCCCCCTTGGGGGAGAGGGGTTGGGGAAAAGGGAACACTTGAGGCGTAGCAGAGGGGGTGTCGTTCACACCTTGCGCTTACGCAGCGCCGTCCACGACAGCACCGCAAGACTGGCGACGATCAATAACATACCGATGGATTCTACCGGACCCGGTTGCTCGCCCAACTGCAAACGCGAGGACAGCACGCCGATGGCGGGTATGGCCATCACCGACAGGCCGGCGATGCCGGCGGGCAGCAGTTTCAGTACATAAAACCACAGCGCCCAGCCGAGCACCGTGCCGAACAGGATGCCGTACGCCAGCACAAAACAGAAATAGGGCGTCCATTCCACGGCGCGCGTGGACAGCAGCGGCGCCAGCACCACCAGCACCAGGCTGCCCAGCAGCATCTGCCAGGCCGTCAGTGCAATCGTACCGACGGCCAGGTGATGGCGCCAGCGGCGCGTCAGCACCGCGGCGACCGCCCAGCTGACGCCGGTCAGCACGGCCAGCATATTCGCGGCCCAGCTGCCGGCCAGCGACCAGGGTTCGAGTATCAGCAGCAGTCCGGCCACGGACAGCGCGACGGCCAGCCATTGCAGGCCGCGGATGCGTTCACCCAGCACCGGCCACGCGAACAGCATGGTCCAGAACGGCATCGTATAAACCAGCACGGCGGTCTTGCCGGCGGCGCCGGACACCAGCGCCAGCGACACCAGCGCGTTGAACCCCGTGGTCTGCCACAGCCCCAGCATGAATACGTGGCGCGGTGAATGCAGTTTGAGCGATTCGCCGCGCCAGGCGGCGATGGCAAACAGCAGCAATGCGCCGGGCACGGTGCGCAGGACGGCGTAATCCCACGGGTCGGCGTAACTCAGGCCTTCTTTCAGCATGACCCAGGTGTAGCCCCAGACGGCGCAGAGGGCGATCAGCGCGAGCAAGCCCGAACGAGGGAGGGAGGTGTGCGGCATGGGGTGGTGCGGCAATTGCCGGTGCCTGACTACCATGCGGCCCGGGCTATGTCGCGGATTTTTCTGGATTATCAACGAAGTGCCCACACAGTATCACGCGGATGCCGGAGCATCGCCGACGATGCACTAAAATATGGGCATGGCGCCGTCTTTCATCCATCTGCGATTGCACAGCGAATACTCAATCGTCGATGGCATCGTGCGCATCGACGAAGCCGTGGCCGCGGCCAGGGCCGATGACATGCCGGCGCTGGCACTGACCGATCTCGGCAACGTGTTCGGGATGGTCAAGTTCTACCAGGAAGCGCGCAGTCAGGGCATCAAGCCCATCATCGGCTGCGATCTGTGGCTGACCAACGAGACCGATCGCGAAAACCCGTACCGGGTGCTGCTGCTGGCGCAGACTCACGACGGCTATCTGCGGTTGTGTGAACTGCTGACGCGCGCGTACCGCGGCAACCAGTACCGCGGGCGCGCCGAAATCCTCAAATCCTGGTTCGGTGAAACCGGCACTGATGGCTTGATCGCGCTCTCCGGCGCCCACCACGGCGATGTCGGCCAGGCGCTGATTGCCGACAATACGGAGGCGGCGCGCCAGCTCGCGGAAGGCTGGGCCGCGCTGTTCCCCGGCCGTTATTACCTCGAGGTGCAGCGGTTGGGACCGCAGGCGATGACCGGCGGCGCGGCGGCGATCCCGGTCGAGCGCCATGTCGAACGCGCGCTGCAACTGGCCAGCGTCACGGGCCTGCCGGCGGTGGCGACACACCCGGTGCAGTTCATGCGGCGCGAAGACTTCAGGGCGCATGAAGCGCGGGTCTGCATCTCCGAGGGGTATGTGCTGTCGGATCAGCGCCGCCCGAAGCGCCACGGCGCCGAGCAGTATTTCAAGACCCGGCGCGAGATGGCCGAGCTGTTTGCCGACGTGCCCGAAGTGCTGGAGAACAGCGTCGAGATCGCGCGGCGCTGCAGCCTCGGCCTGACGCTGGGTAAAAGCCGGCTGCCGCATTTTCCGACGCCCGAGGGCGTCAGCCTGGAAGAGCATCTGCGCCAGTGCGCGAGCGACGGACTGACGGCGCGGCTCGCTGAACTGTATGAAGACGCTACTGAGCGCGCGGCGCAGGAGCCGGTTTACCGCGAGCGTCTGGAATTCGAAATCAGGACCATCCTGCAGATGGGCTTTCCCGGCTATTTCCTGATCGTTGCCGACTTCATCAACTGGGCCAAGCAGAATGGCGTGCCGGTCGGTCCGGGCCGCGGTTCGGGCGCAGGTTCGCTGGTCGCTTACAGCCTCGGCATCACCGATCTGGATCCGCTGCGCTACAACCTGCTGTTCGAACGTTTTCTGAATCCGGAGCGGGTGTCGATGCCCGACTTCGACATCGATTTCTGCCAGGACGGACGCGACCGCGTCATCGATTACGTGAAGGCGCGTTACGGCGCGGATTCGGTATCGCAGATCGCCACCTTCGGCACCATGGCGGCCAAGGCCGTGGTGCGCGACGTCGGGCGCGTGCTCGATCTCGGCTACAACTTCTGCGACCAGCTCGCCAAGCTGATTCCGTTCCAGCCGGGCAAGCAGATCACGCTCGCCGAGGCGCGCAAGATGGAGCCGCAGTTGGCCGAGCGCGAAAAAAAGGAGGAAGAGGTCGCCGAGCTGCTGGAGCTTGCCGGCACGCTGGAGGGTTTGACCCGCAACGTCGGCATGCATGCCGGCGGCGTGCTGATCGCGCCCGGCAAGCTGACGGATTTCTGCCCGCTTTACGTGGCTGACGCGTCGAATGCGGCGGTCAGCCAGTTCGACAAGGACGACGTCGAATCCATCGGCCTGGTCAAGTTCGACTTTCTCGGCCTGACCACGCTGACCATCCTCGACTGGACGTTCAAATACATCAGGCAGCTCGATCCCGCATCGACGCTGAAGCTCGAAAAACTGCCGCTGGACGACAAGGCGGCGTACACGGTATTCCAGCAGGCCAACACCACGGCCGTGTTCCAGTTTGAATCGCGCGGCATGCGCGACATGCTGAAAAGCGCCAAGCCCGACCGCTTCGGCGACATCATCGCGCTGGTCGCGCTGTACCGGCCGGGGCCGATGGAGCTGATCCCGGAATTCTGCGCGCGCAAGCACGGCCGGCGTTTCACCTATCCCGATCCCCGCGTCGAAAGCATCCTCTCCGAAACCTACGGCATCATGGTCTATCAGGAGCAGGTGATGCAGATGGCGCAGATCATCGGAGGCTACAGCCTGGGCGGCGCCGATCTGCTGCGGCGGGCGATGGGCAAGAAAAAGCCCGAGGAAATGGCCGAGCATCGCGATCTGTTCCAGGCGGGCGCGGCAAAAAACGGTTTGTCCAGGGGCAAGGGCAACGAACTGTTCGACCTGATGGAGAAGTTCGCCGGCTACGGCTTCAACAAGTCGCACGCCGCGGCCTATGCGCTGATCGCCTACCAGACCGCGTACCTGAAAGCGCATCATCCGGCGGCATTCATGGCGGCCAACATGTCGGCGGTGATGAACGACACCGACAAGGTGCAGCAACTGGTCGATGATGCCCGCGACAACAAGCTCGAAGTGCTGGCGCCCGACGTCAACAGCGGCGGTTATCGTTTCGCGCCGGTGGACCAGAAACGCATCCGCTACGGCCTGGGCGGGATCAAGGGCACTGGCGAGGGCGCGATCAATCATATGGTCGAAATACGCGAGGCCGGCGGGCCGTTCCGGGATTTGTTTGATTTCTGCCATCGCGTGGACAAACGCCTGGTCAACCGGCGCGTCGTCGAATCGCTGGTGCGAGCCGGGGCTTTCGACGGCATCAACGACAATCGCGCGGAACTGATGGCCTGCGTCGGCCTGGCGCTGGAATCCGCGGAGCAGGCCAGCCGTTCCGCGTCGCAGACCAACCTGTTCGGCGACGCGGTCGATGCGCCGCGGGTGGTGGCGCCGGCCAATGTGCCGCGCTGGAGCAAAAAGGAAATGCTGCAGAACGAAAAACTGGCGCTGGGCTATTACCGCAGCGATCACCTGTTCAACGTCTATCGCGATGAAGTGCGGCGCATGGTGAGCAAAAAGCTGGGCGAGCTGCAGACCGCCAGCGACATTGCCGGGCGCACGGTGAGCATCGCCGGCGTGGTGCTGTCGGTGCGCGTGCAGAACACCGCCAGCGGACGCATGGGCATCGTCACGCTGGCCGACGATACCGGCAAGCACGAGGTGGTGGTGTTCCGCGAAGCGTTCGACCGTTTCCGCCACAAGCTGCGTGAGGACGAACTGCTGGTCATCGAGGTGCGCGGCCGCCAGCGTTACCGCAATCCGGAGCAGGAGGCGGAAAACGGCGGCGACAACACGCTGCGGCTGGAGGCGATGAACGTCCTCGATCTCAACGAGGCGCGCAACCGCTATGCGCGCGGCATCCGCCTGGTGTGCAACGGCCAGTCATCGGGAGCCAAGCTGAAAGAGCTGCTGGCGCCGCACCGCCAGGGGCCGTGCCCGGTGGCCATCGAATACTCGAGCAACGGCGCGCGCTGCGAAGTGAAGCTCGGCGCGGCGTGGCAGGTCAATATCAACGATGATCTGATGCGTTCGCTGGCGGAGTGGCTCAAGCCGGAGAACGTGAATATTCTCTATGGCAATGCCGAGTAGGGCGGCGGAATGAGGAATGAGGAATGAGGGGTGAGGAGTGAGGAGTGAGGAGTGAGGGGGCTCCCTGGGGAGGCACTTTGCACCGGGTACTATGATGTTGGAGTTCGCAAGTTTCCCAGCCTGCTCGCTGCTGCCACTGCTGCGATTGGATAGCGTAACATGTTGTTTTTTATTGAATTAATTTAAACGGTCTGGCGTGTTTCAAAGCTGGCGTAATCTCCGGCGTCTTCGCGCACCTCGACGTTGCTGACTTGGGATGCGCGAGGACCGCGGCGCGCACATTCGATGATGGCCTCCACTGCCGCCGGAGTGCCGTGAACCACCGCTTCCACGCTGCCGTCGCTGCGGTTGCGCACCCAACCGGAAATGCCCAGCTGCTGCGCCTGGTATTCAAGGTAATTGCGGTAACCCACGCCCTGCACGTGGCCGGTGATCCGAAGATGCCTGCTGATTGTGTTCATGGAAACTTTCAGGGTTAACCGCGTTCGACTTATGCGGGCATAAGTGTATGTTATTGCGTTGCGCCTCCAAGTTTCCTATGCTGCGCGGGGTCGGTTCCAATTTCCGGAGGAGAAATGATGAAAAAACTGTCGTATGTCCTGTTCGTGCTCATTTGCGCTGCATTGGGCGCGTGCACCTCGGTTCCCGAGCGCAAGGCGGAAGCCGTCAAGGAACGCGTCGTGATTCAGGTGAGTGACGAGAGCAGTACCTGGGGGCAGGCACTCAACATGGCGCGAAACCTGCACGAAACCTACGGTCCCGATGGCATTGAAGTCGAGGTGGTGGCCTTCGGAACGGGGATCCAGATGCTGAAGGCCGATGCGCTGTTGGCCAGCCGGGTGCGCGATACGATGGCGGGGGGCGTGAAGATCTATGCCTGCGGAAATTCCATGGCGCGTTTCAAGCTCAAGCACGATGACATGGTGGAGGGTTTGACGCATGTCCAGGCCGGCATCGAACACATCATTTCAAGGCACAGGCAAGGCTGGTTTAATGTAAAGCCCTGATTTCCTGCAGAACCAGTTTGAATCAAATTCGTTGGCACACGATAATTATTTATTTGGGGGAGGGATTGCAATGAATCATGCGATGAAAGTATTGGCCGGCGCAGGCGTTTGCCTGCTGGCGCTGGGCGGTTGCGCGACGGACGGAGGCAAGCCGACGTCCACGGCCGCCACGACCTCCACGGTCGCGCCGAAGAGTAATTTCGCAGTTATTCCGAAGGACAAGGACAACGATCTCAAGCTGTATTACGCCGATGGCAGGATCATCAAGGGCGCTGAAGCGCTGGGCCGGATGCAGGCCGATGCGCAACTGATTCTCTGGCTTGCGGGCAATCAGTTCTTTGCAATGGATGATGTGGTTCATGCCTTCCAGAAAGCGCATCCGGGCACCAGCGTCGGCTTGATTACGCTTCCCCCCGGCTTGTTGCTGTCGGCGATCCAGAAGGGCGGCTGGAACTACAACGGGAAGGATTACCCGGGAACGCCGGACGTGTACGCTTCTGTAAATCTGGGGCATCTGAAGACGCTCAAGACCGCCGGGCTCATGAGCGATTACGCGGTTTACATGCACAATGAAATGGTGCTGATGGTCGGCAAAGGCAATCCCCGGAACATCAAGGGAATCGCGGACATCAAGCGTGCGGATGTTCGCACGTCGATGCCGAACCCCGTCAATGAAGGCATCATGACGTTTTACGGGCGCAAAGTGCTGGAGCGCCACGGGTTGTGGGGTTATGTGTCGGGCGGCAAAGAGTGCTATTCCTGCCAGACGACCCCGAACAACTGGTTTACTGCCGTGCATCACAGGGAAACACCCGACCGGATTCTGGCGGGAACCTCGGATACGGGCATCGTGTGGATCACCGAAGCGATCGAGGCGCAGCGCGACGGCAAGTCTGTCGATGCAGTCAAGCTGCCGCCCCAGGACAGCCTGCGCGACGAGGTCGCCTACGTGATCGGCTCGCTGGTTAAAAGTCCGCGCAAGGCGGCGGCTGACCGTTATCTGGCGTTCCTGAAGACACCGGCTGCGCAGGCGGCTTACGGCAAATACGGGTTTGTCAATGCTGCTCCCGCAGCGCTCCGTCTCAAGCCGATTCCGTAAAGGGTATTGCCGGGCGGGTCATGGAACTCGGGCGGACAGGTCGGCGGTTGCTGCAGGGTTTGGTGCTTGCGCTGGCTTTGCCGGTTTGCGCCAGCGGCATTGCGCAGGATAAACGACCCGACCGGGTCGTTTACCACTTCGTGGACGGCAATGATCAGGCGTCCCGCGGGCTGGAATACATCCGCAATCATCTCGAAGTGAATTCTGCAGCGCAGATCACGGTCGTGGGCCATGCCGCCGGCGTCAACTTCATGATGAAGGGGGCCAAGACTGCAAAGGGCAACGAATACCGCGGCATGATCGAGGACATGGAATTGCAGGGCGTCAAGTTCAGGGCCTGCGAGATTACGCTGCGTGAGCGCGGATTGGGCAAGGACCAGTTCATCCCGGAAGTTCAGTTCGTGCGGTCGGGCGTGGACGAGATCACCCGCTTGCAGCAGCGCGAGGGTTATGCCTACCTGAGACCCTGATTTACTATAGGCTGGCCAGCCCGCGCGCCCGCCACCGGGCGGCGCTCGGGGCGGTCGTGTCCTGACTTCAATGAACATTTTTCTCAAACACAAAGGCGATCTGTACGGCGGCCTCACCGCCGCCGTCGTCGCGCTGCCGCTGGCGCTGGCCTTCGGCGTTGCTTCCGGCGCCGGCGCGCTGGCGGGACTGTGGGGCGCGATCCTGGTCGGTTTTTTCGCAGCGGTGTTCGGCGGCACTCGTCACCAGGTGTCGGGTCCCACCGGGCCGATGACGGTGGTGATGGCACTGATCATCACCCAACTCGGCGGCAATCTCGCGATGGCCTTCACGGTCGTGATACTCGCCGGTTTACTGCAGATACTGTTCGGGCTGCTGCGGGTCGGCCATTACATCAAGCTGGTGCCGCAGCCGGTGGTGTCGGGATTCATGAGCGGCATCGGCGTCATCATCATCATCCTGCAGTTCGCCCACGGCCTGGGTCATCAGCCGCCGCCCGGGGAAGTGGTGGAGAAACTGGCGGCCCTGCCGCCGATGCTGGCGGCCCCGGTTTACCAGACCGTCGCGCTCTGCGCACTTTGCCTTGCGATCATGGCCTTCACCCCGCGCCGCGTCGCTGCCGCCCTGCCGCCGCCGCTGATCGCCATCGTCGTCGGCACGCTTGCCGCGGTACTGTTCCTGCCCGGCGTGCCGACGATCGGGGAAATTCCGACCGGGCTGCCGCAGATCACGTTGCCGACACTGACGCTGGCCGACCTGCCTGCAATCCTGCGTTATGCGCTGATTCTGGCTTTCCTCGGTTCGATCGATTCGCTGCTGACCTCGCTGGTAGCCGACAGCATCACCCGTACCCACCACGACTCGAACCGCGAACTGGTCGGGCAGGGGATCGGGAACATCGCCGCCGGCCTGTGCGGGGGCATTGCCGGCGCCGGTGCGACCATGCGCACCCTGGTGAACATCCGGGCCGGGGCGACTTCGCGCCTCTCCGGCGCGATCCACGCGCTGGTGCTGCTGGCGGTTGTCCTCGGTTCCGGCACGGTGGCGGGACACATTCCACTGGCGGTGCTGGCCGGCATACTGCTCAAGGTCGGCTACGACATCATAGACTGGCAGTATCTGAAGCGTTTCCGCCAGGCGCCGCGCGCCGACCTGCTGGTGATGTTCGTCACTCTGGCGATCACGGTGTTTGTCGACCTGATGACGGCGGTGGCCGTGGGCGTGGTGATGGCTTCGCTGATCTTCGTGGCACGCATCGCCGAGGTGCAGATGCGCAGCGCGCGGATTTCCTACAGTTCCGACCAGGTCGCCGACCTCACTCCCGAAGAGGCGGCGATCCTGGATGCCGCGGGAGGCCGCATCGTGCTGTTCCACGTCGAGGGGCCGCTCAGCTTCGCCTCGGCACGCGACCTCTCGCGGATGATGCAGTCCTCCGAGGGGCGCGAGGCGCTGGTGGCCGACCTCTCCGATGTTCCGTTCATCGATACCAGCGCGTCGATGGCCCTTGAGGAAGTGATTGCCGGCGCCCGCGACAGCAACGACACCGTGATCCTCTGCGGCATGCGCAACCTGGTACGGGATACCATGGAGCGCACCGGCGTCATGGGGATGCTCGGGCCGCTGCAGGTGGTTGCCACGCGCCTGCAGGCGCTGCAGGCCGCCCGGGACTTCATCGAAGGCAACGGCAGGCCCGGCGCCTGAGGCCTGCTTCAGGGGTTCCGCGGGTGCTGCCCGGGAACCCGAGCGCTTGCCACAGCACCGCGATGCCCTTGGTGAAGCCGCTGATCACCGACACCGGGATGAGGCGAATTCAGGCGCCCATGCGCAGCAGGCCCATCGCCAGCAGTATCACGCCGACGACGCCGAGCAGACGCGGGCGGAAACGGGGCAGTGCGGGCAACGCGCAGAACGTTCTGCCGGAGGTCAGTTGCTGCGGAACTTGCGGATCATGTCTTCGTCGAGCTCAATGCCGAAGCCCGGCCCTGCAGCCACCGGCATCACGCCGTCCTTGACCGCGGGCCGGTTGATCCACATCGACTGCCACACCGGATCGCGCGCCGGATCGGCGAAGCATTCCGCGTAGGTGCCGTGGGGTACCGCGGCGAGCAGGTGGCTGGCGATCTGCGCTTCTTCGTGATGCGCCATGGCAATGCCGGCGGTCGCGCAAAGACCGGCGGCGCGCAGCCAGTCGGTGACGCCGCCGCCTTCGGACGCATCGTAATTGACGAGATCCACGGCCTTGGCATCGACGAGGCGGCGGATGGCGTGACTGGTGATTTCGCTCTGCCCGGCAGCGACCGGGATGGTCGTGGCCTGGCGCACCCGCGCCATCTGCGCGGCGTCGTCGTACCAGTGGCAGGGTTCCTCGAACCAGCGGATGTTGTGGCGCTCGACCAGTCGCGCGAAGCGGATCGCGTCCTCAGCGGACCAGCCGCGGTTGGCATCGACGCATAAAATGAAATCGTCGCCGGCGGCCTGGCGCGCAACGGCCACGCGTGCCGCATCTTCCTCAGGCGACAGTCCGCCGACCTTGAACTTGCAGCCCGCCATGCCGGCATTGCGGTACGACTCGATTTCGCGGCCGATGTCGGCGTGCGTCTTGCCGGGCATGTAATAGCCGCCGATGGAAATGACCGGCAGCCGGTCGGTGTGGCCGCCGATGAGTTCGCGGACTGATTTGCCGAGAGCCTTGCCGGTGAGATCCCAGATCGCGCAGTCGATGCAGGCGATGGCTTCGAGCAGCAGTTTCCTGTCGGGCGCGCTGTGGGTCAGCGCGAACATGGCGCTCCACGCGCGCTCCCGTTCGAATATTGACAGCCCGTTGACTGCATTGAATAAATCGTTTTCGATCAGGTTGGCGATCTGCATGCCGTGGACGCGGTTGTCGCCGTTATAGACATTGCTGACCAGTCCCGCGTCGGTGCTGATCCGGGTAATCACTGTCGAGCGCTTGAGT
The DNA here is from genome assembly GCA_964486865.1 of uncultured Bordetella sp. Taxonomy (GTDB): domain Bacteria; phylum Pseudomonadota; class Gammaproteobacteria; order Burkholderiales; family SG8-41. The sequence continues at coordinate 170,926 of CAZAOZ010000001.1, forward strand.
ACGCTGTAGGTCGAGCCGCCGAAATTTTTGCTCAATGGAATATCGACGGCGATGGCCTCGACGGCGGTGATGCGCATGAGGATGTTCTGGAAAAATTCAGACGAAAACGATGATTGCGCCCAGCACGGTGGAGCCGGCGACCGCGCCCATGAAAATGTTGCGGTCGCGCGTGGACCACGGCGGTGCGTGCGCCACGGTGGTCGCGCTCCAGTTGTGATCGTGATCGACTTCGGCGTCCATGATGGCAGCATCAATCGAGTGGCGGCTGACGCCCAGACTTTCCGCGAACGCGTCGGGATTGGTGACCGCCCCGGTTTTTACGGCAAGCCGCATGGTCGCCGCCATGGAATCAAACTCCTTGGACAGACCGCGCGCGGGCATGGCGTCGCTGGGCAGCGTATCGCCGGGTGAGGTTGAACTGCGGTCTTCGGCGCGCGTGGCGGGCAGCGTGTCGGTCAGTGCGCCGACCGGTGCCGCGGACATGCGCGGCATCGCGACTTGCGGCGGCGTGGTGGCCGCCCCCGTGGGTTGCTGCCGGCAGGCGCGCAGGTCCGCGGCGAATTCCGCGATCGTCGCGTAGCGTTCATCTTCTGATTTGGCGAGCGCCTTGGCGATGATCAGGTCGAGCATCGCCGGCAGGGCCGGGTTGTGGGTGCTCGGCGGTGCCGGATTGAAATTGACAATCTGGAACATCAGCGAGTTGATGTCGATGCCGGTGAACGGCGCCTGCCCGGCGACCATTTCATAAAGAATCACACCCAGCGAGAAAATGTCGGCACGGGCATCCGTGCGTTTGCCCAGCACCTGCTCCGGTGACAGGTAGCGCGGCGAGCCCAGCACCACGCCGGTCTGGGTGCGCACGTCGGCGGTGCGCATGCGGGCGATGCCGAAGTCGGTGATTTTTACGCGGCCGTCTTTCAGAATCATGATGTTCGCCGGCTTGATGTCGCGATGCACGACTTCATGCGCGTGCGCATAGGCGAGGCCGTCCGCGACCTGCGCGGCGATGTCCAATGCGCGGTCGATGCCCAGCTCGTTGCCGGCGATCAGATCCTTGAGTTCGCGGCCTTCCAGAAATTCCATCGCCATGTAGGCCAGATCGCCGCTGCGGCCGATGTCGTGGATGGTGACGATGTTCGGGTGATTCAGTCCGCCGGCGGCGCGCGCTTCGATGGTGAAGCGCTTTTCGTAGTGATCCATCTCGCCCGGATCGAGCGCCATGTTGATGGTCTTGACCGCGACGGTGCGTTCCAGCATCGGATCGACGGCGCGGTACACCACGCCCATCGCGCCGCGGCCGATTTCGGCGATGACGTCGTAACGGCCTATTTTTTCGGGTTTTTCCATCATGAGCGCGGGTCAGCGCCGGTTGACGCTGCGGAACACAGGGCCCCAGCTCGGGTGCCCGGCTTCGGCGGCGGTGAGGGTGAACTTCGGATCGGCGGACAACGCGTTGCTGAACTCCTGCCGGCATTGCGGAACGCGGTCGGTGACGCAATAAATGAAGGCCAGATACTTGTAGGCCCGTGCCTGGCTGGTGCGCGCCGTGAGGCCGTCGGCGAGGCTGGCCTGCAGCAGGCGCTGCGCCTGGGCGTAATTGCCTTCTTCATATTGGGCGACGCCGGCGGCCAGCCGCTCCTCGGCCGTCGGCACGACGATCTCCGACTTGGGACGGGGCGCGTCAGGATCGAGCGCGGCGGTGATGTCCTTGACGCTTTTTTTGACTGCTTCACAGCCGGTCAGCAGCGGCATGAGCAACAGCAGCACGATGGTGAGCAAACGCATGATGCTCTCCTAATGAAACCGATGCCGGATTCTAACCTCCTGACCGGCCTTGACTTCAACAACCTGCAGGTACGAGGCGAATCCCGGGTTGCGGATCTCGATTTTGTGGACCCCGGGCTTGAGCGCGATATCGCGCAACGGCGGCGCGACGCCGTACTTGTTGCCGTCAATATAGACGTCGCCCCACGGAGCCACGTTCAGCCGCACCGTGCCGGTGGTGGCGGGCGCGGCGTCTTCCGTGACGCGCGCTGGAGGTGGTGACGGCGGTTTTTTGGCGGGTTTGGCCTGGGGCGGCGGTGTGGGGTCGGCATCGGCGACCGGGGCCTGTGTGGTGACGGACGGCGGTCTTTTCACTGTCGTGGGTGGCAAAACAGGACGCGCCGGCTCCGCTGTTTTGTGGGCAATACCGGCGCCGGTGTCCGCGCTGCGCAGCGTGAGGCGCAGCGTGACGGCCGTGCCGAGGATCATCGCGACCACCAGCGCCGTGGCCAGCGGCGGGCGGCGCATGATCTGCGTGCGTGCCAGATTTGCCGTGGTGCCGAGCTTTTGCATGGCCGCCGCGGCGTGAACGGCGGCGGGGCCCGGCTTGGTGCGCGGCGCGCGTGCCGGCGCGGGCGCATTGCCGAGCGCGTACACCTCGTGCTCGCGCACATGCTTGTCGGTACGGGCGCCCTCAAAATTGAAGAGATGTGCGTAGTCTGCCGACAGCGCGGAAATCACTTCGTAATACGAGCGCGATGCCAGCACCTGGTTGATTTCGGCGAAACTCATCACCCGCTGCGCGACATTGATGCCGTCGCCGATGATGTTGGGCTGGTTGTTGATGTCCTTGACCAGCCGCACCGGGCCGAGATTGATGCCGGTGCGCAGCCGCAGCGTGTTGTCGCCGGGCGCATTGAGTGCATCGCGCAGCGCCAGGCCGAGAAAAAGGCCTTCCTCCGGATCGCCCAGAAAACTGATCGCCGCGCCGTCGCCGGTATCGAGGATGATGCGGTCGTTGTTCGGCACATCGGCGAGCGCCCGCGCGAGCAGCGTATTGAACTGCTCCTTGGTCTGCATCTGGTCGGTCACCGACTTCTTCGAATACTCGACGATGTCGATGAAGACGACGGTGCAGATGAAGGCGTGATTGCCGCGGTTGCTCATGGTGGTGGCGGTGGCTGGCCCCGGATTATTTCACACGCATGCCGGGCTGTGCGCCGGAATCCGGCGACAGCAGGTACAGGCCGGGGGCATCGCCGCTGGCGGCCAGCACCATGCCCTCGGACATGCCGAACTTCATTTTACGCGGCGCGAGATTGGCGACCACGACGGTGAGCCTGCCGACCAGCGCCGCCGGGTCGTAGGCGGACTTGATGCCGGCGAATACCTGTCTGGTGCCCAGCGCGCCCACGTCCAGCGTCAGCTTCAGCAGCTTGTCGGCGCCTTCGACGTGTTCGGCCGTTGTGATTTTGGCGATGCGCAGGTCGATCTTGGTGAAGTCGTCAATCGATATGGTCGCTGCGCCAGCAGCGACGTTCGCCCCCTCTCCCGTGACGGGAGAGGGCTGGGGAAAGGGTGGAATCTGCGTATTCACTGAGCCTCCTGCTTTCTTGATGGCGTGCGCCTGATGCTCGGCATGGCGCTGCTGCGAGTGCGGCGCCGGTGTGGTCGGTTTGAGGCTTTCCTTGTTGGCGGCGACCAAGGCTTCGATCTGCTTGGGATCGACGCGGGTCATGAGGTGTTTATAGGTATTTATCTGATGTCCTTCTGCCATCGTGGACAGGGGGTTATCCCATGCCAGATCCGACCATACGAGTGGTTTAGGTAATGCAAGAAATTTTTCCGCAGCTTGTGTCAGCGTAGGAACGATTGGTTTAAGTGCAACTGTAAGTAACCGGAAACCTTCGAGGGCGACACTACACGCATCATGGAGCTTTACTCTCGCGGCGCCTTTTTCTTCGTGGCCGAGAGAATCATTTCCCAGTTTTTTGGCTTCTTCCCACGGACGTTGTTTATCCCAATATTCGTTCAGAAAATCAGCGGCCCCCATAATGAATCGAACAGCTCGACCATATTCTCGTGACTCCATGGCAGGGCCGACGTGATTCAAATGGTTTTCTCTGAGTTCGAGTAAGGTTTGATAAAGGATTGGTTCTTTCTCTCCAAAAATCAATGTACCAATCCGGCCTTGGAAGTGCGTGTGCAGAAATCCGGCTGCCCGACTCGCAATATTCACATACTTGCCTACCAAATCACTGTTTACCCGCGCCACAAAGTCATCGAGATTCATGTCGATGTCTTCCATGGTCGAATTCAGCTTGGCGGCATAGTAGTAGCGCAGCCACTCCGGATTCAGACCCTGCTGGATGTAGCTCTCGGCGGTGATGAAAGTGCCGCGCGACTTGGACATTTTTTCGCCGTTCACCGTCAGGAAGCCGTGGGCGTACACCTTCGACGGCGTGCGGTAGCCGGCATATTGCAGCATCGCCGGCCAGAACAGCGCGTGGAAATAGAGGATGTCCTTGCCGATGAAATGCACCAGCTCGGTATCGCCGCCGGGTTTTAAAAACGCATCGGCGTCGATGTTGTTTCCGGCAACCTGTTGTTTTTTAACATAATTCAGGAAGCTGCCGAAGTAGCCCACCGGCGCGTCCAGCCATACGTAGAAGAATTTTTTGCCGTCGGTGCCGGGAATCGGAAAGCCGAAGTACGGCGCGTCGCGCGAAATGTCCCAGTCGGAGAGTTTCGACTCGCCGGCTGCGCCCAGCCATTCCTTCATCTTGTTGGCGGCTTCGGCCTGCAGGTGCGCATGTTCGTTTACGCCCTGCGTGTAGCCGCGCAGGAATTCCTCGCAGCGCTGATCCGACAGCCTGAAAAAGAAATGCTCGGACGCCTTGCGCACGGGCGCGGCGCCCGACACGGTTGAATACGCATTCTTCAGATCGGTAGGCGCATAAGTCGCGCCGCAGACTTCGCAGGAATCGCCGTACTGGTCCTTCGCACCGCACTTGGGGCATTCGCCCTTGATGTAGCGGTCGGGCAGGAACATCTGCTTCACCGGGTCGTAGAACTGCTCGACCGGGCGCGTGGCGATCAGATCCGCCGCTTTGAGTTTGCCGTAGATATCGGCGCACAGCGCCTCGTTCTCCGGCGAATCGGTGGTGTAGAAGTTGTCAAAGTCCACGCCGAAACTCTTGAAGTCGCGGTCGTGCTCGTGCCACACGCGGTCGATCAACTGTTTGGGCGTGATGCCCTCGGCATTCGCGCGCAGCATGACCGGCGTGCCGTGGGTGTCGTCGGCGCCGACGTAGTGGACCTCATGACCCTGCATGCGCTGGAACCGCACCCAGATGTCGGTCTGGATGTACTCGACCAGATGGCCGAGATGGATCGCGCCATTGGCATACGGCAGCGCCGAGGTGACGAGGATGCGTCGGTGTGACATGGATTAAGGGGGGGAGTGAAGCTAAAGGATTGAATTGTAACAAACATTTCAAAACCCCCCGGTCTGCCGGCAGGGGCTGGACAGGGCCGCGGGATGCATCGGGCCGCCAAAGGCAAAAAAACCTTTGCCGGCATGGGGTTGTGGTTGGTTTGGGGGGGTGATGCCGCTACAATCGCGGCCTTACCACGCACACCGACGGAACCTGAACCATGGCCATCACCGAGCAGGACGTACAAACCGCATTGAAGCAGTTGACCGATCCGAACACGAAAACCGATTACGTGACGGGCAAGGCGGCCAAAAATATCAAGATCGACGGCAACAATGTGGCGCTCGACATCCTGCTGGGCTATCCGTCGAAAAGCCAGATCGAGCCGCTGCGCAGGGAAATCACCGCCAAGCTGAAAACGCTGCCCGGCGTGGGCAGCGTCAATGTCAACGTGACCACGAAAATCGTTTCGCACGCGGTGCAGCGCGGCGTGAAACTGATTCCCGGCGTGAAGAACATCATTGCCATCGCCTCCGGCAAGGGCGGCGTCGGCAAGAGCACCACCGCAGTGAATCTGGCGCTGGCGCTGGCCGCGGAAGGGGCGAGCGTCGGCGTGCTCGATGCCGACATCTACGGCCCGTCGCAGCCGATGATGCTGGGCATCGCCGGCCGCCCGGAGTCGAAGGACGGCAAGTCGCTGGAGCCGATGGAGGCCCACGGCCTGCAGGCGATGTCGATCGGCTTCCTGATCGACACCGAAACGCCGATGGTGTGGCGCGGTCCGATGGTGACCCAGGCTTTGGAGCAGTTGCTGAATGAAACCAAATGGCGCGACATCGATTACCTGATCGTCGATCTGCCGCCGGGCACGGGCGACATCCAGTTGACGCTGGCGCAGCGTGTGCCGGTCACCGGCGCGGTGATCGTCACCACGCCGCAGGACATCGCGCTGATCGACGCGCGCAAGGGCCTGAAGATGTTCGAAAAGGTCGGCATCCCGATTCTCGGCATCGTCGAGAACATGTCGCTGCACATCTGCACGAAGTGCGGCCATGAAGAACATATTTTCGGCGAAGGCGGCGGCGCCCGCATGGGGGCCGATTACAACGTCGAGCTGCTGGGGTCGTTGCCGCTGGACATGCGTATCCGCCAGCAGGCGGATTCCGGCAAGCCGACGGTGGTGGTGGATCCGGACGGCCGTATTGCCGAGATCTATCGCCAGATCGCCAGGCGCGTCGCGGTGAAAATTGCCGAAAAGCAGCAGGACCATTCGGCGGCATTTCCGAAAATCGTCGTCAAGAACACCTGATGCACCTGACGGGCTGTTCCGGCGGCCCCGGAAAACCCTTCCGCAGTTGCGGGATTCAGTCTTAATATAGGCACACCATGCGCTTTCGTTTTCCGATCATCATCATCGACGAGGACTTTCGCTCGGAAAACACGAGCGGCCTGGGCATCCGCGCGCTGGTCAAGGCGATCGAGGAGGAGGGCATGGAAGTGCTCGGGGTCACCAGTTACGGCGACCTGTCTTCCTTCGCGCAGCAGCAGTCGCGCGCTTCGGCGTTCATCCTGTCGGTCGATGACGAAGATTTTTCGGATCTGGAACTCGAATCGACCATCAACGATCTGCGCACTTTCGTCAAGGCGATCCGTTTCCGCAACGCTGAGATCCCGATTTTTCTCTACGGCGAGACACACACTTCGCGGCACATCCCGAACGACGTGCTGCGCGAGCTGCACGGCTTCATTCACATGTTCGAGGACACGCCGGAGTTCGTCGCGCGCTACATCGTGCGCGAGTCGCGCACCTACCTCGACAGCCTGGCGCCGCCGTTTTTCCGCGCGCTGACCCATTACGCGCAGGACGGTTCGTACTCATGGCACTGCCCCGGGCATTCCGGCGGCGTGGCCTTCCTGAAAAGCCCGGTGGGGCAGATGTTCCACCAGTTCTTCGGCGAGAACCTGCTCCGGGCCGACGTCTGCAATGCGGTGGACGAACTGGGCCAGCTGCTCGACCACTCGGGGCCGGTGGCGGCGTCCGAGCGCAATGCCGCGCGCATTTTCAACTGCGACCACCTGTTCTTTGTCACCAACGGCACCTCGACGTCGAACAAGATGGTGTGGCATTCGACGGTGGCGCCGGGCGACGTGGTGATCGTCGACCGCAACTGCCACAAGTCGATCCTGCACGCGATCACCATGACCGGCGCGGTGCCGGTGTTCCTGATGCCGACCCGCAACCACTTCGGCATCATCGGGCCGATCCCGCTCGAGGAATTCCGCTGGGAGAACATCGAGAAAAAAATCCGCGCCAATCCGTTCGCGGCCAAATCAGTATCAAAGTCCAAGCCGCGCGTGCTGACCATCACCCAGAGCACTTACGACGGGATTCTCTATAACGTCGATACCATCAAGGAAATGCTCGACGGCAAGGTCGATACGCTGCATTTCGACGAGGCCTGGCTGCCGCACGCGACTTTCCACAAGTTCTATCACGGCATGCATGCCATCGGCCGCGACCGGCCGCGGACCAAAGAGTCGGTGGTGTTCTCGACGCAATCGACGCACAAGCTGCTCGCCGGCCTGTCGCAGGCATCACAGATCCTGGTGCAGGACAGCGAGACGCGCAAACTCGACTACGACACCTTCAACGAAGCCTACCTGATGCACACTTCGACCAGTCCCCAGTACGCGATCATCGCGTCCTGCGACGTGGCGGCGGCGATGATGGAGCCGCCGGGCGGCACCGCGCTGGTCGAGGAGTCCATCCACGAGGCGCTGGATTTCCGCCGCGCGATGCGCAAGGTCGATGCCGAATTCGGCAAGGACTGGTGGTTCAAGGTATGGGGGCCGGAGCGGCTCGCCGCCGAAGGCATCGGCAACCGCGATGACTGGATGCTGCGCGCCTCCGAGCGCTGGCACGGCTTCGGCGATCTCGCGCCGGGCTTCAACATGCTCGATCCGATCAAGGCCACGGTGATCACGCCGGGGCTCGATGTCACCGGCAAGTTCGCCAAAAGCGGCATTCCGGCGGCGGTGGTCACCAAGTATCTGGCCGAGCACGGCATCATCGTCGAGAAGACCGGGCTTAATTCGTTTTTCATCATGTTCACCATCGGCATCACCAAGGGCCGCTGGAACACGATGGTCACGGAACTGCAGCAGTTCAAGGATGATTACGACAACAACCGGCCGCTGTGGCGCGTGTTGCCGGAATTCATCGCCAAACATCCGCTCTACGAGAAAATCGGCCTCAAGGATCTGTGCGACCAGATCCACGGCGTCTACAAGGCGAACGACATCGCGCGGCTGACCACGGAAATGTATCTGTCGGACATGCAGCCGGCGATGCCGCCCGCGGAAGCCTGGGCGCGCATGGCGCATCGCAAGATCGAGCGCGTCGAGATCGACAAGCTCGAAGGCCGCGTCACCAGCGTGCTGCTGACGCCGTATCCTCCGGGCATACCGCTGCTTATTCCGGGCGAGCGCTTCAACAGCACCATCGTGCGCTACCTGCAGTTCGCGCGCACCTTCAACCAGCAGTTCCCCGGTTTCGAAAGCGATATCCACGGTCTGGTGACCGGCAACGGCGACGGGAAGTCGCGTTACTTCGTCGATTGCGTCATTGACGATTGATACGGATCGTCTGTAAGTAACCTGTTGTTTTATTGATATTTCAGGATTCCGCGGCTGACGGGGAGACGCTGCACGATGCATCCGCTGGCGCATACCGCTGTGCCCCTCAGCACATTGCCGGGCGTCATCTGGCCGGCGGTGCCCACGGTCAATGCCGCGCGCATGCTGGCGCTGCAATACCAGTTTGAACAGACGCAGTGGTGGCCGCCGGAACAGATCGCCGCGCTGCAGTTGCAGCAGTTCCGCCAGGTGTACGCGCACGCGCTGGCCACAGTGCCGTTTTACCGGCAGCGGCCGGCGGGCCGGGCCGCGGCCGAGGTCACGGACTGGAATTGTTATCGCGAACTGCCGGTCATCACCCGCAGCACCGTGCAGCAGGCGGGCGATGCCATGCACAGTAACGCGCCGCCGCGTGAACACGGCGCGCTGACCCGTACCGAATCCTCCGGCTCATCCGGCGCGCCGCTGGTGACGCCGGGCACGCAGTGGACGCAGCTCATGTGGCAGGCGCTGCTGCTGCGGGAGCATCTGTGGCACGGGCGCGACCTGCGCGGCAAGCTGGCCGCGATCCGCAGCAAGACCACGGCGGCAAGTTTCCCGGCGTGGGGTCCCGCCACTGCGGCGTTTGTCACCGGGCCCTCGGTGGTGCGCGACCTGTCGGCGGATCTCGACGAGCAGTTGCAATGGCTCGCGCGCGAGGATCCCGATTACCTGATGTCCTATGCCACCAATGCGCAGGCGCTGGCGGCGCGCAGCCTGGAGCTGGGCCTGCGCCTGCCGCGGCTGAAGCAGGTGCGCACTTACGGCGAGATGCTGCGCCCGGAAGCGCGCGGCGTCGTGCGCGAAGCCTGGGGCGTGGAGATTGCCGACAGCTACAGCGCCGAAGAGCTGGGCTACATCGCGCTGCAGTGCCCGGAGGGCGGGCGGTATCACGTGCAGGCGGAGAGCCTGATCGCCGAAGTGCTGAAGCCGGATGGCGCGCCGTGTTTGCCTGGAGAAACCGGGCAGGTGGTGGTAACCACGCTGCACAACTTTGCGATGCCGCTGATCCGTTATGCCAGCGGCGATTTTGCTGAAGTCGCCGGGCCCTGCGCCTGCGGCCGCGGCCTGCCGGCGCTGCGGCGCATCGTCGGTCGCCAGCGCAACATGCTGGTGCGTCCCGATGGCGTGCAGCACTGGCCGAGCTTCCCGTCGGAAGCGTGGCGGGAGATCGCGCCGGTGATGCAGATTCAACTGGTGCAGGACGCAGCGGATCACGTGCTCGCCAGGGTCGTGGCGCCGCGCGAAATCTCCGCGGAGGAGCAGGCGCGGTTCATCGCCGCGTTGCAGGGCTGTCTGGGCTGGCCGTTCCGCATCACGCTCGCGCGCGTGGATGCGATTGCGCGCGGGGCGGGCGGCAAGTACGAGGATTTTGTGTCGCTGCTATAAACCCAGTGAGGAATGGGGAGTGAGGATTGAGGATTGAGGAGTGAGGATTGAGGAGTGAGGAGTGAGGATTGAGGAGTGAGGATTGAGGGGTGAGGAGCGGCGCCCAGAGCCCCGTAGTCCTGATCCCGCTCCGCACTCATCACTGTAGTCTCTTGACTTGCTCCATCCACGCCGCGGCCTGCGCGTCGGCCTGGTTCTTCTGCGTCTCTGGCAGGCCGGCGGCCACTCCGGCCAGATTCTGCAGCGCACGTTCATCACCCTGCAGCGCCGCCACCTTGACCCAGTAGTAGGCTTCCTGCGGATTGCGTGCTACGCCGCGGCCTTCGTGCAGCAGCAGTCCCAGGTTGTACTGGGCCTGGACGTGGCCGCGGCGCGCGGCTTCGCGGAACCAGCGTGCGGCGCGCGCGTGGTCCACCGCGACGCCTTCGCCCTGCGCATAGGTCAGGCCGAGGTTGTATTGCGCACCGGGATCATTCTGCACGGCGGCGAAGTTCCACCAGCGGTGCGCTTCGGCAAGATTTTTTGCGACACCATAGCCGCGTGCGTACATCAGGCCGAGACTGGTCTGGGCGCGGGCATCGCCCTGTCTGGCGAGCCGGCGGAACCAGTCCGCGGCCTTGGCGTAATCCTGTTCAATGCCTTCGCGCCCGGCGTAATAGCTCTCGGCCAGCACGCGCATCGCCGTGCGGTCGCCGGCTTCGGCGCGCTGCGTCAGGTCGTCGATGGTGATATTGGGCGCGGCGGCGTGCACGGCCGCCATGGTGACGGCGAACAGCAGCACAACGAGTTTGATCAAGAGCGAGCGCAAGCTGGATCTCCCTCATCCCCGACCCTTCTCCCGAAGGGAGAAGGGAGATATTTGGGAAAATGGCTATAAGCCATTTTCCGGAAGCTCAACGGCTGCCGCGGTCATGGATTTCAAAACGGTAGTCATGGGCATGGCGTTCGTCCCTGGCGAATTCGCGGGCGCTGTGGACGCGCCACTGCGCGGCATCAAGCGCCGGCATGTGCGTGTCGCCCTGCGGTTCGGCATCGACCACGGTCAGGTAAATCCGGTCGGCGACCGGTAGCGCCTCGCGGTACAGTTCGCCGCCGCCGATGATGAACACTTCGCTGTCGCCGGCACAGTAAGCAAGGGCTTCGTCCAGCGTGTGCGCGATCAGGGCGCCGGGCACTTTGTAATCCCGCTGGCGGGTGATGATGACCGTGGTGCGCCCCGGCAGCAGCCGGTTGATCGATTCATAAGTCTTGCGGCCCATGATGATGTGATGGCCCATGGTTACTGACTTGAACAACTGCAGTTCATTGGGGAGGCGCCAGGGGATTTTGCCGTCGGCGCCGATCACCCGGTTTTTCGCCATGGCCACGATCAGTGAAAGGCGGGGGTGAGGATTGCGGATTGAGGATTGAGTGGTCACAACGCAATCCTAAACCGCGATGGGCGCGCGGATCACCGGATGCGGATCGTAGTTTTCGAGCGTGAAATCTTCGTATTTGAACGCAAACAGATCCTTGACCGCCGGATTGAGCTTCATCACCGGCAATGGCCGCGGTGCGCGCGACAACTGCTCGCGCGCCTGGTCGAGGTGATTCAGGTAGAGATGGGTGTCGCCGAAGGTATGCACGAAATCACCAGGCTTCAGCCCGCACACCTGCGCGACCATCAGCGTCAGCAGCGCGTACGATGCGATATTGAAGGGCACGCCGAGGAACATGTCGGCGCTGCGCTGGTAGAGCTGGCAGGACAGCCGGCCGTCGGCCACATAGAACTGGAAAAACGCGTGGCAGGGCATCAGCGCCATTTTGTCGAGATCGGCGACGTTCCATGCCGAGACGATCATGCGTCGCGAGTCGGGATTCTTGCGCAGCAGCTCCAGCACCTGGCTGATCTGGTCGATGTGGCGGCGGTCGGCCGCGGGCCAGGAACGCCACTGGTAGCCGTACACCGGGCCGAGTTCGCCGTCGGGTTTGGCCCACTCGTCCCAGATGGTGACGCCGTTGTCTTTCAGGTAACGGGTATTGGTTTCGCCCTTCAGGAACCACAGCAGTTCGTGGATGATCGACTTGAGATGAACTTTTTTGGTGGTGACCAGCGGGAATCCGGCATTGAGATCAAAGCGGAGCTGGGCGCCGAACACCGACAGCGTGCCGGTGCCGGTGCGGTCGGACTTGCGGGTGCCGTGATCGAGCACGTGTTGCAGGAGATCAAGGTACTGGCGCATGGGATGATGGCGGAAATATCAGGTTGCAGATGCCGCTGATTTTAGCAGGCCGCGGCGTTCCGCCCGTTATAATCATTATCATCTCATTGCAGCCATATTAATCCACGGATATTCAACGATGATTGCACGCCTGCAGACACAGACTTCATTGCCGGGCCAGAGCGAACTCGCACGCGTTCGCCATTTGCTGGTGGTTGCGCCCGCCGGCACCGCGCAGTCCGCGCTGCCGCTGGCGGAATTGCTGGGCAGGGCGCTCGGCCGCCGCCGCAAGAAAATCACCGATCTGGCCACGGCGCCGGTGAGTGCCGATACGGCGGACGGCGCGCTGGCGGTGTGGGTGACGCCGGACCTGAAGAAATCCGTGTTCGAGCAGCAGGCGCTGGTGTGCAAGGCGGCGGGCCTGTTGCTCGCCGAACACCCGGAAGAACTGACGGTGATCGTCGCCGGCGCCGCAGCACAGCGCCGCGCGCTGGCGGAAATGGCCGTGTATGTGGCCTGGATCAACGGCATCACGCTGCCGCAGCGCAAGACGCAGCACAAAAATAAAACCGATGCGAAACCGCTGCAGAGCATCCGTCTCTGTGGTTATCGTGCCGCCGACGGCTTTGCGGCCATCCGCGCGCAGGCTGAAGGCAATGTGCTGTGCCGCGAGCTGACCGTGCTGCCGCCGAACGAACTGACACCCGGCGCCTATCGTGAGCGCGTGAAGGCGCTCGCCAGGCAGCACGGCTGGGCGCGCGAAGAATACGACTTCAAGCGTCTGCGCAAAATGGGCGCCGGCGCGTTCTGCGCGGTGGCGCAGGGCAGCGACGAGCATGACGCGGCCATCGTGCGGCTGAGCTACCGGCCGCGGGGCGCCAGAAAAACCGTGGCGCTGGTCGGCAAAGGCATCTGCTTCGACACCGGCGGCCACAACCTGAAACCGGCGCGCTACATGCAGGGCATGCATGAGGACATGAACGGTTCGGCGGTGGCGCTGGGTATACTCGCCGCGGCGACCGCTTTGAAGCTCAAGATCAACATCGACTGCTGGCTGGCGCTGGCGCAGAACCACATCGGCCCGCGCGCCTATAAACAGAACGACATCGTCACCGCGCTGAACGGCACCACCATCGAGATCGTGCATACCGACGCCGAAGGCCGCATGGTGCTGGCCGACACGCTGACGCTGGCGGCGCGCGCCAAGCCCGGCGTGATCATCGACTTCGCGACGCTGACCGGCGCCATGCATGTCGCGCTGGGCAGCCGCTACAGCGGCGTATTCGCGACGACCGCGCCGTGGGCGGCGCGCGCCGTGGCCGCGGGTGCTGCGTCCGGCGAGCGCGTGTGCGTGTTTCCGATGGATGAGGATTACGACAGCGCGCTTGACAGCACGGTGGCCGACGTCAAGCAATGCACGCTAGACGGCGAGGCCGATCACATCCTTGCCGCGCGGCTGCTGCAGCGTTTCACCGACAAACGGCCGTGGATCCACATGGATCTGTCGGCGCACAGCTGCAAGGGCGGGCTGGGCGCGGTGGCCAGCGACTGCACCGGTTTCGGTGTGGCCTGGGGTGTGGCGCTGCTTCGGGCGAAGTAAAAATGGCATCTATTCAGTCGGGGCAGCAAAATCAACATCTTCCCTCACCCCCACCCCTCTCCCGAAGGGAGAGGGGAAGAAACCCTCGCCCATCGGGACGAGGGAACACTCGAAGCAGAGCAGAGGGTGGCGCGCAGCGCCGGGTGAGGGAGGTTTTTGACTTTTCGTTTATGCCCAGCGGTGTAATTTAACTAATAAAAACAACTAGTTACGTTATTTTCGCCGCTAAAAGACCCGCGAAAGGTAACCGGCGATGACTGAACACAGCCAGTTCCAACTGCTGAAGGAACGCCGCTTTGCACCGTTTTTCGGCGTGCAGTTTTGCGGCGCGATGAACGACAACGTGTTCAAGCAGGCGCTGGTGATCCTGCTGGCCTATCAGACCGCCAGCTTCACCACGCTGTCCACCGACGTGCTGCAGAATGTCGCGCAGGCCTTGTTCATCCTGCCGTTTTTCCTGTTTTCCGCCACCGCCGGCCAGCTCGCGGACAAGTACGAGAAGTCGCGGCTGATCCGCATCACGGTCGCCATCGAGCTCGCGGTGATGATGCTCGGCGCCGCGGGATTTTTCATGCACAGCCTGGAATTGCTGCTGGCCGCGCTGTTCCTCGGCGGCGTGCAGTCGGCGCTGTTCGGCCCGGTCAAGTACGCGATCCTGCCGCAGCACCTGCGCGAACACGAGCTCGTCGGCGGCAACGGCCTGGTCGAAATGGGCACCTCGGTCGCCATACTCACCGGCATGATGCTCGGCGGCTGGCTGGTGAGCCAGCAGGGCTGGGGCATTACGGCGGTGGCGATCACGACGGTGCTGCTGTCCGCTTCCGGCTACGCGCTGAGCTGCCTGATCCCGCTGTCGCCCGCGCCCGTGCCGGAACTCAAAATCAACTGGAATCCGGTCACCGAAACCTGGCGCAATTTCCAGTTCATGCGCGGCAACCGCACGGTGTTCCTGTCGGTGCTCGGCATTTCGTGGTTCTGGTTCGTCGGCTCGATGTTCATCACCCAGTTCCCCAACCTGTCGAAGAACATTCTCGCCGGCACCGAGGGCATTGTCACGCTGCTGCTGATCATGTTTTCGGTCGGCATCGGTCTGGGTTCGTTGCTATGTGAAAAATTGTCGGGCCACAAAGTCGAGATCGGACTGGTGCCGTTCGGCTCCATCGGCATCACGCTGTTCGGCATCGACCTGTATTTCGCGCTGGCGGGCCACATCGGGCACGGCCCGGTGGGTATTCGCGAGTTCATCAGCGAAACCGGGCACTGGCGCATTCTTGCCGATCTGGCGCTGATCGGCGTGTTCGGCGGTTTCTACATTGTGCCGCTGTATGCGTTGATCCAGAGCCGCAGCGAGCCGGGCCATCGCTCGCGGATCATCGCCGGCAACAACATACTCAATGCGCTGTTCATAGTTTCAGCGGCGGGCATCGCCATCGGCCTGTTCCAGTTGGGGACAACGATTCCGCAGATTTTCCTGTTCACGGCGATCCTCAACGCCATCGTCGCGCTCTATATTTTCACGCTGGTGCCGGAATTCCTGATGCGCTTCATCGTGTGGATGCTGATCCACACGGTATATCGTCTCGACAAAAGCGGGCTGGAAAACATTCCGGACGAGGGGCCGGCGGTGCTGGTGTGCAATCACGTGAGTTTTGTCGATGCGCTGATCATCGCCGCCGCCTGCCGCCGGCCGATCCGCTTTGTGATGGATCACCGGATTTTCAAGATACCGGTGCTGAGTTTCGTGTTCCGCACCAGCCGCTGCATCCCGATTGCGCCGGTCAAGGAAGACCCGGCGATGCTCGAGCGCGCCTATGACGAGATCGCGCGCGGTCTGGAAGCCGGAGACCTGATCGGCATTTTTCCAGAGGGCCGCATCACCGACACCGGCGAACTCTATCCATTCCGCTCCGGCATCCAGCGCATCATCGACCGCACGCCGGTGCCCGTCGTGCCGCTGGCGCTGCGCGGACTGTGGGGCAGTTTTTTCAGCCGCAAGGACGGTGCGGCGATGAGCAAGCCCTGGCGCGCGCGACCGTTGGCGAAAATCGCGCTGATTGCGGCACCCACGGTGCCACCGCAGATGGTGTCACCGGAAGATCTGCAGGCGCGGGTGCTGGCGCTGCGGGGTGACTGGAAGTAATCGCGGCCGGTAACAGCAGCAACGGTGGCGCGCGATGGAGATCATTGGAGCCGAATCCAGGCGTCTGCTTTCGGTTGCGGTTTCAACCGGTGGATGCAACACACTAGATACTGCGTAAGCAGAAGGAGTG
>CAZAOZ010000002.1:0-76853 GCA_964486865.1 uncultured Bordetella sp.
GTCCCCCAAGGGGACTTGCTTCGCGGCGCCCCCCAAGGGGACTTGCTTCGCGGCGTGCATGCGCCAGGCGCGAACCAGCAGCGTCACTGCGATCCACAGCGCGACGACGGCCAGCGGCACCGTAAGCACCCGCGGCTCCACTACCGCCAGCACCGCGACGGCAAGAAACACCAGAGCAACGCTGAACATCAAACCGGCCTCCGCCGGACCCAGCGTGCGGCGATTGCTCAGTGCCGCACCGGCGATATTGCCGATGCGCAGTGCGCCCGCCGCCGCCCGCGCCACTTTCCCGCCGGAGCCGGCGGCCTGACGCGATACCGGCGCCGAGGATTGCACGCGCCGCCGTTCGCTCAGCACGATTTCCGTCGCATTCGCCAGGTCTTCCTCATACATGGCCTGCAGGCGCCGGGCGCAATCCTCATCCTCAATGGCCACATCCAGTTCGTAATTGCCGATCCAGCTCGCAATGTTCAGATTCGTCGAGCCCACCCGCGCCCAGCGACCGTCGGCCACCGCAGTCTTGGCATGCAGCATCGAGCCGTTCCACTCAAAGACCCGCACACCGGCCTCCAGCAGCGGGCGATACCCGGCCCGGGATAACCGGGCGAGCATCGGCACATCGCTGATGCCCGGCACCAGCAGGCGCACATCGACCCCGTCGTGCGCGGCGGCACGCAGCGCCTGCACATAGGGCGAGACGCCGACGAAATAGGCATCGGTCAGCCACAGCGTGTCGTGCGCCATCGCCGCGATCATCTGGTCGAGCCGGTACAGCCCAGCGATATTGGGCTGGCTGGCCATCACCCGCAGCAGCACGTCTCCCGCCGGCGGACTTTCCACTACATCGGGCAGATCTCCTGGTGCGCCTGCCGCCGCCCAGGTCTGCGCGAACGCCCGCTCGATGTCGGCAACAGCCGGACCGCGAATCTCGATGCCGGTATCCCGCCACGGCGCAGAACCCCGCTCCGGATTGCCTGCCCATTTGCTGCTGACGCAAAGACCCGAAACAAAACCCACCGCGCCATCGACAGCAACCATTTTGCGGTGGTCGCGCGTCAGCCAGCCGAACGGGCTGTCCAGTTGCGGCGTATTGAAGCAACACACCATGCCGCCGGCTTTGACCAGCGGTTCGAGGACATTGGCCGAACCCATCCCCAGCGCGCCCATCCAGTCATAGATCACACGAACGGCCACGCCGGCCCGTGCCCGCTCCGCCAGCGCGGCGGCGAACGCCCGCCCGGTCTCGTCGTCGGCAATGATGTAATTCTCGAACAGCACGGAGCGGCGGGCCCCGGCAATGGCTTCCAGCCAGGCGGGATAATTCTCACGGGCGTCGCGCAGGATGCGCACCGCGTTGCCGCCGATCTGCGGCGCGCCGGCAGCCCGGGCGTAAACCTGCTCGGCAAGGCGGCGCAGATCGCCGCTGTCGCGGCGCGGTTGTCCTGTCGCGGAGTTGCGGGATTGCCTGGAATTGGGTGCCATCAGATGCCCTGGCAGTCTGTTGCAAAAATGGTGGGCAGCGCACTGGAAGCGCACCCCGGTCAACCCCGTCACATCAGCACGATGTCGAACTGTTCCTGATTGTAGGCCGACTCGACCTGCAGCGATATCGGTTTGCCGATGAAGTCCGACAGCATCGCCAGGTTATGCGATTCCTCGTCGAGAAACATGTCGATGACCTGCTGTGAGGCGAGTATGCGGAATTCGCGTGCGCTGAACTGCCGCGCTTCGCGCACCAGTTCGCGCAGCACTTCGTAACACACGGTCTGCGCGGTTTTCAGCTCGCCGCGTCCGGCACAGACGGAACAGGGCTGGCACAGCACATGGGCCAGGCTCTCACGGGTCCGTTTGCGCGTCATCTCGACCAGCCCCAGCTGGGTGAAGCCGTTGACGGTCATGCGCGTGCGGTCACGGGCCAGCGCCTTGCGGAACTCGTTGAGCACGGCGTTGCGGTGCTCTTCGGTGTCCATGTCGATGAAATCGATGATGATGATGCCGCCGAGGTTGCGCAGCCGCAGATGGCGCGCGATCACCTGCGCCGCCTCGAGATTGGTCTTGAATATGGTGTCGTCGAACGTGCGTCCGCCGACGAAACCGCCGGTGTTCACATCCACCGTGGTCAGCGCCTCGGTCTGGTCGATGATCAGGTAGCCGCCGGATTTCAGATCGACGCGGCGCGCCAGCGCGCGTTCGATGTCATCCTCGACATTGTGCAAATCGAACAGCGGACGCTCGCCCGTGTAATGCGTCAGCTTCGGCAGCACATTGGGCATGAACTGCCCGGCGAAATGACACATCGCCTGGTGGGTTTCGCGCGAATCGACATGAATCTGCCCGGTGTCCTCATGCGCAAAATCGCGCAGCACGCGCAGGCTCAGATTGAGATCCCGGTAGAGCAACGCCAGCGGCGCCGCGTTGCGCGACTGCTCCTGAATGTCATGCCACAGCTTGCGCAGATACTCGACGTCGGCGGCCAGTTCGCGGTCGGACGCGGCCTCCGCCATGGTGCGGATGATGAAGCCGCCTTTTTCGTCCGCGGGCAGCAGGTGCTGCAGTTTTTCCCGCAACTGGACGCGCTCTTCCTCGTCCTCGATGCGCTGGGAAATGCCGATATGCGATTCCTGCGGCAGATAGACGAGCAACCGGCCGGCCATGCTGATCTGCGTGGACAGCCGCGCGCCCTTGGTGCCGAGCGGATCCTTGATCACCTGCACCATCAGGCTCTGTCCTTCGTTGAGCAGTTTCTCGATGGGCAGGCCGGACTCGCCGTTGACACGGTTGCCCCAGATGTCGGCCACGTGCAGGAAAGCCGCGCGCTCGCCGCCGATATCGACAAATGCCGACTGCATGCCGGGCAGCACGCGGACGACGCGGCCCATGTAAACATTGCCGACAAAGCCGCGCGACGACGCGCGCTCGATGTGCAGTTCCTGCGTCACTCCGTGCTCGATGACGGCAACGCGGGTTTCCTGCGGGGTGACGTTGATCAGGATGTCTTCGCTCATGGCACGATGATGCCTTGGCTGCGCAGCAGCTCAGCGGTCTCTGCAAGAGGCAGGCCCATGATACCGGAATAGCTGCCTTCAATCCGCGTGATGAATGCGGCAGCGCGTCCCTGCACCGCATAGGCGCCGGCCTTGTCAACCGGTTCTCCGGTGGCGACATAGCGGCGGATCTCGTCGGCCGCGAGCGCGCGAAACCACACCCGCGACTCCGACATGCGCACCTCGACGGCATCGCCGCCCGCAATCGCCACCGCGGTCAGCACGCGGTGCATGCGCCCGGCCAGCAGGCCCAGCATGCGCGCCGCATCGGCGGCATCCGCCGGTTTGCCGAGAATCAGGTCATCGCACACCACCGTGGTATCCGCCGTCAGCACGGGGTGCACCGCCAGCCGCCGCGCACGCATGATGCCGACCGCGACCACGGCTTTCTCCCGGGCAATGCGCGGCACGTAATCGTCGGGCGCTTCGCCGGCCCGCGGCGTTTCGTCGAAGTCGGCCGGCTGCCGCGGCGCCTCGCGCAGCAGGATGGGCTCGAAGACGACGCCGATCTGGCGCAACAGCTCGCGGCGGCGCGGGCTGCGTGAAGCCAGATAAATCAGCGAGGACCGGGTCATTCGCGGTGATAAGGATGGTTGGCCAGGATCGACGCCGCGCGGTACAGCTGCTCCGCCACCACGACACGGACCATCCCGTGAGGCAGCGTCAACGGTGACAGCGACCACAGCAGATCCGCGCCCGACTTGACCTCCGCCGCCAGGCCATCGGCGCCGCCGATCACGAACGCCACATCACGGCTGTCGTCGCGCCAGCGGCGCAGATGATCGGCCAGCGTCCGCGTGGGAAAACTGCGGCCATGCTCGTCGAGCACGACGCGCAGCGCGCCGGGCGGCAGTGCTGCACGGATGCGCTCCGCCTCGGCCTGCAGCCAGCGCGCGACATCGCCGGAAGCGTTGCTGCGCGGCGCGGGTTTGAGCTCCTTCAGCTGCAGCGGCATTTCGCGCGGCATGCGCTTTGCATACTCGTCGAAACCGGCGCTCACCCAGGCCGGCATACGCTGTCCGACGGCAAGCACCGACAGTTTCACTTGGCGGCGCGGCGGCTCGCGGCTCTGGATGCGGCGCCTTTGGCTGTCGTGCTTTTGCGCGCTTTCGGGCGCTGCGACGTGCCCCAGATTTCCTCGAGATTGTAGTACTGGCGGATGGCCGGCTGCATCACATGCACGATGACCGCGCCGAGATCGACCAGCACCCACTCTCCGGTCTGCTCACCCTCGGTGCTCAACACCCGGCCGCCGCCTTTGCGTACTTCCGCGCAGACATTGTTGGCCAGTGCGCGTACCTGGCGATTGGAATCACCGCTGACAATAATCACCTTGTCGAACAGCGCGGTCATGTTTTTGACGTTGAATACGACGATGTCGCGGCCCTTGACGTCTTCAAGCGCAGCCACTGCCGTCGTAGCGAGTTTTTCGGGTCCCATCAATCTCCAGTATATAACTTATGCTCTTGAATATATTGATAAATATTATCCGGCAACAAATACCGTGTACTGCGGCCGCGGCGCGTCGTATCGCGGATCAGGGTCGCCGAAATGTCGAGTTCCGTAATCGGCACCACGGTGACGCCGCCCGCCGGGGCAACATGCACCGCAAACGGCTGGTGCACCAAGCGCGCGCTGTACTCCGCGGCCAGCGGCTGCGGCATGCGCGCCTGCCAGGTATCGACGGGGAACCCCGGGCGATAAGCCACCGCAATGTGCGCGAGTTCGAACAACCGGTGCCAGCGGCTCCAGGTCGCCAGATCCAGAAAAGCATCGGCGCCCAGCAACAACACCAGCGACTGCCCCGGCCCTGCTTCCGCACGCAACGCCGTCAGTGTATCAACGGTATAACCGGGAACGGTATTTTCCGCTTCACGGGCGTCAACGCTGAACAGCGGATTGCCGGCCACTGCGAGTCGCACCATCGCCAGGCGATCCGCGGCGGAAGCGCCCGGTGCTGCGCGATGCGGCGGCGTTCCGCCCGGCACAAACCGCACCTCCGCCAGCTTCAACTGATCAACGACTTCCTGCGCAAGGCGCAGATGCCCGAAATGTATGGGGTCGAACGTGCCGCCGAGGATGCCGATGGGAGCGGACATTCAGTGATGAGTGATGAGTGATGAGTGATGAACGGAAGAGGCGGCTGTCGCGCGGGCCAGGAAGGTGTTCACTCGGCACTCATCACTAGAGCACAAGCCGGCGGATGTCGGACAGCACGGTTGCCAGATGCGCAATGAACCGCGCCCCCAGCGCGCCGTCGATGACGCGATGATCGTAGGACAGCGACAGCGGCAGCATCAGCCGCGGCGTAAATTCCCTGCCGTTCCATACCGGCTTCATGACCGCCTTGCCGACGCCGAGGATCGCCACTTCCGGCGCATTGATGATCGGCGTAAAAAACGTGCCGCCGATGCCCCCCAGGCTTGAAATGGAAAAGCAGCCGCCCTGCAGGTCGGCAGGGGCGATCTTGCCCGAGCGCATGCGCGCGCTGACTTCGCCAAGCTCTTTGGCAATGTCGAGCAGCCCTTTTTTGTCGGCATCGCGGATCACCGGCACCACCAGCCCGTTCGGCGTATCTACTGCGACGCCGATATGAAAATAACCCTTCAGCACCAGGCTCTCGCCGTCCGCCGACAGCGACGCGTTGAATTCCGGAAACTGCTTGAGCGCCACCACCGATGCCTTGACCAGAAAGCCGAGCATCGTGAATTTGATGCCGCTTTTCTTCGCTTCATCGGCCTGCGCCTTGCGGAATGCCTCAAGCTCCGTGATGTCCGCCTCGTCGTGCTGGGTGATATGCGGAATGCTGACCCAGTTGCGATGCAAAAATCCGCCCGAGAGCTTTTTGATGCGCGACAGGGGTTGCGTGGTGACCGGCCCGAATTTGGCAAAATCGACCGGCTGCAATGGCGGCAGATTGAAGCCCAGGCCGCCGCTGGCACCCTCGCCGCGCGGACGCGCGAGTTCGCTCTTGACGTACGCCTGCACATCTTCCGTGAGTACCCGTTCCTTGGTCCCGCTGCCTTTCACGCGCGCCAGGTCCACGCCCAGTTCGCGCGCAAAACGGCGCACCGACGGACTGGCGTGGGACTTGCCGAATCCGGTTTCATCGACGGCAGCAACTGCTACCGGTGCAGGTTTGGGTGCAGGTGCAGCAGCCGGCCTGGCCGGTTGCGGCGTTGCTGCAACAGGTGCGGCGGACTGCGCTTTCGGCGTCACAGGCGCGGCGGCCGCGGCGCTGGCTTCCAGCGTCAGCACCAGCGTACCCTCCGAAACCTTGTCGCCCACCTTGAGCTTGATGTCCCTGACCACGCCGGCCACGGGCGAAGGCACGTCCAGGGTTGCCTTGTCGGACTCCAGCGTGACCAGCGGATCTTCGGCCTTGACGATATCGCCCGCCTTGACCAGCACTTCGATCACCGGGATGTTCTTGAACTCGCCGATGTCCGGAACCTTGATTTCGATTGCATTTGCCATGAGCGTCGTTGCGATCAAACAGTCGCCGGATTCGGCTTGTCGGGATTGATGCCGTATTTCCTGATGGCGCCGGCCACGGTCTCTTGCGGCAGCAGCTCCTGGTCGGCCAGCGCCTTCATCGCCGCCACCGCAACATAATGGCGGTCCACTTCAAAAAACTGGCGCAGTTTGCGCCGCGTATCCGAACGGCCGAAGCCGTCGGTGCCGAGCGCGATGAAGTTGTGTGTCGGCACGAAAGCGCGTATCTGGTCGGCATACACCTTCATGTAGTCGGTGGCGGCCACCACCGGCCCGGCGCGATCCTTCAGGCATTGCTCAACATGGCTTTGCCGCGGCTCCTGCTCCGGATGCAGCATGTTCCAGCGCTGCACGTCGAGTCCATCGCGACGCAGTTCGTTGAAACTGGTCACGCTCCAGATGTCGGATGCAATGCCGAAATCCTTTTCCAGCAGCGCCGCGCCCGCGATCACCTCGCGCAGGATGGTGCCGCTGCCGAGCAACTGCACCCTGGGCTGGCCTTTCTTCGTCTTGCCCTCGGCAAACAGATACATGCCCTTGAGGATGCCCTTCTCCGCGCCCTCCGGCATGGCAGGGTGCGTGTAGTTCTCGTTCATCACCGTGATGTAATAGAAAACGTCTTCCTGTTCCCGGTACATCCGGCGCATGCCGTCCTGGATGATCACCGCCAGCTCGTAGGCGAATGTCGGGTCATAGGACACGCAGTTGGGGATGGTCGAGGCCAGCACGTGACTGTGGCCGTCTTCGTGCTGCAGTCCTTCGCCATTCAGCGTGGTGCGCCCCGCGGTGCCGCCCAGCAGGAAGCCGCGCGCGCGCAGGTCGCCGGCGGCCCAGGCAAGGTCGCCGACGCGCTGGAAGCCGAACATCGAATAGAAAATGTAGAACGGGATCATCATCTGCGCGTTGTTGGCGTACGAAGTCGCTGCCGCGATCCACGACGACATCGCGCCCGGCTCATTGATGCCTTCCTGCAGGATCTGTCCGCCCTTGTCTTCCTTGTAGAACATCAGTTGATCGGCATCCTGCGGCGTGTAGAGCTGCCCGACATGCGAATAGATGCCGAGCTGGCGGAACATGCCTTCCATGCCGAAGGTGCGCGATTCATCCGGCACTATGGGTACCACGCGCTTGCCGATTTTCTTGTCGCGGATGATGGTATTGAGGATGCGCACGAAAGCCATGGTCGTGGAAAATTCGCGTTCCTCGCTGCTTTTCAGCTGCGCTTCGAATGCGGACAGCGGCGGCACCTCCAGCGGCTCGACTTTGCGCTTGCGCGCCGGCAGCGATCCGCCCAGCGCCTCGATCCGGCTGCGCAGATACTGCATTTCCGGAGAATCTTCCGGCGGCCGGTAAAACGGCACTTCCTCCAGCTGGTCGTCCGGTATCGGCACGTTGAAGCGGTCACGGAAAGCGCGGATGGACGCAGTGCCCATTTTTTTCTGCTGATGGGTAATGTTCTGGCCTTCACCGGCCTCGCCCATGCCGTAGCCCTTGACGGTCTTCGCCAGGATCACCGTCGGCTGCCCGGTGTGCTTCATCGCCGCCGCGTAGGCCGCGTACATCTTGTGCGGATCGTGGCCGCCGCGGTTCAGGCGCCAGATGTCGTCGTCCGACATGTTGGATACCAGCGCCGCAAGCTCCGGATACTTGCCGAAGAAATGCTTGCGCACGAATGCGCCGTCCTGCGACTTGAAAGTCTGGTATTCGCCATCCACGCATTCTTCCATGCGCTTCAGCAGAATGCCGGTTTTGTCTTTCAGCAGCAGCGGATCCCAGTACGAGCCCCAGACCACCTTGATCACATTCCAGCCCGAACCGCGGAAATCGGATTCGAGTTCCTGGATGATCTTGCCGTTGCCGCGCACCGGGCCGTCGAGGCGCTGCAGGTTGCAGTTGATGACAAAAATCAGGTTGTCAAGTTTTTCGCGACCGGCCAGCGATATGGCCCCCTTTGATTCCGGCTCGTCCATCTCGCCGTCGCCCATGAACGCCCAGACCTTGCGGCCCTGCTGTTCGATCAGGCCGCGGTCCCTCAGATAACGCATGAAGCGCGCCTGGTAGATCGCCATCAGCGGGCCCAGCCCCATGGACACCGTCGGGAACTGCCAGAAATCGGGCATCAGCCACGGATGCGGATAGGACGACAGCCCCTTGCCATCGACTTCCCGGCGGAAATTGTTCAGTTGCTCTTCGGTGATGCGCCCTTCGAGAAAAGCGCGCGCATAAACGCCCGGCGCCGAATGCCCCTGGATGTAAACGAGATCGCCGAGGAACTTGTCGTTGGCCGCGCGGAAAAAATGATTGAAGCCGACGTCATACAGCGTCGCCGCCGAGGCGAAGCTGGCGATATGGCCGCCCAGTTCGGAGGATGTCTTGTTGGCGCGAATGACGGTGGCCATCGCATTCCAGCGCACCAGCGAACGGATCTTGTGTTCGAGTTCGGAATCCCCCGGGGAGCGCTCTTCGCGTTCCGGCGGAATGGTGTTCACGTATGCCGTATTGGCGTTATACGGAATGTAGGCGCCGGAGCGGCGCGCCTCATTGACCAGCCGGTCCAGCAGGAAATTGGCCCGATCCGGACCTTCGCGCTCCAGAACCGATTGCAGTGCTTCAAGCCACTCGCGGGTTTCCTCGGGATCCGGATCACTCCGGATGTCGTTCAAATCCATGGCCATTACCTTTGTGGGGCTGTGCGTTCGCAGCGACTGCGGCACTCATGGCGCCTGAACCGCTGTCATACGGGGATGGCGCAATTGTAACATCTGCCCCCGTCCACTCTGGAGCCCGATCCGCCCTCGGAAACCTCAATCCTGGCGACAGCCCGGCGTTCAGCGCCCGGTGAATGCCGGTGGACGCTTGTCCAGAAATGCGCGCATGCCCTCGCGCTGATCCGCGCTGGCGAAGGCCTTTGCGAACAACTCGGACTCCAGCGCGCAGCCCGCGGCCAGCGTCATGTCCTGTCCGCGCTGAACGGCCTGTTTGGCATAGCGCACGGCGAGCGGCGCCTTTGCGGCAATCAGCCGCGCGACCTCCAGCCCGCGTGCCGCCAGGAGGCCCGCCGGCACGACCTCGGTGACCAGGCCGATGGCCAATGCTTCCGCAGCCTTGATTTGCCGCCCGGTGGTCACCAGTTCCAGCGCGCGCGCGCGGCCGACCAGTCGCAGCAAACGCTGCGTGCCGCCGAAACCCGGCGGTATGCCGAGGCTGACCTCCGGCTGGCCGAACGCCGCACGCTCGGAGGCGATAATCCAGTCGCAGGCCATGGCCAGTTCGCAGCCTCCGCCGAGCGCATAGCCATTCACCAGCGCGATCACCGGCACCGGCAGCGCTTCCAGTGCGCACATCACCTGCATGCCCGTTGCGGAAAAACCGCGTGCTTCATCTGCGGTCAGCGCCTGCATGGCCGCGATATCGGCCCCGGCCACAAAAGCCTTGTCACCGGCGCCGGTGATCAGCAGCACGCGCGCGCCGGGGTCGGCGCCTGTGCGCGCCACGGCGTCACCCAGTTCGGCCAGGGTTGCCGCATTGAGCGCATTCAGCGCCTGCGGCCGGTTTACCGTCAGCAGATGAATGCCGGGCTCCGGCTGTTCGAGCAACAGGTTCTGGTAAGTCATCGGACAACTCCGCGAAATCAGGTTATGCGCTGCTGCACATAGGATCCCGGTGCATCTTCGATCGGCTGGTATGGGCCTTTGCCGCCCGGCTGGCGCGCCGCAACCATGGCGCCGGCGTGCCCCGCCACCCATTGCGCCCAGTCAGTCCACCACGAGCCGGGATGCTGCTGCGCACCGGCCAGCCATTGGTCAGAGTCCGCGGACAACCGCTCGTTGGTCCAGTATCCGTATTTATTGGCCGCCGGCGGATTGATGATGCCCGCGATATGGCCGGAGCCGCCGAGTACAAACCGCACCGGCCCCTTGAGCAGGCGCGCCCCGGTATAGGTCGATTGCCACGGCGCGATATGGTCCTCTACCGTGGAGATGAAATAGGCGGGGGTTTTCACGCGGGTGACGTCGATCGGCGTATCCGCCAGCGTAATGCCGCCGGGTTCGCGCAGCAGATTTTTCAGATACATGTTGCGCAGGTAAAAACCGTGCATCGCCGCCGGCATGCGGGTGGAATCACCATTCCAGTGCAACAGATCGAACGGAAAGGGATCCTTGCCCAGCAGATAATTGCTGACCACGAACGACCAGATCAGGTCGTTGGCGCGCAGCATGTTGAAGGTGGCGGCCATCTCGCTGCCTTCCAGATAGCCGCGCTTCTGCATTTTCTTTTCCAGCGCACTGACCTGCTGCTCGTCGATGAATACCTCGAGTTCACCCGGCCGCTCGAAATCGATCATGGAGACAAAAAACGTCGCGCTGGCGACGCGGTCCTGCCTGCGTGCCGCGAGCCATGCCAGCGTGGCCGCCAGCAGGGTGCCGCCCAGGCAATAGCCGATCACGTTGGCCTTGGGCGCACCGGTAATTGCGGTAACGGCGTCGAGGGCGGCCAGCGACCCTTCGGTCAGGTAATCATCGAATCGCTTGTGTGCAAGTGTTTCGTCCGGATTGACCCACGAGACGACGAACACGGTATGGCCCTGCGCCACGGCCCAGCGCACAAAGGAATTGTGCTCGCGCAGGTCGAGGATGTAGAACTTGTTGATCCAGGGCGGAATGATCAGCAGCGGCGTCGCATGCACTTTTTTGGTCAGCGGTGCGTACTGGATCAGCTGCATGATGGCGTTCTGGAACACCACCTTGCCGCGGGTCATGGCAATGTTTTCGCCGAGCTTGAAAGCCGAGGCGTCGGTCATGCGCACGCGCAGTTGCTCGCCGTTGCCGCGCGACAGGTCTTCCAGCAGGTTGTTCAGGCCTTTCAGCAGATTCTGCCCGCCCGAATCCACCGTTGCCCGCAGGGCTTCGGGATTGGTCAGCAGAAAATTCGACGGCGACAGCGCGTCGATGTACTGACGCGTGTAGAAATCAACCTTCTTTGAGGTTTTTTCATCCAGGCCTTCGACCTGGCCCAGCGACTGGTGCAGATGGCGTGCGGCAATGAGGTACGACTGTTTGACATAGTCGTAGAGAAAATTGTTTTCCCAGTCCTCGTGTTTGAAACGGCGATCCGTTTTGTGCGGCTGGGCGACCGCCACGGACTGCTGCCCCAGCATTTTCAGCATGGCGTTCTGCCACAGCGCCGTATAGTCCTGCCACAGCTTGATCTGCATTTCTGCTGCGCGGACCGGGTCGGTGAAAACGCGGCTCCAGGCCTCGAAAAACGCCTTGGCGATACCGAGCTCGTCGCTGGCTGCCGGCAATCCCCCGCTGGCGCCGCGCGCCATGTAATTGGCAAGCAACGCGGTGCTTTTTTCGGCAATCCCGGCGTAGAGCCGCATCATTTCTGCGGGATCTACGGCGCGGGGTGCCGCGGTCTGCGGTTGCGGGGTAGCAGTCATGTTATTTAATTGTTTGACGTTTACGTAAAAGCAATGATATTGTTGTCTGGAAATTTTACTCGACTTTGTTGCGTGGCACAATGAGCAAATTCTATACGATCAGTGACTTGGCCCAGGAGTTTGGCGTGACCACGCGCACGCTGCGTCATTACGAAGACCAGGGCCTGATCACGCCGTCGCGCGACGGCATCAACCGCATCTACAGCCCTCGCGATCGTGTCCGTCTCAAACTGGCATTGCGGGGCAAGCGTCTCGGCTTCTCCCTCAGCGACATACGCGAGTTGTTCGAGCTCTATGATCTGGCCAGCGGCGAACGCCGGAAACTGGAAGAGTTTGCAATCAAGCTGGAGCGGCGACGCGCACAATTGGCCCAGCAGCGTGAAGACGTCGAGGTGATGCTGGATGAGATCAACTTTTTCGCCACCCAATGCCAACGCCTGCTGGCGGAAACCGAGCAGGGAAAATCAAAAGCGTTGTAGCAGCGCAATATCTATTACGTTAACGTCAACGGAATATAAAATGTCCATTTATTCAACGGTCTACCGTCTGCGCATCCCCACGGGAAAGCCTGCCTTCCCCACAGGGAACCCTGCCTCCGGCAGCACTGGTGCCACGTTGATTACAGGAGGATCAAATGCCGCAGCCCATTGAGTTTTACTTCGACTTTTCCTCGCCCTACGGCTACTTTGCAGCCGCCAAAATTGACGCCCTTGCCGCCAGACACGGCCGCACGACCGTCTGGCGGCCGATCCTGCTCGGCGCGATATTCAAGGTGACCGGGCAACAGCCGCTGACCACCATTCCGCTGAAAGGCAGCTACGCCCTGCATGACCTGACGCGTTCGGCGCGCTGGTTTGGCGTTCCGTTCAAGATGCCCGCAAAATTCCCGATCGCCACCACCGCGCCATGTCGCGCCTATTACTGGCTGCATGATCGCGATCCGGCGGCGGCGCGGATTCTGGCGCAGGCCTTGTACCGGGCGTATTTCGCAGAGGATCGCGATATTTCAAACCCGGAAGTCACGGTCAACGTTGCGGCCAAACTCGGGCACGACAAGAACGCGGTGGTGCAGGCGCTCAACGACCCCGCTGTCAAGGAACGCCTGAAAGCGGAAGTCGATGCCGCGGTCGAACGCGGCATTTTCGGCTCGCCTTATATCGTGGTCGATGGCGAACCGTTCTGGGGATCCGACCGTCTGGATCAGGTCGAAAAATGGTTGGCGCAGGGGCCCTGGTAAACCGGCATCACCCGCGCAGGGGAGCCATGCACCCGCCCGCTCCCGCGGCTACAATGCGGGCCTGAATCCGGATACTGCAGGCACTGATTTCCGGCAACCCCTGAAAGAAAACCCATGAGCAAGAAAACCGGCACGCGCGTGCTGAAAACTGTTGACGAATACGGCAATGTCACGCTGATGCTCAACCGTCCTGAAGTACACAACGCATTCGACCCGGACATGGTGCAGGCGTTGACTGCCGTGTTCGAAGACATCAGCCGGGACGACACCGTGCGCGCTGTCGTCATCGCCGGCGCGGGGCCGAGTTTCTGCGCCGGCGCCGACATCGTGCACATGCGCAAGAGCGCGCAATTCACCAAGGCGCAAAACCACAAGGTTGCCGGCGCGTCGGCGCGCATGTTTCACGCGCTGCATACGCTGAACAAACCGACGATTGCTGCCGTGCATGGCGCGGTCCGCGGCGGCGGCTGCGGCATCGTCGCCGCCTGCGACATCGCCATCGCGACGCGCACCGCGACATTCCGCCTGTCCGAAGTCAAAATCGGCGTGATTCCCGCGATGATCAGCCCTTATGTCATCGGCGCCATCGGCCAGCGGCACGCCCGCCGCTACATGCTCTCCGGCGAGGAATTTGATTCCGCCGAAGCCTGGCGCATCGGCCTGTTGCACGACATCGTCGAGGAAGGGGAACTGGCAGCACGCGTCGGCGGCATGCTCGGCGAGCTCTACACCAGCGGCCCCCATGCCGTGCGCGCCATCAAGCAACTGATCCCGATCAGCGCGCACAGCCCGATCGGCCCCGACATCATCGAAACCACGGCACGGCGCATCGCCGAAATCCGCGCCACGCCGGAGGCGCAGGAAGGGTTGTCGGCGTTTCTCGAAAAACGCAAACCGCGCTGGACCGAGCCGCCCAAGACAGCACGCGCCGTGAAGGGCAAGAAAAAGCGCTGATTGCTGCGCGCGTGGATCCGCCGCGTGGCTTTGCGGCGGCATCCGCCGGCAAGTCATGAAAGGTTTCCGCCATGCCGCTCCCCAAAAAAGTACGCATCGTTGAAGTCGGTCCGCGCGATGGCCTGCAAAATGAAGCGCAGCCGGTGGCGACCGCTGTAAAAATAGAACTGATCCACCGCCTGCAGGATGCCGGCGTATCCATCATCGAAGCCACCGCGTTTGTATCGCCCAAATGGGTGCCGCAGATGGCCGACAACGCCGAAGTCATGGCGGGCATCCGGCGCAAACCGGGCGTGACCTATCCGGTGCTGGTGCCGAACCTGAAAGGGCTGGACGCGGCCATCGCCGCCGGCGCCGAGGAAGTCGTCGTCTTCGGCGCGGCCACCGAAAGTTTCTCCAGACGCAATACCAATTGCAGCATCGACGAAGGCCTGGCGCGCTTTGAACAAGTCGCGCAAGCCGCCATCGCCAAAGGCATCCGCGTGCGCGGCGACATTTCGGTGTGCCTGGGCTGCCCGTACGAAGGCGAAGTCTCGCCTGCCGCCGTGGTGCATGTGGCGCGCGCGCTGGATGCGATGGGTTGTTATGAAATCACCGTCTGCGACACCATCGGCACCGGCACCGCTGGCAAAACCCGCGCGGTCATCGAGGCCGTCGCCCGTCACATCCCCGTCCATCGCCTTGCCGGGCATTTCCACGACACTTACGGCCAGGCGGTGACCAACGTCTATGCGGCGCTCGAATGCGGCATCGCGACTTTCGACAGTTCGGTGTCCGGCCTCGGCGGCTGCCCCTATGCCAAAGGCGCCACCGGCAATGTCGCGACCGAGGACGTGCTGTATCTGCTCGACGGCCTGGGCATAGCAACCGGCATCGACATGAACAGGCTGATCGCCGCCGGCGATTACATCTGCGGAGTGCTGGGCCGGACGACGCTGTCGCGCGCCGCGCGCGCGATCCGCGCAAAGACTGCGTGACCGTGCCGGCCGAGTTGCAGCCCGATGTGGCGTCGCCCTGCGTGTACACCTGCGTGATCGACCAGGGCCACGGCTACTGCCTCGGCTGCTGGCGTACGCTTGCTGAAATCAGCGCATGGCACCGCTACCACGCAAACGAAAAATACGCCGTGCTGGCGCAGCTCGAAACCCGCCGCACGACCCATTTCACCACTCCCGCCACGCCCTGAATTACCGGAGCCCGCGTCATGCCGTTATCACCCCCCGCCCCCCGTACGCTGAAACACACCCGTGCCATCGAATGCAAAGGCTACGAGCGCGCCGACGGGTTATGGGACATCGAAGGTCATCTGGTCGATACCAAGACCTACGTCCATTCGCGGCGCGATGGCGGCCGCGAACGACAGCCCGGGCAACCGGTGCACAACATGTGGCTGCGGCTGACCATTGATCTGGACCTGAAAATACACGATGCCGAAGCGGTCACTGACGACGGCCCTTATGAACTGTGCGGCAACATTGCCGTCAATTTAAAAAAACTGATCGGCATCACCATCGGCCCCGGCTGGCGCAAGGCCATTGCCGAGCGTGTCGGCGGCGTGCAGGGCTGCACGCACCTAGTGGAACTGCTGGGCCCGCTGGGCACCACCGCATTCCAGGCCACCGGCCGCGCACGCGAGGCGCACAAGGCCGGCAAACCGGTCACCGCAAAACCGTACCAGATCAATTCCTGCCACATCTACAAGGACGATGCGCCGGCCGTGCTGGAACGCTGGCCGAAGTTTTATACGGGGCCGAGGTAGCGTCATGTTCGGCGACGCGCATCGGCGGCAATGCCGCCGATATCGCGTCCGCTGCAACTAAAGTTAGACCTCGTCATAACACCGCCGCATAGTCTTCCGGATAATTCTTTCGAAACCACTGGAGAAATTGCCGGTAAGAGGGCGAACGCGCCTGGGCACGATACTCGCGCCAGAGTTCGAGGGGTTTTGTAGAAAGCTTGGGCACTCCGAAACGAGATGTTCCGAAAAGCGTGTTTACTTTCTGCTCGTGGGTCTGCGCGTAAACGATGCTGCGAAAACGCTGCAGGCTGTAATGTGCCTTGCGCTTGCCGTGGATTCTCTGTTTTCGATGATCTGGGTAGTCACCGAGTAACGTTAATGCAAACCGAGTAAGGCCTTCGACGTACCCCGGCCAAAAGTCGTCTTCCTTAAGAGATTCCCCAGCAGCCCATAGCCCCGTCTCGAGCATGAACCTGTGCATCTCATCGGTTGTGACGTTTTCGTCCAGATAACGATCAAGTTCCGTGAGAACACGTCGAAGAACCCGCTTCCACTCGGCGGCGCTACGTGATGTGGCCTTTGCGTCGTTCGACGCGTCGCCAAACAGACGTGCCATCTGAATCTGCATGCTTTTCGGTACCGGGCGTCGAATAGCAGAGCGGGCCTTACCCATGGCGAGGTCTAACTAGTTTGAGATCAAAGGTACCGGAGTAGATTTCTTCTCTTCGCATCCGCGTTTCCTCCGTCATGATTCAAAAAATCCACTCCGGCACCTTTGGCACGTTAACTTTGGTATTCGGGCAGAGTCAGACCGATGCGTCGCGAAATGCACGTAATACAGTATTAATCCGCGTTTGGTAGCCGGGGCCCTGGGCCTTGAACCATTCCAAAACGTCCTGATCAACTCGAAGCGAAATGGAAGCCTTCGACGGCAACGGCTTGAGGCCGCGACGAACGACGCCTCGCACAATATGGTTGATATCAGCTTCCGGGTGATCGGGGGTCGGGGTCGCGAATTTGCCCGCGGCCCTGAGACGCATCCGGTCAGTTTTGGATTTTGGTGAAGTAGATGTTTGTTTCACGGTGGGTTGCCTTGCGGAACGAGATGATGCGGATTTCATGGGCGGTCTCCGTATGCACGATTGACACAGGAACACCGGCAAGCAGTCCAAGTGTGACGAAGCGCTGCTCGCCGTAGGAGAATCGGTCGTCTTCGAAGGTAAACGTCACTCCTTCAAACACGCGAGGGGCATCAATGAAATCAAGCCCATGCGCTTTAAGATTCGACGTTCGTTTCGTCGCCGACCAAGTAAACTCCATCGGCTAATTGTATATACGAAATGTAGTGGCGTCAATTACATCCGCGCCACCCGGCCCCGCAACAACCGCCTCCCGCTACTTCACCACGGTATCGATCACCACTTCGACGCCGCGCGCCCCCACCTGCACCGGCTGACGCAGGCCCTCCAGATCGCCGGGTTGCGCCGCCGGGCCGCCGGATTTCGCCACGCGCGCACCGACGACCACCGTTTTGAATTGCGCCAGCGTCAGGTTCGGCGCCATCGCGGCGGATTCGTCCAGCACAAATGCCGCCGGCAAATCCCTGACGCGGTAGCGGCGCACGGCGAGCGGCGTGCGCGGCCCTTCGAGGGCGCGGGCAAATACGAACACGACATCGTCGGGCGCCGCTTTTGCGGCCAGCGCGGCACTCAAGCGCACAGTGCCGCGTATTGAAATCTCCGTGCCGCCTTTTTGCGGGACAGGTTTTTCGGTGGCCTTGCCGGACCTGGCGGTCGCTCCGCCGGCCAAGCCGCGCGCCTCGGCAATGCTGGCAGCAACCGACGACGCCATCTCGCTGTCCGGAGGCAATACTTGCGCCAGGCGCTCCCAATAGCGTACGGCCTCAACGTATTCCCCGGCATCGAATGCCGCGGAACCCGCCAGCGCCAGCGCCTTGACATGATTCGGATCCGCCGCCAGGGCGCGGGCAATAAGACGGCGCGGCTCGCCGGCCAGCTTGCGGCCTTGCGCCATGGCCAGCGTGTCCGCGTAATCCGCCAGCAGTTGCGCGTCGCCGGGAAGCAGCTTCACGGCCTGGGCAAACGCGGCGCTGGCTTCCGGAAACCGGCTCAGCGCGGCATACGACCGCCCCAGCATGCCCCAGCCGGTGGCGTCCCCCGGTTCAGCCTGCAGGCGCTGCGCCAGTTTCTCGACCATGCCCTCGATCTGTTCAGCGGTCACCGCATGGCCGGCGCCGGAGGCCTTGACCGCGGCCGGATCCAGCGCCTGCGGATTGCCCAGCACCCAGTACAGCGCAATGGCTAATACCGGTATTCCCGCAATAACGGCGCCGGCGACACCGGCATGCCCGCGACGCGCAACCGGCTCCGCAGCATGCTCCAGTTCTTCAGCCAGACGTCGCTCCAGATCCTGACGTGCCTGCTCATATTGCTCGGCAGCCAGCGTGCCGGATTGCAGATCGCGGTCGAGATCCGCCAACTGATCACGGTACAGTCCAACGTTACCCTGAGCACCATCGCCGGCCGCGTTCCGCGGTTTCCGCAACAGCGGCGGCACCACAAACAGCAGGGCGACTGCAACCAGCAATGCGGCAACGATCCAGAATGCGGTCATGACTGCCCTTTGTCGCCGCGCAGCATCCGCGCGGCTGCGTCGAGTTTATCCGGAGCGGCAGCAGCTTCAGTTTGTTTGCGGCGGCGCAAAAACCGCAGCAGCACAAAAAGCCCGCCGGCCATCAACACAAACGGGCCCAGCCACAACACCAGGGTCTGCGCCTTGACGGGCGGGCGGTACAGTACAAAGTCGCCGTAACGGTTGACCATATAGTCAAGAATCTCTTTTTCGGATTTGCCCTGCTTCAACTGCTCGCGCACCTGCTTGCGCAAATCCACCGCCAGTTCGGCGTTCGAGTCGGCGATGGTCTGGTTCTGGCACACCAGGCAGCGCAATTCGTTGGCCAGGCGCTGCACCCGCTGTTCCAGCGCGGGGTCATCGCTGGTGGGGCGCGCATCTGCCGCAAATACGCCCGGCGCCGCCACGCACCACAGAACCAGCATCAGTATCAATTTATGCATTGAGTTTGCGCACCAGTGGCAGGATTTTGTCGCGCACGATTTCGGGCGTCAGCGGCCCGATCTGCTTGTAGCGAATGATGCCGGCCTTGTCGATCACATACGTCTCCGGAACGCCGTACACCCCGTAGTCGATGCCGGTGCGGCCCTCGGCATCGATGATCGACAGCACGTACGGATCGCCCCAATCTTTCAACCAGCGCAGCGCATCTTCGCGTTTGTCTTTGTAATTCAGGCCGTAGATCGGCACTACATTCATTTTCGCCAGATTGTTCAGCACCGGATGCTCGGCGCGGCACGAAACACACCACGAAGCCCATACGTTCAGCAGCCAGACCTTGCCGCGCATGTCGGCGGGGCTGATGATGCGCTGTTCGGTGGCGTGCAATTGCGGCAGATCGAACAAGGGGGCCTGGCGGTTGATCAGCGGTGACGGCACTTCCCGCGGATTGAGGCCGAGGCCCACACCGAGAAAAACCACGATCGCCAGAAAAATGCCTAATGGAATCAGGTAACGGGCCATAAGAGCGCCTAACAAAATGCAAATCTTCCCTCATCCCAACCCTTCTCCCGGAGGGAGAAGGGCTTTTCATCCCTCTCCCTCCGGGAGAGGGATCGAGGGTGAGGGATGTTTTTGCTATGCACAAAGTTCATTTTTTAGGCGCTCTAAGAGTATCCGCAGGTCAGGCCGTCGCCCGCGCGGCAACGACGTTCTCGGTCGCGCGTACGCGATACCGACGGTCCATGACCGCCAGCAACCCGCCCAGGGCCATCAGCAGGCAACCACCCCAGATCCAGTCCACAAACGGCTTGTAATAGGCGCGGACGGTCCATGCATTGTCACCGACCGCTTCGCCGAGGGACACATACAGATCGCGGGTGAATCCGGTATCAATCGCCGCTTCGGTCATCGGCATGTTCTGCGCCATATAGAGGCGCTTTTCCGGGTGCATCGTCCGCACCTCGCGGCCGTCGCGCAACACGGTCATCGTGCCGCGGGCCGCAATGTAATTGGGCCCCTTCACTTCGCTGATGCCGTCAAAGCGTATGCGATAGCCGGCAACCGCCACGCTCTCACCGACCGTCATGCGCACATCGGTCTCGGTTTCGTAGCCACGGACCAGCGTCACGCCGATGATGAAGACGGCCACGCCGCAATGTGCAAGCAGCATGCCGTAGTAGCCCGCGGGCTGCAGGCGCATTCGCGACAGCCATGTGCCGGACGTTCCAGCCGCCAGGCGCGCGCGCAGATTGATGAATGCAGTCACCATAATCCATATCGCAAGCAGCAGGCCGAATGCGACCAGCGGCTTCCACGATCCCAGGGTCAGGGGCAGCAGCAGCGCAGTCACCAGACTGACGGCAAACGCCCAGCGCAGGCGATGCAGCAGATCCGGCAGATCAGTCTGCTTCCAGCGCGCGAGCGGCGCGATGCCCATCAGGAAAATTGCCGGCGTCATCAACGGCACGAACACGGATTCGAAATACGGGGGACCGACGGAAATCTTGCCCAGGCCCAGCGCGTCAAGAAACAGCGGGTAGAGGGTACCCAGCATCACCGAAGCCGCCGCCGCCAGCAACAGTACGTTGTTTGTCAGCAACAGCGATTCACGCGATGCCAGCGCGAAACTGCCGCCGCTGTGCACCCGCGGCGCACGCCATGCAAACAGCAGCAACGAGCTGCCCACCACCAATACCAGAAAAGCCAGGATAAAAACGCCCCGCTTCGGGTCGGTGGCGAAAGCATGCACGGAAGTCAGCACGCCCGAACGCACGAGAAACGTCCCGAGCAGCGACATCGAGAACGCGGCGATGGCAAGCAGCACTGTCCAGACGCGGAAGGTGCCGCGCTTTTCGGTAACTACCAGTGAGTGCATCAGCGCGGTTCCGATCAGCCACGGCATGAATGAGGCGTTCTCCACAGGATCCCAGAACCACCACCCTCCCCAGCCCAGCTCGTAATACGCCCACCAGCTGCCGAGCGCGATGCCCAGCGTCAGAAACACCCATGCAATCGTGGTCCACGGTCGCGACCAGCGCGCCCAGGCGGCATCGAGCCGGCCGCTGAGCAATGCGGCAATGGCAAACGCAAACGCCACGGAAAATCCCACATACCCCATGTAGAGCATCGGCGGATGCAGCACCATGCCCGGATCCTGCAGCAACGGATTGAGATCGCGGCCCTCCGCGACCGCGGGCAGCAGCCTCTCGAACGGATTCGACGTGAACAGCATGAACGCGAGAAACCCGATACTCACCAGCGACATCACACCCAACACCCGCGCCACCATGTCGTCCGGCAGGTGCTTGCTGAACCAGCTCACCGCCACCATCCACAACGACAGCATCAGTACCCATAACAACAACGAACCCTCATGGCTGCCCCAGGACGCAGCCACGCGGTATTCCAGAGGCAGCGCGGTATTGGAATGACTGGCCACATTGGCCACCGAGAAGTCATTGTTGACAAACGACGTCACCAGCGCGGCAAACGCAATGATCACGAACAGGCACTGGCCCTGCGCGGCAGGCCGCGCGAAATTGACCCAGTTGCGACGCCCGGTTGCGGCGCCGATAATCGACAGCGGACCAGCTGCCAGTGCGATGCAAAATGCGATGATGAGTGCGAAATGCCCGATTTCCGGAATCATGGCTTTTTCCCGCCGTGGGCTTTTTCGAGAGCGGCCGCGGCTTCCGGCGGCATGTAATTTTCGTCGTGCTTGGCCAGCACCTGCTCGGCACGAAATACACCGCCGGCATCGAGCCGCCCCTGCGCGACCACGCCTTTGCCTTCACGGAACAGGTCGGGCAGGATGCCGCGATAAACGACCGGGGTGTAGTGCGCGGTGTCGGTCACCACGAAACGCACCGTTACCCCATCCGGCTCGCGCGCCACGGTGCCGGTCTGCACCAGTCCGCCCAGCCGGAAACTCTTGCCGACCGGCGCTTCCTTGCTCGCAATCTGGGACGGACTGAAGAAAAACACCAGGTTGCTCTGAAAAGCATTCAGCACCAGTGCCGTCGCGCCGCCCAGCGCAGCCAGCGCTGCGGCTATGGCCACAAATCGTTTATGTCGCGGTTTCATTGATACCCATCCTCATGCTTCATGGCCGGCGGGATTGCGCGAAGCGCGGTCGCGCGCACGCAGGATCAGGACTTCCGCCAGCATGAAAACAAACGTCACACCGAACGAGCCCCACACGTAGAACGCGTAGCCGCCCATCGCCCAGAACTCGGACCAACTTCCCCATTGCATGCCGTTAGTCCTTCAAAGCTGCACGTGGTTCACGCTCGCGGATAATGCAGCGCACCCGCAGCAGCGCCACCGCGATGCTGTACATCCAGAATGCCAGGGCCATCAACAGCATGCCCAGCAGCATGGTGCTGGCCATCTTGGGCGCGCTCTTCAGGCTGACCGAAGCGCCCTGGTGCAGCGTGTTCCACCAGACCACGGAAAAATAGATGATCGGAATGTTCACCACGCCGACCAGCGCGAGCACGGCACCGGCACGGTCGGCGCGACGGTCATCCTCGATCGCGGCCACCAGCGACATGAATCCGATGTAGAGAAAAAGCAATATCAGTTCCGAGGTCAGCCGGGCATCCCACACCCACCACGTGCCCCAGGTCGGCTTGCCCCACAAGGCGCCGGTCCAGAGCGCGAGAAATGTGAACATGGCGCCGGTGGGCGCCAGTGCGCGCGCCATCATGCCCGATAACCGGGTGTTGAACACCAGCCCCGCTCCGGCCCACCCCGCCATCACCAGATAGATGAACATCGACATCCACGCCGCCGGCACATGCACAAAAATGATCCGGTACGACTCGCCCTGCTGGAAATCCGTCGGCGCGACAAAAAATGCGACGTAGAGTCCGACGACGCCAAGCAGCAGCGCCGCCGCAAAAAACCACGGGAACAGCCGCCCGGCCAGCGGATAAAAGCTGTGCGGCGACGAATATTTGAACCAGTTGATTGCTGACAAGGCTGGGCTCTGAATTGTCTAAGTATGGACTGCTGTGCTGCCGGCTTGATTTGATGCATATCAAGCGGAAGCGTTCGCGACCCCGGACGCGGCGCCTTATTAAGGCATTGACTGTAGCATCGCCGCCGGGATCAGGGCAAGCCAAATTATCCTTTTATTCCAATGAGATACGCAATGCCACCGCCGCAACCCAGGGGGCCAGCGCGGCACTCGCCAGCAACAATGCCCCCAGGATCGAAAAATGGGGAACGACGGTCAATCCTGCCGCGTGAGCCCCGCTGGCTGCGGCGCCAAAAATCAACGCGGGGATATATAGCGGCAGCACCAGCAGCCCGAGCAGCACGTTACCGGCGCGCAGTCCCACAGTCAGCGCCGCACCGATCGCGCCAACGAGGCTCAGCACCGGCGTGCCGAGAAACAGCGCCGCCGTCAGCACCCCGATCTCGTCCGCAGCAAGCCCGAACTGCAGCGCGAGCAATGGCGCCAGCAGCACCAGCGGCAGCCCCGAGCTCAGCCAGTGCGCCGTGACCTTGGCAGTGACCAGCAGCCATAACGGTTCTGCGGTGATCAGCATTTGTTCCAGCGTGCCGTCGAGGTGGTCGGCGGCAAACAGGCGGCTGAGCGACAACAATGTCGCGAGCAGCGCTGCGACCCACAGTACGCCGCTGGCCAGCATGCGCAGGGTCTCGGCTTCCGGTCCGACGCCGAGTGGAAACAGACTGACGACGATCACGAAAAAAAACAGCGTCGACAGCAGATCCGAACGGCGTCGCCAACCGATGCGCAAATCGCGCTGAACCATCCTCAGCCATACTTGCATGCGGGCCTACTCCACGATGGTGATCAACTGCACGGCGGCAGACACGGTAAACGGCTGATGGCTGGTCATCACCACCGTCGCCCCCGCACCGAGGTGCCGCCCGATCAGCGCAAGCACCTGATCCGTGGCGGCCGCATCCAGCGCCACCAGCGGCTCGTCGAGCACCCACAACGCGGCCTCGTCGGGCAACGCCAGCCGGGCCAGCGCCACGCGCCGGCGCTGCCCCTGCGACAGCATGCGTACCGGCGTACGCGCGAATGCCCCCAGTCCCAGCATCGCCAGTGCGGCGTGGACGGCGGCGCGCGTCACCGTAATGCCTGACAGTGTCGCCGCAAATTGCAGATTCTCCTCGGCCGTGAACTCATCCTTGATGCCGGCGAGATGCCCGATATAACGCAAGCCCTGGCAATAGGTTTCGTGCTGGCGGTGGATCGCCACGCCGCGCCAGAATACCGTTCCTTCCGCAGGGGAAAGCAATCCGCACAGGATGCGCAGCAGGCTGGTCTTGCCGGTCCCGTTGGCGCCGGCGACCTGCAGCAGCTCCCCCGGCTCCACCGTGAACGAGAGACCGGAAAAAAGACGGCGGCCTCCGCGTACCGAAGTCAGTCCCTCAGCTGCAAGCACGATTGCGCCCCCTGTTCGAACAGTCCGGCTGAAGCATACCGCAACCCCGTGTGATCACTGCGCATGCCCCGCGCGATAATGCAGCCAGCGCGCCAGCGGCGCCAGCACGCCGAAGATGCCGATGCTGGCGAAAGCCAGGCCCCACGCCGTAATGCTCTGATTGCCGCCGGCAAGGTCGAGCGTCATGCCGAACACCAGCGGCGCAAGGAATGCGGTGCTGAAGCCGATGAAGGAATATGCCGCCATCATCGATCCGCGCATTTCCGGCGGCGTGCTGGCGACCGCGCCCGAGGTCAGCGCGGCCGAATCGCCGAGCATGGCCCCGTAATGCACCATCATCAATGCCACCACGACATACCAGGGCCACGCCGCGGTATAGCCGATCACGCAGGCAATGGCGCCGGACAGCGTCATGAACAGGAAAATAATGCGCTGGCGGCCGAAGCGGATCGCCATTTCATTGCCGGTGATGCTGAACACCGGGCCCAGCACATTGATGATCGCGGCCAGCGTGGCCGCGCTGATCAGCATCGGCGCATGCTCCGGCTGCAGGCTGGCGCAGAACACCAGGAACGCCACCATCCAGGTGCGCTGGCCGAACAGCTCATAGTTATGCGCGGCGTAGCCGATGACGTAGGGCAGCGTCCGGCGGTTGCGCAATACCGGCCGGAAATCGAGCAGTGCCGTGGTGTGATGTTCGCGCGCGCGCACCCGTCCCAGCGGGATCGCCAGCGTGACGATGATGCCGGCGAGCAGCGGCCCGATGGCGCCGAACCAGAACGCCCAGTGCCAGTCATGGCCTGCGGCAAGCTTGCCGGCGACCAGGATGGACACCGTCGAGCCGAGACCGAAGCTCGCGGTATAAAACGCAGTGGCGCGCGATTGCGCGTTGCCTTCGAGATGGTCGGTCAGCGCCTTCAGGCCGGGCATATAGGTGCCGCCCAGCGCCGCGCCGATCAGGAATTGCGCAAGCGCCGCGCTCCAGAACCCCTGCCCGAACAGCGCAAACATGGCGGCACCGATGCTGCCGATGATGCAGGCCATCAGGTAAATGCGGCGTGAATCGATGCGGTCGGTGAGACTGGTCAGCACCGGCACCGAAACCATGTAACCCGCAAACATGAAGCCGCTGATGGCGCCGGCTTCGGAGTTGGACAAATTCCATTCGCGCTGCAACTGCGGCAGCAGCGTGGTGTACGCGGCGAAACCGGTCATCGACAGGATTTCGGCCAGACACATGATGGCAGTTAACCGCCGGGCCGCCTGGTTCATTGCGCCCGCACCTCAGAGCGCGCCGGCATCGCGCAGCAGCCCGGCAATCGCCTCGGCCATTTTGCGATAGCCCGCGGCATTGGGATGAATGGAATCGGACTTGAGTTCCGGCCGGTAGAGCACGCTGGTGACAATCCCGCCTTCGTACGGAATGCGAAATTCCTGCGCCAGTTTTTCGTAAAACTTGGGCGCGCTGGTAATCAGTCCCGGCGCCGGCACGCCGACCAGCACGGCATCCGCGCCGCGCGCCTTGATGATTTTCAGGATTTCGCGCAGGTTGGCTTCAATGTTCTCGGGCGGGTTCTTGCGCAGCATGTCATTGCCGCCGAGGCAGACGATCACCAGCCGCGGCCGGTGTTCATCGAGCACGCCGGGCAACCGGCTCAGGCCGCCTGCGGTCACTTCTCCGGGCACGCCGACGCGCACCACGGTGCGGCCGGTCATCTGTTCCAGAACAGCAGGATAACTTTCCTCGACCTTTGCCCCGGTGCCATAAGTCAGGCTGTCGCCGAACGCCACGATGACGTCGGCGGCACCCAGCTTGTCCAGGCGCGGCGTCTTGCCGCCGCAACCCGCGAGGCAAACCGCCAGCAGCAGCAGCGCGGGCAACAGCCTTACGCTCACGCGTCCTTCTCCTTCATTCTGCCGCGCTTGAAATCGCGAATGATCTCGCGCGCGGCGTTGCGGCCCGGCAATCCGGTCACGCCGCCGCCGGGATGGGCGCCGGCGCCGCACAGATACAGCCGGTTTACCGGCGTGCGGTAATCGGCATAACCCAGCACCGGCCGTGCCGTCCACAACTGATCCAGCGTCAGCGCACCGTGGAAAATATCGCCGCCGGTCAGTCCGAACTCGCGCTCGAGATCCAGCGGTGACAGGATTTTCCGGGCAATCACCGCGTCCTTGAAATTGGGGGCATGCCGCGTCACGGTATCAATCACGTGATCCGCGGCTTCTTCCCGAATATCGTCCCAGGACAGGTTATTCGGCAATTCCGGGCTGAAATGCTGGCAGAACAGGCTCGCCACATGCCGCCCCGGCGGAGCCAGCGAATCATCGACAGTCGATGGAATCAGCATCTCGACCACCGGTGCGCGCGAACAGCCGTAGGTGCGCGCATCGAAATAGGCCTGCTCCATGTAGGCCAGCGACGGCGCCATGATGATGCCTGATTGATGATGTTGCGCCGCCGCGGTTCCCGGCAGGCATTTGAAATCCGGCAGTTCACGCAAGGCCACATTCATGCGAAAAGTCGCCGAGGCGCATTTCCAGCCGCGGATGCGGCGCAGGAATTCGGAATCCAGCACGGGCGCGTCGATCAGATTCAGGTACAGCAGCCTGGGATTGACGTTGGCCGCCACGCAACGCGCCTCAATCACCCGCCCGTCCTTCAACTGCACGCCCTGCGCGCCGCGGGCATCAATGCAGACATTGACCACCTCGACGCCGGTGTCGATATGCACGCCGCGCGCGCGCGCCTCGGCAGCCATGGCCTGCGTAATGGCCCCCATGCCGCCGACGGCGTGGCCCCAGACCCCGCGCTTGCCGTTGACCTCGCCGAACACGTGGTGCAGCAGCACGTAGGCCGTACCCGGCGCATACGGGCTGGCAAAATTGCCGACAATGGCGTCGAAACCGAAAGCGGCCTTGATCGGCGCCGACTCGAACCAGGCATCGAGCAGATCGCCGGCGCTTTTGGTGAACAGATCCAGCACATCGCGGCGCGCCGCCATGTCGAGTTTTTTGAAGCGGCGCGCGGTTTTGACCGCCGCAAAAAAGTCACCGACGCCGCCACCGACGTTCGGCGGCGTTTCCAGCGACAACTCGCGCAACACATCGGCCACGCGCTCGAGCATCGCGTAATACCCGGGCAGCCGGGTGGCATCGGCGGCAGAAAACCGCGCGACTTCGGCCTGCGTCGCCGCCAGTGAACCGCCCACCTTGAGATACGTCTCGTCGGACAGCGGCAGGAAATTCGAGATGGGCCGCTCGACTATGCGCAGGCCGCGCTCGTGCAGGCGCAAATCGCGGATGACCTGCGGATTAAGCAGGCTGACCGTGTAGCTCGCCGTGGAATTGCGAAAACCGGGATGGAACTCTTCGGTTACGGCCGCACCGCCCACGATGGCACGGCGTTCGAGCACGCGCACCTTGAGGCCGGCCGCAGCCAGATAACAGGCGCAGGTCAGGCCGTTATGGCCGCCACCGACGATCAGGACATCGCAGGCTACGGGTGGGGGCATGGAGAGTAACCGGGCTGCGTGCAGTTACGAAAATGGCGCGCCCGAGACGATTCGAACGTCCGACCCCTGCCTTCGGAGGGCAGTACTCTATCCAGCTGAGCTACGGGCGCGTTGCGGCGCAGATTCTAACATGCCCCTCCGGGCGGCAGTTTTACCGGGCGCGGCAATGCCGATATAATCCGCGCTTTCTCGCGGCATCAGGACATGGCATGAGCGAAAACCACACCCCGGAACACACTTCCCTGATCAAGACGCCGAAACAACTGGCCATCGTGGTCGTGCTGTCGTTTATCGTCCCGGTCATCGTCATCGTGACGCTGGCCCAGATTGCCGCCAGCGGCAAAAAACCGGCGGCGGCAACCGCGGCCAGCGAAGAGGCGGTCGCAAAACGCATCAAGCCGGCGGGCACCGTCGTCGTCGATCCCTCGCAAGCTGCTGCCCCGGCTGCAGTGCAGGTCGCCGTCACAGCGCCCGCAGCAGCCGTTTCAGCCGCACCGGCCGGCGGCGACTCAGCCAAAGGCAAGAGTATTTACGATGCCAGTTGTGCCGCATGTCACGGCGCCGGTGTCGCCGGGGCTCCCAAAACCGGCGACAAGGCCGCATGGGCGCCGCGG
The DNA here is from genome assembly GCA_964486865.1 of uncultured Bordetella sp. Lineage (GTDB taxonomy): Bacteria > Pseudomonadota > Gammaproteobacteria > Burkholderiales > SG8-41. The sequence continues at coordinate 28,560 of CAZAOZ010000002.1, forward strand.
TTGAAGTTGGGCAAAGATGCGATGGTTGCGAGCGTCATCAAGGGCAAAGGCGCCATGCCCCCCAAAGGCGGCAATGCGTCGCTGGCGGATGCCGACATCAAGGCCGCGGTTGACTACCTGGCGGGACTCGTCAAGTAGCGCGTTGCTGAAACACAAAAAAGGCGCAGCGACCCTGCGCCTTTTTTATTCCCTCCAATTGGAAACAGCCGGCTGACACACATGGCGACCTACGCGATTGGCGATATCCAGGGTTGTTATGACGAGATGCAGCGGCTGCTCGACACCGTTGCGTTCGATCCGGCGCACGATTGCCTCTGGTTCGTCGGTGATCTGGTCAATCGCGGTCCGCGTTCGCTCGAGGTGCTGCGCTTCGTCAGGGGACTCGGCGAGCGGGCCATCACCGTGCTGGGCAATCACGATCTGCATTTGCTGGTGGTGGCCGCCGGCGCGCGCAAACCGCACCGGGAGGACACGCTGGATGCATTGCTCCGCGCACCGGACCGCGACGAGTTGCTGGACTGGCTGCGCCGGCAGCGGCTGATGCACGTCGATGCCGGTTACGCGATGGTACATGCGGGACTGTTGCCGCAATGGAGCATCGCGCAGGCGCAAGCGCTGGCACGCGAGGTCGAAACCGCGCTGCAAAGCCCCGATCACGGCGAATTCCTGCACCGGATGTATGGCAACAAACCGGCGCAGTGGCACGACGATCTGGCCGGCCATGACCGGCTGCGCATCATCATCAACGCCATGACGCGATTACGGCTGTGTACATCCGCCGGCCGCATGGAATTCACGCACAAGACCGGACTCAAAGGCGTGCCGGCGGGTTATCTGCCATGGTTTGATGTGCCGGAGCGCGCCAGCCGCGAAACGCCCGTCATTTTCGGTCACTGGGCGGCGCTGGGTCTGATGCTGCGCGCGGATGTGCTGGGACTCGATACCGGATGCGTATGGGGCCGCCGGCTGACTGCGGTGCGGCTGGAGGATCGCCGCGTGTTCCAGTGCGGCTGCGAAAACGTCAGGGCTGCAGGCGATCCGCAATAGCCCGGTGTGCGGCCTGCGCCAGCGTGCGCCGGTGTACCTCACCCGCAGGCACAGCATCGAGAAACCAGGCGTGGGCATGGATGACCGGTTGCGCTGCGATGGACTGCAAGGTGTCCCACAACGACTTGTCGCCGTCGTAGGCCGCTTCGGTGCAGAGCGCACCATCGCTGCGTTCAAAGCGCAACGCCACCGGATGCACATCCGCGCCGGCAATCAGCGCCGGCTGCAACAGCGAACTGTGAAACTGCAGCACCCGCGAACCGTCCGTTGTCGTGCCTTCGGGGAAAACCGCACATATATCGCCGTCATGCAGCGCAGCGGACACCAGCCCGGTGATGCGCGCCGTATCCCGGCGCCGCGCCCGCTCGATGAACAGTGTGCCGGTCTTTGCGCTCAGCCAGCCGATCACCGGCCAGGCGCGCACCTCGGATTTGGCGACAAACCGCACCGGCAGCACTGCATTGATGACCACAATGTCCAGCCATGACACATGATTGGCGACCAGCATCACCGCGTGCCCGGGAATTCGCCGCGGCGGATCACCATGCACGTGCAGGCGTACGCCGAGGATGCGCAGCAGGTTTTTCGACCAGCGCTTGATCGCAGCACGGCGGCGCAGCGCGGAGAAAAACGGGAAGGCCAGCGCGACGGTAAACACGCCGCGCAGCAGATGCAGCAGGAAGCGCGCAATGCGCACGCTGCGTATTCCAGACAAGGCTCCCCGGCCGCTCATGGCGGCGATTATAGGGGCGCACAGCAGTGGCGCAGCGCGACAGCCGGGAAAATAACCCTCGCGCCGTGCCGGGCGGTTACGTCGCAGTCAGGGATGGGCTGAAAAAGGTTGCTGCGTAAAACGCTGTTCAGTGGCGCAGCTCAGTGCCGCAGCTCAGTGGGTCACGCGCGACGTGCGTCCGTCGGACAGTATCCGCACCCGGTCTCCCGGCTTGAAGGTTTCGTCAGCTTCCTGCACGATGGCCACCAGTCCGCCGCTGTTCAGCTTCACGGTAACCTCCACGCCGGTGCGGCGCGTGCCGAGTTCCTCGGCTGCCTGCCCGGCAACACCGCCGGCGACGCTGCCCAGAACCGCGGCAGCGGCAGAGCCGCGACCGCCACCCACCGTGCTGCCGGCAATGCCGCCCACCACGGCGCCGGCCGCGGGACCCACGCCGCTGCGGGTACCTTCAATCTGCACCTGACGCACGCTTTCAACGATGCCCATGCGCACGTTCTGTTCACGCCGCGCTTCATCGCGCGTATAGCTGCCGCCGCCCAGTCCCGGCGCGCAGCCCGCGAGCGCTGCCGCAAACATCAATATCGCCGCATACCCCAGTCGCTTGTCCATGGAAAATCTCCTTGTCACCACAATTTCATGTTGAACGCCTGCTGAAACCGGTCCGCCGCTTCATCCCGGCTGAACCGGTGATTCTGCCCGCCGCGCTGCGCGATTTTCAGCGATCCCATCAGCGAGGCCAGGCGCCCGGTCAGCGGCCAGTCTGCGCCGGCGGCCAGCCCATAAAGCAGACCCGCCCGGAACGCGTCGCCGCAGCCGGTCGGATCCAGCACCGCTTCCGGTTCAACGCTTGGAATCGCGATCTGTTTACCGCCCGTATAAACCATGGCGCCCTGCGCCCCCAATGTGACCACGATCGCCTTGGCAAGTTTCGCCAGCGCGTCGAGCTTTTGCCCGGTGCGCTCCTGCAGCATCTGCGCCTCGTAGTCGTTGACCGTGACATAGTCCGCGAGCCGCACGAATTCCGCAAGCTCCGTTCCATTGAACATCGGCAGCCCCTGTCCGGGGTCGAAAATGAACGGTATTCCCGCTTCATGAAACTCGCGCGCATGCTGCAGCATGCCTTCACGGCCGTCGGGCGCGACAATGCCGAGTTTGACGCCTTTGGCGTCGCCGACATGATTTTCATGCGCATGGTTCATCGCACCGGGATGAAACGCCGTGATCTGGTTATCGTCGAGATCGGTGGTGATGAACGCCTGCGCGGTAAAGCTGCCGGGCACGGTGCGGACATGATCCTGCGAGATGCCCAGACGCTGCAGCCGGTCGTCGTACGACGCGAAATCGTCGCCGACGGTCGCCATGATGCGGGCATCACCGCCGAGCATCTGCAGCGTGTAGGCAATATTGCCGGCGCAGCCGCCGAACTCGCGCCGCATGTCGGGCACCAGAAACGCGACGTTCAGGATATGCAGCTGGTCGGGCAGGATGTGATTCTTGAATCGATCGTGAAACACCATGATGGTGTCGTATGCCATTGAACCGCAGATCAATATCGACATCGGATTCCCGTCTGGAAAATGGACTGCGGATTATACCAACGCACCCCCTGTTGCTGCGCAGCGACGGCTTGGTGGTCGTCGCCCGGCCATTGCATAATCGACAGGCCGCCAATAATGTGTCCGGCGGGGAAAATCATTCCCAACCTTTCTGAGAGGAACCGCAATCATGCTCAAAGAGTTCAAGGAATTTGCGATGCGCGGCAACGTGGTCGATATGGCCGTCGGCATCATCATCGGCGCGGCGTTCGGAAAAATCGTCGAGTCGCTGGTCAAGGATGTCATCATGCCGCCGATCGGACTGATGCTCGGCAAAGTCGATTTTTCCAACCTCTTTGTGGTGATGCGCGAGGGCACCACGGCCGGCCCATATCTCACTGTCGATGCCGCGCAAAAAGCCGGTGCGGTGACTTTCAATTACGGCATGTTCATCAACACCTGCATCAGCTTTGTCATTGTCGCTTTTGCGGTGTTCCTGCTGATTCGCGCCATCAACCGTCTCAAGGCAAAGGAAGCGCAAGCGCCGGCCGCGCCTGCTGCGCCGCCCGAGGATGTACTGCTGCTGCGCGAAATCCGCGACGCGCTGAAAAAATAGGCTGCCGGTCAGGTTCGTCCGGAGGCACTCCTGCCGCCCCAGGAAATATATGTAACTTGTTGTTTTTATTATATATTTTAAAGGCGGCGCGTCGGGCCTCAGGCGAACAGGATCAGACTCCAGACCACCGGCACATTCACCAGCGCCAGCATGACCGCGGCGCTGCCGATGTCCTTGGCGCGCTTGGCCAGCGCGTGATGTTCCAGCGAGATGCGATCGACGGCGGCTTCAATCGCGGAATTCAGCAACTCGACCATCAGCACCAGCAATACCGACGCCACCATCAGCGCCTTGCCGGTGCCTGCGACAGGCATGAACAGCGCCGCCGGAATCAGCAGTGCGGCAAGAAACACTTCCTGGCGAAAGGCATCTTCGTGGCGGAAGGCGGCGCGCAGGCCATCGAGGGAATGAAAAAAAGCGTTCCGCACGCGCGCCAGGCCGGTCTTGCCTTTGTGCGGGTTTGCCGCCGGTTGTGTCGTCTGCATGTCTGCGGTCTCTCCTTGCCGTTCAGGGCGCGCGACCGCTCGAAAATAAAATCACCGCCGCCGGCGTTACTTCAATGCCGCCAGCGCGGCATCGTAGTTCGGCTCCTGCTTGATTTCGGGAACCAGCTCCGCATGCAGCACCTTGTTGTTCGCGTCGAGCACCACCACGCCACGGGCGGTCAGCCCGCGCAGAGGACCATCGGTAATATCCACGCCGTACTTGGCGTGAAAATCGCGGTTGCGGAATGTCGATAGCGTCGCCACGTCGTTCAAGCCTTCAGCGCCGCAAAACCGGCCCATCGCAAACGGCAGATCGGCGGCAATCACCAGCACCACGGTGTTGCCCAGCTTGCCGGCCTCGGCATTGAATTTGCGCGTCGATGCCTGACACACCGGAGTGTCCAGACTGGGCACGATGTTCAGCACCTTGCGCTTGCCGGCGTAATCCTTGAGGCCGGTTTCTTTCAGATCTTTGGCCGTCAAAGTGAAATCCGGCGCGGTATCGCCCTTTTTCAGAAAGTTTCCTGCCACGTTAATCGGGTTGCCTGCGAGGGTTACGGATGCCACATGAATCTCCTGGTGGTTGAAAATTGAAGCGAATTACGACGAATCGGATTATCCCGGTTCGATGGCACAAAGAGCGGTACGGCAAAACCGGTCACTGCCGAAGGACGCTAATTTTTTTCTGCGTCGGCGATTTTCCGGTACGCCGCGGCATCGAGCAAAGCATCGATCTGCGCGGGATCATCGGGCCTGATGCGGAACATCCAGGCAGTATAGGGCTCTGCATTGACCTTCTCCGGCGCATCGGACAATTCCGCATTGGCGGCAACAATCTCGCCGGAAACCGGCGCATGGATGTCAGACGCCGCCTTGACCGATTCGATGGCACCACACGCTTCGCCCTGCCTGAACTTGCGGCCCGGCGCCGGATTGTCAATGAACACGACGTCGCCCAGCATCTCCTGCGCATGCTGCGTGATGCCGACGCTGACCGTGCCATCGGTTTCGCGGCGCACCCACTCATGGCTGCTGGTGTATTTCAAATGCTCCGGAGTACTCATATCCGCTCCACCGGGCCGCAGCCCTAAATAAAAACAAAAAGTTACAATGCGCCTATGCCCGCGGACGCCACATCACAGGCGCGGCGCAGACAATAACGTGAGGCGAAAACCGGCTGCACCCAGATCACCGGTCTCCAGCGCCAGCCGCACCGTGAGTTCGGCGTTCGCGGCAAGGCCCGCGTGCGCATCCCGTCCCGGACCCAGATACTCCGCCGGCAGAAATATGCGCCGCGCCAGCGTGTGATCGTTGGTATTGGTCAACACCAGATCCAGCGCCGGATACGCGACATCATGTCCGGCATGATTGCGCAAAGTGGCCGTCAACTGGATGCGCTCCGGTCGCGCCGGATCCAGCGTCTGCAAGTCGGATGCCTCGATGACTATCGATTTCGGATGCTGCGGCAGGGGTACGGTGCAGCCGGCCTGCGCACAGGCCTCGGTCAACCACTGCCGCGCCAGCGGATGCCGCGCGGCAATTTCCCCGCGATAAAAATAGAGGCCCTGCGCGGCAAGCGCCGTCAGCAGCAGCACGCATGCCGCGACCAGCCGGGGGCTGCGCTGCGCCCCGAAAGCCGGCGCAGCGGCGTTATCTGTGAATGGATTGTCGGCATCGGGTTGCGCGGCGGAATCCTGCGCATCAGCCCGCGCCGACTCCGCGCGCGCCTGGTCCGTGCGTATTTCTTCCACCCGCCTTGCTTCAGGCTGCAGTGGTTCCGTCCGCAACGCCGTGGCTGCCACCGGCAATGCGGCGCCTGCGGGTTCCGGCATGTCGGTATGCGGTGCGCCAATCGCTGCGTCCGGCGCCGTTGCAACAACCGTTGCCGCGGGCGATGCAACCGGCGGCGATACGGCTGCAGAGAGCGGAACAGCGGTCCGGCCCTCATCCGTCTGCATTTCCGGCACCAGTGAAGCAAGGCCATTGAAAATCTGCAAACACCGCCCGCAGCGCACCTGCCCGCCATGCGCCTGGAGTTGCTCCGGCGTGATGCGAAACGTGGTGTAACAATGCCTGCAGCGGGTGATCAGCGACATGATCCTTGCTCTACTTGCTACTCTACCTGCGAATACCGGTCAGCAACACCCAGCCGTCCTCATGCTCAGCAGACTGCATGTCGAAATCCGCGTCATAAAAATCCCGCACGGCAGCGGCTTGCTCGGTGAGTATGCCCGATAGCGCGATGCGCCCGCCGAGTCGTGTCAGGCGCCCGAGCAGCGGCGCCAGCACGGTCAGCGGATTGGCGAGAATATTGGCGACGACGATGGTCGCCGGCACGACTGCCGGATCTTCCGCATCGACAAAACGGGCGAGCACACTGTTCTGTGCGGCATTGCTGCGCGCGGCGGGCAGTGCCTGCGGATCAATGTCCACGCCGCAGGCTGTCGCGGCGCCCAGTTTCATGGCGGCAATCGCCAGAATCCCCGAACCGCACCCGTAGTCCAGCACGTCGGCGCCGGGATGCACCACCGCGGCCAGCCAGCGCAGGCACAACCGCGTCGTCGGGTGCGCTCCGGTGCCGAACGCGATGCCCGGATCGAGAATGATGTTGATGGCAGCGGGATCCGGCGGCGCATGCCAGCTCGGCACCACCCACAGCCGCGGCGTAATCTGCATGGGGTGAAACTGGCTCTGGGTCAGGCGCACCCAGTCGGCGTCTTCAACGCGTTCGACGCTGAATGCCGGGGTCACGGCAATTCCCGCCGCCCGCAATGCCGCAGGCACTGCCGCATAAATGTCGTCGTCAATGGCAAACAGCGCACTGACCCGGTTGTGGCGCCAGCTCGTCGCGGGCGCCTCGCCGGGCTCCGCGAAAATCGGCCGCTCCTCTGCGGTGCCGGCCGCGGCGTCCTGCACATCCACCGCCAGGGCGCCCGCCGCAAGCAAGGCATCGGTCAGCACTTCGACCGCGGTTTCTTCCACAGGGATGATGGCGCAGAGCCAGGGCATGGTGCATTCCGCTGCGCTGCGCCGCCGCCTTACTCGGCGCGGGTCAGCTTCGCCAACCGCTCTTCGAGATAATGAATGCTGGTGCCGCCGCGCTGGAATGCCGCATCACGCAGCAATTCCTGGTGCAGGGGAATGTTGGTCTTGATGCCCTCGATGACGGTCTCCGACAGCGCAATCTGCAACCGCGCCATGGCCTGCGCGCGCGTATCCCCGTAGGCGATGATTTTGCCGAGCAGTGAATCGTAGTACGGCGGAACAAAATAACCGCTGTAGGCATGGGAATCCACCCGGATGCCGGGGCCTCCGGGCATATGCAGCGAGGTGATGCGCCCGGGCGACGGGGTGAACTTGTACGGGTCTTCCGCGTTGATGCGGCATTCGATGGCGTGCCCCTTCAGCACAATGTCCTTCTGCCGCAAAGCGAGCTTTTCGCCGGCCGCCACGCGAATCTGCAATTGCACCAGGTCAAGGCCGGTGATGAATTCCGTGACGGGATGCTCGACCTGCAGCCGCGTGTTCATTTCTATGAAATAGAACTCGCCGCCTTCGTAGAGAAATTCGAACGTGCCGGCCCCTTCATAGCTGATCTTGCGGCAGGCCTCGGCACAACGCTCGGCGATGCGGATGCGCGCCCGCTCGTTGAGCAGCGGCGCCGGCGCCTCTTCGATGATTTTCTGGTGGCGGCGCTGCATGGAGCAGTCACGATCGCCAAAGTACAGCGCGTTGCGGTGTTTGTCGGCAAGGACCTGGATCTCGATATGCCGCGGCTTCTCCAGATATTTTTCCATGTACACCGACGGATTGCCGAAGGCGGCCTGCGCCTCCGTACGCGTGGTATTGATCGCGTTCATCAGCGCCGCCTCGGTATGCACCACGCGCATGCCGCGCCCGCCGCCGCCGCCGGCCGCCTTGATAATCACCGGGTAACCGATCTGCTTGGCAATCTTGACGACTTCCTTGGTGTCCTCGGAGAGTGCGCCGTCCATGCCGGGAACCACCGGGATGCCGGCTTTTTTCATGGCATTTTTGGCGCTGACCTTGTCGCCCATCAGGCGGATGGTCGCGGCCCGCGGACCGATGAAGGTGAAGCCGCTTTGCTCGACGCGTTCTGCAAAGTCGGCGTTTTCGGACAAAAAGCCGTAACCGGGATGGATGGCCTCGGCATCAGTCACCTCTGCCGCGCTGATGATTGCCGGCACGTTCAGGTAACTGCCGGCGGAGGCCGCCGGCCCTATGCATACCGATTCGTCGGCAAGGCGCACGTACTTGGCATCGGCGTCGGCTTCGGAGTGCACCACCACGGTTTTGATGCCCATTTCGCGACAGGCGCGCTGGATGCGCAGCGCGATTTCGCCGCGATTGGCTATGAGAATTTTTCCAAACATGAGGGAGGTTACCGGATTGTTTCCGTCGCCGGAACGTCGTGGGCGGCTTCAGCCGATGATGAACAGCGGCTGGCCGTATTCGACCGGCTGGCCATTTTCGACCAATATTGCCTTGACCACGCCGTCGCAATCCGCTTCGATTTCATTGAGCAGCTTCATCGCCTCGATGATGCACACCGTCTCGCCGGACTTGACGGTTTGTCCGACCTCGACGAATGCCTTGGAGCCCGGCGCGGCAGACCGGTAGAAGGTGCCCACCATCGGCGATTTGACCGTGTGGCCTTCAGGCTCCGCCGGCGGCACATCGGCTGCCGGTGCTGCCGCAACCGGAACAGCGAGCGGCGCCGCAGCCGCCGGGACAGCAACGTGCTGTGCGACCGCCACGGGCACCCCCGGCGTCCGGCTGATGCGTACCCGCTCCTCGCCTTCGGTAATCTCCAGCTCGGCAATGCCGGACTGCTCCACCAGATCGATCAACGTTTTCAGTTTGCGCAAATCCATGGCTCAGCCTTTGTTGTTGTGGCGCAGCGCATAATCCAGCGCGAGTTCATAACCCGCCGCCCCCAGCCCGCTGATCACGCCCACGGCGATGTCGGAAAAATACGATTCGCGGCGAAACGCTTCCCGGGCAAACACATTCGACAGGTGGATTTCGACAAACGGGATAGCCACCGCCGCCAGCGCATCGCGCAAGGCCACGCTGGTATGGGTGTAGGCAGCGGGATTGATCAGGATAAAGGCCACGCCGTCGCGGCCGGCCTGCTGCACACGCTCCACCAGTTCCGCTTCCGAATTGCTCTGGAACGCCGCCAGCACGGCACCCGCCGCCTGTGCGCGCTCCTGCAAACGGGCCTCGATCGCGGCCAGGGTAGTCGCGCCATAAATGTCCGGCTCGCGCGTCCCCAGCAAATTCAGATTGGGCCCGTTGATCAGCAGCAGTTGTTGTTTGGATTGCGCCATACCGCTCCAGTTTATAATGCGCCGGTCTTGCCTGCCCGAACTCGCTGTCTGGGTTCGCTAGCACGGCGCGGCAGCATCACGTCACTTCCCACAAAAACCACCGCGCATAGAAGATGGCTGATTTTGCCAGAAGTTAGCCGAAAAAATAAGATTTTATATAAAGTTATTGGAAGTTTTTTCGGCTCACCTTTATTATACCGGTTGCAGCACTTTCATGCATGTCCATGATCCGTAACGCCATATCCATGGCATCCGGGCATATTTCGGCCCCGTCCTGATAGGCTGATTTTTTACGGTATTTAGCAGGAATTAAGCGATTTTAACAGCATGTTCAAAGCAAAATAACACGGTGGCACAACGGCCATTACCGACAACGATGGGGCAAATATGGGGTAATTCAGCCGGATCCGGCCAGGGCGTTACAGCAAGGGGGTCAGTTGCGCCCGCAAGCCCGCCTCGGAAATGCCACCGGCCAATCCAGCCACCATGCGTCCGGAACGATCGATCACCAGGGTATAAGGCAGGACACCCGCCTTGTTCCCGGCCCGGCGCGACAGCTCGATGGCCTCCATGCCGCCCAGCAACAGCGGGTAGTTGATCCGGAATTCCGCGGCAAACCCGCGGACTTTGTCGGCCTGGTCGATGGCGATGCCGATGAATTGCAGTCCCTGATTACCGTAATCGCGCTGCAACCTGACAAAAATCGGAATTTCTTCGCGACACGGCCCGCACCAGGTTGCCCAGTAATTGATCACCAGCACCCGTCCGGAAAAAGCGCTCAGCGACTGCACCGCGCTGTCCAGCGTGGTCAGCCGGCTGGCCAGGATCGCCGCCACCGGGTCGTTGTTTGAGGACGCCGCCGGGGTGCCGAGCCAGCGATGAAAACCGTAGCCTGCCGCCGCCGCCACGCCGCCTGCCGCGGCAAAAAACAGGGCGCGCCGCGCCGGGGTCACCGCGCCCCCAGCGCCTGATCCAGCACCTTCACGAATTTTCCTGCCGGCTGAAAACCGATGACGCGCAAGCCCTGAATCTCGCGGCCGGCGGGATCGAAAAACACGATGCCCGGCGGACCGAACAGCTTGAACCGGCGCAGCAACTGCTGGTGCTCCGGCGTTCCGGCCGTGACATCTGCCTGGAGTTTGATCATGGCCGAAAACCGCGACTGCACGGCCGGATCGGTGAAGGTATAGCGTTCCATTTCCTTGCAACTGACGCACCAGTCCGCATAAAAATCGAGCATGACCGTCTTGCCCGCGGCCGCCCGCACCGCCTGATCCAGTTCGGCCAGGCTGCCGACCCGCTGAAAGCTGACGCCGGGCGCCGCCGCTGCCGGTGCGCCGGCAGCGCCGCGCAGCCCGGACAGCGGCTGCAGCAAGTCGCGCGCGCCCGACAGCGCGCCGATCAGATAGGCAGCGCCCGCCACCAGCGTGATGATGCCGACACCCTTGCTGATCCGGGCGAAGCCATGCGCCGCCGGCGGCAGCGGATCAATCGCCCGCAGGTAGATGCCGCAGACGACCAGCAACACCGCCCAGGCAAACATCTGCATGGCCACCGGGATCACCGGCGACACCATGTAAATGGCCACGGCAATCAGCACCACGCCGAAAAACCGCTTGATGGTTCCCATCCATGGTCCGGCCCTGGGCATCAGCGCACCGGCTGATGCCCCGACGGCGAGCAGCGGCACGCCCATGCCCAGCGCCATCGCAAACAGCGCGAGGCCGCCGAGCACGCCGTCGCCGCTCTGGGAAATGTAGAGCAATGCCCCCGCCAGCGGCGCCGCAACACAAGGCCCGACAATCAGGGCCGACAGCACGCCCATCGCAAATACGCCGGTGTAGTGCCCGCCATGCAGGCGGTTGCTGGCGTCGGCCAGCCGCGACTGCAGCGCCGTGGGCAGTTGCAGTTCGTAAAACCCGAACATCGACAAAGCCAGCACCACGAACAGGAGCGCGAACGCGCCGAGCACCCAAGGATTCTGCAGCGCCGCGGACAGCAGCGTGCCGGAAACGCCGGCAGCAACACCCGCCAGCGCATAGGTGATGGCCATCCCCAGCACATAGACTCCGGACAGCAGCAAGCCATGGGTGCGCGTCATGTGTGCGCCGCGACCGACGATGATGCCCGACAGTATGGGTACCATCGGCAGCACGCAGGGCGTGAACGACAGGAGCAGGCCGAAGCCGAAAAAACTGGCGATCAGCAGCCAGGTTTCACCGCGAAACAGCTCGGCGATCAGGGTATCTTCGCCCTTCGCGCCCGCCGCATCGGCGGCGGGCTTTGCATCGCGCGATCCGGAGAACAGCCGCGACAGCGCACCGTCACTGGCGCCGGAATCTCCGGCAACCGCACCGATCGACGCCAGGCGCAGCTCGGCCTTCTGCTCCACCGGCACGTAACACACGCCGACATCCGCGCAACCCTGCGACACCGCGGTCAGCACCGCCCGTTCCGCCGCGGGTCCGCCGCGCAGAGGCAGCGTGATGCGCACCTCGTTGCGATAAACCTCGGTTTCACCGAAAAATTCGTCTTTTCTGATTTTGCCTGGCGGCAATTGCGGGCCGGATTCCGCCATCACCGCGGGTTCCAGCGTAAAGCGGAACTTGTCGCGGTACATGTAATAGCCTTTGGCGATTACATAACGCACTTCGACGGCGCCCGGACTGATGACCCGCGTGCTGAACACAAAAGCCTTCTCCGGCTCCAGCAACTGCGGTTCGGCCGCCTGGGCCACGCCAAGGCTGGACGCACAGAACAATATCAACCAGCGTAACGATATGGGCATGGAAAAAGGCATGGGGAAAGCGCAGGGCTCCGGGTCAGGCGGTTTCGCCGGCCACCCAGGCCAGATACCCGGGCAAACCGCGCGTCACTGGGACAGCGATGATTTCCGGAAGTTCGTAGGGATGCCGCTCGCGCATGGCTGATTCGAGCGCGGCATAGCGACGCACGGTGGTCTTGATCAGCACCGGCACTTCCGTCGCCTGCTCCAGAGTACCCTGCCAGCGATACACCGATGTGCAGGGCGCCAGCACATTGACGCAGGCCGCAAGCCGGGCGTCCACCAGAAACCGCGCCAGTTGCCGTGCCGCCGGTTCGTCGGGCAGGCTGGAGTACACCAGCAGAACCGCGTCGGGATCAGCGTCCATGCAATAACTCCGGCAGGCCCGCTGCGGCAGCGATGCCCTCACGCACCGTCGGATACTGCAGCCGCACGCGCAACTCCTGCTTGACCCGCCGGTTGGCCAATTGCCGCGACTCGTTCATGAACGAGTAGAGATTGGCGGGGATCGCGATCTGCGCATCGTCGCGCGCCACGCGCGGCGGCCGCGGCAGATCAAAGCGGTCGGCAACCATGTCGAAATAATCGCCCATTTTCTGCGGCGCATCGTCGCTGGCGTTGTAGCTGCGATTGGCCTGCCCGCGACGCAGTGCCGCCACCACCATGCGCGCCAGGTCATCGGCATGCACGTGGTTTACCCAGGCATCGTCCTGCGGCAGCAATGCCGGGGTGCCGCGCCGGATCCGCGTAACGGGAAGGCGATCCGCAGCGTAAATGCCCGGCACCCGGAGGATGCTGACGCGCACGCCCGTACGCGCGCCCCAATCCCGCAACCGCTGCTCGGCATCGGCGCGCCGTCGCGCGCGATCGGTCTGCGGCCGCAGCGGGCGCGTCTCGTCGATCCACTCGCCGCCGCAATCGCCATACACGCCGCTCGTGCTGATATAGACAAAGTGCTGTGGTAAGCTCCTGCCCCGCGCGAGGGCCGCGATCAGATGCGCAGTGCGGGTATCGACACGGCCGCTGCCGGGCGGCGGCGCAAGATGAATCACCTCGTGCGCAAGACCCGACAAACCGGCCAGAGTGTCCGCCTGGTCCAGATCGCCGGCGAGCGGGATCAGGCCACGCGCACGTAACGGGGCAAACCGCTCCGCGCTATGGGTCAGCGCGTAGATGCGATAGCGCGATTGCAGCAGTAATGCAACACGCAGGCCCACGTCGCCGCAACCGATGATCAGCAGGCGTTTCATAATGCAGTGTCCGTGTCGCGCTTCATCATACTGTCCTATTTTAGCTCAGCCACTCTCTTGAATTCCGGAACAACCGGCATGTCACGACAAATCACCCTCAGCCCGAGCGGCCACGTATTGCAGGCGCTGGACGGCGAAACCATACTCGAAGCCGCATTGCGCGAAGGCTACATGCTGCCTTACGGCTGCCGCAACGGCGCCTGCGGCTCGTGCAAGGGCAAGGTCATCACCGGCACCGTGGATCATGGCAAATCCCAGGACGCGGCCCTGCCTCCGGCAGAGCGTGTGCTGGGCATGGCGCTGTTCTGCCAGGCCAAACCGCTGACCGATCTGCAGATCGAATGCCGCGAAATCGGCACCGCCAGGGACATCCCGGTCAGGATACTGCCGTGCCGGGTGCAAACGCTGGAACGGGTCGCGCCGGATGTGATGCGCATCCGGTTGCGCCTGCCGTCCGCCGAGCGCCTGCAGTTTCTCGCCGGCCAGTACATCGACGTGCTGCTCAAGGACGGCACCCGGCGCAGCCTGTCGATGGCCAATCCGCCGCACGACGACGATTTGCTCGAGCTGCATCTGCGCAACTACGGCGGAGCATTCAGCACCCACGTGTTTACGCGGATGAAGGAAAAAGACATCCTCCGTTTCGAAGGTCCGCTCGGCACCTTTTATCTGCGCGAAGACAGCGACCGGCCGGTCGTGCTGCTCGCCGGAGGCACCGGTTTCGCGCCGATCAAGGCGATCATCGAGCATGCGCTGCATCAAAAAATCCCGCGCCCGCTGACGCTGTATCGGGGCGCGCGGCGCCCGGCGGATCTGTATCTCGACGAACTGCCGCAGGGCTGGCAGCGCGAACACGGCCTGCGCTACATCCCGGTGCTGTCGGATGCGACGCCGGAAGACCCGTGGCCGGGGCGCCGCGGCCTGGTCCATCACGCCGTCATGGAGGATCTGCCCGACCTGTCGGGCTTTGACGTGTATGCCTGCGGCTCACCCGCAATGATCGAAGCGGCGCGCCGGGATTTCTGCGGCCGTTGCGGCCTGCCGGAATCGTCCTTCTACGCCGACGCCTTCACGCCCTCGGGCGCCTGATCAGAACATCCGCCGCCGGCGCCCGCCGCTCGTCCGGTTGAGCAACCCCACCGCCAGCTCCAGGCTGGCCCGGTAGTGGCGGCGCGCATCGTCCGCGCGCTCGATCCGGTCATGCAGGCGCGCAAGCTCCAGATGTGCGGAATAGGTCGGCTCTATCGACAGGCTCGCCTCAAGATAGCTTTGCGCCTTGCCCCACAACTGCTGCTGCGCACACAGCCGTCCCAGCGCCAGCAGCAGCGAACCGTCTTCGCGATGATCCTTCAGCCAGCGCTCGGCCCGCTCGATCTGTCGCACGGTCTCCGGCGCGCCGCATTCCCCATAAAGATTCACCAGCCCGCTGTCCCATTCAACGTCCAGGCTGCGCTCGATAATCGCCTGCGCTTCGCTGCACAGACCGAGCGCATGGAATGCCGCCGCCGCTGCCGCCACCACTGCGGTGTCCCTGCGATAGCGCTCCGGCACCCGCCGCCATACCTCGTTGAGCGCGTCCGCATCGCCCGCCTTGCGTTCGATCCACTGGCTGTACGCATGGCGGCGCTCGGCATCCGCAAGCGCTTCGCTGAACACGCCGCGCTTTTCCAGCTGGTCGATCAGCGCCGGCACGAATTCCCACAGCCCCGCGCGCTGCCGGGCGCGCAGCTCGAGCCGCAGCGCCGCGGTGTGTTTTTTCGGTAACGCCGCCAGCGCCGCCAGCGCCTCCTCGGGACGTCGTTCGTCGAGCAGGATCCGCGCCTCGCTCACCACTTTCGCCGCATCCGGTTTTGCCGGATCAACGGCGAGCCGGGCCAGATAGGCATCGCGGCGCTCCGGTGCACGCAGTTCGTGCGCCGCACGGGCCGCGATCACCGCGCCCACATTCACTGGTGCGCCGAGTTCCATGGCGCGATTGGCGGCATTCTCGGCGCGGCCGTAGCGGCCGGCAAAATAATCCTGCAGCGCTTCAATCAGCGTGTCATGCGCTTTTTCGCCGCGGCGCGCCTCACGCAGGCGCGCCACGCGGCCAGGCAGCTCGATCATCGTGACCAGCAGCCGCACCAGCAGATAAAGCGCCACAAAACCGGACGCCGCCAGGATCAGCGCAAAATTCAGGGACAACTCGATGCGCCGCCCCGGAAGCGCCACCAGGACATAACCGGTATTCATCTGCGCGAGCAGCGTCAGCCCGACCGCGAGCGCGCACAGCAGCAATATCCAGATCAACCAGCGCATGTGGATCCTGTTTTCCGGCCGTTCGATGTACAGCGCGCCCGCTTCACCTCACGCCTCAGACGGCCTACGCCGGCGCCCTGGCGCGGGATGCGCGCAGCTTGCGCAACGCTTCCAGCGTATCCGTCAAATCCGGCGCATCAATCCGCACCGGCGCTCCCTGCAGCTTGCGCAGCGTCGCGGCAGCCGTAATCACCGCGCTGTCGCGAACATCAAAATAACGCTCCAGCATGATCAATGCCGCGCGCAAATCAGCCTGGTAACTTTTTGTGTCGCGCGCCAGCAGCGCAACGCGGGCCCCCAGCAGCCGCAGCTTCAGGTTCTCCCGCAGGAAAAATGCCTGATCGGGCGCCAGCAGCGCAGCGTCCTGCTGATCAACTCGCTGCACACGCACCAGCTGGCGCACCTCCTGCCATGCTTCGCGCAACAGGCGCTCCCATGCCGGAAGCTCCGCAGCGGCCGGCAGCCGCGCCGATGCCTCGGGACGGGCGCGTGCATCCATCGCCAGCGGCAGCTTTTCAACGGCGGCGTACACCTCATCAATCCGGGCGCTGGCGCCATGGACATCGACCAGCGGTAACGCCTTGAGGCGTTCGATGTCGCGGCCGAGTGTCCGCCGCAACGCGCTGTAGCGCGGTTGATCCATGCGCTGCAACCGCGCCTCGGCATTTTCCAGGCCGATCAGCGCCGCACGCACATTGCCGGCAACCTGCAGTTGCTGACTGGCGAGCAGCACGGATTGTTCGATCTCGGCGACAGCCCATTCGTCGCGGCTGCGCGAAAGCTCCTGATACAACGCTTCGAGCGCGACCTGCTGGCTCTGCGACTCGCTGAACTTTGCCTCCAGCACGCCCAGTTTGATCTCCGCCTCCTTCAGTGCCGCCGCCGCCTGCTCCGCGCGCAACACGGCGTCCCTGTTGCGCGTCTCCATGTCGGCCAGCCGGCCGGCGAGCTCGCGGCGCAGGGCATTATCGTCGCCGCGGTCGCGCACCCATTGATACCCCGAGAATCCCACGGCCGCCAGCGCCAGAACCAGCGCCAGGTTCACGAGCGCGCCGCGGCCCTCATGCGCCAGGCCCGGCGCAAGGCCGGCAGCCGTCTGCCGCGCTTCCGGCGCCGCGTGCTCCGTTTCGTGCCGTACGTCACTCATGTGTGCAGAATAACATGTGTCATTTGCGCCTCGTTATTGCACCTCATCGTGTCGCTGCCCACTGTTGCAGCGCTTCGATCAGCCCTTCGTCCCCCGGCGCGCTCTTGATCACCTGTCCGCAGCCCAGCTCCTGCGCGACAGCGGCGATGCGCGGATGCGGCACGAATACCGGCGTGCGGCGCAGCCACGACAGTCCGGGCTCGCCGAGCATTTCAGACAGGTTGCGCAAACCCTCGCTGCTGGTGACGATCACCGCATGCACCTCGTCGTGCGCCCACGCTTTCAGCAACGGCGCGGCATCGGCGCGCGGACGGGCGCGGCGATAACACTCCACATATTCGACCTGCGCGCCGCGTGCAGTCAGCGTGTCGCCCAGCAGTTCGCGCCCGCCGTCGCCGCGGAATATCACGACGCGCTGCCCGGCGACCGCCTGCAGTTGCGGCAGGGCAAGCAGCCCTTCGCTGTCCATTGACCGCGCCGGCGCAATGACTTCGCTGATGCCGAAACGCCGGAGCTCCCTGACGCCGCCCTGGCCGATGGCCGCTGCGGGCAACCCCGGAGGCCAGGCGCGCCGCGCGGTGAGCCGGCGCATCGTCCGCACTACGGCATTCGGGCTGATGAAAATGGCGAGGCTGCAGGTTTCAATCCGGTCGATGACATCGATCAGCGGCCGGATATCGGCGGGGTCGAGTATTTCGATTGCCGGGAACAGAATGGCGTGGCCGCCTGCAGCGCGTATGGCCTCGGCCAGGGGCGCCGCCTGGTCCGCGGGCCGGGTGACCACGATGCCGCATCCGGCGAGCGGGCCGGCGGCGCTCATGTGCGCGGATCGAGCGCCGCGAGGATCTGCGCTGCCCCCTGGCGCTTCAGGGTATCGGCGAGCGCTGCGCCCAGCGCTTCCGCCCCGGCGGCGGGGCCGCCCGTTTCCGCACGCACGATCCTGGAACCGTCGGGCGCGCCCACCAGCCCGCGCAACCGCAGATGCGTGCCGCTCAGTTCGGCAAATCCGGCGAGCGGCACATTGCAACTGCCACTCAGGGCGCGCGAGAACGCGCGTTCGGCGACGACGCAATCCCGTGTAGGCGCATGCACCAGCGGTGCGAGCAGGGCAACCAGATCATCGCGATCGGCGCGGCATTCGATGCCAAGAGCGCCCTGCCCGACCGCAGGCAGGCATTCTTCCGGCGTCAGCAACGCCGTAATGCGGTGGGACAGGCCCAGCCGCTTGAGACCCGCCGCGGCAAGGATGATCGCGCCATATTGCCCCTCATCGAGCTTGCGCAGCCGCGTCTGCACATTGCCGCGCAGCGGCTCAATGCGCAATTGCGGAAAGCCGGCGCGCAACTGGCATTCGCGACGCAGGCTCGACGTGCCCACCCGCGTCCCCGGCGGCAATGCGGCGAGGTTCGCATAAGCATTGGCCACGAACGCATCGCGGGGGTCGGCGCGCTCCAGCGTCGCCGCCAGCACAAAGCCGGGCGGCAGATGCATCGGCACGTCTTTCATGGAATGCACCGCGATGTCCGCACGGCCGTCAGCGAGCGCGTCCTCCAGCTCCTTGATGAACAGACCCTTGCCGCCGACCTTGGCAAGGGACGCACCCAGATTCCTGTCGCCCTCGGTGGTCATGCCGAGCAGCGTAACCGTCAGCGCCGGATATAATCGCTGCAACCCGGCCTGCACGTGGTGAGCCTGCCACAATGCCAGCGCGGACTCGCGTGTGGCGATCACGAGTGAATCCGGGGCGCGTCGAGCGGTTTTTTGTATCATATTGATTATATTGATAAAAATGCGATTCCGGGGTTGGCTGATTGTAGCATGCGCGACGCTGTTCGCAGCGCCGGCGGCGGCGCAACTGGTCGCTGCCGACAACCTCGCAGCCATCGCGGCCGAGGCGCGTGCGCGCCGCGTGCCGGTAGTCATTGCGTTCATGCAGCAGTCCTGCCCGTACTGCGCCGTGGCGCGACGCGACTACCTGACGGCGCTGCACAACGACCCGCGCTGGAAAAATCGCGTGCTGATTCGTGAAGTCGAGACGGACCGCAGCATTGCGCTGCGCGATTTTTCCGGCGCCGTGACCACTCACCGCGAATTCGCCCGCGCGCATGAAGTGCGCAGCGTGCCGACCCTCATTGCCTTCGATGCCGACGGCAAGCGCGTATCGCCGCCCATCGTCGGCCTGCTGGCTGATGATTTTTACTGGCTGTACATCGAGCAGGCGATCGAGGCTGGAATCACGAAAATGCGGCGCCCCCGCTGATCAGCGCGCCAGCTCGCGCACCACGTGCTGCTGGCGGCGGCTGACCGGGATGCGCTCATCGAGATCGGCGAGCACCACCTGCCAGCCGCCGTCGCCCGCGTCAGTGCCGGTTTTCTCAAAACCGCGGATGGCGGCGCGCGCCACCAGGCAGTTGCGATGCACGCGCACAAACCGGGCGCCGAATTCCTGCTCCAGCCGCGTCAGCGATTCCTCGATCAGGTATTCCCTCTGCGCGGTACGCACCGTGACGTACTTCAGTTCGGCGCGCAGATAACACACATCCTCGACAGGAATCAGATATACCTTGCCGCGCTCCGCGGCGCTGAGACAGGTGCGCGGCGCCTGCTGCAGTTCGCGCAGCACTTCGGTTTTCGGCGCGCGGACTTGCGCCGCCAGCGCCAGCGCTTCCTGCAGACGCGCGGCACGGATCGGCTTGAGCAGATAATCCACCGCATGCAGATCAAAAGCCTGGATCGCGTAGGCATCGTATGCCGTCGTGAAAATCACCGCCGGCGGCGGCTCCAGCTTCTGCAGGTGCTGCGCGACCTCGATGCCGTCCATGCCCGGCATGCGCACATCGAGCAGCACGACGTCGATACCGCCGCCTTCAGCCCGGCGCAACGCCTCGCGGCCGCCGGCAACGTCTCCGACAATCGTCACCGGCAGCGCAGGATGCACGTCGGCCAGCAGATCGCGCATGCGGTTTCGTGCCGGCGCCTCGTCGTCAACGATCAGCACGCGCAGCGGCATGCTCATGGCTGCCCGGCCTTTACATACGGCATGGCCATGTGCACCTCATAAGTATCGTCGCTCACTTTGGCAGTCAGCTCCGCCGCCACGTCAAAATGCAACTGCAGGCGCTCGCGGATATTGGCCAGCGCCATCCTGTTGCCGGTGTGATGATTGCCCGTAGCCCGGTACGGGTTGCGCAGCACTGCGTGCAGACGGTCGCTCGCCACATAGAGGTTGATGCTGATCGTGCCCGGCGCCTCGCTCGGCTCAATGCCGTGATACACGGCATTCTCGAGCAGGGGCTGCAGCGCCAGCGGCGGCACCAGCGCGTCCGGCGGCAGATTCTCGGTATGCCATTCCACCTGCAGGCGGTCACCGAGCCGCAACTGTTCCAGATCCAGATACTGGCGGCAGAGTTCAATCTCCTGCGCAATCGGGGTCAGCTCCCGGTTGTCCGCCATCAGCGCGCGGAACAGGCCCGCCAGATCCTCGAGCGCCGCCTCGGCGCGCCGCGGCTCCTGGCGCACCAGCGACAGCACGGCATTCATGCTGTTGAACAGGAAGTGCGGGCGGATGCGCGCCTGCAGCGCCTGCAGACGCGCTTCGGCCAGCGCCGGGGACAACGCGCGGCCGCGCAAATCGAAATAGACCAGCAGCATGCCGGTGATTCCCGCGACGATGGCCAGCCAGCGCGGCAATGACTCTGCCTGGAGTATGAACGTCGCGTGGCTGCCGTAATGCAGTGCCGCCGTCAGTGCAAGTTCGATGGCGAAGACCACGCCGATGGCCGGCACATAAGGCAGGCGGCGCAGGAATGTACTGCAGGCGGCGAGCACCAGCATGCTCAGCAGCAGCAGCGGCTCGACCAGTGCGGCGATCTCGGTAAACCGTGCCGGCCAGTCCTGCAACCGGGAAACCTGCAGCAGCGCCGCCAGAGCGGCGATGCCATTCACGATCACCAGCACCCGCAGCAGGATTCCGGAATTGCGGAAGTCCGGCAGGGCGCCGGTGTTGGCATTATGATTTATACTCCGCGCCATGGCAGTTTCATTCTAGCAGGGCTCACGCAGGCTCATGGCGGCAAAAGGCAAAACGCGAACCGGCGCCGGCAATGGCGCCACCAAGCCCTGGTCGGGACGCTTCAGCGAGCCCGTCGATGATCTGGTCAAACGCTACACGGCATCCGTGACTTTCGACCAGCGCCTCGCCGAATTCGACATCCAGGGCTCCCTGGCGCACGCACGCATGCTGCATGCGGTCGGCATCCTCTCCGCGGCAGACCTTGAAGCCATCGAATCCGGCTTGGCAAAAATCGGCGGCGAAATCCGCAGCGGCGACTTTCCGTGGTCGCTCGACTTGGAAGACGTACATCTCAACATCGAGCGCAGGCTGACCGACATGGTCGGCGATGCCGGCAAACGCCTGCATACCGGGCGTTCGCGCAACGATCAGGTGGCGACCGACGTGCGGCTCTACCTGCGCGCCGCCATTGATCAGATACAGACGCTGGTCAAGAACCTGCAGCGCGCACTGCTCGATCTCGCCGACAAGCATACTGAAACCGTGATGCCCGGCTTTACCCACCTGCAGGTCGCGCAGCCGGTGTCGTTCGCCCACCACCTGCTCGCTTACGTCGAAATGCTGTCGCGCGACGCGCAGCGCTACGCCGACTGCCGCAGGCGCGTCAACCGCCTGCCGCTCGGCGCGGCCGCGCTGGCCGGCACCTCGTTTCCGATCGACCGGCAGATGGTCGCCAAGGAACTCGGATTTGACGGACTGTGTGAAAATTCGATCGATGCGGTTTCCGACCGCGATTTCGCCATCGAATTCGTCGCCGCCGGCGCGCTGACCATGACGCACCTGTCGCGCTTCAGCGAAGAACTGATCCTGTGGATGAGCCCGCGCTTCGGCTTCATCGACATCGCCGACCGTTACTGCACCGGCTCGTCGATCATGCCGCAGAAGAAAAACCCCGATGTCGCCGAGCTGGTGCGCGGCAAGACCGGCCGCGTCAACGGCCATCTGGTTGCGCTGCTGACCCTGATGAAAGGCCAGCCGCTGGCTTACAACAAGGACAATCAGGAAGACAAGGAGCCGCTGTTCGACACGGTCGATACGCTGCAGGCGAGCCTCGCGGTGTTCGCCGGCATGGTCGGCGGCATCACGGTCAACGCCGATGCCATGCGCGCGGCGGCGCTGGAAGGTTATGCCACGGCCACGGATCTCGCCGACTACCTGGTGAAAAAAGGCCTGCCGTTCCGCGAAGCGCATGAAGCCGTGGCGCAGGCGGTGCGCTTTGCCGAAACGCGGGGTTGCGATCTCTCCGCGCTGGCGCTCGCCGACCTGCGCCAGTTCTCGCCGCTGATCGCAGCGGATGTGTTCGATGCCCTGACGCTGGAGGGCTCGATGAACGCCCGCAGCCATATCGGCGGCACAGCCCCGGCGCGGGTCAAAGCCGCCATCGCCAAAGCGCGAAAAATATTGCTGTGATGAATGTTGCTGTGATGCGGCTGGCCTGATCCTGAACGTTTGCTAGTCGGGTCGCGGCGCGGCCGCGCTCTCGCGCACCACCAGCTCCGTCGGCAGCTTGCAGCGCAGATCGACGGCCTTGCCCTCAAGCCGCAGCAGCAGGTGCCGGGCGGCATAGACCCCGAGATCGGTGGTCGGAAAACGCACCGTGGTCAGCGCCGGCGTCATCAGCGCGGCAATCTCCATGTCGTCGAATCCGGTGATCGAAACGTCCCCCGGCACGGCCAGCCCCTGCACATGGCATTCCGCGACCGCGCCGATGGCCAGCACATCGTTGCCGCAGATCACTGCCGTGGGCCGCTCGCGTCCCGCCATCATTTCGCGCAGGCCTTCGCGCCCGCCAGTGTGGGTATAGGGTTTTTCGACGATGCGGTCCGGCGGCAAGATGACGCCGCGCGCAGCGAGCGCCGCGCACACGCCGGCAAGACGTTCCTGTGCCCGCTCGTTGTGCGCGGTAATGCCGGAAATCATCGCGAACCGCCGGTGGCCCAGATCGAGCAGGTAGTTGGCCATGCGCACGGCGGCGGCGCGGTTGTCAAAACCGACGCAGGGATGGTTGCCGCTTTCGTCAAACGCCCAGGTCAGCACATAAGGCACGGCATGCGCTTCCAGCATGCGGTAGATTTCGGGGTGGTGCGTGGTGCCGAGCAGCACCAGTCCATCTACACCGCGCTCGATCAGCGTGCGCGTGACGCGGGCCTCGATGTCGGCGTTGAACTCGTGGCTCGCCAGCAGCAGCACGTAGCCGGCGGCATCCAGCGTGCGTTGCAGGGCATGGATGGTATTGGCAAAAATTGCGTTATCGAGCGTGGGCACCACTGCGCCGATGGTGTGCGTGCGCCGCGAAGCCAGAGCCCGCGCCGCGCCGTGGGCCACATACCCCAGCGTGCGGGCTGCCTGCCGCACCCGCTCCAGCGTGCGCGCCTTGACCTTGTGCGGCAGCGTCAGCGCACGCGACACCGTCGCAGTCGAGACCTTGGCGAGCCGCGCAACATCGGCAAGCCGGGCCGCCTTGCTGGATCGTGTCTTCATCGGATGAAAAAGCCGGCCTGCGCCGGCTTTTTCGTGCGCGCGGCCGGACTCAGCGGAACTGCTTCGCGCTGTACTTGCGGTACTTGGGCAACAGGCGCTGCGGCTGACGGAAGGCATCGCGCCGGAACGGGTCGCCCAGCTCCTGCGTCAGCATCATGTTGATCACCGTCGGCTTGTTCGACCGCACCGCCGCGCGCAGCGCATCACCGACTTCATCGACGTGTTCCACGGTCAGGCCCTGCGCCCCCATGGCTTCGGCCACGTCCGCAAAATTCGGATTCTGCAGATTGGTGCCGAGAAAGCGGTTGTCGAAATAATCGACCTGGTTCTTTTTCTCGGCGCCCCACTGGCCGTTGTTGAATACCACGGCGACGGCAGGAATTTTCTCGCGCACACAGGTCATCACTTCGTTCAGGCTCATGCCCCAGGCGCCGTCGCCCACGTAGGCAATCGCCGGACGGTCGGGACGGCCGACTTTGGCGCCCATCGCCGCGGGAAAGGCG
Source organism: uncultured Bordetella sp. (assembly GCA_964486865.1). Classification (GTDB taxonomy): domain Bacteria; phylum Pseudomonadota; class Gammaproteobacteria; order Burkholderiales; family SG8-41. The sequence continues at coordinate 52,866 of CAZAOZ010000002.1, forward strand.
TAACCGCAATTGCCGAAACTCATGGCCGCGAGAAATGACGGCGCGGTCTCGAAATGCAGATAGCTGTTCGATACCGAGCAGACGTTGCCGATGTCGGTGGATACCATCGCGTTTTTCGGCATGGCGCGCGCCAGCGCCGCCAGCGCCTGCCGCGGACCGATCCGCGTCTTGGTATTGGGCGAAGGCCATTTTTCGAGTTCTTCGGTCCAGGCTTTTTTCGTTTTTTGCACTTCGGCAAGACGCGCCTTGTTCGGCGCGAGCTTGACCAGGCTTTTCACGCGCTCGAGCAGCGCCATCGCCGCCAGTCTCGCGTCGCCGCAAATGCCGACCGTGGTTTTCTTGACCAGACCCAGCATGCGCGAATCGGTATCGACCTGAATGATTTTCGCGTTCTTGGGCCAGTAGTCGAGCCCGTGCTGCGGCAGCGTGCCGAAGGGCCCCAGCCGCGAGCCCAGCGCCAGCACCACGTCGGCCTTGGCGATGATGTTCATCGCCGCCTTCGATCCCTGATAACCCAGCGGGCCGCACGACAGCGGATGGCTGGCCGGGAACGAATCGTTATGCAGATACGAATTGACCACCGGCGCGGTCAGGTATTCGGCGAGCGCGGCGCATTCCTTGATGCCGCTGGACATGATCACGCCGCCGCCGGACAGGATCACCGGGAATTTGGCTTTGGCCAGCATGCGTGCCGCGGCATCCAGCGACTCCGGCCCGCCGGCGGAACGCTCCAGCTTGCGCGCCTGCGGAATGTCGTAATCGCCTTCGCCGTAGAAATAATCGCGCGGAATGTTGACCTGCACCGGGCCGCGCTCGGCCATGGCGATGTCAAAAGCGCGGCCGGTCAGCTCGGCGATACGCAGCGGCGAATTGACATGCACCTGCCATTTGGTGATTTTCGAGAAAATCGGCAGCTGCTCGGTTTCCTGGAAGCCGCCCAGTCCCATGCTCAGGCTGCCCGATTCCGGAGTCACGCAGACCACCGGCGAATGCGCCCAGTACGCGGCGGCGATGCCGGTGACGAAGTTGGTGATGCCGGGACCATTCTGCGCAATGCATACGCCGTGCTTGCCGGTAACGCGCGAATAGCCGTCGGCCATGTGCGCGGCATTCTGTTCGTGCGCCACCGAAAGAAAGCGGATGCCGGCCAGCGGAAACAGGTCGTGGGCATCCATGTAAGCGGAACCGACGATGCCGAACGTATCCTTCACGCCCTGCGCCACCAGCGTCTCGACAAAAGCCTCGGACGGGGTCATGCGCACCTTGCCGCCGGCTACGGATGCTTTGGCGATGTTTTTGCTGTCTGCCATCGTATTCATGGAATCTCTCCTCCGGGATGAATCGTGCCGCGCCGTGAGTGGCGCGCACAACGTCTGTGACATTGGAAGCTCTGTCCAGCCGGTCGGCGATCCGCCCGGCGGACGCACATAATACGCCGCCCATACTTATCGTGCAAACGCTTGCACAAAATACGATAACACATTGTTTTTGTTATATAATTTTTACATTATCGCCATGGCGCACAAGATCCAGACCGTTGTTTTGGCTGCGCTTTTAATGCGGCGCGGCACTCAAGCTACAATCGGGCCTCTGCTGCTTCCCGCAGTCCCCGCCGTTAAAAATCCGGAGTTGAATTGAACACCCTTGTTGACGGCCGCCGGCCGCCGGCTGCCACAGCCGATGTGGCTGCGCTGGCCGCAGAGCTTGCACAACGCATTACCGGCGAAGTCCGTTTCGATACCGGCGCGCGCGCCGCCTATTCCGCCGACGCCTCGAACTACCGGCAGATTCCCATCGGCGTGGTGATCCCGCGCAGCATCGAGGACATTGTCGCGACGCTGGACATCTGCCGCGAACACGGCGTGCCCATCCTGCCGCGCGGCGGCGGCACTTCGCAGAACGGCCAGTGCGTCAACGTCGCGGTGGTCATCGATACTTCGAAATACCTGAACCGGGTGCTGGCCGTCGATCCGGTCGCGCGCACGGCGCGGGTGGAACCGGGCGTCGTCTGCGACACGCTGCGCGACGCCGCGGAACAGCACGCGCTGACTTTCGGTCCGGACCCGGCCACCCACAGCCGCTGCACGCTGGGCGGCATGATCGGCAACAACTCCTGCGGTGCGCACTCGGTAATGGCCGGCAAGACCGTCGACAACATCGACAGCCTGGACATCATCACCTGCGACGGCCTGCGCCTGACCGTCGGCCCGACCAGCGAAGACGAACTGGTGCGCATCATCCGCGCCGGCGGCCGTCGCGGCGAAATCTACGGCCGGCTGCGCGCACTGCGCGACAAATACGCCGAGCTGATCCGCGCCCGCTTCCCGAAAATAAAACGCCGCGTGTCCGGCTACAACCTCGACCAGTTGCTGCCGGAGAACGGTTTCAACGTCGCCCGCGCGCTGGTCGGCAGCGAAGGCACTTGCGTCATCACGCTGGCCGCAACGACCCATCTGGTGCCCAGTCCGCAGGCGCGGGTGCTGCTGGTGCTGGGCTATGCCGACATTTACGCGGCAGGCGATGCGGTGCCCGAAATCCTGCCGTTCAAACCCATCGCCACCGAAGGTCTCGACGAGCGCATCATCGGCGGCCTGCGCGAACGCGGTTTGCGGCTGGATGACATTGCGCTGCTGCCGCCGGGCAATGCCTGGATCATGATCGAGTTCGGCGCCGCCACGGTGGATGCGGCCAGCGCGCAGGCCGCGGCGCTGATCGCACATTACGCCGGCAAACCAGCGTCCCCTTCCTCATGGCTGATCACCGATCCGGCGCTGTGCGAGCGCATCTGGACCATCCGCGAAACCGCCGCCTCCGCCAGCGCGCTGACCATCCATCCGGAACAACCCGACCCGATGGTCGGCTGGGAAGATGCCGCGGTCGATCCGCTGCGGCTGGGTGACTATCTGCGCGAGTTCCAGGCACTGGTCGATCGCCACGGTTATGAAACCTCGCTCTACGGCCACTTCGGCGACGGCTGCATCCACGCCCGCATCACCTTCGATACGCGCTCGGCTGCGGGCATCAGGACCTGGCGCGGTTTCCTGCGCGCTGCTGCGGAGCTGGTCGTCAAATACGGCGGCTCGCTGTCCGGCGAGCATGGCGACGGCCAGGCCAAGGCCGAGTTCCTGCCGATCATGTACGGCGAAGAGCTGATGCAGGCCTTCCGCGAATTCAAGGCGATCTGGGATCCGGACCACCGCATGAACCCGGGCAAGGTCATCGACGCCTACCGCGCCGATGAAAACCTCCGATACGGCCCCGATTACCGGCCGCTGCGCCCGCCGACGCAGTTTGCGTTCGCCAGCCGCGAAGGCCACGGCTTTACCCGCGCCATCGAGCGCTGTGTCGGCATGGGCAAATGCCGCGCGCATGCCGGCGGCGTGATGTGCCCGAGTTACCGCGCCACCGGTGAAGAGCACCACTCGACCCGCGGCCGCGCACGATTGCTCGCCGAAATGCTGCGCGGCGAAATCATTGCCGACGGCTGGCGCAGCGATGCGGTGCGCGAAGCGCTCGACCTCTGCCTCGCCTGCAAGGGCTGCAAAAGCGACTGCCCGACGCATACCGACATGGCGACGTACAAGGCCGAGTTCCTGCACCACCACTATCTCGGCCGGCTGCGCCCGGTGCAAGCCTACACCATGGGCTTCATCAACCGCTGGGCGCGGCTGGCAGCGCTGGCCCCGCGCCTGGTCAATCTGCTGACAGCGATGCCGGGGTTGTCCACGCTGCTGAAATTCGCCGGCGGCGTGGCCCGTGAGCGCAGTATTCCGCGATTCGCCCGCCGCACTTTCCGCGCCTGGTTCCGGCAGCGCCGCGCCGCGCCGTCTGCCGCCGCATCACGCGGCAAAATCATCCTGTGGGCCGACACCTTCAACAATCACTTTCAGCCGGGATCGGCCGCCGCGGCCGTCGAAGTGCTGGAAGCGCTGGGCTACACGGTCACCGTGCCGCGGCAGCATTTGTGCTGTGGCCGCCCGCTCTACGATTTCGGCATGCTGGACACCGCGCGCGGGTTTCTGCGGGAAATCCTCGACACCCTGCAGACCGACATCCGCTCCGGCGTGCCCATCATCGGCCTCGAACCGGCGTGCGTGTCGGTATTCCGCGATGAATTGCTGAACCTCTTTCCGGACGATGCGTTAGCACGGAGATTGAGCGCGCAAGTGCATCTGTTCAGCGATTTCCTGATGAGTGTTCCTGACTGGGACGCGCCGCAGCTCGGCGGCGAGGCGCTGGTACACGGCCACTGCCACCAGAAATCCCTGTCCGGCATGGCCGCCGAAATGGCGCTGCTGAAACGGCTGGGCATACACGCGCGCACGGTTGAATCCGGCTGCTGCGGCATGGCCGGTGCCTTCGGCTTCAATCCGCGGCATTACGCTGTTTCCGTAAAAATCGGCGAGGCCGCGCTGCTGCCCGCGGTGCGCGCGGCCGATGAACGCACCATGATCGTCTCCAGCGGCTACAGCTGCCGCGAGCAGATTGCGCAGTTGACCGAACGCAACGCACTGCATATCGCCGAAGTGGTCGCGCTCGCGCTGAACCGCGCGCGCGACCCGCGCTGAGCCCGCCATCGTGACGGGTCTGGAGTCCTTATCGCCCTGGCTGATCGCGTACATCGCCATCGTAATCGCCATGGCGGGCTGGGTGCAGGGCGCGCTCGGCCTCGGCTTTCCGATGATCGCAACCCCGCTGATCGCCGCCGCCACCAACATGCAGGTTGCGGTGGTCATGGTGCTGATCCCGTGCATCGCCGCGGTCCTGGTCAACATCCTGCGCAGCCCCGGTTTCGGCGATATTCTCCGGCGTTTCTGGTGGATGCCCTTTGTCGCGCTGACCGGCGCGGTCATCGGCGCCCGCCTGTTCGTGCTGTATCCGGAATTTCCATATGCCCTGCTGCTCGCCGGCGTGATCCTGTTCTACCTCAACCTCGACCGCCTCGGTCTCACCCAGTGGCCGCTGATGCGCAGGCACGAGAAAGCATTCGGACTCACCTTCGGACTGCTCGGCGGCATCAGCGAGAGCACGGCCAACATCGCCGCGCCGCCGCTGATCATTTACTACCTCGGCATCGGCCTGTCGCCGCTGGCGCTGGTGCCCGCGATGAACATTTCGTTTCTGGTCGGCAAGGTCACGCAGTTTGCAACCCTGGCTCCGAGCGGCATTGCGACGCCGGCGATATGGCTGATGACCCTGCCGCTGGCGGTGCTGGCCATGATCGCCTCACTGCTGGGCGCGCGCCTGCGCAGCCGGATCGACGGCGCGACCTATGGCCGGTGGATGCGCCGCATGCTGTTCGCGATGGCGATGATTCTGCTGGCGCAGGTCGCCTATCGCTACCTGGCAACCTGACTGCAAGATGTAAATTCGGGACGCAAAAAAACCGGCGCATGCCGGTTTTTTTGGGATGCGCGGCAATCAGCCCTGCAGCATTTTCTGCAGCTCGCCGCTCTGGTGCATCTCGATCATGATGTCGGAACCGCCGACAAATTCGCCATTGATATACAACTGCGGAATCGTCGGCCAGTTGGCGTATTGCTTGATGCCCTGGCGAATCTCGGGATCCTCCAGCACATTGACCGTAAACGGCGCGTTGACGCCGCAGTCCCGCAGGATCTTGATGGCATTGGCCGAAAAACCGCATTGCGGAAAATCCGGCGAGCCTTTCATGTAGAGCACGACCTTGTGGCTGGTCACTTGGTTCTTGATGGTTTCCTGAACTGACATGGCTATGGATCCTATACCTGAGCAACTTGATCGGGATTGAAGTTTAACGACGCGGTGCGGCAGGGTCAAGGGATCGGCGCATGCAAAAAGACCCGCTATGTCGTTATCCCTGGCTCACAGGCCCTTGGTCGTTCAATACCGCCAGCAACGATCCCGGCATCAAGGCAGCACCAAAAACTTCCAGTGCCGCCGACTCCATCAATTCAGCCTCCCAACTGAACCAGCGGCCGACGCTGTCGGGTTTGTGCTCCGCCGCGTCACACAGCGCGGGATCGGTCAGCACCAGCAGCTTGCGGCAGGCGTTGGGCCGCGATTCATACACCGTACACGCGCCGTCGCTGCCGAGAAACACGCAGGCCTTGTCAGCCGCCGGCTGCTGTCGCCAGGTATCCACGGTGTACCGGCGCTGGCGTTCAAGGCGCGCGATGTCCAGCTCCATCCCGGTCGCGCGCACAACCTCGATCAGCAGCGCGGCTTCGTGCGGCCAGATCTCGACCGCCTCGCGGCAGCAATGGCTGCAACCCTTGCCGCAGCGGATGCCGCCGCTGCCCACGCTTTTCGCGCGATCCCGTTGCAGCAGACCGTCCATTGCGGTATGCGCGCTGCGCGCAACTGCCGGCGCATCCTGATTCCCGATCGCGCGAAACTCCTGGGTGTAGCGGTCATAGATGCCGCGCAGGTGCGCTGCTTTTTTCTCGTCACGCGCAGCTCTGTTTGCAGCGTACTTGGGGTCGTCAGTCATGTCACGGCATACGCGCAGGAAAATCATGCATCCACCGCCCGCCGCTCACCCGCGGTATGTTTGCCAGATCGGGCGCGGTAATGACGTCCTGAAATCCCGCCACGGCGAGCAGTTGCGCGCACGCTGCCGCCTGGTCATGGCCGTGCTCGAACAGCAGCCAGCCGCCCGGCGTCAGATGTTCCGGTGCGCCGGCGATGATGCGGCGGATGTCGTCCAGACCGTCGGCGCCCGCGGCCAGCGCCGACTGCGGCTCGAAACGCAAATCGCCCTGCGCGAGATGCGGATCGCCGCCGGCCACATAAGGCGGATTGGCAACGATCAGGTCGTAATGTTCCGCGGCGATGGCTGCGTACCAGTCGCTGCGCAGCAGCGTGGTGTTGGCCGGCGCCCAGCGCGCAGCATTGGCGCGGGCGATTTCCAGCGCGGCGTCCGAGGCATCGACCAGCGTCACCTGCACCTGCGGCCGCTCGGCGGCGATGGTGATGCCGATGCAGCCGCTGCCCGCGCCGAGGTCGAGCACGCGATGCGGCGCACCGGCAGGCAAACGTTGCAAGGCCAGCTCCACCAGCAGTTCGGTTTCGTGGCGCGGGATCAGCACAGCCGGCGTCACCGCGAAGTCTCGCCCATAAAATTCGCGGCGGCCGGTGATGTAGGCCACGGGTTCGCCGGCAACGCGGCGCGCGACCAGTACATCGTACTGCTGCGCCTGCGTAGCGGTCAGTGCATCAGCGCCGTGCGCCAGCAGATACGCATCGTCTTGTCGCAATACTTCGCGCAATAACACACGTGCTTCGATCCGGCCGATGGCGAGTTGGGCTGATGCCAGACTGGAGGCAATGGTCACCACGGTGGAGGATTTATTCCAATGAATGGTGGCTAACAAAACGACTTTCCCGCGGCCCCTCTCCCCAACCCTCTCCCCGCTTGCGGGGAGAGGGGGATTTCATTTTTTTAGGCACTATTTAGGCTTGATATTTCAATAAAAACAATGGGTTATGAAACACCCTGTTCTTCCGCCAGCAGCGCCAGTTGTTCGGCCTGGTGTTCCGCCGCCAGCGCATCCACCAGATCATCAATATCGCCGTCGATGATCTGCGCGATCTTGTACAGCGTCAGATTGATGCGGTGGTCGGTGACGCGGCCCTGCGGAAAATTGTAGGTGCGGATGCGCTCGGAGCGGTCGCCGCTGCCGATCAGCGATTTGCGCGTCGCCGCGGTTTTTGCATTCTGCTCGCGTGTCTGCTTGTCCTTCAGGCGCGCCGCCAGCACCGCCAGCGCGCGCGCCTTGTTCTTGTGCTGTGAGCGGTCGTCCTGGCATTCGACTACCAGGCCGGTCGGCAGATGCGTGATGCGGATCGCCGAGTCGGTCTTGTTGACGTGCTGGCCGCCGGCGCCGGAAGCGCGGAAGGTGTCGATGCGCATTTCCGCCGGGTTGAGCACGATCTCGCCGACCTCGTCGGCTTCGGGCAGCACCGCCACGGTACATGCCGAGGTGTGAATGCGGCCCTGCGTTTCGGTGACCGGCACGCGCTGCACGCGATGGCCGCCGGATTCGAACTTGAGTTTTGAGTAGGCGCCCTGACCGATGATGCGGGCGATGATTTCCTTGTAGCCGCCCAGGTCGGAAGGGCTTTCCGAAACAATCTCGACCTGCCAGCGCTTGCGCTCGGCGTAACGCGCATACATGCGGAAAATATCCGCCGCGAACAATGCCGACTCGTCGCCGCCGGTGCCGGCGCGCACTTCCAGAAAAATATTGCGGTCGTCGTTGGGGTCGCGCGGCAGCAGCAGCTTCTGCAGTTCCGCCGCGATACCTTCAAGCCGCGTGCGGGTCTCGCTCACCTCAGCCTCGGCAAACTCGCGGGTCGCCGGATCATTGGTCATTTCCTGTGCGGTTTTCAGGTCGCCCTCGCTGTCCTGATAGCGGCGGTAGAGCTCAACCACCGGGGCGAGTTCAGCGTGTTCGCGCGTCAGCCGGCGATAGTTGTCCATGTCCGCCGTCAGGTTCTCGGCGCCCAGCAGGCGGTTGATCTCCTCCAGCCGCTGTGACAGCTGGTTCAGCTTGGCGGCAATGCTCGGTTTCATGAATGCAGGCTCTGGCCGCAACGCGTGCGGCAGCAAATAAACGCCACGATTACTCGGGCCGCTGAATCTGGTAGAGCCGCGCGATCATCGCCGCGAGTTCATCGCGCTCATCGTGCGCGGCGTGGTTCAGCGCATGCGACGGCGGGTGCATGAACTTGTTGGTCAGCGCACGCGACAGTGCCTCGATGACTTCCTGCGGATCGTCACCCCGGGCGAGGCGGCGCTGCGCACGCTCCAGTTCGTTGCGGCGGGCGCGCTCCGCGGTGTCGCGCAGCGCGCGGATGGTCGGCACCAGTTCGCGATTGTCGAGCCAGTGCATGAAATCCGAAACCTGGTTCTCGATGATGACCTCGGCCTGGGCCACGGCATTTTCGCGCTGATCCATGCCCTCGCGCGCGATCTGGCCGAGATCATCGACCGTGTACAGGAAGGCATCGTCGAGCGCACTCACTTCCGCTTCGATGTCGCGCGGCACCGCCAGATCAAACAACAGCATCGGCCGGTGCTTGCGCGCCTTCAGCGCACTTTCGACCACCCCTTTGCCGATGATGGGCAGCGGGCTCGCGGTGCAGCAGATGATGATGTCGTACAGCGCCAGTTGGGCGGCAAGATCGTTCAGCGGAATGACATGGCCGAAAAAGCGGTCGGCCAGTTGCTGCGCGCGCGCCTGCGTGCGGTTGGCGAAAGTCATGCGCCGCGGATGATGCGCGGCAAAATGCGTCGCCACCAGATCGATCATTTCGCCGGCGCCGACCAGCAGCACACTCTGCTCCGCGATGCTCGGATAAATGCGCCCGGCCAGCCGCACCGCCGCCGCCGCCATCGACACCGTGTTCGCGCCAATGTCGGTTTCGCTGCGCACGGATTTCGCCACCGAAAACGTGCGCTGGAACAGCTTGTTCAGCAGCCAGCCCAGCGTGCCGGCGGCTTCGGCGGTACGCACCGCGTCCTTGAACTGGCCGAGGATCTGCGGCTCACCCAGCACCATCGAGTCCAGCCCGCTGGCCACGCGGAAGGCGTGTTTCACGGCGCGATCCTGCGGCAGCTCGTAGAGATAGGGCGCGATCTGCGACGGTTTCAGGTGGTGATAACCGGCCAGCCATTCCACGGCATGCACCGGCTCCACGGTCGAGCAGTACACCTCCGTGCGGTTGCAGGTCGAAATGATCGCCGCCTCGCTGACCGGCCGGCGATCGACCAGATCGCGCAGCGCCTGCGTCAATTGTTCGGCGTGGAATACCACCCGCTCGCGCACATCGAGCGGCGCGGTCTGGTGATTGAGTCCGAAGGCGAACAGCGGCATGGGCGTGTAATGTAATCCTGAAAACGGCGATTCCGAAAACGGCAATCCCGAAAAATGTCTTATATTTTAACTGCTTACCGCTGCCCCTGCCACTTGGCGGCGCCGCATAACCGTCTGGCCGGTCAATGCTCCGTGATGCCCGCGTCCTTGATCAGCCGGGTCCACTTCGCCAGCTCCGTTTTGAAGTAGCTGCGAAACGCCTGCGGGTCTTTCAGCTCCGGATCCAGCCCGGCGTTCTGCAGCTGCTCCAGCACATCAGGCAGCGCCATGGTCGCAACGGTTTCCTTGTACATGCGTCCGACAATCGCGGCCGGCGTTTTCGCCGGAAAGGCAAAACCCAGCCAGCCGCTGGCCTCGAATCCCGCGTAACCGCTCTCCGCGATGGCCGGAACGTCCGGCAATATCGGCGAGCGCCTGAGGCTGGTGACGCCCAGGCCGCGCAGCTTGCCGGACCGCACATGCGGCGCGCCGGTGGAAATGATCCCCGCTGAAAAAGGCACCTGTCCGGACAGCACATCGACCACCGCCGGACCGCCGCCCTTGTACGGCACGTTGATCACGCGGATGCCCGCGGTGTGGCTGAACAACTCGAACGCCAGATGCGCAATGCTGCCCCGGCCCGGATTGGCGACGGCGATTCTGTCCGGCTGCTGTTTGACCAGCGCCACAAAATCCCTGAGCGTTCTGGATGCGTTCGACGGATGCGTGGCGAGCAGGATGCTCACTGCGACCAGTTGCGCCACCGGCGCAAAATCATTGACCGGATCGTAGGGCATCTTGCCCAGCAATCCCGGGCTCATCGCGATCGAAGACACCGACGCCAGCACCATGGTGTAGCCGTCGGGCGCGGCTTTCGCCAGCATGTCATGCGCAATGTTGCCGCCGGCGCCGGGGCGGTTATCCACCACCAGTTGCTGCCCCAGCCGCGGGCCGAGCTTCGCCGCCACCACGCGCGCCACCAGGTCATTGGCGCCGCCCGGCGCAAAGCCGACCAGCAGGCGCACCGGCCGCACGGGATAGGCGTCCGCCGCCCACGCCGGCGGCGCTGCCGCTATCGCCGCGACGAACGCCGCATAAGCATGCCATTTTGGATTTTTCATTGCGTCTCCTCGTGCTTACACATTGTAGAGGAAGCGTTGCGGCGCTACCACGCGACATATAATCTTCGGCATTCAGGAGAACCCCACGCCCATGATCACCCTGTCACAAGCTGAAAAAATAATCGACGCCATACTCGCGCGCGCCCGCGAACTGCAGTGCCGCCCCATTTCGGCGGTGGTGGTGGAACCCGGCGCCATCATCAAGGCATTCAAAAAAGAAGACGGCTCTTCAATGCTGCGCTTCGAAATGGCCATGGGCAAAGCCTATGCCGCGCTGGCGCTGGGGCGCTCATCGAGCCTGGTGCGGGAACGCGCCGAAGCGCGGCCGCTGTTCATGGATTTCCTGTTCAAGGCTTCCGAGGACAAAATATTCGCCGAAGGCGGCGGTATGCTGATCCGCGCTGCAAACGGCGAACCGCTGGGCGCGGTCGGCGTCACCGGCGACACCCAGGAACAGGACGAAGCACTCGCCGCGCACGGCATCCGCGCGGCAGGACTCAAGACCGATGAGGATTGCGCCGGTCTGGCGCATCCGGTGCGGCTGAAGAATTAACGGGCCGGGTGTTTACGTGCCGGGCAACACAGCATGCGCATCAACGATCAATACCGGCTGTGTTTCCGATGGACTGATTCCGGCCCGGAAAACGTGGAAATTGTGGACTATCACTGACGGAGAAATATCATGTTCAAGAACGGCATGCGGCCCGTGCATCCCGGTGAAATTCTGCGCGAGGATTATCTGGCGCCGCTCAGCATGAGCGCGAACGCGCTCGCCAAGGCGCTGAACGTACCCGCGCCGCGTATCAATGATGTCGTGCGTGAGCGGCGCGGCATCACCGCCGACACGGCGATGAGGCTTGCGCGTTATTTTGGCGGTGATGCGCGCTCGTGGCTCAATCTGCAGGCGGCGTATGACCTGCGGCTCGCGGAGCAAGCCAACGCCAAGCGTATCGAACGCGAGATTACGCCTGCGCCGGCCTGATCAATGGAATGAAACGATACTGCCGCGCGCAAGACAGCGTCCTTTCAGGACGCGATGGCGATCATGTCGAAATCGGCCTTGGTCGCCCCGCAATGCGGGCAGGTCCAGTCGGCCGGCACATCTTCCCAGCGCGTTCCCGGCGCAATGCCTTCATCGGGCAGCCCGGCGGCTTCGTCATAGATGAAGTTGCACAGGATGCACTGCCATTTCTTCATGCCGCGCCCTGCAATCAGCGCTGCCCGTTTTGCTGCTGTTCATTCAGCAGCTGCTCATTCAACATTCGTTCGCCGCGCACAAAATGCTGCACGTTGCCGGTAAACACCGCTGCCGCGCGCCGGTCGTTGCCGTCGGATGCAGAGGCATTGTGCGGCGACACGATGACGTTGGGAATGTTCCACAGCGGTGAATCCGCGGGCAGCGGTTCTTTCTCGAACACGTCGAGATAGGCGCCGGCGATCTGCTTGCTCTGCAGCGCGGCAATCAGCGCTTGTTCATCGGCGACCGCGCCGCGCGCGACGTTGATCAGATGCGCATGCCTGGGCATCAGCGCCAGCGTTCCGGCGTTGACCAGTTGGTGGGTCTCTTTGGTGTACGGACAGGCCAGCACCAGCCAGTCGCAGCGCGGCAGCAGTTCCGGCAATTTGTCGAGCGTGTGAATTTCATCGACCGGATCGCCGTCGCGTTTGGGACTGCGCCGTACGCCGATCACGGTCATGCCGAGCGCCTTGCAGAGCCGCGCCACCGTCGCCCCGATATTGCCGAGGCCGACGACGATCACCGTCTGCCCGCGCAGGTCGCGCGGCACGTCCTTGCCGCGCGCGGGATCCCAGCGCCGCTCGCGCTGTGCGGCAATCCAGCGCGGGAAACCGCGCGCCAGCATCAGCAGGCCGCCGATGGCCGTCAGCCCGACCGGTTCGCCGTTGCTGCCGGCCGAAGTGGTCAGCCGCACCTTGCGTTCATGCAGCGCCGGCAGGAACGGATGCTGGTCGATGCCGGTGCTGGTGAAATGCACCCACTTCAGGTTGGGCGCGGCCTTCACGGTTTCGCTGAAGGTGTGATAGTGATCGGAGAAGCGGATGTCGCGCGTCAGGTAGGCGATTTCGATCTGCGCCAGTTCCTCCTCGGACAGCCGCTGTGCCGGATCTTCGGGCAGGTGAATGATCCGCGGCGTCGTTCCTGCGGCCGTGGCCGCGGCCCGCAGTTCCGCGCCGAACTGCGCAATAAAACCCTTCGACAGCAGCATGCCGGTCATCGCCTGGCCTTCCAGCAGCCGTGATCAGCGCTTGTCGCGCTTGAACAGCGCGTCGAGCTTCTGTTCGTAGGCGTGATAGTCGAGATAATCGTAGAGATCGTCGCGCGACTGCATCAGCTCCACGACATTTTTCTGGTGCCCTTCCTTGCGGATGCTCTGGTACACGCGCAGCGCCGCGGCATTGGCGGCGCGCCAGGCCGACAGCGGATACAGCGCCATCGCGACGTTGGCGCCCGCCAGTTCCTGCGTGGTGAACAGCGGCGTCTGGCCGAACTCGGTGATGTTGGCGAGGATCGGTACCTTGACTGCGTCGGCGAATTTTTTGTACATCGCCAGATCGGTGATGGCTTCTGGAAAAATCATGTCGGCGCCGGCCTCGACACAGGCCACGGAGCGCTCGACGGCCGCCTCCAGCCCTTCGACCGCCAGCGCATCGGTGCGCGCGATGATCACAAAATCCGGATCGGTTTTGGCGTCGGCCGCGGCCTTGATGCGATCCACCATTTCTTCCTTGCTGACAATCTCCTTGTTGGGCCGGTGGCCGCAGCGCTTCTGCATGACCTGGTCTTCCATGTGCAACGCCCCTGCCCCGAACTTGATCAGCGACTTCACGGTACGTGCAATATTGAAAGCGCCGCCGAAACCGGTATCAATATCGACCAGCAGCGGCAAATCACACGCGTCGGTAATCCGCCGCACGTCGGTCAGCACATCGTCGAGCGTGGTGATCGCCAGATCGGGAACGCCCAGCGACCCGGCAGCCACGCCGCCGCCCGACAGGTAAATCGCCTTGAAGCCGCTGCGTTCGGCCAGCCGCGCATGATAGGCGTTGATGGCGCCGACGATCTGCAGCGGTTTTTCCGCCGCCAGCGCCGCGCGAAAGCGCGCGCCGGCCGATTGCCGCGCCGCGCCGGGTTTTGAAAGATTGGCCATGGAAAAGCTCCTGTGGATGGCAACGTCGGGAATCCGGCGGCGCCCGGGGGTTTATCCAGATAACCGGATGTCCGGTATCTGGACAAAATCTGTTTTAGTGCGGTTATTTGGCGCCGAAAAGATAGCACAGGGTCGGCTATTCCGCTAGGGCGGAGGCGGTGGCATAATCCGCTTTCCCCAAGTATCACGATTCGGACTAACCCATGGCCACGCTGAAAAATTCTGACGACGACACGCAGGGCCGGCTGACCGGCACCCAAAGCATAGAGCGCGCGCTGCTGTTGCTGCGCGAGATCGCCGCGCACAATCGCGCAGGATCGCGCCTGCTCGACCTCGCCACCCGCACCAGCCTGCAGCGGCCGACCGTGCATCGCATGCTGAAGTGCCTGGCGCATGAAGGCATGGTGCAGCAGGATGCCGAAACCCATCGTTATTTTCTCGGCGCAATGGCCTTCGAGCTGGGGCTGACTGCCGCGCCGCGCTTCAATCTGCGCGAGATCTGCCACCCGGCGATGACGCGCATCGCGGAAGCCACCGGCGATACCGTGTTCCTGACGCAGCGCAGCGGTCTCGACGCCGTATGCATCGACCGCCACGAAGGCACTTTCCCGATCAAGACCTTCACCCTTGAAGTCGGCATGCGCCGGCCGCTGGGTGTCGGCATCGGCAGCCTGGCCATACTCGCGGCACTGCCCGACGAAGAAGTCCGCAATATCATCACCAGCAACGAGCCGCGGTTGCCCGAGCACGGACTCAACGGCGCCACGCTGCTGTCGCAGGCGCGCAAGGCCCAGAAACTCGGCTACGCAGTGCGCGAAACGCCGACGCTGGCCGGCGTGCGTTCCATCGGCCAGGTGCTGCGCAACCAAAGCGGCATGCCGTTTGCTGCGTTGTCGATTTCGGCGATCTCCAGCCGCATGGCCGACCGCCGCGTGCAGGAACTGGTCACGATGCTGCGCAACGAGTCGCGGCTGATCGAACGACAGATTGCCAACGGCCTGGAGCCGCGCTGATTACCGGCGGCGGCGCCGTCATCAACCCGGGATAAGGCGACAGCGGATGGGCTTGCCACAACGCGATTACGACCCCGCTGCCCGCGGCCCGCTGGACGGGGTGCGGATACTCGATCTGTCGCGGCTGGTCGCCGGCAACATGCTGACGCAGGTGCTGGGCGACTTCGGCGCCGAGGTGATCAAGGTCGAGCCGCCCGCCGGCGACACACTGCGCGCGTGGAAAGTCGAGAATATCGACACCAACTGGAAACTCTACGCGCGCAACAAGAAAAGCCTGGCGCTCGAACTGCGCAAGCCGGAGGCGCGCGAACTGCTGCTGAAACTGGCGGCTACCGCAGCGGTGTTTGTCGAAAGTTTCCGTCCCGGCACGCTGGAGGCCATGGGACTGGCCCCCGATGCGCTGCTCGCGCGCAACCCGAAGTTGATCATCGTGCGCATTTCGGGCTGGGGGCAGGACGGCCCGTACCAGCGCCGCCCCGGTTTCGGCACCCTGGTCGAAGGCATGTCGGGATTCGCCGCGATCAACGGCTTTGAAGATCGTGAACCGGTGCTGCCGCCGATGTATCTCGCCGACACCATCGCCGGACTCTATGGCGCCTCGGGCGTGATGGTGGCGCTGCGCGAAGTGGAACACAACGGCGGCCAAGGGCAGGTCATCGATCTGCCGCTGCTCGATCCGCTGTTCGCGGTGCTGGGGCCGCAGGCCGCCAATTACCGGCTGACCGGAAAAATAAAACCGCGCACCGGCAGCCGCTCCACCAACGCCGCGCCGCGCAATGCCTACAAATGCAGCGACGGCAAATACGTCGGGCTTTCGGCGTCGATCCAGAAAATGGCCGAACGCGTGTTTACATCCATCGGCCGCCCCGATCTGATCGACAATCCGCGCTACAAAACCAACGCCGACCGCGTCAAACACGCCGCGGAGCTCGATGCCATCATCGGTGCGTTCGTCGCCCAGCGCACGCAGGCCGAGAATGTGGCATTTTTCGAAAAAGCCGACGTCACCATCGGGCCGATTTACGACATTGCGCAAATCGTCGAAGACCCGCATGTGCTGGCGCGCGAACTGCTCGCCGACTATCCAGATAAAGACATGGGCGCGTATCCGATGCACCATGTCGTGCCGCGGCTGTCCGGCACGCCGGCGTCGATCCGCACGCCGGCGCCGCGGATCGGCGAACATAATGCGGCGTTGCTGGCGGAACTGGGCATTGATGCCGGGATGTACCGGCAATTGCTGGCGGACGGGGTGGCGGCGGAAGGCGGTGCCGGCGATGCCGATGAACCCGCCTGACGACATTTCAATTTATTAAATTAAAACAACGGGTTAACCATGTATAAAGAGCTTCCGGTGTGGCGTTCACTGATGTATGTGCCGGTCAACGTCGAGAAATATGTCGACAAGGCGCACACCCGCGGCGCCGACGTGATCCAGCTCGATATTGAAGACAGCGTGCCGCCGGCCGAAAAGGCCAACGCCCGCAAACTGGTCGAGAAAAATGCGGCGCGCGTGAAACGCGGCGGCGCCGACGTGGTGGTGCGCATCAACCAGCCGCTGTCGCTGGCGGTGCGCGACATCGAGCATTCGATCTGCCCCGACGTCAACGGCATCGCCGTCACCAAGGCGTCCGGCGTGTCCCATGTGCAACTGCTCGACGAGATGATCAGCGAGCTGGAACAGCAGCGCGGCATGACCGTCGGCCACACCAAATTCATTGTCATGATCGAGACGCCGGAAGCATTTTTCCGCATCCGCGACATCACCACCGCCAGCAGCCGCATCATCGCCTGCAACATCGGCGGCGAGGATTTCGCGCTGAACTGCAACATGCAGCCCACCGGCGAGGCGTTGTTCTATCCCAAGCAGCACATGATCATCGCCGCCAACGCCGCCGGCATCATGCCGCTGGGTTTCATCGACAGCGTGGCCACCTTCGGCGACTGGGAAAAATTCCGCATCATGGTGCGCCGCTCGCGCGATTTCGGCTTCATGGGCGCCGGCTGCATACACCCCGGCCAGGTCACCATCGTCAACGAGGAATACAAGCCCAGCGCCGAAGAAGTCGAATATGCGCGCAAGGTCATCGCGCTGGACAAGGAAGCCGCGGCCAGCGGGCGCGCCTCGTTCGCGCTCGACGGCAAGATGATCGACATCCCGATCATCACCCGTGCCGAGCGGCTGCTCAAACGCTACGATGCGATCATTGCGCGCGAATCCCGGACGCTGGCGGCGATGAAAGGCTGAGGCATGACACAGAATCTCGAATCCCTGAAGGAATGGATCGGCCGCACCGAAACCGCGATCGATTACGTCACCGTGCCGGCCGTCAACCGGCTGTCGGCCACGCTGGACCGCGACGATCCCTTTCCCAGGATGGGCGATCCGCTGCCGGTCGGCTGGCACGCCATCCTGTTTCCGCGCATCGTGCGCCACTCGCAGATCGGACCCGACGGCCATCCGCAGCGCGGCGACTTCCTGCCGCCGGTGCCGCTGCCGCGGCGCATGTTCGCCGGCAAGCGCACCACGTTCGTGGCGCCGCTGCTGGTCGGCGACGAAGTGCGCCGCGAATCGGTGATCCAGAACGTCACCATCAAGGACGGGCGCAGCGGGCGCATGGTGTTCGTCACCGTGAAAACCGACATCAAAAGCCCGCGTGGTGTTGCGATCACTGAGGAACAGGACATCGTTTATCGCGGCGAGCCTGACAAGAACGCCCCGCCGCAACCGGCACAGGCCGCGCCGGGCAAGGCGGTATGGACGCACCAGGTCACTCCGGACCCGGTGCTGCTGTTCCGCTACTCGGCACTGACCTTCAACGGCCACCGCATTCATTACGACAAGCCGTATGTGACCGGCACCGAGGGCTATCCCGACCTGATCATGAACGGCGGGCTGACCACGCTGCTGATTTACGAACTGGCGCGCACCCACGGCTCCACGCCGATCCGCTTCATGTCCTCGCGCAATGTGCGTGCGCTGTTCGTCAACCGCACCATTACTTTCTGCGGCGAACCCAGCACCGACAACAAGACCGCGAAGCTGTGGGCGCAGGATGACACCGGCGCGGTGGCGCTGATTGCCGACGCGGAGTTTGCATGAAAAAAATCCCTCACCCCCGGCCCCTCTGCTCCGCTTCAAGTGTCCCCTTGTCCCACGGGGAGAGGGGCGACAGCAGCCGCAAACAGCCTGATGGCTGTTTGCAGGAGGAAATGTAATGGCCGGCGGACCGCTGCAAGGCATCAAGATCATCGACATGACCTCGGTGGTCGTCGGGCCGCTGGCGACACAGACACTGGCCGACCACGGCGCCGACGTGATCAAGGTCGAAGCGCCCGGCGGCGACATCGTGCGCTTTCTGGCCGGTCGCGGGCGCACGGCCGGCATGTCGGGCAAATACCTGCACCTGAACCGCAACAAGCGCTCGCTGGTGCTGGACATGAAAAAACCCGGCGCTTACGACGCGCTGATGCGGCTGCTGAAAACCGCGGACGTGCTGATCTGGAACATGCGCCCGCCGGCGATGGCGCGGCTGAAGCTGTCGTACGAAGACGTGTGCAAGGTCAACCCGAAAATCATTTACTGCGGCATGTTCGGCTTCGGCCAGAACGGACGCTATCGCGAGAAACCGGCTTATGATTCGATCATCCAGGGCTCGGCCGGCATCGCCGCGCTGTACCACATGGCCACCGGCGAGCCGCGCTATCTGCCGATGGTAGTGGCCGACCGTACCGTGGGGCTGATCGCGGTGCAACTGATCCTGATGGCGCTGTTCCATCGCGAGCGCACCGGTGAAGGCCAGTCGATCGAGCTGCCGATGTTCGAGAACATGGTGAAGTCGGTGCTCGAGGAACACATGTATCTGAAAACCTTCGATCCGCCGCTGGGTCCGGTCGGCGATCCGCGGCTGACCGATCCGCAGGCGCGGCCGCTGCCGACCAGAGACGGCTGGGTTTGCGTGTCCGCCAACACCGACGGCCAGGCCTTTGCGGTATTCGACGCCATCGGCAGGCCGGAACTGAAAACCGATCCGCGTTTCAACACCGTCGCCGCGCGCTTCAAGAATACTTCGGAATACTTCAGCATCCGCGCCGCAGGCCTGAAACAGAAAACCACCGCAGAATGGATGGAAATTTTTGATCGCACCGACGTGCCGGCGATGCCGTTCCAGACCCTCGACCAGATCATGCAGGACCCGCATCTGCAGGACATCGGATTTTTCGAGAAACTCGATCATCCGACCGAGGGCAAAATCTGGAACATGAAACTGCCCAACAAGCTGTCGCGCGGCGTACGCACGGATTTCCGCCACGCGCCGAAAATCGGCGAGCAAAGCATCGAGGTGCTGCGCGAAGCCGGAATGTCCGACGCCGAAATCGACGCGCTGCTCGCCAGCGGCGCGACGCTGGACGGCCGACCGCAAACCTAGCATCACGCAGGGTTATGGATAAAATATGAATAAAATCAACAAGTTAACATTGATCGCCCTGTCCAGCGCCCTGCTCAGCGGCCACGCGGCGCTGGCGCAGACCACAGCGAACTACCCCGTCAAAACAGTGCGCTTCATCGCGCCGTTTCCGCCGGGCGGCAGCACCGACCTGCTGGCGCGCCTGGTCGCGCTGAAGCTCAGCGAAACCTGGGGCCAGCAGGTGATCGTCGAAAACCGCGGCGGCGCCGCCGGCACCATCGGCGTCGAACTCGCAGCGCGCGCCGCCCCCGACGGCTACACCATCGTGATGGGCCATGTCGGCACCTTCGGCGTCAATCCGACGCTGTATCCGAAGCTGCCTTATGACGCGATCCGCGACTTCGCACCGATCACCGTGCTCGCCACGGTGCCCAACGGCATGGCCGTGCATCCGTCGCTGCCGGTGAAAACCGCGCGCGATTTCGTCGCACTGGCCAAAGCCAAGCCTGGCGAGTTGCTCTATGCGTCCGGCGGCAGCGGCAGCGCCTCGCACCTCGCCGGGGAATACTTCAAACTGCTGACCAAAATCGAAATGGTGCACGTACCCTACAAAGGCACCGCGCCGGCGATGATCAGCATGATTTCAGGACAGACCACGATGACCATCACCGGCATGGTCGCGCTGATGCCGCATGTCAAATCCGGCCGTCTCAAACTGCTCGGCGTGGCGACGTTGAAACGTCTCCCGATCATGCCGGATATCCCGACCATCAACGAAAGCGGCGTGCCGGGCTACGACGCCAACCAGTGGTACGGCGTGCTGGCGCCTGCCGCCACGCCGCGCGACATCGTCGCCAAACTCAATGCCGATATCGTCAAGGTGCTGGCGCGTCCCGATGTGAAGGAACGCCTCGCCGCCGACGGCGCCGAGCCTGTGGCCAACACGCCGGAGCAATTCGCCGCACACATCAAATCCGAGATCGCACGCTGGGCGCCGGTGGTGAAAGCATCGGGCGCCAAGCCCGACTGACCCCTGCGATCAGGCATAATCTTCCGCCCATCCCCCGTCACTGCCATGGAGATCACGATGCATTTCCGTCACGCCGTTCTGGCTGCCCTCGCCGCCACACTGCTCGCCGCCATCCCCGCACAGGCCCAGACCGCCAATGCCGAGTTCACGCCCCATGTCGGCCAGGCCGGCAAGGACGTGATCTGGGTGCCGACGCCAAAAAGCCTGGTCGAGAAAATGCTGAAAATGGCCGATGTCAAACCGACCGATGTCGTGATCGACTTGGGCTCCGGTGACGGCATCACGGTGATCACCGCCGCCAAGCAGTTCGGCGTGCGCGCCACCGGCATCGAGTACAACCCGGACATGGTGGAGCTGTCCAAACGCAACGCACAAAAAGAAGGCGTGGCCGACCGCACCGAATTCATCCGCGGCGATATTTTCGTCACTGATTTCAGCAGGGCGACGGTGCTGACCATGTATCTGCTGCCTTACCTGAACATGAAGCTGCGGCCAACCATACTCAACATGAAACCCGGCACGCGCGTGGTATCGCATGCCTTCACCATGGAAGACTGGGCGCCGGAACAGACCGATTCCACCGAAGGCCGTACCGCGTACATGTGGGTCGTCCCGGCCAAAGTCGAAGGCAACTGGAAGCTCGGCCAGGGCACGCTGGAACTGAAGCAGAAATTCCAGGTGATAGAAGGCACCTACCGGATCAACGACACGACCTGGCGCCTCACACATACCAATCTGCGCGGAGACCAGATCAGCTTCACGATTAACGGCGCCGCCTACACCGGCCGCGTCACCGGCCCGACCATGCAGGGCTCGATGAAGCCGCGCGCCGACGGACAGCCGGCGTCGTGGAGCGCCGCATTGGTCAAACCGCAAAACTGAAAACCGATCAGCTGGCGCAGTCCCGCGGGGGACGGACGATATAATGTCCGCCCCCCGCAATTCATTGTCATTCAAGGAATTCCATATGCCTGGCAAGACTTCCCACGCCGTCGTCATCGGCGGCGGCATCATGGGCGGCGACATCGCCACCCTGTTCGCCGCTAACGGCTGGACCGTGCATGTCATGAGCCCGTCGGCCAAAACCCGCGAGGCATTGCCCGCGCGCATCGCCAATGGCCTCGCCAAACTCGGCGCGCCGGCGGCCAACGCCGCGCAGGTGCGCTGCTATGCTGAACTGAAGTCGATCCCGTGGCCGGATGTGGCCATTGTCGTGGAAGCCGCCACCGAGGATCTGCCGCTGAAGCAGAAACTGTTTGCCGAAATCGAGGCGCTGGCGCGGCCCGACATTCCGCTCACCAGCAACACTTCGAATTTTCCGATCGGCGATATCGCCAAAAATCTCAAACATCCGGCGCGCGTCGCGGGACTGCATTTTTTCATGCCGGCGCATCTGGTACCGCTGGTGGAAGTGGTCAGTTCAGCGCACACCGATGCCAAAGTCGCGGAGCACCTGGTTCAGTTGCTCAAGGATCTCGACAAGGCGCCGATCTGGGTCAAGAAGGATGTGCCGGGATTCGTCGGCAACCGGCTGCAGCACGCGATGATGCGCGAAGCGCTGTACCTGATTGCGGACGGCGTCACCGACGCGGACGGCATCGACACCGCGGTGCGTTACGGGTTCGGCTTCCGGTTCATAGCCTGCGGGCCTATGCTGCAAAAGGAAATGTCGGGCTGGGACACGCATGACCTCGTCGCCAGCGCGCTGTATCCGCATCTGCACGCCGAAAAAGGGCCGCCGCAGTGGCTGAAAGACATGGTCGCCAAGGGTCGCACCGGCATGAAAGCCAAAGCCGGCATGTGGGACTGGACCGACGAAGGGATCAAAAAGGAAAAAACCCGTATCGAACGCGCACTGCAGGCGGGATTCGACATCCTGCGCGCCGATGACGCCTGATGTCACCGCCGCGTGCCGCAAATCCGGCGCGTAGCCGCAGCAAACTACCGGCAAACTCCCGGTTTCTGGGTACGGTTGTCACCACCGCCACCAGACACGGATAACTCGATCGAGCCCACCATTACGACCGTCTCATTGGTTATGGGATCCGTGATGACGATGAATTTCACCATGTCATTTTCCATCGGCGGGGAAGTGTTGGTCTGGTTTATCTGGATGCTGATCAACTGATCCGTGTTCACCGGCGCCGATGCGCCGGTCGTGACGTTGACACTCGATGCAAGGTAGTCCGTCTGCAAAGGCAGCGTGGACGGCAGATTGGTGGTCGTAAAAGTTCCGCTGATGGTGTTGCTGCTCTGAACCGTCGTAAACGCATCACCCGTTGCGGGAACAAAACCGTTGACCAGCGCGACATTGAGCGTGCCGGCCAGGGTTACGGTTCCGGTCACGATCAACTGGTCATACTGGCCCGCCGCAGTGCCGCCAATTTCGGCGAGCAGTGTGCCCGCCAGCCCCTGCGTGTAATTGCCGTCGATGGTCATGATCCCCGGGGAAGCGCCGGGGCTCACGGTACCGGCGAGATTGTTCACGTCGCCAATGATCGTTCGCGAACCGCCCAGTAAGCCTCCCGCGAGGACATCCAGCGTCGTTCCCACCAAGCTGATGGTGCCGGGCCCGTTCAGCGTGCCGCCGTTCAGCGTCAGCGGCCGTCCGCTGAATGTCGAGACATCCGCAGCCGAACTCCCCAGAGTCAGCATGCCTCCGGTGATCGTGAATCCGGAAGCGCTGCTCAGGGTTTTCAGGCTGGTTGCGCCGCTTACGCTCGAATAAACGACCGCCCCGCTTAATCCGCCCGGAATATTGGCCATCGCGCCGTTCATCGGGATTGCGCCCTGATTCCAGTTCGCCGGGTTTTCCCAGCGCAAATCGCCCCCGCCGGAATCCCATGCGAACGGAACCGCTGCCGTTGCCGTGATCGTGCCGGTGTGGGTGCCGCCAACCAGCGTGTAGTTGCTTGCCAGGCCGGTGCCATTGCCCAGCGCCAGGCTGCCCGGCGCCAGCGATTGCGTACCGGCCAGAACTTTCGGGCTCGCCACCGTGCCGATACCGCTGGCGACAGCTAGCATTTCGCCGTTGATCCCGTTGATCGTGCCAAAGGCGCTCGGCCCGAAGTCGGTGCTGCCGTCATAGGCGCGGTTGCCGGCGAGACTGACCACCGCCGGAATAATGTCTGCCGCCGTCACTGCCGTCGCGTTAAACGTGTAATTGCCCGCATCCGCGCCCGTCAGCCCCAGGCCTGTCACGCTCACCGGCTTCGCCGTTCCCGCGTTCTTGTCATTGAAGGCCGCCGTCGTGTAGCTCGTGGTGAGCACATCCCCGGACACTCGGTTGTCCGCGAGCGTCACCGCCCCCGCCGTGCCGCCGTCGTAAACCTTGTTCTGACCCGTCGCACTGATCGCCAGCGCCAGCTGGGCAACACTGTAGTTGTTGGTCGCCGTGGTGAAGCTGCCA
>CAZAOZ010000002.1:76953-174456 GCA_964486865.1 uncultured Bordetella sp.
GAAGTGCCGTAGGTCGCGCTCACGTCCGCGATCGCCGCGCCCGCCAGCGCCAGCTGGGCAACACTGTAGTTGTTGGTCGCCGTGGTGAAGCTGCCAAAGCTGTAGTTCGCCGAATCCCCGCCCGCCACCAGTCCACTCGTGGTCTGGGCGTAGCTCCCCGCCCTCAGGTTGTTGCTGGTGCTGTACGCCGGGCTGACGATGGTCGCCGTGTTGCCGCTCACCACGTCACCACTTTTGATGTTGGTGAAGGTCACCGCACCCGTCGCCGACGAAGTGCCGTAGGTCGCGCTCACGTCCGCGATCGCCGCGCCCGCCAGCGCCAGCTTGTTCACCGTCAGGCTGCCATTGGCATAAGCCAACGAGTAACCGAGGTCGGAGGTCGCGGCGCTGGGAGTGATGTTGTGCGGCGTCCCGGCTGTCAACTGGCCGGAAGTGGATGTGGTGCCGTCAACGGCGTAGCTGGGTCCGCTGCTGATCGCCGTGCCAATCGAATCACCGTCAATCAAGCCAGACGAACCGAACGTAAACGCGGGATTTGCGTCGCCATAGGTCTTGCTCTTGTCGTCGGCAGTCAACGTCAGGGTGGGCTGAATCCGGAAGTAAATCCGGTTGCCCGACGCGAGCGGATCGCTGTCCTGGTCAACGTTGTAACGTTTTCCGCTCTCGGTCAGACCACCCCGGGTAGTACCTGTCGGATTGCCGGTATAAATGCGCCAGGCGCCGCCGCCGGTGGTAATGCCAACCGCACCGGCGGCATTAACGAAGTTGCCACCAGTGCCTGTAGCGTTGGGGGTGGCGGCAACGTCCGCCACGAGTGTGACCGCATTGGCGCTGGTGCTGGTCGTCGCAATGACGTTGTTGAGCGTCAGGTCGCCGGTTTGTGTTCGAACGTCAACCGGGCCAGTGGCATTGATGCCGGGGGTGTTGACGGTACCGATGCTGAGCGCATTCGAGTCGGTATAGCTCACGCTGCCGGTGTTGGCAGCCAGTATGGCGACATTATTGCCGGGGTTTGTCAGGGTGTAGCTGCCGCCGGCGCCGAGGAGTTCCAAACCGCTTGCGGTGATCGCCGCGCTCTGGGTGACGGCGCCGGTGCTCGACAGGGTGACATTGCCGCTTGCATTGACCGCGCCGTTCAGATTGATCGAGGTCTGCGAGATCGCGTTCAGCGTGGCGTAACTGCCACCTGCGAGCGTGAGCGCACCATTGGCGTTCGCCGTTAGCGTCCCGGCATTCCCGCCCACGGTCATCGTGTTCACCGTGTCCGTCACGCTCACCGTATCGAACGTACCACCGTTCGCTGAAGCCAGGCTCACCGTGTTGAAGTTATTGCCCGTCGCCGCCAGGTCCACCGTAACTGCCGGTGTTGTATCCGCCGTGAGTGTGGTCGCCCCTGACACGCTGATCGCACCCGCTTGCGTAATCGACGAACTGCTCGTCCAGTCAAGGTTCCCGGTAATGGTCAAACTACCTGCCCCCTGAAGCGCTCCTCCAGAATTAATCGCCAGGTTCCCATTGAGGGCGAGTGGGTTGGTGATGTTGATTGTGCCGGAGCTGGCCACACCCGCATTGAGCGTGTTGCTGCCCGTGCCGAGCGATTTGATGAAACTATTGCTGCTGTTGGAAAGAGTGCCCGCGCTCACGGTGAGCGTCGCAGCGCCGCCGGGATTGCTGCTGTCCAGCTCAATGGTGCCCGCGTTGACGAAGCCGTCTGCAACCGTCAGTTGCACCGCGCTGCCACCCGTAGCATCTACCCGGATCGTCCCGGCACTGCTCAAAATCGGGACATTAATCGCGTTGTTCACGCCGCTGGCCGCGCTGAGTACGCCCGGGTTGTCGATCGAACCCGTGCTATTTGTACTGTTATTGATGATTGCGTCCGAAAGCGTCACGGTGCCACGATTCACCAAAGTCCGATCCAGCGCCAACGTGCCGCTGAACGCCCCGCTGCTGCCGCTGGCCAGCGTAAAAATACCGCCGCTGTCAATCGCCCCGCCGCTCCACGTAAACGTGCCGCCGTTACTGCCCACCGTCAACGCACCCGCGCCCTGCAAGCGGCCACCCGCTAGGGTGAAGCTTTTGTTTACGAACGAAGCGTTCGACAGGGTCAGCGAACCACTGAGCAGTCGTAACACGCTGTTATCGGCGACCAGGCTCTTCGCCACCGCGGTGCCGGCAATATCAACCGTTCCATAAGTGCTGCCGATCACGACGTCCTGCGAAGAACTCGGAGAAAAATTCGTACTCCAGTTCAGACCATCGGTCCAATTGATTCCATCGCCATCACCATCGCTGCTGCCGTCCCAGAAAATCGAGGTCAAGCTCAAGGAGCCGCAATTGAGGCCGGTACATGTTAGCGTGCCGGTTCCGGTCGTTATTGATCCGTTCGGGCCGAGCGTGACTCCACCCGCCGCAGTAATGGATAAGTCGTTGTCGCTCGTGTTAACTGACGAATTAATGACCACTGTTCCAGTCGGAGACGTGGTCGTAAGAGCCGCGCTTTGGAACGTCGTCAGCGGCTGGTTGAGTGTGATCGAATCAGTGGCAATAAGCTGGAAAGAACTCCCGGAGTCCGTGGAAAGCTGAATGGTCGAGGTGCCGCCACCGGTAGAAACGTTGTTTAGCGAGCTGACTGTCAGCAATATCGAATTGTCGTCGGCGACATTTCCCGGTGCCGCGGTTCCGTTGATTCCACTTGCTTGGCCCGTGCTCCCGGCGGTCGACGCTTGCCCGAGCACCAATGCACCGCATGACGACAGATTAGCTGTACATGCTTTCAACGAACCGGTGTCCGTTCCGGTGAGTTGCGCCTGACCGTCAGGCCCGACCAGAAAGCCAAGGGCGGAAGCGGTCGAAGTCGAGACTCTGATGTCCCCACCGCCGGAATTAATCGTGTCACGCAAAACGAATCCGCCGTCTGGACTGCTGTTGCCGCCCCCGATCAGGGTAATGTTGCCGCCGTTGGATGAGACAGGCGCATTTACAACGACTTGGCCAACGCCATCCGCACTACCCGTTTGATGGGGCGAATCAGCCTCCAGGAAGATTTTTCCACCCTGTGTCGTCAGCGCCGCATTAACCCTGACGTCATTACCCGCTTGGGCAACAAACCGCTTGCCCGACGGAAGGGTCACCGCATTCGACAGCGTGATGTCGGTGGCGGCCTGCACGACAGTATCGCCGGTGTTAAGCGAGCCGAGAGTGATGGAGTTCTTGCCCTTTATTTGAGTCGCGCCGCCGGCAAGCGTTACTGTTCCGCCGAAATCGTTGTTGGCATTGGCAAGCGTGATCGAATTCGTTCCAGCACTGATATTGGTAACACCCGTCACCGTCAGCGCTCCGGTTTGCGTCACGCCGCCGCTTGCCGTCAACGACAATGTCCTGCCTACCGCGGTGGTTCCGAATTCCGTTGCCCCGGCAACAACCATCAGATCACGCCCCACACTGCCGTTTACGGACAGCGCATTCTGATCGGTAATTGATGCATCGCTCGAATTGCCCGTAGTTGTCAGCGTCACCGCCCCGCTGAAATTGTTGCTGGCGTTAGTCAGCGTGATCGCATTTGCCCCGGCACTGAAACTTGCGGCGCCACCAACGGTAAGCGCAGCCGCCTGTGTAATGCTGCCGCCTCCTTTGCTATCAACAGACAGCGTTCCGCCAGTACCCGTATTGATCTGGCCGAGTTGAATGTTGCCTTTTGCGATCGCCTGCAGATTGCCGCCACCGGTGGCAATCGCGCTTCCCGCAGCCATGGTGATCAAGCTGTTGTTGTTGGTTCCCGCCGCGCCTACCGTAGGCGATCCCGTTGTTCCGCTAATCGGCGTCCCGGCCCAGAGATTGACGTTCAGCGCGCCGCCACCAGTATTGATCGCCCCCGTACTTGAGAACGTAATATCATCATTTGCAATCAGCGAAAGCGTTGCAGTTCCGCTGGTCAAACTGGAGGCGATCACCGCGGCGTCGACCGCTATGGTTCCCGCCCCGCTCGATCCGCCCGGGCCGGTGATTACTCTTACGTTAGCGCCGTTCGTCAGCGCGTTCCCTAACGACGACGCGCTGAGTGTCGTATTACCGGCGCTGCTCAGAAAATTGATCCCGTTCTGGGCTATCGTACCGCCAGCCTGAATAGTCACGTTAAACGGGTCGAGCAACCATTCGCCGTTCGCGCCGGCTGTTGCGCCCGCGTTAACATCACCCGTGACGATCAACGTCGCCGCGGCCGAGGTTTCGACAAATCCGCCGCTGCCGCTTTGCGCGCCTCCGCGCGCGCTGATACTGCCGTGGAACCAATTGGTGTCGTCGGCCCACACGATCACCTTGCCGCCATCGCCGCTCTGGATTGCGTCGACCTTAACGATCGCATCCGGACCGAAATAGGTCCGGAACGCATTCTGAATTTCCGGATTTTTGCCTTGGAAATCACCACCGACGAGTACCATGCCGCCGCCCGTCTGGCCTGAAACATCAACCGATGCGTTACCGATCAGGCCAACCTGCGTTCCGAGCAACTGAACCGTGCCGCCCTTGCCGACATCTCCCTTGGCCTCGATGGTTCCCGAAGCAAGCAGGGTTCCGGTTTCCGCCTGCGCGGTGACACTGCCGCCCTGCGGCCCGTTGGCCGTGACAATGCTGCCCGCCTCCAGCGTAACATCCTTGACGGCCTTGAAGATGATCTTGCCGTTCTCGCCCATCACCGCCGTATTGGCATCGGCAACGCCGCTGTGCTTCACCAGCGTGCCATACATGCCGATGCGCCCGCCGGCAGCAATCAGCTGGCCGAGGTTCACCGCCTGATTGTCGGATGCGGTGACCTGCACGCGCACTTCCGGGGTCTGCGCATCAACCAGCTCAACGCTTTTGCCTGCAGCGAGGATGATCTCGCCCTGCGGGCTGCGGATAATGCCGCTGTTCTGCACGTCCTGCCCCACCAGATACACCATGCCGCCCGAGGGTGTGGTGATGGTGCCCTGATTGACCACGCTGCCCGCGCCGGGTGTTGCGGTAAAGCGCATGCGACCGGCGAGGAAATCACTGTCGGACAGATTCAGCGACGACGCCATGAAGCCCGCGACGTCGATATTGGCGCCGGGGCCGATGGTGATGCCGTTGGGATTGACCAGAAAAACGCGTCCGTTGGATTGCAGGGTGCCGAGAATCGCCGATGGATTCACCCCGGTGACCCGATTGAGAACAGCGCTGACCTGCGACTGCTGAATGAAGCGGGTGATCTCGCCGCCGGCAATCGAGAAGCCCTGCCAGTTGATCACCGTACCCGGGGCATTGGTAACGGTCAGCGTGTTGCCCTGGGTGGCGAACGTCGCCTGGCCTTGCGCCACCGCCGGCCCCGTCGGATTGGCCACGGTGTTGCCGGCAAAGCACGCCGCAACGGCGCCGGCCAGCGCAGTGCGCCGCCAGATTCCGCGTTTATCCCCGTGACGGTTCCGCATCAATATCCCCCAGCCATCGCCCGTTTTGTTTTTCTCAACAGGCGCGATTCGCTGACAAACTAACGCAGCATTATATGCCCGACTGTCGCCATCAACTGTGCAATACCGCACGTTTTGTAAAACACCGGTCACACTCAACTAATTGTTTTTATTATATAAATTACGATTTACTGTCTAAAACAGGTCATCGCTCATGAACTGCAAGTGGCTGGATCCCGATAGCCCACTTTGGTGAAGAGGCTGGGACCGCTTGGGATACAGAACCCTCTTTGGAAGTGAGGGTGGTGGCCAGGGACGAAATTGGCCTGTTATCGATTTTGCCTCGCTGCGCGAGGCAATCGATGGTGCAAACGAAATTGGCCTGTTATCGATTTTGCCTCGCTGCGCGAGGCAATCGATGGTGGCCAGGGACGGAATTGAACCGCCGACACAAGGATTTTCAGTCCTCTGCTCTACCGACTGAGCTACCTGGCCCCGTGATGCAATGTGCTGCAGAAACCGGGGGTGGGATTTCGGGATTTCACCCGACGGCCGGACCGGGCGAAAGGGCGCCATTTAAACCTCAAATGCGTGGGGCGTCAAGGCAATAACCTGTCAGTTGCAGCTCAGTTGCTGCGCCACGCAGATGGCGCGCCGCGCGTAAATCAGCAGCAGGCCGACCCACACCAGCAGAATGAAGGTCGCGAACGGTATGTGGCGGTCGAGGATGAACCTGGGCGTGATGAAGCGGGTGGCCTTGACCAGCGGCTCGGTGCCTTTTTTGAACAACTGGAAAACGAAGTTCTGCTCGCGGTTGACGCCGGCGAATATCCACATCGCGGCGCGCCCGACGAACAGATACAGCGCGACCTGCACCAGGGCAAACAATATGGACAGCAGTGTGTATTCGACAGGCATGATTGGCGTTGTGGATGAATCCGGGTTGTCATTGTAATCGACACGCCAAATCCCGCAGTACGGATAAAAAAGAAACCCCGCCGAAGCGGGGTTTCTGGTGCAACAAATACCCTGAAGGAGGGAGGGCTCGGGAGGGAACTATCGGTTCCCTCCTGCTCGTCCACCCTTCGGATATGTAATTCGCGAAGCGCAAAAAAAGAAGCCCCGCCTTGGCGGGGCTTCCATACTCTGAGGAAGGGGGCTCGGGGGAAACCTGGGTTCCCCCCGCTCGTCCTGCTTCCGCAGGATATGTAATTCGCGTAGCGAATTACATATCCATCCCACCCATGCCGCCCATGCCGCCGCCATGACCGTGGCCGGCGTGGCTGTCTTCCTTCGGCAGCTCCGCGACCATCGCGTCGGTGGTCAGGATCAGGCCGGCGATCGAAGCCGCGTTCTGCAGTGCGCAGCGCGTGACTTTGGTCGGATCCAGCACGCCCATTTCCACCAGGTCGCCGTATTCGCCGGTCGCGGCGTTGTAGCCGACGTTGCCTTTGCTTTCGACGACCTTGTTCACCACCACCGAGGGCTCGTCGCCCGCGTTGGCAACGATCTGGCGCAGCGGTTCTTCCAGTGCGCGCAGCACGATCTTGATGCCGGCGTCCTGGTCGTGGTTGTCGCCTTTCAGCTTGGTGATGCCGAGACGGGCGCGGATCAGCGCAACGCCGCCGCCGGCAACAATACCTTCTTCAACCGCAGCGCGGGTGGCGTGCAGTGCGTCTTCGACGCGCGCTTTTTTCTCTTTCATCTCGAGTTCGGTTGCAGCACCGACCTTGATCAGCGCAACACCGCCCGCCAGCTTGGCAACGCGTTCCTGCAGCTTTTCCTTGTCGTAGTCGCTGGTGGCTTCCTCGATCTGGGCGCGGATCTGCTTGACGCGCGATTCGATCGCTTTCTGGTCGCCGCTGCCGTCGATGATCGTGGTTTCTTCCTTGCCGACTTCGATGCGCTTGGCCTGGCCCAGATCAGCAAGAGTCACTTTCTCCAGCGACAGGCCGACTTCCTCGGCAATCACCGTGCCGCCCGTGAGGATGGCAATGTCTTCCAGCATGGCTTTGCGACGGTCGCCGAAGCCCGGAGCCTTGACGGCGCAGGTCTTCAGGATGCCGCGAATGTTGTTGACGACCAGGGTCGCCAGCGCTTCGCCTTCGACTTCTTCGGCGATGATCAGCAGCGGTTTGCCGGCCTTGGCTACCTGTTCGAGCAGCGGCAGCAGGTCGCGGATGTTCGAGATTTTCTTGTCGTGCAACAGCACGTAAGGACTCTCGAGCAGGGCGTGCTGTTTCTCGGCATTGTTGATGAAATACGGGGAGAGGTAACCGCGGTCGAACTGCATGCCCTCGACCACTTCCAGTTCGCTTTCCAGGCCTGAGCCGTCTTCGACGGTGATCACGCCTTCTTTGCCGACCTTGTCCATCGCGTCAGCGATGATTTTGCCGATTTCAGCGTCAGCGTTGGCCGAGATCGAACCGACCTGGGCGATTTCCTTGGTGGTGGTGCAGGGCTTGGAGAGTTTCTTCAGCTCGGCGACGATGGCGGTAACCGCCTTGTCGATGCCGCGCTTCAGATCCATCGGGTTCATGCCGGCGGTGACATATTTCATGCCTTCCTGCACGATCGATTGCGCCAGCACGGTGGCGGTGGTGGTGCCGTCGCCGGCGATGTCGGAAGTTTTGGAAGCCACTTCCTTCACCATCTGCGCGCCCATGTTTTCGAACTTGTCCTTGAGCTCGATTTCCTTCGCGACCGACACGCCATCTTTGGTGACGGTGGGGGCGCCGAAGCTGCGCTCGAGCACCACGTTGCGGCCTTTCGGGCCCAGAGTCACTTTGACCGCATCGGCCAGAATGTTGACGCCGGCGACGATTTTTTGCCGTGCCGACTCGTGGAATTTGACGTCTTTTGCTGCCATGTTGAAATCTCCTGGATATTCTTGGTGAGTTACTCGACGACGCCCATGATGTCTTCTTCGCGCATGACCAGCAGCTCGTCGCCTTCTACTTTGACGGTCTGGCCGGAATATTTGCCGAAGAGCACACGGTCGCCCACTTTAACGTCCAGCGGAATGATCTTGCCGTCGTCGGTTTTTTTGCCTTTGCCGACGGCTTTGACTTCACCCTGATCCGGCTTTTCAGCAGCGGTGTCAGGAATTACGATACCGGAAGCAGTTTTGCGCTCTTCTTCCAGCCGCTTCACGATAATGCGGTCGTGCAACGGACGAATCTTCATGGTGCATCTCCTCAAATCAGTTGAATAATCAGATTAACCAGACGAACCGCGAGCGAGCTTATTAGCACTCAACTCAAGCGAGTGCCAATAATAGGGGCGTACGGGGGGGATTACAAGAGGAGCCGGCCAGTGGCCCGCTCTTGATGTAAGTACTCGCTTACTGGAAAATATTAACTAAATCAATTAGTTAATATATGTTTCTGGGCGCGGCACCGGCAAGGCACGGTGTTTGGGCACACCAAAGCGATAAACCATTTTGCGCTTGCCGGCGCATACCGGCGGCACCGGCGCCAGCGGACAGGGCAGCGCGCGCCGCCCCTCCGCGGACAACGTGGCGTCGTCCGCGTACTCCTTCCAGATGCCGCCACGCACCGGACGGAACATCCACATCAGATAACCGCGCACCGCGGCCAGCTCAAGGAGATCATCCAGATCCGGAGCATCGGACACGGCGACCTCGGCGCCGTTGATGTTGCACGGATAGGTGCCAAAGGCCTGCATGCATTCCAGTTCTTCGTTCTCCGCAGCGCCGGGGCGAAAGCAGGCCGGGCGCTCGGCTCGCGCCACATCCCAAGCGCCCAGCGCCCATGCCGCCTCCATGGCGGCATGATCCACCGCGACCAGTTCACGCCAGCGCTCATTCAGTTGCAGTAACGAACTCGGTATCGGCGAGTACGAAACCACCCCGGCCTCCTCCAGATCGACGAGCTTTTGCCTGATAAAACCGTGCCAGTGCAGCGTCAGGATCACCGGCGTGTCGGGACAGGGCACTGCGGCGAGGGTGACGCCGACCAGCGGCAGGCCGGTGGCGGACATCTGGTCTTCGATGCGTTCGAGGATCTGCATGCGCAAACATCTCCTTTAGCGTGCTGTTAAACTGCAACAACAACTACCGAAAACATTCAGGGCAAATCAGGCGCCGCAGCAGCGCCGGTTCACGCCGCCATGCCGCGCCTATTGCTTAACGGCTGTGACGCGCACCGGTTGAACATAGCCGAGTATTCGACAGAGCGGTACCGCAATGCAAACCAGCACTCGCAACAGTCTGCTGCTAGAACGCAGCCGCGCCGCGGTATGGCACCCCTGCACGCAGATGAAGCAGCACGAAACGCTGCCCATCGTACCGATCGCGCGGGCGCAGGGTTGCTGGCTGTATGACTTTGACGGCCGGCGCTATCTCGATGCCGTCAGTTCCTGGTGGGTCAATCTGTTCGGCCATGCCGAGCCGCGCATCAATGCCGCGCTGATCGACCAGCTGCAACGGCTGGAGCATGTGCTGCTCGCCGGCTTTACCCACGAACCGGTGGTGGAACTCTCGGAGCGCCTGGCGGCGCTGACCGGCGGCGCGCTGGGCCATTGTTTTTACGGCAGCGACGGCGCATCGGCGGTGGAAATCGCGCTGAAAATGAGTTTCCATTCCTGGCGCAACAGCGGCCGCAACGAAAAAACAGAATTCATCAGCCTCGCCGGCAGCTATCACGGCGAGACCCTGGGTGCGTTGTCGGTGACCGACGTCGCGCTGTTCAAGGACACCTACGCACCGCTGCTGCGTCACAGCGTGCAGGTGCCCAGCCCCGACTGGCGGCTGGCGGCAGCCGGCGCATCACCGCGCGACCATGCGCTGCATTGCGCGCAGGCGCTGGCACGGCATCTGGAAAAAAACCACGCGCGCACCGCCGCACTGATCGTCGAACCGCTGGTGCAGGGCGCTGCCGGCATGGCCATGTACGACGCCGAGTATCTGCGCCAGGCACGCATGCTGTGCGACCGCCATGACGTGCACCTGATTGCCGACGAGATCATGACCGGCTTCGGCCGCACCGGCAGCTTTTTCGCATATGAGCAGGCGGGCATCACGCCGGATTTCCTGTGTCTGTCCAAAGGCATCACCGGCGGTTATCTGCCGCTGTCGGCGGTGCTGACGCGCGATGCCATCTATCAGTCGTTCTACGACGACTCGGTGACGCGCGGTTTCCTGCATTCGCATTCCTATACCGGCAACGCGCTGGCCTGCCGTGCCGCGCTGGCGACACTGGATATTTTTGAACAGGACAACGTGATTGCAGCAAACCGCGAACGGGCACGACGCATGAGCGCCGCCGCGCAACCGCTGGCTGCGCATCCGCGGGTACGCAACTTCCGCTCAACCGGGATGATCTGGGCCTTCGAAGTCGATGGCGCGGATGCAACATTCGGCCGGCGCTTTTTCACCGCTGCGCTGGCGCGCGAGCTGCTGCTGCGGCCGATTAGTGGAAATGCGGGCAACACCGTCTATTTCATGCCGCCCTATGCGATCAGCGACGCGGAAATGGATTTGTTGGTTACGCGTACGCTGGAAGCGCTGGACGCCACGCCTTGAAACTGACTTTCCTCGGCGCCGCGGGCGAAGTGACGGGTTCGAGTTTTCTGCTCGAAACGGCCGGCGTGCGCCTGCTGGTCGATTGCGGCATGTTCCAGGGCGGACGCGAAGCCGACGGCAAAAACCGCGCGCATTTTGCATTCGATCCGGCAACGCTGGACCTGGTGCTGCTCACCCACGCCCACATCGATCATTCCGGGCTGCTGCCGCGGCTGGTCGCGGCCGGTTTCCGCGGGCCGATCCATGCCACCGCCGCCACCTGCGACCTGCTCGAAGTCATGCTGATCGACTCGGCGCATATCCAGGAAAAAGAAACCGAGTGGATGCAAAAAGCCAACATGCGCGGCGCCGGCAAGCCGCCTCTGTACACGGTCACCGAGGTCACCCGGACGCTGCGGCAACTGAAACCCGTCGAATACGGCGCCGAGCTGCGCCCGCATCCCGGCGTGCGCTGCGTATTCCGCGACGCCGGCCATATCATCGGCGCCGCCATCATCGAGTTGTGGATAACCGACGGCGCGCGGACGCGCAAAATCGTGTTCTCCGGTGACATCGGCCAGCCGAGCCGGCCGCTGGTGCGCGATCCGGCGCAGATCGCTGACGCCGATGTGCTGATCGTCGAATCGACCTACGGCAACCGCCTGCACAAGGCCATGGACGATACGCTGGCGGAACTCGAACACGCGGTCACCGACACCATCACGCGCAAAAAAGGCAATGTGATCATTCCGGCGTTCGCCGTCGGGCGCACGCAGGAGATCATTTATCTGCTGGTCGAGCTGTACCGGCAGGGACGCCTGCCGGAAATGGAAATCTACATCGACTCGCCGATGGCCACGAAGGCGACCGCAATCACCGCGAAACACTGGGCGCTGCTCGATCAGGATGCGGCGGCGCTGCTGCAATGGCTGAAAAACCGCCGCGGGCGCCCGCACATCCACTTCGTGCAGGACGTGCTGGAATCCACCAATCTGCACCGCATCAAACGGGGCGCGGTGATCATCTCCGCCAGCG
Source organism: uncultured Bordetella sp. (assembly GCA_964486865.1). Taxonomy (GTDB): domain Bacteria; phylum Pseudomonadota; class Gammaproteobacteria; order Burkholderiales; family SG8-41. The sequence continues at coordinate 88,939 of CAZAOZ010000002.1, forward strand.
GCATGTGCAATGCGGGACGCATCAAGCATCATCTGCGGCACAACCTCGGGCGCAGGGAATCGACGCTGCTGATCGTCGGCTTCCAGGCCGCGGGCACGCTGGGCCGGCGCATCGTCGATGGCGCGCGCACCGTGCGCATTTTCGGCATCCCGATCCCGGTGCGCGCCGATGTCTATACCATCGGCGGCCTGTCGGCGCATGCCGACCAGGCGGCGCTGCTCGGGTGGTTGAAAAATTTCAAGCGTGCGCCGCAGCGTACTTTCGTGGTACATGGGGAACAATCCACCGCCGAAATTTTTGCCGCCGCCATTCACGACCAACTGGGCTGGAGCGGCGTCGATATTCCGGCGCTGCACAGCTCCGTCATCCTCTAGCGCAACCAAACCGTCAACCAAACCCTCCGCCAAACGTCTGATGCCCATGCCTCTGCGCCGCACTGATTTCATACCCTTGGCCGCAGCCTTGCTGCTCCTGCTGCCGCTCTCCGTCACGGCCCAGCCGTCAGCCGCGCTGCCCGAACCCGTCGCCCGCGCGCTGGCGCAGGCCGGCATTCCCGAATCGGCGGTCGGCGTCTATGTGCATGAAATCGGCGCAGAACAGCCGATCATCGCGGTCGGCGCCGCGCGCGCGCTGAATCCGGCCTCCAGCATGAAAATCGTCACCACTTATGCCGGGCTGGAACTGCTGGGCCCCGCCTACGTGTGGAACACCGAAATCCTCACCGACGGCACGATTGCGCAGGACGCACTGACCGGCAATCTCTATCTGAAAGGTTCGGGCGACCCGAAGTTCACGCTGGAGAATTTCTGGCTGCTGCTGCGCAACCTGCGCGCGCGCGGTGTGCGCGACATCCGCGGCGACCTGATCCTCGACCGCAGCGCATTCGCCGACACCAACCACGATCCCGCGGGATTCGACGACCAGCCGACGCGCCCCTACAACACCGGCCCCAGTGCGCTGCTGGTCAACTTCAAGGCCGTCACACTGCAGTTCATCCCGGATGCCGCAACACGCACCGTCCGCATCGTCACCGAGCCGCCGCTGCCGCAGGTGCGGATCCTCAACAACCTGAAACTCGCCGATGGCGCCTGCGGCGACTGGGTCGGCCGCCTGCGCCTGGATGCGCAGGGCAATGCCGACAGCGCGCGCCTCACTTTTAACGGCAGCTACGCGTTCGACTGCGGCGAGCGCACCCGCAGCTTCAGCGTGCTCGGCCATCGGCAATACGTCGCCGCGCTGTTCGCGCAACTGTGGCGCGAACTGGGCGGCACGTTCTCCGGCGAAGTCCGCGACGGTGCCACGCCGGCGCAGGCGCAATTGCTGGTCACCGCCGGCTCACCGTCGCTGTCGGAGATCGTCCGCGACATCAACAAGTACTCCAACAATGTCATGGCGCGGCAGTTGTTCCTGGCGCTGGGCGGCAATGGCACACCCGCCACGGCCGAGGGCACCGTCACCGCGATCCGCAACTGGCTCGCCGCCAAAAACCTGCGTGTGCCGGAGCTGGTGCTGGAGAACGGCTCCGGCCTGTCGCGCATCGAGCGCATCAGTGCCCGCAACCTCGGCGCCATTTTGCTCAACGCTTATGACAGCACGGTCATGCCGGAACTGATGGCGTCGCTGCCGATCGCCGCCGTTGACGGCACGCTGAAAAAACGCCTCAAAAGCGCGGAAGTCGCGGGCCAGGCGCATGTCAAAACCGGTTCGCTGACGGGAGTACGCTCCATCGCCGGTTACGTGCTCGATGCGCAGGGCAATCGCGCGGTAGTGGTGTTCATGGTCAATCACGCCAATGCGTTCAACGCGCAACCGGCGCAGGATGCGCTGCTCGCCTGGGTGCATAACCGTGACAGCGGCGGATGCTGCAAGCGCCCCGAAAGACGGCGCGGGAAATAATCCGGCGTCCCGGCTCAGTCGCCGGTTACAGCCCGAAGCTCTCCCACAGTGCATCCACGCGCCGCTTCACGTCATCGCTCATCGCAATGGGTGAGCCCCATTTCCGATCGGTCTCCGCCGGCCATTTGTTGGTGGCGTCGATGCCCATCTTGGAACCCAGCCCGCTCACCGGGCTGGCGAAATCGAGGTAATCCATCGGCGTGGCGTCGGCGATCAATGTATCGCGCCGCGGATCGACGCGGGTGGTCAGCGCCCACATCACCTCTTTCCAGTCGCGCACATTGACGTCGTCGTCGGTGACGATGATGAACTTGGTGTACATGAACTGGCGCAGGAAGCTCCAGATGCCGAACATCACGCGCCGGGCGTGGCCCGGATACTGTTTTTTGATGCTGACGCAGGCAATGCGGTACGAGCAGCCCTCGGGCGGCAGATAGAAATCCGTGATTTCCGGAAACTGCCTGATCAACAACGGCACGAACACTTCGTTCAGCGCTTCGCCCAGCACCGCGGGCTCGTCCGGCGGCTTGCCGGTGTAGGTCGAGTGGTAAATCGGGTCGCGGCGCATGGTGATGCGCTCGACGGTGAACACCGGGAAACGCTCCTGCTCGTTGTAATAACCGGTGTGGTCGCCGAACGGGCCTTCCAGCGCGGTGTCGCCGGGATGGATGAAACCCTCGAGCACGATCTCGGCGCGCGCCGGCACTTTCAGGTCATGCGTCAGGCATTGCGCGATTTCGGTTTTTTCGCCGCGCAGCAGGCCGGCAAACTGGTACTCCGACAGCGCATCGGGCACCGGCGTTACCGCACCGAGCATGGTCGCCGGATCCGCGCCCAGGGCCACCGCCAGCGGATACGGCGTGCGCGGATGGGCCAGGCAGTGGTCGCGATAGTCGAGCGCGCCGCCGCGATGCGCCAGCCAGCGCACGATCAGCCGGTTGCGGCCGATCACCTGTTGCCGGTAAATGCCGAGGTTCTGCCGCGCCTTGTTTGGCCCGCGCGTCACCGTCAGCCCCCAGGTGATCAACGGCCCCGCATCGCCGGGCCAGCAGGTCTGGATCGGCAGGCGCGCGAGATCGACATCAGCGCCTTCCCACACGGTTTCCTGACAGGGCGGATTCTTGACTTCGCGCGGCTGCATGTTCAGCACCTGGCGCAGCAACGGCAGCTTGTCCCACGCATCTTTCCAGCCCTTGGGCGGCTCGGGCTCCTTCAGTTGCGCCAGCGTCTGCCCGAGTTCGCGCAGCGCCGCCACCGAATCGCGCCCCATGCCCAGCGCCACGCGCTGCGGCGTGCCGAACAGGTTGCCGAGCACCGGCATGGTATGGCCCTTGGGGTTCTCAAACAGCAGCGCCGGCCCGCTACTCTTCAGCACGCGGTCGCAGATCTCGGTCATCTCCAGCCGCGGATCGACTTCGGCCGCGATGCGCTTCAACTGGCCGTCGCGCTCCAGCCCGGCGATGAAGTCACGCAAGTCGCGATAACTCACCGCAGCACCCGGATGCCGAACCACAGGTCGGCGGCGAGACCGATGAAAATCACGCAGCCCACCCAGTTGTTGTTCAGAAACGCCTTGAAACAATCCTCGCGCTCGCGCGCGCGGATCAGGCGATACTGGTACAGCACCAGCACGCCCGCAGCCAATAGCCCGGCAAAATAAAACACGTCGCGCGACTGCCACCAGCCGATCCAGGCCATCAAACCAAGAAACAGCGCGTGCGCGGTCATCACCCCCGCAACATCCCAGCGCCCGAACAGGATCGCTGAGGATTTGACGCCGATTTTCACATCATCATCGCGATCCACCATCGCATACACCGTATCGTAGGCAATCGCCCAGAACATGGTCGCCAGCAACAGCAGCCACGCCACCCGCGGCAGCGCCTGCCATTGCGCCGCATAGGCCATCGGGATGCCGAAACCGAAGGCAATGCCCAGCCACGCCTGGGGCAGCGGAAACACCCGCTTGACGTAGGGATAGATCACCGCCAGCGCGGCGGCGACAAAAGCCAGTTTGATGGTCAGCGGATTGAGCGACAACACCAGCACGAATGCCAGCAGCATCAACACTGCGGCAAGCGTCAGCGCCTCACCCGGCCGGATGACGCCGCTGGCCAGCGGCCGGTCTTTGGTGCGTGCAACGTGGGGATCGTAGTTACGGTCAGCGTAGTCGTTGATCACACAGCCGGCGGAACGCATCAGCACGGTGCCGGTAAAAAAAACCAGCAATACGTCCGGATACGGAAAACCACCGGCAGAGAACCACAGCCCCCACAACGTCGGCCACAGCAGCAGCAATATGCCGATGGGCTTGTCGAGCCGCATCAGCTTTTCGTACGCGGTCAGCCGATCCTTGAGCGTAAGCGTCACAAGTCGAGTATCCCCGGCAAAAAAACTTCACTGACCAGTATAGGCGATTTGCCCGCGGCGAATATCGACCGCCGCGCCCATAGCGGCGGCGGCGTGCGCTTTAAATGCAATGCTGCCTGCAGATGCAAGGTATGGGTGCGCGGCAGTTTTTTCTGGCGCAGCGGAAACCGCGCCACCCGCGGATCGGCGAACAGGGCCGCACCCAACGGCCGCGTGCCCAGTTGCGCAATGCGGCGCCAGGCGCCGCGCAGGCCGTCGCGCGCCAGGACCGTATGCGCAAACACCAGCGGCGTAGTGCCGCGCAGCAACAATACCTCGCGCACCAGCACGCGTGCTGCCGGCGACGCGAACAAAAACGCCTCATCACGGTTGGCGCGCCGCAAGCCCTGGAACAACACCTTGACCTTGATCGGCCCGGCATGCCGCCGCAACCGCGCCGTCAGCGAACCGCGGTCCGTCAGCCAAGGGCGCAGCGCGCCGGCGGCGACCGGGGAAGCGCACCAGAAAGAATCGAAGGGGATTTTTTTCACAGCACAAACATTATCGCATCAACACTTTGAACTATTGTGTCCCCACCATGATGTTTTCCCAGCGTGGGCTGCCGAGCATATCAACTTCGCCGGGGGTAGCCCGGCGGCTAGTTACTTTCTTTTGAACGGCCAAAAGAAACCAAAGAAAATGCCGCCCTGATTCGCCGGCCCTGCGGGCTGCCCTGCGTTGCTCAACGGAATGGGCGGCTGCGCAACTCGCCCTCGCTTAAATCGCGAGGGCTCAGACAGTGCTCGCCGACTTCCCCCATTCCGTTTGCGCTACTCGGCGGCTCATAAGGGAATCGGGTGGTTGGCGCGCGAGACAGCATCCCCATGTGAGCCGCCGAGCAGCACAGCCAGGTCAGGGGCCGTCGGCGAGGACTGTCTGAGTCCTTGTCGCGCAGCGACAAGGGCGAGTTCCGCAGCCGCCTGACTTGGCGAGCAGCGCAGGGAACCCGCAGGGCGGCGAGCCTGGGTCGCCTTCTCTTTGGTTACTTTCTCTTGGCGAAGCAAGAGAAAGTGACCGGCCGCCGGGCCGCCCCCGGCGAAGTTAAAGCACAACAATTGCCCACCCTTCGACAGGCTCAGGGCGAACGGTCTTAGGCAAATCACACTTTCAAATACTCCCCCCTTCCCCCCAACCACCTCGCCAAATGCGCCCGCGCCGCATCCGGATGATCACGCAGCAGCACTTCCGCAACATCCCGCGCCGCATCCAGCAGATCCAGATCCAGCGCAAGGTCCGCGAAACGCAGCATCGGCACGCCGCTCTGCCGCGCGCCCAGCAATTCACCCGGCCCGCGCAATTGCAGATCATGGCGCGAGATCTCGAAGCCGTCGGTATTTTCGTAAATTATTTTCAACCGCTCGCGCGCCGTCGGCGTCAGCGGATTCTGGTAGAGCAGCACGCAGGCGCTCTCCGTTGCGCCGCGCCCGACGCGCCCGCGCAACTGGTGCATCTGCGACAGACCCATGCGCTCGGCATGTTCGATCACCATCAGCGACGCATTGGGCACATCGACGCCGACCTCGATCACCGTGGTTGCCACCAGCAGTTGAATCCCGCCGCGCTGGAACGCCGTCATCACCTGCTGCTTGTCGGCGCTTTTCAGCCGGCCGTGCACCAGCCCGACGCGCAGCTCCGGAAAGGTCTGCTGCAGATGGGCGTGGGTGTCGAGCGCGGTCTGCAGTTGTAATTTTTCAGATTCTTCAATTAACGGGCACACCCAGTACGCCTGGCGACCTGCGACGCAGGCATCGCGCACGCGCTGGATCACTTCGTCGCGACGGTCTTCGGCGACCAGCTTGGTCACCACCGGCGTGCGTCCCGGCGGCAGTTCGTCGATCACCGACACGTCGAGATCGGCGTAATAGCTCATCGCCAGCGTGCGCGGGATCGGCGTCGCGCTCATCATCAGCTGGTGCGGCTGCGCGCCCTTGGCGGATTTGGCGCCCTTCATGCGCAGCGCGAGCCTCTGGTGGACGCCGAAGCGATGCTGCTCGTCGATGATGGCGAGGCCCAGGTTCTTGAACACCACTTCCTCTTCAAACAAGGCATGGGTGCCGACGGCGATGGGCGCCTCGCCTCGCAGGATTTCACCGAGCCATTGTTTTTTATCACTTTTTTTGATGCCGCCGGATATCCACGCCACCTTGACCTGCAGCGGCTCCAGCCATTCGGCGAATTTGCGGTAATGCTGTTCGGCGAGGATTTCGGTCGGCGCCATGATCGCGGCCTGGTAGCCGTTTTCCACGCATTGCAGCGCCGCCAGCGCCGCCACCACGGTCTTGCCGCTGCCGACGTCGCCCTGCAGCAGGCGCTGCATCGGATGCGGTTGCGCAAGATCTTCACGAATCTGCGCCAGCACGGTGTTCTGCGCACGCGTCAACTGGAACGGCAGGCGCTTGAGCAGCGCATTGACGAGTGTGCCCCGCACTTTCAGCGGCGGCGCGCCGGCGGCCCGGCGCTGCCGGTAATGCACGCGCATCGACAACTGCTGTGCCAGCAGCTCGTCGAACTTCATGCGGCGCCATGCCGCATGGGTGCGTCCCTGCAATGTGGCCTGCGCAACTTCCGGCGGCGGATTGTGCAGCAACTGCACGGCAGCGCCGAACGCAGGCAGGCCGAGCGCATCATGCACCGCATGCGGCAGCGTGTCGTCCAGCGGCTCGCTCGCCAGCGCGCGCGCGATCAGGCGCCGCAACGCATCCTGGCCGAGGCCCGCGGTAGTCGGATACACCGGCGTCAGCGCTGCGGCGACCGGCGTATCCGCGCTGACGATGCGGTAACGCGGGTGCACCATCTCCGCGCCAAGGGCGCCGATCCGCACATGGCCGAACGCGCGCACCACGGCGCCTGGCGCCAGCGTCTTCACCTGGCTGCCGTAAAAATTCAGAAAGCGCAGCGTCAGCGCGCTGCCGCCGTCGTCGATGCGGCACACCAGCTGGCGCTTCGGCCGGTAGCGAATGTCGCAGTCGGTGACGGTGCCCTGCACCAGAACCTCCGGCCCCGGCGCAGCGTCACGGATCGGGCACAACCGCGTTTCATCGTCATAACGCAGGGGCAGATGCAATACCAGATCAAATCTGCGCGCGATCCCCAGTTTGCCGAGTTTCTCGACAACTGCCTTGCTCAGACCCGACAGTGATGAGTGATGGGTGATGGGTGATGGAACTGGTTTTGCCGATGCCATGCTTACCCTTCACCGTTCACGCATGCACCTTTTACTTCAAATACATGACGGCATCGATTTCGACCAGCGCATCGCGCGGCAGGCTGGCGACGCCGAGTGCGGCGCGCGCCGGATAGGGCTCATGGAAATAGCCGGCCATGATTTCATTGACCCTGGCGAAATGTTTGAGATCCGTCAGATAGACATTGACCTTCACGAAATCATCGACGCTGCCACCGGCTGCGGCCGCCACTGCCTGCAGATTCCTGAACACCCGGTGAATCTGCTCATCAATACCGCCGGTGATCTGCATGGTCGCCGGATCAAGCCCGATCTGCCCGGCAAGATACACCGTGTCGCCGCAACGCACGGCCTGGGAGTAAGTGCCGATCGCCTGCGGCGCGGACGGGGTATGTATTGCGGCTTTGCTCATGCTGATGGCTTTCGGGTGGACGATCGGGAATGGCGTAATCATGCCGCCCGCCGCGGGAGAACACAACGCAGGACTGCTGGCGCCGCGCTACGGCGGCAGAGTCAACACGTGCTGGAGATGTTGCGCGGGATCACGGGAAAAGTCCGAGACTGATCCACCAGGTAATCCCGGCAATGAATGCGGAACAGGGGATGGTCAGGATCCAGGCAAGCACGATATTCCCGGCAACGCCCCAGCGCACCGCGGAAACCGATTGCGCCGAACCGACTCCTACGATGGAGCCGGTGATGGTGTGCGTGGTCGATACCGGTATGCCCAGCCCGGTGGCGACAAACAGCGTGATCGCACCGCCGGTCTCGGCGCAAAAGCCGCCCACCGGTTTCAACTTGGTGATTTTCTGGCCCATGGTCTTGACGATGCGCCAGCCGCCGAACAAGGTGCCCAGGGCGATGGTGACATAGCAGGCCACGATGACCCATATCGGGATCGGATCACCGGGGCCCGTCATGCCCGCGGCAATCAGCAGCATCAGGATGATGCCTATGGTCTTTTGTGCATCATTGCCGCCGTGACCCAGGCTGTACATCGCCGCCGACAGCAATTGCAACTGCCGGAACCAGCGATCCACCTTGGCCGGCGTCGAGCGCCGGCAGATCCAGGATACGGCGACCATCAGCAGCCCGGCGAGCAAAAAGCCCAGTGTCGGCGACAGCACGATGAAAATCAGGGTCTTGTAGATGCCGGCGCTTTGCAGCGCCCAGAAACCGCTTTTTGCCACCGCCGCGCCAATCAGTCCGCCGATCAACGCATGCGAGGAACTCGACGGCAATCCGTAATACCAGGTGATGATGTTCCAGGCGATCGCGCCGACCAGCGCACCGAAAATCAGATGGTGATCAACCACCGCGCTGTCGATGATGCCCTGCCCGACCGTGGTGGCCACCTTGAGCTTGAATACGAACAGCGCGACGAAGTTGAAAAAGGCGGCCCACGCCACGGCCTGATAAGGCTTCAGCACGCGCGTCGATACCACGGTGGCGATGGAGTTGGCCGCGTCGTGAAACCCGTTCATGAAATCGAACATGAGCGCGACGATGACCAGAAATATCACCACGCCGAGGCTGATGCTTACGGATTCCATGGCGGCGAGGCTAGGAGTGCTCGAGCACTATGCCTTCGATGATATTCGCCACGTCCTCGCAGCGGTCGGTGATTTCCTCCAGCAGCATATAGACCGATCGCAGCTTGAACACCTGCTTGAGATCGGACTCGTCGCGAAACAGCCGCGACATCGCCGAGCGCATGACGCGGTCGGCATCGGACTCCAGCCGGTCGATTTCTTCGCAGGTTTTGAGTATTGCCTGTGGCGCACTGAGGTTGGCCAGCAGGCCGACGGCGGTTTTCACGCGCTCGCAGCACATGTGGCAGATCTTCGCCAGTTGCTCGGCTTCCGGAGTCACGTGCCGGATGTCGTAGAGCACCAGCGACTCGGCGACGTCCTGGATCAGATCGAGGATGTCGTCCATGTTGGTGATCAACTGGTGGATCTGGTCGCGATCGATCGGCGTGATGAACGTGCTGTGCAGCACGAGGATCGTGTCATGGGTGATCTTGTCGGCCGCGCGTTCGGCATCGTCGATGCGCCGCGCGTGATGCTCGGATTCCGCGAGATTCGCCATCAGGCCGACCAATTCCTGGCTGCCTTCGACGATGCGCGCCGCATGCGCGTTGAAAAAATCAAAAAAGCGGCCCTCGCGGGGCATCAGTTTTGAAAACAGGGTAGCCATGATGTGCGCCTGTGATATTGGTTAAGTTATTGTTTTTATTAATAATTATTATTTATCCGGAACTCGGCCACCGCAGCACCTGCTCCCGGCGCACGAAGCTTACCGAATTAAGTCGCGCCCGGCCATATCTGCCGGTACGGTGCGGCCCCTCCGGATTGCGGCACCAAGGCGCCGGCGAAACGTCTGACCTTGCTCATTGCTGTGTGCCGGCGGTTCCGCTACAGTCCGCGCCGCATCACCACACCCGCCCTGTCATGGAAGCATTTCTCCTCTCTACCGGTATCGTCGCCCTTGCTGAAATCGGCGACAAGACGCAATTGCTCGCGCTGGTGCTCGCCGCGCGTTTCAAAAAACCGTGGCCGATCATTGCCGGCATCCTGGTTGCGACACTCGCCAATCACGCGCTCGCCGGCAGTCTCGGCGCCTGGGCCAGCGTCCAGTTGGGCCCCCAGGTGATGCGCTGGATACTCGGCGTGTCGTTCCTCGCGATGGCGGCGTGGATGCTGATCCCGGACAAGATTGACGCCGACGCTGCCGGCGCGCAGCGCGCACCTTTCGGCGTATTCGGCGTCACCACCGTCGCGTTTTTCCTCGCCGAAATGGCCGACAAGACACAGATCGCCACCATTGCCCTCGCCGCCCGCTTCGACGCGCTGAGCGCCGTCATCCTCGGCACCACGCTGGGCATGATGATCGCCAACGTGCCCGCCGTGCTGCTCGGCGAAATCGCCACCCGGAAAATCCCGGCAAAAATCGTGCATGCCATCGCCGCGCTGATCTTCGCGGCACTGGGCATTGCGGTGTTGTGGGGGCCGGTGCCGGACTGGATGATCGGGCACTAGCGCGACACCAAAATACAAAAGCCGCCCTGCGCGGGACTTTGGCGTAAATCCGTGGAGGAGGTTGTGCTGGTATCGCCAGAAGGCGATACCAGCATCCCGCGTCGACGTGCGCCGCGGGACCGCCGGCGCGCTTTCGCGCTCCGGCGTCCTGCGCGCAGTCCCCCGGACCAGGGCCTGTTAACCATCATTTCGTGAGTGCGACGGCGACGATTGGGCCCCAGGGCTAGAAGCGTCGAGCGTGGTTTGCCCTTAGGCAAATAAGCGAAGGCGCGACAACGCCCTGGGGCCCAATCGTCCCGTCCCTGCGGGTTGTGGCCAAAATCGCCACTGGCTGCGTTGCTCGCCTTGCCCATATTCCCGATATGGGCCGCGGCAAGCGCCTTGCCACTGACAATTTTGGCCGCAACGCATCTCACGAAATGATGGTTAACAGGCCCTAGCTGGTCGAACTCGAGGGAGTGGCTCACCAGCCTCCACTCCACCAAATACAAAAGCCGCCCTGCGGCGGCTTTTGTATTTGGTGGAGTGGAGGAGGATCGAACTCCCGACCTCCGCATTGCGAACGCGGCGCTCTCCCAGCTGAGCTACCACCCCTCAAAGAGCGGCGGATTTTACCCGCTTGCCCCGCCTGCAGCAAATCGGCGGGCGGGTGCGGGCTGCGGACTATAATCTAGCCGCAGAACCTCTGGAGGACTCCGCCTTGGACATCAAGCCCCCCTACGGCTATCAGGAAATCGTCCCGCTGACGAAGACGCACAGGGTTTTGTTGCCGGAAGAACGCAGGCTGCCGGTGCTGTTCCGCCACCTGACCGCGCTGCCGCTGTCGTTCACGGAATTCGCGGTTGCTGTGCATGACTATCCGATTGCCTTCATCTCCGGCGACAACGGCCGGAGTTTCGTGGCCATGGCCGTACTGGGCCTCGAGCAGCAGCAGAACCTTTTTGTCACCGGCGACGATGCCTGGGATGCGCAGGCCTACGTCCCCGCCTATGTGCGCCGCTACCCGTTCTGCATGACCCGGGTGACGGTGGACGGGCAGGAGCAGGCTGAACGCATCGCCTGCGTCGAAAAACGCGCGCTGAAACCCAGGGGCGAGGCGTTGTATGACGACAAGGGCGAACCGCTGCCGGTCTGGGAAAACCGGCGCAAGCTGCTGTTCGAGTTCGAGGCCGACCTCGCGCGCACCGAAGAAATGTGCCGGCGGCTGCACGAACTGCAATTGCTGGACACTTTCACTGCACAGGCGGCGCCGACCGGCGAGGCGCCGATCACGCTGACCGGCATGTACCGCATTTCGGAAGAACGCCTGCACGCGCTGCCGGCGGATACGCTGAAGGAACTGGCACAGAGCGGCATCCTGTCGCGGGCGTACATACATCTGTTGTCGCTGGGCAATTTCCAGCGCCTGCTGGGGCGGCGAGCACAACGCCGCGCGCAGACCACGCCGGCGGGAACCATGGATCCGAAAAAGCTGAACTAGGTTTTGTCAGCAGTCGCCGCGGGCGGGCGGGTCAGCGCCCAGGCCAGCATCGCCGCGCCGGCGAGCACCATCGGAGCCGACAGCCACTGCCCCATCGACAGGCCCAGCGCCAGCAGCCCGAGAAAACCGTCGGGTTCGCGCGTGTACTCCACACCGAAGCGGAATGCCCCGTAACCGATCAGGAACAGCGCCGACGCCGCGCCGCGCGGACGCGGTTTCTGTGTGAACAGCCACAGGATCACGAACAGCACGACGCCTTCGAGCGCAAATTCATACAGTTGCGAGGGATGCCGCGCCACGCGATCGACGTTGGGGAACACCATCGCCCACGGCACATCGGTCGCACGCCCCCACAGTTCGGCATTGATGAAATTGCCCATGCGCCCCGCCGCCAGCCCCAGCGGCACCAGCGGCGCGATGAAATCGGTGATGCGCAGCCAGTCCTGGCGGCGGCTGCGCGCGAACCAGATCATCGCAATGACCACGCCGAGAAATCCGCCGTGGAACGACATGCCGCCTTCCCATACGTAGAACACTTTCCACGGCGCCGCCAGGTACTCGCTGAACTTGTAGAACAGCACGTAACCCAGCCGGCCGCCGAGTATGGTGCCGAGGATGCCGAAGAACAGCGCGTCGTCGAGGTCGGTGCGCGTCCATACGCCGCCCGGATTGCGGTCGATGCGGTAACGGCCGGCCAGCCAGAACAGGCCGAAGCCGAGCAGGTACATCAGCCCGTACCAGCGCAAGGCAAGCGGCCCGATCTGCAAGGCCACGGGGTCGAACTGCGGGTGTATGAACATGGGAAGTTTCAGGGGATGCGATAAAATGTGACTCGCATTATACGTGCCCTGCCCCGGCGCACAGCCGCCCGACCCTACTGGAGAATTCACATGCCGTTGAACAAACGCAGCCAACTGATCACCGCCGGTGTCGCACGCGCGCCCAACCGCGCCATGCTGCGCGCGGTCGGTTTCGGTGACGGCGACTTCGAGAAACCCATTGTCGGGGTGGCCAACGGCCACTCGACCATGAATCCGTGCAATGCCGGCATCCAGCCGCTGGTCGATCGCGCCATCGCCGCGCTCAAATCAGCCGGCGCGATGCCGCAGGTGTTCGGCGTGCCGACCATCACCGACGGCATCGGCATGGGCACCGAGGCGATGAAGTATTCGCTGGTGTCGCGCGAAGTCATCGCCGACTGCATCGAAACCGCCGTCAACGGCCAGGCCATGGACGGCGTGCTGGTCTGCGGCGGCTGCGACAAGAACATGCCTGGCGGCATGATCGCGATGCTGCGCATGAACGTGCCCGGCATCTACGTCTATGCCGGCACCATCAAGCCCGGCAAATGGAAAGGCCAGGATCTGACGGTGGTCAGCGCCTTCGAGGCCGTCGGCGCCTACGCCGCGGGCAAGATGAGCGACGAGGATTTCATCGGCATCGAGAAAAACGCCTGCCCGTCGGTGGGCGCCTGCGGCGGCATGTTCACCGCCAACACCATGTCGTCGTCGTTCGAGGCACTGGGCATGAGCGCGCTCGGCTCATCGCAAATGGCCTCGCCGGATCCGGAGAAGGCCGACTCGGCCGCCGCATCCGCGCTGCTGCTGGTCAACGCCATCAAGCAGAACATCAAACCGCGCGACATCGTCACCCGCAAATCCATCGAAAACGCGGTGGCGCTGATCATGGCCACCGGCGGCTCGACCAACGCCGTGCTGCATTACCTCGCCATCGCGCACGCCGCGCAAGTGAAATGGACCATCGACGATTTCGAGCGCGTGCGCCGCAAGGTGCCGGTGCTGTGCGACCTGAAACCGTCGGGGCGCTACGTGGCCGTCGATTTCCACCGCGCCGGCGGCGTGCCGCAGGTGCTGAAAATGCTGCTCAAGCACGGGCTGCTGCACGGCGAGTGCATGACCATCAGCGGCCAGACCATGGCGCAGGCGCTGGCGAATGTTCCCGATCATCCACGCGCCGATCAGAATGTGATTCGCCAGTGGGACAACCCGATGTACAAAAAAGGCCATCTCGCGATACTCAAAGGCAATCTTTCGCCCGAGGGTTGCGTCGCCAAAATCACTGGCCTCAAATCGCCGAAAATCACCGGTCCGGCGCGCGTGTTCGACTCCGAAGTGGCGAGCATGAAAGCGATCATGGCCAAGAAAATCAAGGCGGGCGACATCGTGGTCATCCGCTACGAAGGCCCCAAAGGCGGACCCGGCATGCAGGAGATGCTCGCCCCCACCGGCGCGTTGATCGGCCAGGGCCTCGGCGAATCCGTGGGTCTGATCACCGACGGACGTTTTTCCGGCGGCACCTGGGGCATGGTGGTCGGCCATGTCGCACCTGAGGCTTTTGAAGGCGGCCCGATTGCGCTGATCAAGGAAGGCGACTCGATCACCATCGACGCCCACAAGCTGCTGATCCAGCTCAACGTCTCCGCGAAAGAACTCGCGGCGCGCAAAAAGAAATGGAAACAGCCGAAACCGCGCTATACCCGCGGCGCACTTGCCAAGTTTGCGCGCCTGGTTTCGACCGCCAGCAAGGGTGCCGTCACGGATTAGTTTATAAAATAATGAATAAAAACAATTGGTTATATAAACTCCCGGGTGGGCCGGCCTCGCCATTCCAGACCTGCCATGTCATCGGCTACAATCGCGGCACTTTTTTTGACTTCACCACTCAGGGAGTAATCATGAAACTGGTTTTGATCGCCATGGCCGCCGCCGGCACACTCGCCGCGGGCACCGTTGCCGCATCGGAAAAACTCGCGCAGGCGAACGGCTGCATGACCTGTCATGCCATCGACAAGAAACTCATCGGGCCTGGCTTCAAGGAAATCGCAGCCAAGTACAAGAGCGACAAGGGCGCCGAGGCCCGGCTGGCGCAGAAAATCAAGGCCGGCGGCACCGGGGTCTGGGGTACGACGCCCATGCCGCCCAATGCGCATGTCAAGGAAGACGACATCAAAGCCCTCGCGCACTGGGTGATGACGCAGAAGTAGGTCGGCACTGTCATCTGTTCCGCAAAAAGCCGGCTGCCGCCGACTTTTTTGTGATATCCGCCTAAATTGACATTGTGCCGGGCAACTCTGATAATCTATAAAATATCTTTCAGTAACAATGACTTAAACAAGAACCCGGCAAGCGACCCGCAGAAATTCGACAAGCACTCACTGCAAAATCCGGCGGCAGCCGCAGCGTTGCACGCCATACTGAATGAACACACCACGGAGCCTTCATGCCTGACATTTCTCTGCATCGTGCCGCCCTCATCCTGTTAATCGCCGCGGTCATGACCGGCTGCGGCAAGGAAACGCCGCCGCCCGCCCCCACAACAGCAGCGCCCAAGCCTCCGGAGACCCTGACCGTCAGGATCGGCGCGGCCTCGCCGCTGACCGGCCCGCAGGCGCATATCGGCATCGATATCCGCAACGGCGTACAGCTCGCCATCGAAGATGCCAATGCCGCCAACATCGAAATCGGCGGCAGGAAGGCGAAGTTTGAAATGGTGGCGGAGGATGACGAAGCCAATCCGACCAAGGCCACCACGGTTGCGCAAAAACTCGTCGATGCCAAAGTCGCCGCCGTGGTCGGTCATTTCAATTCGGGCGCGTCGATTCCTGCATCCAAGATCTACTCCGATGCCGGCATTCCGCAGATTTCGCCGTCTTCGACCAATCCCAAATACACGCAGCAGGGATTCAAGACCACCTTCCGTGTCGTCGCCCATGACGACCAGCAGGGCCCGACGCTCGCCCGCTTTGCCGTCAAGACACTGCAGGTCACCAGCGTCGCCATCATCGACGACAGCACCGCCTACGGCCAGGGACTGGCCGACGCCTTCGAGAACACCATCAAGGCTATGGGCATCAAGGTGGTTGCCCGCGAACACACCACCGACAAGGACACCGACTTCAAGGCCATCCTGACCAAGATCAAGGGCAAAAAACCCGACCTGATCATGTTCGGCGGCATCGACCCGCAGGCGGGCCCGATGGTCAAGCAGATGAAGGAGCTCGGCATCAAGGCCAAATTCATCGGCGGCGACGGCATGCAGACACCGAATTTCATCAAGCTCGCCGGCAGCGCGGCGACCGACGCCATGGCATCCATCCCGGGGCTGCCCAAGGACCAGATGCCCGGCGGCAAGACCTTCCTCGAAAAATACAAAACGAAATTCAATCAGGAGGTCGAGCTCTTTGCGCCGATGGGCTATGACGCAGTCATGGTATTCATCGATGCCATGAAGCGCGCGGGATCGGCCGATCCGGCGAAATTCCTGGCGGAAGTCGGCAAGACCAGCTATCAGGGCGTCATCGGCCCCATCGCCTTCGACGACAAGGGCGATCTGAAAAACGGCCCGATCACCATCTACGTGGTCAAAGACGGCCAATGGGCGCCGCTGGAGACCGTCAAGCCGGACGCCGGCGCGCCCGCGGCAACACCCGCACCCGCAGCAGCAGCAGCAGCAGCAGCAGCAGCAGCAGAAAAAAAATAACCCGCAACAACTGAGACAACGGCACCCTTAGCGGTGCCGTTGCTGTCTTAGGCGCCCGCTCATCATGGAAATTTTCGCGCAACAACTCGTCAACGGCCTGGTGCTGGGCAGCATCTACGCGCTGGTCGCGCTCGGCTACACCATGGTCTACGGCATCCTCGGCCTGATCAACTTTGCGCATGGCGACATCACGATGATCGGCGCGCTGGTGGCGCTGACAGTCGCCCAACTGCTGGCGGCCGCGGGGCTGCCGGTGCCGGCGGTGCTGCTGCTCGCCGGCGCCGCCGCAATGATCGTCTGCGTATGCCTCGGCGTCTCCATCGAGCGTGTCGCCTACCGGCCGCTGCGCCGCGCGCCGCGGCTGGCGCCGCTGATCACCGCCATCGGGATATCCATCCTGCTGCAATATTCCGCCGCGCTGATCTGGGGCAAGCAGTATCTGTCGATGCCGGAACTGGTCACGCCGGTGCGCATCACCATTGCCGGCGCACAACTGACGGGGCTGCAGGCGACGATTTTCGTGCTGGCATGCGCCATCATGGCGGGCCTGCTGTGGTTCATCAAATCGAGCCGCATGGGCCGCGCCATGCGCGCCACCGAGCAGAACCCGGATATCGCCGGACTGATGGGCGTCAATATCAATACGGTCATTACCTTCACTTTCATTCTCGGCTCGGCGATTGCCGCCGTCGCCGGGTTGATGATCGTGCTGTATTACGGCATCGGCCACTACTTCATGGGTTTCATGCTGGGCCTGAAGGCCTTTACCGCAGCCGTACTCGGCGGCATCGGCAATGTCGCCGGCGCGGTACTCGGCGGCCTGCTGCTCGGCGTCATCGAGAGCCTCGCTTCCGGCTACATCGGCGACATCACCGGCGGCGTGCTGGGCAGCAACTACCGCGATGTGTTTGCATTCCTGGTACTGATCCTGGTGCTGGTGCTGCGCCCGTCGGGGTTGATGGGACAGCACAGCGGGGATCGCGCGTGAATCATTTCCTGCCCCTGTTGCCGGCACGCGACGCCCGGCGCTGGATGGCTTGGGCCGGGCTGGCGTTGCTGCTGCTGGCCGCACCTTTCCTGATCGAGGCGCTGCTCGGACGCGCCTGGGTGCGCATCGCCGACGTGGCGCTGCTGTTCATCATGCTCGCGCTGGGGCTGAACATCGTGGTGGGCTTCGCCGGCCTGCTTGATCTCGGCTACATCGCATTTTTTGCCGTCGGCGCCTACAGCTACGCCTTGCTGGCATCGCCGCAGTTCGACGTGCATTGGCCGTTCCTGGTGCTGTTGCCGCTGGGCGCCGCGGTTGCGGGCTTTTTCGGAATCCTGCTCGGCGCGCCGACGCTGCGCCTGCGCGGCGACTATCTGGCCATCGTCACGCTGGGTTTCGGCGAAATCATCCGCGTGTTCCTGAACAACCTGAACCGGCCGTTCAATATCACCAACGGGCCGCAGGGCATCACGCTGATCGACCCTCTGCAGGCCGGCGGTTTTTCCCTGGCCCAGACCCATGTGTTTGCCGGCCTGACCATCGCGCCGGTACACAGCTATTACTTTGTGTTCCTCGGCTGCGCCGTGCTGTCCATCCTCATCTCGCTGCGCCTGGAGCGTTCGCGCATCGGCCGCGCCTGGGCCGCGATCCGCGACGACGAACTGGCCGCGGCCTCAACGGGCATCAATACCCGCAACCTGAAACTGCTGGCCTTCGCGATGGGGGCGACGTTTGGCGGTGTTGCGGGCGGGCTTTTCGCATCGTTCCAGGGCTTTGTCAGTCCCGAGAGCTTCCATCTGCTCGACTCGATCATGGTGTTGTGCATGGTGGTTCTGGGCGGCATGGGCAATGTCGGCGGCGTGGTCCTCGGCGCCGTCCTGCTCACGGTGCTGCCGGAAGCGCTGCGCTATATCGGCCCGCTGCAGCAAAGCTGGTTCGGTGCGGTGTTTGTCGATCCATCGGATCTGCGCATGCTGCTGTTCGGCCTGGCGCTGGTATTGATGATGCTGTTCCGGCCGGAAGGCCTCTGGCCGTCGCGACAGCGGCGCGCAGCGGGGAAAGTGCATGCTGCCGGCTGATACCCCCCTGCTCTCCGCCACCGGCATCAGCAAGCACTTCGGCGGACTGGCGGCGCTGTCGGATGTGTCCATCACCGTCCGTCGCGGCGAAATCTGCGGATTGATCGGACCGAATGGCGCCGGCAAAACGACGCTGTTCAACATACTGACGGGCATTTACGCGCCCGATGCCGGTGAGCTGATGTTCGACGGCATGCGGCTGACCGGCATGAAACCACACCGTGTCGCCGCGTGCGGCATCGCGCGCACCTTCCAGAACATCCGGCTGTTCGGCAGCATGACGGCGCTGGAGAACGTGATGGTCGGCCGGCATGTGCGCACGCGGGCCGGCGTGCTGGGGGCCGTATTCCGGACCCGGAAAACCGTCACCGAGGAACGCGCCGTCGTCCGCCGCGCCCATGAACTGCTCGACTACTGCGGACTCACGGCGCGCGCGGACGACCGTGCGCGCGATCTGCCGTACGGCGATCAGCGCCGGCTGGAAATTGCCCGCGCACTGGCGACCGATCCGCGACTGCTCGCACTCGATGAGCCGGCCGCGGGCATGAACGCCACTGAAACCGGCGTGCTGAAACAATTGCTGGAACAGATCCGCGCCGACGGCGTCACCCTGTTGCTGATCGAGCACGACATGAAACTGGTCATGAGCCTTTCGCACAGCGTGACCGTGCTGGATTACGGCGAAAAAATCGCCGAAGGCGAGCCGGCGGTGGTGCGCCGCGATCCCAAGGTGGTCGAGGCCTATCTCGGCAGCGCCCCGGAGAACTGAGCCGACCATATGCTCAACGTGCGTGGACTCGAGGTCGCCTATGGCGGCATCAAAGCCGTCAAGGGTATCGACCTCACCGTCGGCGCCGGCGAGGTGGTGGCTTTGATCGGCGCCAATGGTGCGGGCAAGACCACCACGCTGCGGGCGCTGGCCGGATTGCTGCAGCCGAAAGCGGGCCGGATCACCTATGACGGTGCGGATATCACGGGCAAACCGGCGTATGATCTGGTGCGGCGCGGCCTTGCCATGGTGCCGGAGGGGCGCGGGGTGTTTCCGCGCCTGACCGTGGCGGAAAATCTGGCGATGGGCGCTTATATCCAGAATGACAAAGGCATGATTGAGCGCGATTTGCAGCATGTCTGCCGGCTGTTTCCGCGGCTCGCCGAACGGCAGGCACAAATGGCCGGCACACTGTCCGGCGGCGAACAGCAGATGCTGGCACTGGCGCGCGCGCTGATGTGCCGCCCGCGGCTGCTGCTGCTGGACGAACCCAGCATGGGTCTCGCGCCGCTGATGGTGCAGAAGATTTTCGAGACCATGCGCATGATTGCAGCAGAAGGTGTGACCATGCTGCTGGTCGAGCAGAACGCCAGGCTGGCGCTGCAAACCTGCAGTCGCGGCTATGTGATGGAAAGCGGCAACATCGTCCTCGCTGACGACGCGAAGGCGCTGTTGTCCAGCACACAAGTGAGGCATGCGTATCTTGGAGAATAGGTCCGAACAGGCCGCACCCGGTGCGGCACCGCCTGTCCAGTCCGCGTCGCCGGGAGCAAAGTGGCGGTCGCGTCTGGCGCGCATTCCGCGCCTGCCGCTGATCATTGCGGTTGCCGCCGCCCTGGTTGCGCTGCTCGGCTTCCTTTATGTCAAGAGCCAGGGCGTCGATTACAAGAGGCAGAGCGACATTCTGGGACACCTGCGCGAACTGAAAGAAATCGACGGGCGCTGGGATCTGGAAGTGCTGCGCGCCCGCACCGAAGGCACCTCCGGCAAAATCCGGCAGGTCGGCGACCGCGGCGCCCGTGTTCCCGACCTGCTGCGCCGGCTGCGCCAGGATTCCGCGGACATGAACAGCGAAATCCTTACCCGCAGCCTGCCCGCCCTGATCACCGCATTTGACCAGAAACTGGAATTGCTGAATCGCTACCGCGCCGCCAGCGGCACCGTCACGCAGGCGCTGGGGCGCATGATCGAGTTCGACACGGAAATCGCCGGACTGGTGCGCGGCGCCTGGCAAAGCTTTCCGCAGCGCGAGCGGCTGGTGGCGGTCGAAAGCACCGCGGCCCTGCTGTTTGCGCACGTGATGCGTTATGCGACGGATCCTTCGGAAGCGCAGCGCAAAAATGTCGAAATGTTTGTGGCCGATCTGCGCAAAGCCGCCAACGGCCTGCCGGTGGCGCTGCGTGAAGGCGTCGCCCGCGTCGACACCACCGTGCAGCAGGTTCTCGGCGCCAAACCCGTCGAAGAAGAACTGTTCCTGAAAATCGTCATCGCCTCGGCGGGGCCCCGCATCGACAGCCTGACCGACGCCTTCACCCAGGAGTCGGCCGACGCGCAATCCGATGGCGAACGTTATCGCATCTATCTGATCGCGTACGCCGCGGCATTGCTGATCCTGACCGGCTACCTGCTGTCGCGGCTTGCCGTCAGCTACCGGCTGCTGGAATCGCGCGTGGAGGAACGCACCCGCGACCTGTCAAACGCGCTGCGCCAGCTGAAGGAGTCGGAGTCACAGTTGATCCAGACCGAGAAGATGTCGTCGCTCGGGCAAATGGTGGCGGGCATCGCGCATGAAATCAATACGCCGCTGGCGTATGTCAAGAACAGCCTCGGCTCGGTCGTCGGCAAGCTGCCGGACTTCAAGGAGCTGATTGTGCAGACCAACAAGCTGCTGCAGGTGCTGGAAGAAGGCGCGCCGGATCCGCGGCGCCTGCAGGAAAAGTTCACTGCCGTGCGCGCACTGGTTCACCGCTTCGCGGAACAGCAGGCGCTCGCCGAACTCGGGCAGCTGGCGAAAGACGGGCTTTACGGTATCGAGCAGATTTCGGAAATCGTGCTTAATCTGAAAAACTTCAGCCGGCTCGATCGCAGCAAAGTGTCGACCTTCAATCTCAACGAAGGACTGGAAAGCACACTGGTGCTGGCCAAACACGAACTGAAACACCTTACGGTAAAAAAAATGTTCGGCGATATTCCGCCCATCACCTGCTCCCCTTCGCAACTGAACCAGGTTTTCCTCAATCTGATCAATAATGCAGCGCAGGCCATTGAGACCGGCTCCGGCGAAATCACTCTGACCACCCGCACGGAAGGCGCCGATCACGTCGCTGTCGAGATCGCCGATAACGGCAAGGGCATACCGCCTGATGTCATGCCGAAGATTTTCGACCCTTTTTTCAC
This sequence comes from uncultured Bordetella sp., assembly GCA_964486865.1. Taxonomy (GTDB): domain Bacteria; phylum Pseudomonadota; class Gammaproteobacteria; order Burkholderiales; family SG8-41. The sequence continues at coordinate 110,682 of CAZAOZ010000002.1, forward strand.
CACCAAGGCCGTCGGCAAGGGCACGGGGCTGGGGCTGTCGATTTCCTACAAGATCATCGAGCAGCATGGCGGCAGGATCAGTGTTGATTCCACGGTGGGACAGGGCACACGCTTCACGATCGTGCTGCCCGTGACGCCGCCGCCAACCATGGCCGGACTGGACGAGCAGACATGACGGCCGGCTTTCCGAAAACCATCGGCAAGTACGAGGTGCAGGGCATACTCGGCCGTGGCGGCATGGGCGTCGTCTACAAGGCATTCGATCCGGCCATCCATCGCCAGGTCGCCATCAAGACCATCACCAAATCCGCGATGGATCCCTCGGAGCTGCAGTACGCCATCGCCCGCTTCCGCCATGAAGCGCAGGCGGTGGGCCGGCTGACCCATCCGCGCATCGCCGCAATTTTTGACTACGGCGAAGACGAGAACATCGCCTACATCGTCATGGAACTGGTCAACGGCAAATCGCTGTACGAGCACCTGCAAAACAAGGCCAAATTCGATCTGGCCGAGATCGGGGAGATCGTGCGCCAGTTGCTCGACGGTCTCGGCTACGCGCACGCGCAGGGCGTCGTGCATCGCGACATCAAACCGTCAAACATCCTGATCAACGACGACGGCCGGATCAAAATCAGCGACTTCGGCATTGCGCACCTGGATTCGTCCTCCCTGACGCAGATCGGCGAGATCATGGGCTCGCCGGGTTACATGTCGCCGGAACAGTTCACCGGCGACGAACCCGACGCGCGATCCGACATCTACTCCGCGGGCGTCATTGCCTACGAACTGCTCGCCAGCCGCAAGCCGTTCATCGGCAGCAATGTCGAAATCATGCGCCAGGTGATCAGCGAGCGCCCGGTGAATCCGTCGAAATACAATCCGCAGATCTCGGCGCAACTCGACTGGGCCACCCACAAGGCGCTCGCCAAGAAGCGTGAAGACCGGTTTCAGACGGCCCGCGAATTCGCGCTGGCGTTCGTGCAGGGCATCAGCGCCAGTTTGCGCGCCAGCAAGAAAACGGCCGCCGAGGAGATGGCGGAGGCGCCGACACAACGTCTCGACTCCAAAATTGTTTCGGCGGCCCGCATGCTGGCCGGGCTGCAGGCCGCCAAACCGGCGGCGGAATCCGCTGCCGCCCCGGTCGCACCGGCTTTTGACACCGGCGGCAAAAAAGCAAAATTGCTGTTCGTGGACGACGAGGAGCGCATTCTCAACGCATTGCGCTCGGTTTTCCGCGCCCAATACAACGTGTTCACAGCCAGCAGCGGCCCCGAAGCCATGGAGTTTCTGAAGCGCTTCCGCCCGCATGTAGTCATCAGCGACCAGCGCATGCCGGAGATGACCGGCGTCGAATTCCTGCGCCAGATCAAGGATATCGCGCCGCATACCGTGCGCATCCTGCTGACCGGCTATTCGGACCTCGCATCCATTGTCGGCTCGATCAATGACGGCGAGGTGTTCCGCTTCATCAGCAAACCCTGGGACAATACCGATATCCAGAAAACCATCAGCGAGGCGGCCGCCATTGCGCTGGAACTCGCCGACACCGCCACCGCGCCGGTGATCGTGCCGGAGAAAGTCGATTGGGGCATTCTGGTAATTGATCCAGGCCAGAGCGTGTTCCGTGCCGTGAACGAATTGATGGCCGGCGCCTGCCCGGTTTTCCATGCGCCCGACACTGATCGCGCGCTGACGCTGCTGGCGGAAAAGGAAATCGCCGTCATCATCGCCGAACTGCGCAGCGGCGACCAGAAATCAGTCGCCACCTTCAAGCTGCTGAAACAGGATCATCCGGAAATCCTCGCCATCGTCACGACAGAAGCATCGGACTCGGAACTGGTCATCGACCTGATCAACCAGGCGCAGGTGTTCCGCTTCCTGAACAAGCCGCTGAATCTCAAGCTGCTGGTGCAGCATATCCACGCCGCGCTTGCCCGGTATCAGTCTTTCCGCAAGTCACCCAAACTGCTGAAGCGGCATCGTGTGGCGGCAGCGCGCGCCGGCGACACATCGATACTTGACCAATTGCGCGAACGGATATCTTCCATACGGTCGTGGCTGGGCCGCGGCTGATAGCGCGGTCAAAGCCAGTCGCGGGCGACCAGAAAATCCGTGTAAAGCTTCGCTTCCGGCGTGCCGGGCTGCGGCTGCCAGTCGTAGCGCCAGTGCACGATGGGCGGCAGCGACATCAGGATCGACTCGGTGCGCCCGCCCGACTGCAGTCCGAACAGCGTGCCGCGGTCATACACCAGATTGAATTCAACGTAGCGGCCGCGCCGATAGGCCTGGAAATCCCGCTCGCGTTCGCCATAGGGTAACGCACGGCGGCGCTCCACCAGCGGCACATAGGCCGGCAGGAAATGCTCGCCGACGCTGCGGGTCAGCGCAAAACAGGTGGCAAAGTCCGGTGCGCTGAGATCGTCGAAAAAAATGCCGCCCACGCCGCGCGGCTCGGCGCGATGCCTGAGATGGAAATACCGGTCGCACCACGCCTTGAACCGCGGATGATGGTCGGTGCCGAACGGCGCCAGCGCATCCCGGCAGGTGCGATGGAAATGCGTCGCGTCTTCCTCGAATCCGTAATACGGCGTCAGATCCATGCCGCCGCCGAACCACCACACCGGCGCAACGCCGGGTTTTTCGGCCACGAAACAGCGCACATTCATGTGCACTGTCGGCACGTACGGATTGCGCGGATGCAGCACCAACGACACGCCCAGCGCCTGGAATGAACGTCCGGCGAGTTCCGGCCGCGCAGCGGACGCGGATGGTGGCAGATTGTCGCCGAACACATGCGAAAACCCGACACCGCCGCGCTCGAACAGCGCACCACCCTCGATCAGGCGGGTGATGCCGCCGCCGCCCTGCGGACGCTCCCAGGCATCGCGCAGAAATGATCCGCCGTCGAGCGCGGCCAGGCGGGCGACGATGGTGTCCTGCAAACCGGTCAACCAGGTTTTGACTGCGGTGACGTCCATCAGGTGCTCCGCTGCGCGCGGCGGCGCATATTATTTGCGCCCTGCAGCGACGGCGCGATGGCCGATGTCGTGACGATACTGCATGCCGTCAAAGCGGATCTGTTCGGCCACCTCGTACGCCCTGCGCTGCGCCATGCGTGTATTGTGCCCCAGCGCCGTGACGCACAACACGCGACCGCCGCTGGTAATCACCTCCTTGCCTGACAGGACAGCGCCGGCATGGAACACGTGATAATCCTCGCCCGGCGCCGGCAGTCCGCGGATGACATCGCCTTTGCGCGGATCGTCCGGATAGCCGGCGGCAGCCAGCACGACGCCGAGCGCCACCCGCGGATCCCAGTCGGCCTGCGCCTCGTCCAGCTTGCCGTCGAGCGCCGCCTCCAGCAGCGGCACCAGATCGCTTTTCAGCCGCATCATGATGGGCTGCGTTTCCGGATCGCCCATGCGGCAGTTGAATTCCAGCACCTTGAGTTCTCCGTTCGCGCCGATCATCAGACCGGCGTAGAGAAACCCGGTGTACGGCAGGCCGTCCGCCGCCATGCCGTTCAACGTCGGCTGGATCACTTCGCGCATCACGCGCGCGTGAATCTCCGGGGTCACTACCGGCGCCGGTGAATAAGCGCCCATGCCGCCGGTATTGGGACCGCGGTCGCCATCCTGCAGGCGCTTGTGATCCTGGCTGCTGGCGAGCGCCAGCGCATTGCGACCGTCGGCGAGCACAATGAAGCTTGCTTCCTCGCCCTCGAGAAATTCCTCGATGACCACGCGCGCACCCGCCGCGCCCATTTTGTTGCCGATGAGCATCATATCGACCGCGGCGTGCGCCTCGGCAGCCGCCATGGCCACCACCACGCCTTTGCCCGCGGCCAGCCCATCGGCCTTGATGACTATGGGTGCGCCCTGTTTGTCGATGTACGCATGCGCCGCGGCAGCATCGGTGAATGTTGCATGGGCCGCAGTGGGGATGCCGTGCCGCGCCATGAAACTCTTGGCAAAATCCTTGGAGCTTTCGAGCTGCGCTGCTTTTTGCGTCGGGCCGAAAATGCGCCGGCCGGCAGCCTGCACGGCATCGACCACACCCGCGGCGAGCGGCGCCTCGGGTCCCACCACCGTCAGGGCGATGTCATTTTTTATAATAAAATCAATTGCTTGCTGATTTCCGTCGAGTACAACGTTCTGCAATCCGTCCTCGCGCGCGGTGCCGGAATTGCCGGGCGCGACGTATACCTTGGACACCCGCGACGACTGGGCGAGTTTCCAGGCCAGCGCGTGCTCGCGGCCACCGCCGCCGATGACGAGGATTTTCATTCAGGAATGCGTAATGGGTGATGGGTGATGGGTGATGGGAGGGCCCACCATGTCAAATCGGCCGCCGCGCTTTTTCCCTTCACCCTTCACTGTTCACCCTTCACTGTTCACCCTTCACGTTTCTAGTGGCGGAAATGCCGAAACCCGGTGAACACCATCGCCATGCCGTGTTCATCGGCTGCGGCAATGACTTCTTCATCGCGCAGGCTGCCGCCGGGCTGGATGATCGATGTCGCGCCTGCCGCGGCAACCACATCGACGCCGTCGCGGAACGGAAAAAATGCATCGGAAGCCACCACCGAGCCGGTCAGTTGCAGATTGGCGTTGCCTGCCTTGATCGACGCGATGCGCGCCGAATCGACACGGCTCATCTGGCCGGCGCCGACACCGAGGGTCTGCCCGTTGCCGCAGAACACGATGGCGTTGGATTTGACGAACTTGGCGACGCGCCAGGCAAACACCAGGTCTGCCAGTTGCGCATCCGTCGGTTTGCGCCGGGTGACCACTTTGAGCTGTGCGGCGACTACATTCATGACGTCCGGCGTCTGCACCAGCATGCCGCCGCCGACGCGCTTGACATCGAAGACGTTGGCGCCCGGGGCAAGCGGCACTTCCAGCACGCGGATATTGCCCTTCGCGGCAAATACCGCCAGCGCTTCCGGTGCGACCTGCGGTGCAATCACCACTTCGACAAACTGCCCGGCAATGGCCCGCGCCGCATGGGCGTCGAGCGCACGGTTGACGGCGATGATCCCGCCAAACGCGGAAGTCGGATCAGTGGCGAAGGCCTTGGCATAAGCCGCCGCCGGATCCGCGCCCACCGCGACGCTGCAGGGATTGGCGTGTTTGACGATCACGCAGGCCGGCACCTCGAATGTCTTGACGCATTCCCACGCCGCATCGGCATCGGCGATGTTGTTGTACGACAGCTCCTTGCCCTGCAATTGCCGGTAGCCGGCGAGAGCGCCGGGCGCCGGCGCGGGATCGCGGTAGAACGCCGCCGACTGGTGCGGATTTTCGCCGTAACGCAACGTCTGCACGCGGTCGAGTTGCAGATTGAGCCGCGCCGGAAAAACATCGCGCTTGCCGTCGGGCTGCAGCGCTGTCAGGTAATTGCTGATGGCGCCATCGTATGCCGCCGTATGCGAAAACGCCTTGCAGGCGAGACGGAAACGCGTCTCCGCCCCCACGGCTCCGCTCGCCGCGCCCATCTCCCGCAGCACGGCGGCGTAATCGGCCGGATCGGTGATGACCGCCACATGGTCATGATTTTTCGCCGCGCTGCGCACCATCGCCGGACCGCCGATATCGATATTCTCAATAGCCTCTTCGAGCGTGCAATCCGGGCGGGCGACCGTCTGCGCAAACGGGTAGAGATTCACCACGAGGAGATCGATGCCGGGTATGCGTGCGGTGCGCATCGCCTCGGCGTGCGCGGGCAAGTCGCGCCGCCCGAGCAATCCGGCATGGATGCGCGGGTGCAGCGTTTTCACGCGCCCGTCGAGCATTTCCGGAAATCCGGTGTAATCCGCGACCTCGGTGACCGGCAGGCCGGCGTCACGCAGCAGTTTCGCGGTGCCGCCCGTCGATAACAGATTCACGCCGAATCCGGCGAGTCCGCGCGCAAACTCGACCACACCCGTCTTGTCGGAAACGCTGATCAGCGCTTGCTTGATGATGGCCATGAAAACGGGGCGCGGAGCAGAGGAGTCGGGCGCTCTAGAATTTGATGTTGTAACTCTTGATCTTTTTGCGCAGGGTATTGCGGTTGATGCCCAGCATGGCTGCGGCGTGCGACTGGTTGCCGCTCACCTTGTGCAGAACGGATTCCAGCAGCGGTTTTTCCACGCTGCCGATGACCATATCATAGACGCCGCTGGCCTTCTCCCCGTCCAGATCACGGAAGTAGCCGTCGATTGCCCGGCGCACGACGCGGGCCATTTCGGTTTCATTCATCATGCCGCAAGTTCCTCCACATAGGTCAGGCGTTCGCCCAGCCCCGATAGCGCAACAAAAAATTGATTGACGGCCGCCAACTGCCCGGCACAAGTCTGCAACTGGTTCATCGCGTGACGAAACGCCGCGGATCCCGCCAGCCCCCTGGTGTACCAGGAGATATGCTTGCGCGCGACACGCACGCCGGTGTGTTCGCCATAAAACCCGTGCAGGTCGTGCAGATGCGCAACCAGCACGCGGTGGATTTCCTCGACCGCCGGCGGCGGCAGATGCGCACCGGTCGCCAGAAAATAACTGATCTCGCGGAACATCCACGGCCGCCCCTGCGCGGCGCGGCCGATCATCACCGCATCGGCCTTGGTGTATTCCAGCACGTGCTTGACGCGCTCGGGCGTGGTGATGTCGCCGTTGGCAATCACCGGAATGCGGATCTCGGCCTTGACCGCGGCAATCGTGTCGTACTCGGCTTCACCGGTGTAGGCGCAGGCGCGGGTGCGGCCGTGGATCGCCAGCGCCTGGATGCCCGCGCTCTCGGCGATACGCGCGACGGTGCGGGCGTTGCGATGGTCGCGATCCCAGCCGGTGCGTATTTTCAGCGTGACGGGCACATGGACCGCCCCCACCACGGCGTCGAGTATGCGGCCGACCAGCGACTCGTCTTTCAGCAGCGCCGATCCGGCCATCACGTTGCACACCTTCTTGGCCGGACAGCCCATGTTGATGTCTATGATCTGCGCGCCCTGATCGACGTTGTATCGCGCCGCGTCGGCAAGCATCTGCGGATCGGCGCCGGCGATCTGCACCGAGATCGGATCGACTTCGCCCTCATGGTTGGCGCGGCGCAGTGTTTTTGCCGAACCCCACAGCAGCGAATTGCTCGATACCATCTCCGACACGGCCATGCCCGCACCCATCATCTTGCACAACTGGCGGAACGGACGATCGGTCACGCCCGCCATCGGTGCGACGATGAGGTTGTTCTTGAGTTGATAGGGGCCGATGCGCATCGGACTTGTTGCCGGTTTTTTGGTTTTGTGTGTGAGCAGGAAGGGCGCCATTGTAATCACACTCACTCCCGGTGCAAAGGGAAATGTGCCCGTTTTTTAATCAGCCGTCGCAGCCGCGCAACGACGCGCGCGGCCGGATTGATTCAATAATCGTAAAAGAGCTGTGGATCAACAGGTTTACTGCGCATTGCTCGAACGCAACGTGCAGATTCCGCGACAACCTGCGGCGCAGCAACGATTCGCCGGAAGATCCGCAGGAATTCAGCCGCGTGCGCCGAAAGTCATCCGCCGCACCACAAAATTTTTCAGCGGCGGAATGCAGCCCAGCAAAGCAAGTCCCGTGCCGCGCGCCAGACGCAAGGGCAGCACGTCATTGGAAAACAATTGCACCAGCGAGTGCGTGAAGGCAACGCCGCCGCCGCGATCCACGCGGCGGCGTGCGCGATAAGCCGCCAGCGCCTCTGCCGTGCCGATGGTTGCGCGGTCCGCAATCGCCAACTGCTCACCCAGCTCCCAGGCGTCCCGCAAGCCGAGATTGAAGCCCTGCCCGGCAACGGGATGCAGCGACTGCGCGGCATTGCCGATGCGCGCCACATGATCCTGCACCGGCCGGCGCGTACGCCGCAGCCGCAGCGGATAACGCGCCCGCGCGGTCACTGCCGTAAATGCGCCGGCCCGCGAACCGAATTCGGCGCGCAAGGCATCCAGAAACTGCGCGGGCTCCGCGCTGCACAGTGCATCGGCGCGCGCCGGGGTGGTCGTCCAGACCAGCGCCCAGTCCTTGCCGTCCGGCAACAGCGCCAGCGGGCCATGCTGCGTAAAACGCTCATAGGCCACATTATTATGCGGGCGCTCACTCACCACGCGCGCCGTGACTGCGCACTGGTCGTAATCCAGCTGCTGCGCATCACCGTCGTCCGCCGCACCACCGTCAGCAACCACCACCAGTTGTGCGGTCATCGTGTGCGACGCGCCGTCAATGACATATTCGACGCGCGCCGGAGCGCCGGCCTGCCATGCCGTCACCCGCGCACCGCTGCGGCATTGCACGGCAGTCGCCGCCGCCGCGGTCGCCAGCGCCCGGGCCAGACGGCCGTAATCAATGACATAGCCGAGATCGGCCATGCCGGCTTCGTCGGCATCCAGTTCCGCCCGCCCGAATCCTCCGCGCTGCGACACATGGATGCGCCGGATCGGCGTGACCAACCCGGCAAGTTCCGGCCACAGACCGAGACGTTCGAGGATCAGACGACTACCGTACGACAGCGCCAGCGGACGCGCATCGCCGGCCGCCGCCGGGCGCGCTTCCAGCAGCACCATCTGCAATCCGCTGTCGCGCAAGGCCAGCGCCAGGGCGCTGCCGACCGGGCCGCCGCCGATGACCACCACGTCAGCATGCTCAGTCACGGGATGCCTGCATCAGGTTCTCGATGTCGGCCACGCTTTTCGGCGCCGCCGCGCTCAGCAGTTCGCATCCCTGCGCGGTGACCAGCGCATCGTCCTCGATGCGCACGCCGATGTGCGCCAGCGCGTCAGGCACGCCGGGGCCCGGACGGATATAGCAGCCCGGTTCGACCGTCAGCACCATGCCCGGCTGCAGCTCGCGCCATTCGCCGTTTTGCTTGTAATCCCCGGCGTCATGCACATCGAGACCCAGCCAATGTCCGGTGCGGTGCATGTAGAACTGTTTGTAGGTTTCCTGTTCGATCACGTCATCCAGCGTCCCGGAGAGCAGCCTGAGGTCGAGGAATCCCCGGGCGAGCACGCGCACCGCGGCCTCATGCGGCGCGTTCCAGCGCGCGCCGGGCCTGATCTCCGCAACCGCCGCCGCCTGCGCCGCCAGCACCAGTTGATAGACATCCCGCTGCGCCGCACTGAAACGGCCGTTCACCGGAAACGTGCGCGTGATGTCGGCGGCATAGCCGTCGAGTTCGCACCCGGCGTCAATCAGCAACAGGTCGCCGTCGGCCAGCATGCCGCTGTTTTCGACGTAATGCAGCACGCAACTGTTCACGCCCCCGGCGACGATCGGCGTGTAGGCAGGCGCCTGCGCGCCGCTGCGGCGAAACTCGTGCAGCAGCACCGCTTCGATTTCGTACTCGGCAACGCCGGGGCGCGCGGCCCGCATCGCCCGGCGATGCGCTGCGGCGGAAATCGCCCCGGCGCGCCGCATCAGCCCGAGTTCCTCCGCGTCCTTGACCAGGCGCATGTCGTCGAGCAGCGCATGCACGTCATGAATGTCGCGCGGGGCCGCCACGCCGCTGCGCGCACGGCCGCGCACGGCATTGATCCAGCCCAGCACCCGCCCGTCCCAGCCTGCATCGCCCCCCAGATGGACATGCACTGCGGGCCGGTTGCCCATCAAATCAGGCAGGCGTGCGTCGAGCTCTTCCACCGGATACGCGGCATCAAAGCCGAAGCTGGCGCACGCCGCCTCCGGGCCATGGCGGTGACCGTCCCAGATCTCCCGCTCGGGGTTTTTCGCGCGGCAGAACAGGATGCTTTGCGGCTGCTCGCCACCGAGCAGCACCAGCACGGCTTCGGGTTCGCGAAAACCCGTCAGGTAATAGAAATAACTGTCGTAGCGATAGGGATAATGCGCGTCGCGATTGCGTATGCGTTCCGGCGCCGTCGGCACGATGGCGATCCCCGCGCCGACCCCCTGCGCCAGCCGCGCCCGGCGACGCACGAAAACCGCGGGATCAAAATCAATCTGGGCGCTCATGGTTTATCGATTATAGCCGCCGCATCCGCAACTCACCGGGCAGCGCGCAAGGCCTGATCCAGCGCAGCCAACCGCTCCGGGGTACCCACGTCCCGCCACACGCCGCGGTAGAGCTCCCCCGTGACCTGCCGCTGCGCCATGGCCGCAAGCAGCCGGTCGGCCAGTCGCGCGCGCGCGCCGCGGGCTATGCCGTCAAACAACGCCGGGTGATAGGCGCCCATGCCGCTGAAGGTATGCCGTACCGCGGCATCCGCCAGCACCTGCCCCCCGGCCAGACCGAAATCCCCCTGCGGGTGCTGCGGCGGATTATCGACCAGCACCAGGTGCGCCAGCGGCCCCTGCGCCGACAGCGTGCGCGCCGCGGCAACCAGCCCGGAAAAATCATAATCGCTGTAAACATCGGCATTGACGACGATGAACGGTGCGGCGCCGAGCAGCGGCAGCGCATAGGCAATGCCGCCCGCGGTTTCGAGCGCCTCGGCTTCGCGCGAATATTCGATATGCACGCCATGTGCGGCCCCATCACCCAGCGCGGCGACGATTTGTTCGCCAAGATGGGCCAGATTGATGACCAGTTCGCGGATGCCCGCGCGGGCCAGCGCTGCGATGAGGATTGCGATCAGCGGCGTGTCGTTCACCCGCAGCAGGGCCTTGGGCGTGAGATCGGTCAGCGGGCGCATGCGCTCGCCACGGCCGGCGGAGAGGATCATCGCTTTCACTGCGCGCCTCAGAACGTGTAGCCGGTTTGCGGCGGACGCTGTTCCAGCTCATCGAGCAGGTGCGCCAGCGGGGCGAGCTGCGCATAACGCCCGCACACCGCGTGCGCGTACGCCAGAAAACGCGGCGCGTCTTCGAGATAGTCCGGCTTGCCGTCGCGATAGCGTATGCGCGCGAATATGCCGAGCACCTTCAGGTGGCGCTGCAGCCCCATCCACTCAAAGGCCCGGTAGAACGCGCCGAAATCGGCATCGACCGGCAATTGTGCGCGCCTCGCCCGCTCCCAATAGCGCACCGTCCAGTCGAGAACGCGCTCCTCGGGCCAGCTGATGAACGCATCCCTGAACAGCGAAGCCACGTCATAGGTAATCGGGCCGTACACCGCATCCTGGAAGTCCAGCACGCCGGGATTCGGCTCGGACAGCATCAGGTTGCGCGGCATGTAATCGCGATGCACATACACTGCCGGCTGGGCGAGCGCGCTGTCGGCCAGCAGTCCGGTAACGCCGGCCAGTGTTTCACGCTGCGTGTCGGACAGCGTCAGCGCAAGATGACGTTTCACGTACCACTCCGGAAACAGGTCCATTTCCCGCTGCAGCAGCGCGCGGTCATAGGGCGGCAGCACGCCGGGCCGGCCCGCGCACTGCCACGCAATCAGGGCGCCGGTTGCATCCGCAAACAACGCATCGGCGTTGGTGTCGGTCAGCGCGCGCAAATACGTGGTATCGCCAAGATCCGTGAGCAGCAGAAACCCCTGGGCCACATCGCCGGCAATCACTTCGGGCACGTGCAGGCCGGCCTCGCGCATCAGCTGCGCAACCTGCACGAAGGGCCGGCAATCTTCCCGTTCCGGCGGCGCATCCATGGCGATGCGCGTGCCGCCAGCGAACGTCACCCGGAAATAGCGGCGAAAACTGGCGTCCGCCGAGGCGGGTGCGAGCGTGAACGACGCGCCTGCCAACGCTGTGGTCAGCCATGCGCGCAGCGCTGCGAGGCGCGCGTCGTGTCCGGCGGCGGGAGACGGATTCAAGCGTTGCTTAAGCCCATGAATTGTGAGATTTTAGCACCTCGCCTGACCCCACCCCTGATGCCCCACACCAGAAAAACCCGGATCGCCATCGCAGTGTTATGCGCGCTGCCGCTGCTCGCCGGAGCAGAACAGGGGCTCAGTCTCAAGCGACAACCCTTCCTGCTGCCATTGCCGCCGGAAATTGACGATCCGGTACCGCTGTTCATCGAGGCCGATCGCCTGCAGGGTACGCAGGACCGCGAAACCGATGCGGAGGGCAACGCCCGCCTGCGCAAGCGCGGTCAGGCATTTCATGCCGACCGTTTGCGCCACGACAAGCCGACGAATGTGCTGACCGCTGAAGGCAACGTACACCTTGAACAAGGCAGCGATGTCATCGATGGCGACTCGCTGTATTACGAGCTCACGACGGACCGCGGCCACATGAACCGGCCGCGCTACATGCTGATGAGCGTACCGCCGTCCGGCCCGCCGGGATCCGCCACGGCGCGCTTCGGCCAGACCGACGCCCGCGGCACGGCGGAACGCATGCTGTTCGAGGGGCCGGGCCAGTACCGCATCGAGAAAGCCAGCTACACGACCTGCGAGCCGGGCAACGATTCGTGGTTCCTGCGCGCCAGACAGATCGACATCGATCGTTCGCGCGATGTCGGCGTCGCCCGTGACGCCAGCATCGTGTTTTTCGATCAGACCATTTTTTACACGCCATATTTGTCGTTTTCGCTCCATCAGCAGCGCAAGTCGGGATTCCTGACGCCCAGTTACCGCAGCTCGAACACCACCGGCTTTGAACTCACGGTACCGTATTACTGGAATATTGCGCCGGCAATGGATGCCACCCTGTATCCGCGCTACATGACCAAACGCGGGATACAGCTCGGCAGCGAGTTTCGCTATCTCGACCGCCGCTGGAAGGGCGACGCGCGCGTCGAAATCCTGCCCGGCGACCAGCAGATCAGCCGCGACCGCTGGGGAGTTTTCACCAAGCATCAGCAGACTTTCGCCAATGGCTGGAACGGCACGGTCAATCTGAACCGCGTCTCCGACGGCAAGTACTTCACCGACCTGTCCACGCTGGTCGCGACGACATCACAGGTGCATTTGTCAAACGACGCAACGCTGTCGCGCGGCGGCACCTGGGGCGACGCCGGAACCTATGGTTTCTCGGTGCACACCCAGCGCTTCCAGACGCTGCAATCCGACCCGCTGGCGCCGCTGGTGCCGCCGTACCATCGACAGCCGCAACTGACACTGACCGCGCAGCGCCTCGGCGGCGCCTGGGGCGACTTCGATCTGCTCGGAAATTTTGTTGCGTTCGATCACCCCACCATGGTCAACGGCCGCCGGCTGGTGGCCTATCCCGCGGTCTCCCTGCCATTGCAGACGCCCTATGCATTCGTCGTACCGAAAATCGGCATGCACATGACGCAGTATTCAATCAACAGCAACAATACCGCAGGTCTGCAGAACAGCTCGCGGGTGCTGCCGATTTTCAGCGCCGAGAGCGGCGTGGTATTCGAACGGCAGACGCACGCCGGCGGCCAGAATCTGATCCAGACCCTGGAGCCGAAAGCGTATTACGTTTACATCCCCTACAAGGATCAAAGCCGCCTGCCGAATTTCGAGAGCGGCCTGCAGGACATCAATTTTGCGACCATCTTCACCGAGAACCAGTTCAGCGGCCAGGATCGCATCAATGACGCCAGCCAGGTCACGGTGGGCGTCACCTCGCGGTTCATCGGCGCCGACAGCGGGATCGAGCGTCTGCGCGCCGGGCTGGCGCAGCGCTACTATTTCCAGTCACAGCGCGTCACCGTGCCCGGGGTCGCGCCGCGCGCCAGCGACAGCAACTCCTCCGACCTGCTGGCGACGCTGGGCGGCAATATCGCCCGGCACTGGACTGCCGATGCCGGCTGGCAATACAACACCGATCTGAAACAGACCCAGAAATTCAACATCGCCGGCCGCTACCAGCCGCAACAGGGCAAGGTGATCAATCTGGCCTACCGCGACACGGTCAATACGCTGCGCCAGGCCGACATCTCCACGCAATGGCCGATCGACGGCCGCTGGTCCGCGGTCGGCCGCTGGAACTTTTCCATACGCGACCACCGGACGCTGGAAGGTCTGGCTGGTTTCGAGTACAACGACCGCTGCTGGGCCCTGCGCATCGTGGCTCACCGCTTCGCAACCACCACCAACAGCGCCAGCACCTCCATTTTCGTGCAGCTCGAACTGAACGGCGTATCACGGATCGGCACCAATCCGCTGGAGGTGCTGAAGCGGAACATCAGCGGTTACAAGCCGTTCGATCCCCGCACGGCCACCCCGGTCGAATACAATGTACCGGGATTGTTCTAGGTTACGGGTTGCCGCCCGGCCGGAACGAGCATTGCAACCATTTTTCAAGAATCCGGATTCATGATGCCTTTGCCGAAACTGGTGTGCCGTCTCGCCCTGTCCGTTCTGGTGCTGTTGCCGGCCGGGTTGCCGGGAATTGCGTGGGCGCAGGCCGCCAAGCCGCGGGTGGTCACCGTTGACCGCATCGTGGCCGTAGTCAACGATGAAGTCATCACGCAGCAGGAACTCCGGGCGCGTGTGGAATTTGCCTTTGGCCAATTGCGCCGGCAGGGCACGCCGCTGCCGCCCCGCGCCGATATCGAACGCCAGGTCATCGACCGCCTGATCAATGACAAAGTGCAGATTCAGCACGCGCGCGACATCGGCATGCGCGTGGACGATGCCGAGCTCGACCGGGCGGTGGCGCGCATTGCCGACGAGAACAAGCTGTCGCTGACCCAGATGCGGGCGACACTGGAAAAAGACGGGGTGCCGTTCGACAAGTTCCGCGAGGACATTCGCAACGAAATCACCATGTCCCGCCTGCGCGATCGCGAGGTGGCCCAGAAAATCGTTGTCACCGAAACCGAGATCGACCACTTCATACAGGCCCAGCAGGCGCAGAAGGGCCGGAACGACGAATTCGACGTGTCGCATATCCTGGTTGCCGTACCGGAAAATGCCGCGCCGGAACAACTGCAGGCGCGCCGCGCCCGCGCGGAGCAGGCGCTGGCGCAGATCAGGAGCGGCGCCGACTTCCGCCAGGTTGCCGCTGCGTTCTCCGACGCACCCGAAGCACTGCAGGGCGGCGCGCTCGGCTGGCGGCCGGCGGACCGGCTGCCGGGGCTGTTTGTGGACGCACTGCAACCGCTGAAGGCCGGCGAGCTGACCGAACTGCTGCGCAGCCCCAATGGTTTCCATATTCTCCGGCTGAACGAGCGTCGCGGCGGGCAGCCGCCCATCATGGTGCAGCAGACCCGGGCGCGGCACATACTCATCAAGACCAACGAACTGGTTTCGGAGGCCGAGGCGCGCAACCGCCTGCTGGCGCTCAAGGAGCGCCTGGACAACAAGGCGGATTTCGCGGAACTGGCGCGGGCACGCTCCGAGGACACCAGTGCGACCCGCGGCGGCGACCTCGGCTGGATCTCCCCGGGCGACACCGTGCCCGAATTCGAACAGGCGATGAACGCGCTGAAAATCAATGAAATCAGCCCCCCGGTGCGCAGCCCGTTTGGCTGGCATTTGATCGAGGTGCTCGAACGCCGCACGCAGGACATGACCCGCGAAGGCCTGCGCTTCAATGCGCGCCAGGTGCTGCGCGAGCGCAAAACCGACGAGGCTTATCAGGAGTGGGTGCGCCAGTTGCGCGACCGCGCCTACGTCGAACGGCGCCTCGAAGACCGGACCTGAGTCCGCTGCCCCGATACGCTCCGGCGACGTCCGTGCCTGCCCCATCGTCACTGCCGCTGGTCGCCGTCACCGCCGGGGAACCCGCGGGCATCGGCCCGGATCTGTGCGTCATGCTGGCCGCACGCACCCTGCCCGCGCGGGTGGTGGTCATTGCTGACGCCGAACTGCTGCGCGCGCGGGCGCGCATGCTGGGCCGCACTTTCCCTGCCGATGCATTCAGCTCCCGGGACGCCGCACCGCCATTTTCAGTACTGCACGTGCCGCTGGTCAGCCCGGCGCAGCCGGGAAAACCTGATCCGGCCAACAGCCCTTACGTGCTGCGCACGCTGGCGCTTGCTGCCGACGGCTGCCGCGACGGCCTGTTCGACGCCATGACCACCGCGCCGGTACACAAGGGCGTCATCAACGACGCCGGCATCGCCTTCACCGGCCATACCGAGTTTCTCGCGGAGCGGCTGCACTCGGCCCAGGTCGTCATGATGCTCGTCGGCGGCGGCATGCGCGTCGCACTGGCCACCACGCACCTGCCGGTGCATGCCGTTGCCGCGGCCATTACCGCGGATGGGCTGGAGCGGACGCTGCGCGTGCTGCACGCCGACCTGGTGGCGCGATTCGCCATCCCGCGGCCGCGCATACTCGTCGCCGGTCTCAATCCGCATGCCGGGGAATCCGGGCATCTCGGCCGCGAGGAAATCGATGTCATCGTGCCGGTGCTCGACCGGCTGCGCGGTGCAGGCATGGACCTCACCGGCCCGCTGCCCGCCGACACGCTGTTCCAGCCCGAGCGGCTGCGGCAATGCGACTGCGTGCTGGCGATGTACCACGATCAGGGCCTGCCGGTGCTCAAGTTCGCGAGTTTCGGCGGCGGCGTCAACGTCACGCTCGGGCTGCCGATCATCCGCACCTCGGTCGATCACGGCACGGCGCTGGACCTTGCCGGCACCGGGGAAGCCGGCGACGGCAGCCTGGTCGCCGCCATTGAACTGGCGGCCGAACTCGTCGTGCGCAGCCGGGATCGCGCCGCGGCATGACTGCGCGTCCTTCGGCAAAACACATTCCGCGCAAGCGTTTCGGCCAGAATTTCCTGGTCGATGAGTCCGTGGTTGCCGATATCGTCGCCGCCATCAACCCGGCGCGCAGCGACAATGTCGTCGAAGTCGGGCCGGGCCTGGGCGCGCTGACCACGCCGCTGCTCAAACGGCTGGACCGCCTGCATGTGGTTGAAATCGACCGCGATCTGATCGCGCGGCTGCGCGAACGTTATGCCCGGGACAATCTGGTCATCCACGAAGGCGACGTGCTCCGCTTCGATTTCGCCGCGCTGGGCAGCGATCTGCGCGTCGCCGGCAATCTGCCTTACAACATTTCGACGCCCCTGCTGTTCCGTTTTGCCGAATTTGCCGCAAACATCCGCGACATCCATGTGATGCTGCAGCGGGAAGTGGTTGAGCGCATGGTCGCCGCACCCGGCGATTCGGAGTTCAGCCGGCTGTCGGTGATGCTGCAATACCGGTTCGACATGGAAAAACTGCTGGATGTGCCGGCCGCATCGTTTGACCCCGCACCCAGGGTGGAGTCAGCCGTGGTGCGACTGATGCCGCTGTCGCCGCTGCCCTGGCCGGCGCGCGATGAGGCCGTATTCAGCAGCGTCGTCGCCCGCGCCTTCGGTCAGCGCCGCAAGACGCTGCGCAACACGCTGAAAGGCGTGGTCGCCGCCGACGAGTTCGCGCGGCTCGGTATCAACCCCGGCGCGCGGGCGCAGGAACTTTCAGTAGCGGATTTTGTGCGTATCGCCGACGCGGTGGCGGCCCGCGCCTGAAAGCACGGACAGCGACTCAGGCCGCGGCTTTGCGCTGGACGAATTCTATTTTATAGCCGTCGGGATCTTCGACAAAGGCAATCACCGTGGTGCCATGCTTCATCGGCCCCGGCTCGCGCGTCACCTTGCCGCCGCGCTTCCTGACCTCGTCGCAGGCCTTGTACGCGTCCTCGACTTCCACGGCGACATGGCCGTAGCCGCTGCCCATGTCATAGGACTTGGTATCCCAGTTGTGGGTCAGTTCCAGCACCGCGGTGCGCGACTCATCGTCGTAACCGACAAAGGCATTGGTGAAACGCCCGCTCGGATAATCGGCCCTGCGCAGCAGGCGCATGCCCAGCACCTGCGTATAGAAATCAATCGAGCGCTGCAGGTCGCCGACGCGAATCATCGTGTGCAGCAGTCTCATGCGCGCATCGTCCCCGTCAAATCTGCACCATTTCGAAATCTTCCTTGCGCGCGCCGCACTCGGGGCAGGTCCAGTTCATCGGCACATCTTCCCATTTCGTGCCCGGCGCGATGCCTTCGTCAGGCACTCCCGCGGCTTCGTCGTAGATGTGGCCGCAGATCAAGCACATGTATTTTTTGAATTGTCCGGCGTCAGTCATCATCAAGGTCTTCTGAGTCAAATAAGTTACAATTCCCTGCGTTATTCTAGCCGATCCCGCTCCTCTTCCCAATCAGCACCTTCCGATCCGATGACCGACGCACCACCCATCGTCCTGGTGTTTGCCGCCACCGACCCGACCGGCGGCGCGGGACTGCAGGCGGACATCCTGACGCTCGCCAGCATGGGCTGTCATCCGGTGTCGGTGGTCACCGCCATCACCATTCAGGACACCATGGGCGTCGATGAAGTACAGCCCATCGACGGCGAATGGGTCGCCGATCAGGCGCGCTGCATCCTTGAAGACATGCCGGTCGCGGCCTTCAAGATCGGCGTGCTGGGCAGCCTCGAGGCCGTCGCCGCAGTGGCCGAGGTCGTATCCGATTATCCGGAAATCCCGCTGATCCTCGACCCCGTGCTGGCCTCGGGCCGCGGCGACGAACTGGCGTCCGAGGAAATGCTCGCTGCGATCCGCGAACTGCTGATCCCGCAGACCACCATCGTCACGCCGAACAGCATCGAAGCGCGGCGCCTCGCTGCCGACGACAGCGACGACGATAATGACAGCCCCGACCTCGCGGAATGCGCCCGGCGCATCCTCGCTTCGGGATGTGAATATGTGCTGATCACCGGAACGCACGAGAACACCGAAGAAGTCACCAACACGCTGTACAACAACGAGGGCGTTGTGCGCAGCGATTCGTGGCCGCGGCTGCCCGGCAGCTATCACGGCTCCGGCTGCACGCTGGCTTCCGCGCTGGCGGCCACCATCGCCAACGGCGTCGATATGCAGGAAGCCGTCCGCGACGCGCAGGAATACACCTGGCAATCGCTGAAGCTCGCGTTCCGGCCGGGCATGGGCCAGTACATTCCGGACCGGCTGTTCTGGGCCCGCGACGAGGATGCCGCGCCCGGCGCGACCGAAGGCGACGGCGAACCACAGCCGTGAAAGCGCGGATCGCCGGTCTTTACGCGATCACCCCCGATCTCGCCGACAGCGCCGATTTGCGGCGGCGGGTGCAGGCCGCATTGCGCGGCGGCGCGCAGGTCATCCAGTATCGCAACAAGACCGCAGCGCCGGCATTGCGCGCGGAGCAGGCACGCATGCTGCAAATCCTCTGCGCCGAATTCAACGTGCCGCTGATCATCAATGACCATGCGGCGCTGGCCGCGGAGACCGGCGCCGCCGGCCTGCACCTGGGCGGGGACGACGGCGACATCGCCGCGGCGCGGGCACAACTCGATCCGGACAAATTGCTGGGCGCTTCCTGTTACGACCGCATCGAACTGGCGCAAGCGGCGATTGCCGCGGGCGCCGACCACATCGCCTTCGGCAGCTTTTTCCCGTCCACCGTCAAACCGGGGGCGGTGCGCCCGCCGCTCGATCTGCTGACCCGCGCCAAGGCCCGCTACGGGGTGCCGGTGGTCGCCATCGGCGGCATCACCCTGGACAACGCGCCGCAACTGATCGCCGCCGGCGCCGATGCCATCGCCGTCATTTCCGCGGTATTCTCGGCACCCGATGTGGAAAAAGCGGCGCGCGCCTTTCAATCGTTGTTCAAAAAGTCCTCATGAAAAAAAGCCAGAAACTGTTCAGCCACGCCCAGCTGGTCATCCCCGGCGGCGTCAACTCCCCCGTACGCGCATTCAAATCCGTAGGCGGCACGCCGCTGTTTTTCCAGCGCGGCAAGGGCGCGCTGGTGTGGGATGCCGACGGCAACAGCTATATTGATTACGTCGGCTCGTGGGGTCCGCTGATCTGCGGCCACGCGCATCCCGACGTCATCAAGGCCGTGCAGCAGGCCGCGGAACGCGGCCTGTCCTTCGGCGCGCCGACCGAGGCCGAAGTCGAAATGGCCGATGTGTTGCGCAAGCTGGTGCCGTCGCTGGAACAGGTGCGGCTGGTCAGTTCCGGCACCGAAGCGACGATGAGCGCAATCCGGCTCGCCCGCGGTTTCACCGGGCGCAGCAAAATCATCAAGTTTGAAGGCTGCTACCACGGCCATGCCGACGCGCTGCTGGTCAAGGCCGGCTCCGGCGCGCTGACCTTCGGCCAGCCGTCTTCCGCCGGCGTGCCGCCGGAAACGGCGGCGCATACGCTGGTACTCGACTACAACAGCGAGGCGGCGCTGGAAACAACTTTTGCCCGCGAAGGCGCCGGAATTGCCGCGGTCATCGTCGAGCCCGTCGCCGGCAACATGAACCTGGTCGCGCCGCGGCCGGGTTTCCTGGAATTGCTGCGCAAGCTGTGCACGCAGCATGGCGCCGTGCTGATTTTCGACGAAGTGATGACCGGCTTCCGCGTCGCGCTGGGCGGCGCGCAGGCGCTGTACGGCATCAAGCCCGACCTGACGACGCTGGGCAAAGTCATCGGCGGCGGCATGCCGGTGGGCGCCTTCGGCGGCCGCCGCGACATCATGCAATGCCTGGCGCCGGTGGGTCCGGTGTATCAGGCCGGCACGCTGTCGGGCAACCCGGTGGCCGTAGCCGCCGGACTGGCCACGCTGAAACTGATCCAGGCGCCGGGGTTCTATGACAAGCTCGGCGCGGCGGCACATCAGCTCTGCAGCGGACTGGCCGCCGCCGCGCAGGCGCACCGCATCCCGTTTTCGGCGCGCAGCATCGGCGGCATGTTCGGCATTTATTTCCGCGACGCGCCGCCGCTGTCCTACGCCGAAGTCATGCAATGCGACAAGGAGGCATTCAACCGCTTTTTTCACGCCATGCTCGCCGAAGGTGTGTATCTGGCGCCGTCGGCCTACGAGGCGGGCTTTGTTTCGTCAGCCCACGGCCCGGCCGAAATCGACAAAACCATCAAAGCCGCAGCCAGAATATTTGCTGCGTTTTGAGGGGCGTCATAACAAAACATGAATTAAAACAACGGCTTATATAATTTCACTTTGCTGCACAATGTCATCCGCGCCCCCTCCACCTGATCCCGCCACGGCGGGGAAAATCCGCCTGTCCAAGCTGATGTCGGAGCAGGGTTTGTGCTCGAGGCGCGAAGCCGATGTCTATATTGAACGCGGCTGGGTGCTGGTCGATGATGTGCCGGTCACCGAACTCGGCACCCGCATCTGGCCGACGCAGAAAATCACGCTGACCGCCGCCGCGAAAAAACAGCAGCAGGCGCGGGTCACCATTCTGATCCACAAACCGATCGGCTTTGTATCGGGCCAGGCTGAAGACAACCACCGCCCGGCCGTCACGCTGGTCACCGCCCAGACCCAGTACCGCAGCGAGCGCGATGCGCCGCGCTTCGATCCGCGCCACTTGATCGGCCTGGCGCCCGCCGGACGGCTCGACATCGATTCCACCGGCCTGCTGGTGCTGACCCAGGACGGCCGTATCGCCAAACAATTGATCGGCGAAAACTCGCGGGTGGAAAAAGAATATCTGGTGCGCGTCACCGGCACGCTGTCGAAAGAAAATCTCGCGTTGCTCAATCACGGCCTCTCGCTGGACGGTGAAGCCCTGCGGCCCGCCGAGGTGTCATGGCAGAACGAGGACCAACTGCGCTTTGTGCTGCGGCAGGGCAAAAAGCGCCAGATCCGCCGCATGTGCGAACTGGTCGGGCTGACCGTCACCGGTCTGAAACGCGTGCGCATCGGCAATGTCATGCTCGGCAACCTGCCCGTCGGGCTGTGGCGCTACCTGCGCGAGGACGAGCAGTTCTGAACAAAAAGCTATTAGCCACAGAGAACACAGAGTTCACAGAGAAAAAGCAAGAACATGGGGCATTTCCACATCCCACCAATCTGGTGAGGGTAGCGTGAGGATTCGACTCCTTGAATCTCTCGGTGTTCTCTGTGACCTCTGTGACCTCTGTGGCCGAATTGCCGTTTTAAGGCTGAAACCGCCGCCCTGGATCAACCGGGGCGCGCGGCGGGCCGGGTGCCCGGTTTTGCCGGCGTACGCGCAGTGCCGCCGCGTTTGACGGCGGATGCCGCCACTGCGGTCGGGCGATCATCAGTGACCAGCGCGCTGACGCGAGCCAGTTCCTCGCGCAACGCCGCGGGACCGCCCAGCAGGTCGATGCGCCGCTGGCGTGCTGCGGGATCGCGCAGCGCATGCAGGCCGGTCAGATACAGCAGCAAATCGTCCGTGGAGTGGTTTTCCTCGTCGCCGACACGCGGGAAATCCCGCGGGAAATCGGCATACATCCGCGTCTTGCCCGGATACAGCACCTGCGCCACAAAACCAAAACAACTGACGCAGACCTCGGCCGTCACGCCGTTCAACGGACAATAAGGCGTGGCATTGTCGATCCACGGCTTGATGCGCCGCTGCAGACCGCCTTGCAGACGGCTGACCGCGGTGGCAGTGCGATACGGCCGCAACCCGTATTGATGTTCGACGATAAAGTGCCGGCCGTTGGCGTCGTACACGCCTTCCTTGATAAACGGCGCGACCGTGACGCCCACGCCGGGAAACGACCAGGCAATGCGCCGGTCGGCCAGTTCAATGCCGACCTGGATTTCCTGTTCGCCATCCGGCGCGGTGATGATCCAGAAATGCACATAACCGGCCTGCCCCGCGCCGGTTGATGTCACCACCGCCGGTGCGGTCCGGGCAATGGTTTTTGCCGCCGGCGGCGCCGCGCGGGTGGCCGTGGCAAGCCCGCCGGGGCTGTACGCCTGCGCATTGCCGGCCAGCGCCAGCGCGACGCACAGGCTCACGAAAGGGATCACAGCATGGATGATTGGTCGGGACATGTCGGGTTGGGCCGCCGCCGGCGCCAGAAGTTCAGGCCGCCGCACGAATGCCGGCAGCATGTTGCCACAAAAACCCGTCGCTTATCAGCGACGCCTGACCAGCGCCGGCAATGCCGCCACGCTGTCCAGCAGATGGGTGTGCGGCAGCGGCTGCATCTGGTCGCGGCCGTGGGCGCCGGACAACACGCCGATGTTCAGCGCGACGCCGGCGTTGTGCCCCGCCTGCAGGTCGAGCACGGTGTCCCCGGCATTGGCCACGCGACGCACATCGACGACGCCGGTCGCCTCCATGCAGCGGAAAATCATGTACGGCGCCGGCCGCCCCTGCGCCACCTCGTCGCCGCAGACCACCGCATCCACCACGCCATCGCGCCAGCGCAATGCGTCGAGCAGCAGGCTGGTCGTGTCGCGGTCGAAGCCGGTATTCAGCGCGACACGGATGCCCGCGCCGCGCAGTTCATCGATCGCCGCGCGCGCGCCGGAAATAGGCTCGACGGTGCCGTCGAATGCGCGCGCCAGGTGTTCAACGAAAGTCGCATACACCTGTCCGGCACGCGCCGCACGGTCCGCGGATTCAGGCAGCAGATTCAGAATCGCCAGACGTTTGGACGCGCCGCGCAGGCTGTTGATCGCCTGCGGCGTCACCGCCACGCCGTGCGCCGCCAGCGCCGAAGTGAATGCCTGCGGCACCTGACCGGCATCGCGCACCGTGGTGCCGGCCATGTCGAGCACGACCAGCGCGATGGGTTCCACTTGATTCATTTCACGTACTCCGCCACTTCCACCAGGTTCCCGTCGGGATCGCGGAAATAAACCGACCGCAGCGCCCCCAGCGCGCCGCGCCGCTCGACCGGGCCGGTTTCGATCGCGATTTTTTCCGCGCGCAGATGCGTTACCACGTCGTCCAGCGGCGCCGCGACGATCAGGCAAAAATCGCCGGCGCCGAATGTCGGCGCGGCGGCCTTGGTCGGCGTCTCCGTGGCGCGATCCTGCAGGTTGATTTTTTGATTGCCGAACAGCAGCGCGTAGCGCGGCTGGCCTTCCGGCCCGCGGAAAAACTCACGCTCCATGCCGAGCGCGCGTTCGTAAAACCGCGTCGTCGCTTCGATGTCGCGCACCGTCAGCACCAGGTGGTCGATGCGGTCTATCAGTTTGGGAGACATGGCGGGTGATTCACGCAATCAAAGAAGGTCAATGCCGAACCGCCGCAGCGCAAAGGCAAACAGCCCGAAGCACACCACCGTCAATAGTACGCACGCCGCCAGGGTCGGCCAGAAACCGATCCGCGGCAGCAGCGCCGGAAACACCAGGAACATCGGCAGCGTCGGGATCACGTACCAGAAGGTGTACCAGGCGTGATTGGCAATCTTGTCCTGCGGCTGATTCTCGACATACAGCCAGATCAGCGCCAGCACCGTCACCATCGGCAGCGCGGCGACAAAACCGCCGAGCTTGTCGCTGCGCTTGGCCAGCTCCGAGACCAGCACGACCACCCCTGCGGTCAGCAAATACTTGGTAATGATCCAGACCATGCAACCTCCGCTCGCGCCGGATGCGGCGCATCCCATCAGCCGATTTTACAGGCAGCCGCCGCACACGCGATCAGTTCCTCCGCCGCGCATGCCGCGCCATCGACCGGCTGCAAAGTTTCTGCAACGGCACGTGCGGCATCGGCGTAACCCGTCCCCGCAAACAACGCAGTGAGTTCCGCGGCCAGCCGCTGTGCATTTACTTTACGGAACGGCAGCACCCGCGCCAGGCCCAGCGCCTGTGCGCGGCGCGCATTGTCCGGCTGGTCGAACGCCACCGGCACGATCAACTGCGGACGGCCCGCGCGCAGCGCCTGCGCCAGCGTGCCGATACCCCCCTGATGGACGACGGCCGCGGCACGCGGGAACACCTGCGAGTACGGCACATAGGGAAAGGCGCGCACGCCCTCCGGCAAATCCCGCGGCAATTCCGGCCCGGTGACCAGCAGCGCACGCCGGCCGAGTTGTTGCGCGGCAGCCGCCGCGTGGCTCCAGAAATCCCCCGCAATCCATACCGCCGACGAGCCCAGCGCAAACACGATGGGCGGCTCCCCCGCGTCAAGAAAACGCGCCACAGCCTCGGGCATGCAGGCCTCCGGCGCGGCGCCGTCGAAAACCGGACTGCCGCACACCCGCGTGTTGGGCGGCCAGTCCGGCTGCGGTTGCGCCAGCGGCGCGTCGAACAACGCGAGGTTGAGCAATGGCGAAAACTGGCCTTCGAACATCGCCAGGCGGTCGTCTGGCGGCAGGCCAAGTTCAGCGCGAAATGTCCGCAGCGGCGCCTCCCAATGCCGCACGCTGCGCTTGATCAGTCCGAACAGCGCCCCGTAGGCACCGGGGCCGAGCAGGCGCAGATGCCGCAGCCACGGCGCGCCGTCAATCACCGGTGGATCATGAGCGGACATCAGGCTCAGCGGCGCCAACACCGTCGATACCCATGGCAGGTTCCGGCGCTGCGCCAGCAACGGCAGCGTCACCGTCAGCGGATGCGAGACCAGCATATCGGCGCCCGCTGCCGCGCGCTCCAGCCCGTCATAGGCTGAACGCAAATGCGGCATCACCAACTCGCGCATCAGGAATTCCGGGCCGCGGTGGCCGTCGAACAATCTGACCATCAACGCCCGGTAATCGCCGAAGCTCGCCATGGTCGGGCCGACCGCCGCAAACTCCACGCCGGCGCTCTCAACGAGAGCTCGATAATCCTCCGCACTGGCGATCACCGCCTGCTGGCCGCGCGCGACCAGCGCCCGCGCCACGGCGATGTACGGATGCAGATCGCCCAGTGAACCCGTGGTTGCGAACAGAAACCGGAATTGCCTGGCGCGATCAGCGGTCATGCGTCGTCAGGCATGGTGCAGCAGGGCTACTTCCCGCGCCGCAGCGAAGATTTCAGCAACGCTTCCAGCTCCTGTTTCCAGAACACCGCCCGCCCCGTGGTGCCGTGCCCGACTCTTTGATCGCTGCCCAGAATCAGCAGCACACTACGGATAAGCACGTTGGGTCGCATCACATCGCCTCCGGGGTGAACTGCGTTATTTGGATGAGTCTGCCTGAATTGTTGGCGAACACCCATGAAAATAATGGTGGCTCCGGCTTTGATGCTGTTGCGTCGCGCCAGATCGCCCTGCTCAGTCCAACTCCTCGCCCGACCCCGCCGCCGCCCGGTTCAACCGATCCCGAATCGCATACCACTCAGCCATCTCCGGCGGCTGCTCGACTAGAATCGCGTCGCAGCCGGCATGGTCGAGTTCGCGCAGGTTGGCGTAGAGATCATGCGCATAACCTGTGGCATCCGCGGGCGCGGCAAGCCACACCAGTCCATCGATCACCGGCCGCAGCGTAGTGCGCGCCAGCACCGCGACGCGTTTGCCCTGGCGCGTCAGGCTGTGCGCGAGTTCATTGGTGAGATCGCCTTCCATCAGCAGCAGCGGCGTTTGCGGCGCGTAGTGTTTGTCCAGCGAGCCCGACACGCGCGGGGCGCCGGCATCGGGCGCGGCGAGCGGCGCGCCGAGTGCGGCCTCCAGTTGTTGCGGCGTGATCCAGCCGGGGCGCAGCAGCGTGGGCGCTGCACGCGAGCAATCGACGATGGTGGATTCGATGCCGACATCGGACGCGCCGCCGTCGAGCACGCAGGCCACGCTGTCGCCGAATTCTTCGCGCACGTGGGCTGCGGTGGTCGCCGATACGCGGCCGAAACGATTCGCCGAGGGCGCGGCGACGCCGCCGCCGAATTCGCGCAACAACGCCTGCGCCACCGGATGCGCCGGCACGCGGATGGCGACGGTGTCCTGCCCGCCGGTCACTTCATTGGGAACGCGCGAGTGGCGTTTCAATACCAGCGTCAGCGGGCCGGGCCAGAATTGCTTTGCGAGTTTATGCGCCGCCGGCGGAATCTCGCGCGCCCAGTTGGCCAGCTGCACCGCGTCGGCGACATGCACGATCAGCGGATGATCGGCGGGCCGGCCCTTGGCCGCGAAGATTTTGCGCACGGCAGCGGCGTTTGATGCGTCGGCGCCGAGGCCATAGACGGTCTCGGTGGGAAAGGCGACGAGTTCGCCGGCTTTGAGGACGGCTACGGCGCGGGTGATATCGGCGGCGGAAACAGTCATGTTGCAAGTCTGCCGCAGAGCAACAAATAAATCAATAAAAACAATGAGTTATTGATTTTACTCTGGTGGCCAGGCATGAAAAAGCAAAAGCGAAAGGCTTTTAGCCACAGAGTTCACAGAGAGCACAGAGAACTGCAAACCCGGAATCACCCCGGACACTTACGCGTGCGCAACAACGATTGCGGGGGCTTGTTTTTCTCTGTGGCCTCTGTGGCTAAGGGGTTTCCGCTTTAAATCGCCGCCAAAGGCTTGAATTGCTTGCCCAGCTTCAGCCCCTGCGACTGGTAGTTCGAGCCGATGTGCACGCCGTAGATTTTTTCCGGCTCGCCGAGCAGGCGTTCGTAGAGCAGGCGGCCGACGTCCTGGCCGTGTTCGATCAGGAACGGCACGTCGTGCGAGCGCACTTCGAGCACCGCGCGCGCGCCGTTGACGTCGTTGGCGCCGTAACCGAAACCGGGATCGAAAAAACCGGCGTAGTGAATGCGGAATTCGCCGACCGACGGGTCGTAGGGCACCATCGACGCCGCGAAATCCGACGGGATGCGGATGCGCTCGCGCGACACCAGGATGTAGAAGTCGTCCGGGTTCAGCACCAGGCTGCGGTCGGGCGTGCGCGCGATCGGCTCCCAGAATTCCAGCGGATCGTAATGATTGATCTGCGACAAATCGATCAACGGCGCGTGGCGTTTGGCGCGGTAACCGATGACGCCGTGGCTGGTGTCGCCCTCGAGGTCCACCGAAATCCACAAACCATTCTTGATCATGGCCGGCAACGGGCCTTCGGTGTCTGAATAGACCAGCCGCAGGGTCTGGTCGAGTTCGTCGAGCTTGGTGTCGGAAGGCGGCGGTTTGCCGCGGACAAAACGAATCTGGTTCAGCCGCGTGCCCTGCTGCGCCAGCACGCTGAAAGTGTGCGGCATGATTTCCACATACAGCTTGCCCTTGTAACCCGCGGCCACGCCTTCGAATTCGGCGCCGGCATCGGTGATCAGCCGCGTGAATATGTCCAGCCGCCCGGTGGAGCTTTTCGGATTGGCGCGGCCCGAGATGTCGGCGGGCAGCTTCAGTTCTTCCATCAGTTCGGCGATATAGACGCAGCCCTTCTCCAGCACCACGGGCCTGGTCAGGTCGATCTGGTGCATTTTCATGCGGTCGATTTTCGCCTGCACCGTCGAGGTCTTGCCGGGCAGGAAACTCGCGCGCACGCGCCACGCGGTCGCACCCAGCCGCAGATCAAGGCTCGCCGGCTGGATCTGCGATTCATCCACGCCGCCCGCGGCGCTGATGCGGCCGCCGGCGATCAGCTTGGCGATGTCCTGATAGGGCAGGATGCCGGTGGTCACGCCGGCAGCCTTGCGATCCTTCTCCAGCTCCGGGAACAGCTTGCCTGCGTCGCGTTTCATGCTCATGTTTCCTTCAGGTGCCCAGCAGCATGCGCTGCGCTTCGCGGTATTTGGCGGCGGTTTTTGCCAGCACCTCGGCGGGCAGCCGCGGCGCCGGCGGTTTTTTGTTCCACGGCTGGGTTTCCAGCCAGTCGCGCACAAACTGCTTGTCAAAACTCGGCGGGCTGATGCCAGTGCGGTATTCGGCGGCGGGCCAGAAACGCGATGAATCGGGGGTCAGCGCCTCGTCGATCAGCACGATGTTGCCCGCGCCATCCTCGCCGAATTCAAACTTGGTGTCGGCGATGATGATGCCACGCGTGGCGGCAAAAGCCGCTGCTTCCTGATAAAGCCGGATGGATATGTCGCGCACCTTGGCGGCATGCGCGGCGCCGACGGTGGCCACCACATCGTCATAGGTAATGTTCTCGTCGTGCTGTCCCGCGGGCGCTTTGGAAGCCGGCGTAAAAATCGGCTCGGCAAGTTTCTCCGCCTGTTTCATGCCGGCGGGCAGTTTAATGCCGCAAATCGCGCCGGTGTTCCGGTAATCGTTCCAGCCCGAGCCGATGAGATAACCGCGCACCACGGCCTCGACCATCAGCGGTTTGTATTTATGGACCACCATCGCGCGGCCCTCAATCTGCGCACGTTCCTCCGGCGCCACCACCGTTGCGGGATCGATCCCGGTCAGATGATTCGGTACGATGTGCTTCAGCTTGTCGAACCAGAACTGCGACAACTCGGTCAGCACGCGGCCCTTGCCGGGAATCGGATCATCGAGAATCACGTCGAAGGCGGACAGCCGGTCGCTTTGCACCACCAGCAGCTTGTCGTCGCCGACGGCGTAGAGGTCGCGCACCTTGCCGCGGTGCAGGAAGGGCAGGCTTTTGAGGCTGGATTGGTACAGCGGCGTGTCGGCGTTGCTCATTGCGGATCCGGTTTGTTCAGTCTTTCCAGTCGGGATACAGAGCGCCGCGCACGATCAGCGCCTTTTGCAGCGCGGCATCGGGCGTTGCGCCGAGTACCGTGTAATGACCCATTTTGCGGCCGGTGCGCGCTTCGTGTTTGGCATAGAGATGCAGTTTGGCTTCCGGCACGTTGAACACCCGCTCCCACCGCGGCTGGCCATGCTGCCAGGCCTCGCCCAGCAGGTTGACCATCACCACCGGCGACAACAGGCGCGGGTCGCCCAGCGGCAAACCGCACAGCGTGCGCACCTGCTGCTCGAACTGCGAAGTCGCGCAGGCGTCGATGGTGTAGTGGCCGCTGTTGTGCGGGCGCGGCGCCATTTCATTGGCGAGCAGCGCGCCGGATTCGGTGACAAAGAACTCCACCGCGAGCACGCCGCAGTAGTCGAGTTTCGCCGCGACGGTCAACGCCCACTGTTCCGTGCGCTGCGCGAGTTCCGGCGCGACACGGGCGGGCGCGATGCTGATATCCAGGATGCCGTTGCGGTGCCGGTTCTCCGCCACCGGAAACGCGCGCCCTGCGCCGTCGGCGCCGCGGGCAACCACCGCGGAAATCTCGCATCTGAGCGCGATGCGCTGTTCGAGCACGCAGGATTCGGCGCCCATGTCGATGAAAGCGCGGCGCGCTTCCGCGGCATCGGCAACACGTGCCTGGCCCTTGCCGTCGTAGCCGAAACGCGCGCGCTTGAGGATGCCGGGAAACAGTGTTGCGTCGGCCTGCGCAAGATCGGCTTCGCGTTCGATCACCGCATACGGCGCGACGTCCAGCCCGCAGGAACGGAAAAACGCTTTTTCGCGGATACGATCCTGCGCCACGGCCACCGCATCCCCCGCGGGCCGCACCGCGCAATGGCTGGCCAGCCAGCGCAGACTGTCGGCGGGCACGTTCTCGAATTCGGTGGTGACGGCAGCACAGGTGTCGGCGAGCTGCTGCAGCGCCTCGCGATCCTGGTACGCGGCCTTCAGATGCACGTCGGCGATGGCGCCGGCGGGACTCAGCGGATCGGGATCGAGCACGGTGACGCGATAACCCATGCTGTGCGCGGCCAGCGTGAACATGCGGCCCAGTTGCCCGCCGCCCAGCATGCCGAGCATGGCGTCCGGAAAGATCATGATGAAAAAGCCAAATCAGCCACAGAGGCCACAGAGTTCACAGAGGGTTCGCCGGTGGTTTGACGGTATCTGCACTGAGTTACCGCCTGCCGATAATTCGAGAACAAAGCAGATCGGGTTTTCTCTGCGTCCTCTGCGCCCTCTGTGGCAAAAAAGGTTTTCGCTTTTCATTTTTTCTTTTGCGGCAATTTCATCGCGCGAACCTTCGCCGTCTGCTTTTTGCGGAAGACGGTGAGTTTTTTCGCGAGCTTCGCGTCTTCGCACGCCAGCATCGCCACGGCAAACAAGCCGGCGTTGGCCGCGCCCGCCTCGCCGACGGCAAAGGTCGCCACCGGTATGCCCTTGGGCATCTGCACGATGGACAGCAATGAATCGAGGCCCCGCATGCTACTCGAGGTGACGGGCACGCCGAGCACCGGCACGATGGTCTTGGCAGCGAGCATGCCCGGCAGATGCGCCGAGCCGCCGGCACCGGCGATGATGCATTTGAGGCCGCGCGCGGCTGCCTGTTCGGCGTAGCGGTAGAGCAGATCCGGGGTGCGGTGCGCGGACACCACCTGCGCTTCGCAGGGCACACCGAACTGCCCGATCATATCGACGGCATGCTGCATCACGTTCCAGTCGCTCTGACTGCCCATGACGATGCCGATCAGCGGTTTTTTCACTTTCCGTCCCTTGCTTTCGCGGCCGCCTTAAAACGATATTTTACAGTACGGACATGCAACCACGGGCGCATAAAAGGACTGCTAGAATCGCCCGGCCCGCCGAGAACGTCCGTCCGTTCCGCATCGGCCGGAGCGTCGACCTCTGCCGCGCCGGCCCCACCCGAGGAGAGCGTCCCGATGATCAAGCACCCGCATTGCGCACGCGTCGTTGCGTTGCGCCGCCCGGTTTTGGTGTCAGCGCCGGGAACGGCGCACTGGCGCCGCATTGTTGTTTTTAAAGGAATAAATTAATGACTCCTGCAGCAGGCATGCGGCCCGGCGATGAACTCGCCGGCAAGGTCGCGCTGGTCACCGGCGGCGCGCGCAATATCGGTCGCGCAATATCGCTGTCGCTGGCGGCCGGCGGCGCCACGGTGATGGTCAATGCGAATACCTCGCGCGCAGCCGGCGAGGAAACGGTGTCGATGATCATCAAAGCCGGCGGCAAGGCAGCGCTGCACATCGCCGATGTCACCGACCCGAAAGCAGTCGCGCAACTGGTGGCGGAAACTGTCAGACAGTTCGGGCGCATCGACATGGTGATCAACAACGCCGCGATCCGCGCCGAAACGCCGTTTGAAAAAATTACGTTCGAAGAATGGAAACGTGTCATTGCCATTGGGCTTGATGGTACGTTTCTGGTCACGCAGGCCTGTTTGCCCCATCTCATCAAGTCCGGCAGCGGCGCCGTGGTCAACATCGGCGGACTGACCGGCCACAAAGGCGCGCTGCACCGCTCGCACGTCGTCGCCGCCAAAGGCGGGCTCGCGGCCATGACCAAGGCGGTAGCGCTCGATCTCGCGCAATACAACATTACCGTCAACTGCGTGGTGCCCGGCACCGTCGAAACCATACGCGGGCTGCCCGGCGCCCCGCCGCGCCCCGATACCCGGCTGTCACTGCCGCCTGCGGGACGGCGCGGCGCGCCTGAAGAAATCGCGGCCATGGTGCGCGTGCTGTGTGGCCCCGACTCGCGCTACATCACCGGACAATCCATACACGTCAACGGCGGAGGACTGATGCCATGAGCAAAGCCGCAAAACCGGCGGGATCGGCCATATCGCCATTGATGCGCACGCTGGCCGCCTATATGGCCGCGGCGGCAAAAAAACCGCTGCCGAAAGCGGTGGCCGAAAAAACCAAACATCACGTGCTCGACACGATGGCGGCCATGGTCTCCGGCTCGCGCCTGCTCCCCGGGCGCAAGGCGATCAATTATGTAAAAACGCTGGGCGGCAAACCCGAGGCCCTGGTCATCGGTTCAAAGATCGTCACCACCGCGGAACATGCGGCGCTGGCCAACGGCATGCTGGCGCACGCCGACGAAACCGACGACTCGCACGCGCCCTCGCTGTCGCATCCCGGCTGCGCCGTAGTGCCGGCGGCGCTGGCCATGGCCGAACGCGAAAAACTGGGCGGCACGCAACTGCTGCGCGCGGTGGCGCTGGGCTACGACATCGGCTCGCGGGTCAACATGGCGCTGCATCCGTACGACTTCCGCACCGTCGGACACTCCACCCACAGCTTCGGCCCGGGATTCGGCGCTGCCGCCGCCGCGTCCATGCTCGCCGGCCTCAACGCCGACGGCATGCGGCATGCGCTGTCGTACGCCGCGCAGCAATGTTCGGGCATCTCCTGCTGGATGCGCGACGAGGAACACATCGAGAAGGCTTTCGATTTCGGCGGCATGCCGGCGCGCAACGGCATCGCTTCCGCGGCCATGGTGGCATCGGGCTTCAGCGCGGTGGAGGACGTGTTCTCCGGCGAACGCAATTTTTTCATCGCCTATGACGAGACGCGGCGCATCGGCAAGGCGCCGCAACCGGAACGGCTGATTCAGGATCTGGGCCGCGTGTACGAGATCATGAACACCAACATCAAGCGCTGGTCCGTGGGCTCGCCGATCCAGGCGCCGCTGGATGCGCTGCTGGAACTGATTCGCGCGCACCAGCTGAAAGCGGACACGGTCGATGCCGTCACCGTGCGCGTCGCCCACCAGGGTGCGAACACCACCGACAACCGCAACATGCCCGACATCTGCATGCAGCACCTGTGCGCGGTGATGCTGATTGACGGCATTGTCACCTTCGAGTCCTCGCACGACGAGAAGCGGATGCAAAACAAAAAGGTACTCGACCTGCGCCGCCGCATCACCTTGTCCGGTGACGACGCGCTGACCGCGGCCATGCCGTCGCGCCAGGGCATTATCGAGATCAAGCTGCGCGACGGCCGCCTGCTGCGCAACCACGTCAAGGCGGTGCGCGGCACTTCGGACAATCCGATGACCCGCGCCGAAGTGGACGAGAAGTGTTATCACCTGATGGCGCCCATTCTCGGCAAGGCGCGCGCGCGCAAGCTGTGCGATGCGGTGTGGGACATCGAGAAAATCAGCAATGTCACCAGGCTGCGTGCGTTGCTCAAAGCCTGATCGGCACCATCAATCACAGGGGTCATAGTCATGTCGTGGAAATTCGAACTGCTGAAAAAACCCGTCGGCATCCCGATCACCGAAGGCCCGGTGTGGGACGGGGAATTCATTTATTTCACCCACATCCACGCCAGCACCATCTTCCGCTACGACCTGAAGACCAACGCCATTACGCCGTGGCGCACCGGACTCGACCGCACCAACGGCCTCGCCTACGACGCACAGGGCCGGCTGTTTGGTTGCTGCCAAGGCGGGCGGCGCATGATGCGCTTCGACCCGGACGGCAAAAATGTGGTGATCGCCGACAAGGTGGACGGCAAGCGGCTCAACACGCCGAACGATCTCGCCATCGACCGCAAGGGCCGCATCTGGTTCACCAATCCGTGGAACGAAGGCAACGTGGACAAGACTGAAACGCAGGAACTCGACCATCGTTCGGTGTACCGGCTCGATCCGCAGCAGGACGGCAGCTACTCGATCACTCAGGTGCTGTCCGACACCACGCAGCCCAACGGCATACTCGTCTCGCAGGACCAGCGCACGCTGTACGTGGCTGAAAGCAGTTTCACCCGCGGCATCCCGCGCGAGTTACGCGCCTACCCGATCAGGGATGACGGCAGCCTCGGCCCGCACAACGTGCTGTTTACCTGGGGCGAGGATCCTCGCGGCGTGCATCGCGGCATTGACGGCATGTGCCTGGATGCCGACGGCAACATCGTCGCCACCGCCGGCTGGGAAGTCGCCGGCGCCGGGCCGATGATCTACGTGTTTTCGCCGACCGGGCGCGTGCTGGAAACGCATCCGGTGGCCGCCAACCGCCCCACCAACTGCTGCTTCGGCGGCCCGGACATGACCACGCTGTTTGTCACCAGCACCGATGGTCATTTTTTCAAAGCGCAGACCGATCGCGTCGGCTGGGCGATGTTCCCCTGATCGCATGCGCCGCCTTTCGCTGCCGCTGCTGTTGTTGTGGCTGTTTGCCGGCGCTGCCGGTGCGCAGGTTTTTCCCGCGAAACCCGTCACCATGGTGGTGCCGTTTTCCGCCGGCGGTTCGGCGGATCTCATTGCGCGCGCCCTCGCCGAACACATGGCCGCGGCGTGGAAACAGAACGTACTGGTGAGCAATCGCCCCGGCGCCAGCGGCAATATCGGCATCGAAACCGTGGCGCGCTCGACGCCTGACGGCTATACGCTGCTCTACGGAACCACCACCCTGTCCAGCGGCCCGTCGGTGTATGCCAAACTCGGTTACAACGTTTTGACTGATCTCGCGCCGGTCAGCCTTGTCGTCAAGCAGGCGAACGTGCTGGTCGCGCACCCTTCGCTGCCGGCAAGAACCGTGAAAGCGCTGATTGCGCTGGACAAGGCGCATCCGCACACGCTGAACTCGGCATCGGCCGGGGTCGGCAGTTCGAACCACCTGGCGCTGGTGCTGTTCAACATGCTGTCGGGCGCGAACATCGGCCATGTGCCATACAAAGGCGCGGCGCCGGCGGTGACTGAAACCATGGGCGGCCACGTACATATGACGTTCGCGCCGGTCGCTGCGGCAGTGCCGCCGGTACAGGCCGGCAGGCTGCGCGCGCTGGGCATCAGCTCGCTCACCCGCTCGCCGGCGCTGCCGGATGTGCCGACCATCGACGCGGCCGGCGTGCCGGGCTATGAAGCCGGCGGCTGGAATGCCCTGCTGGTGTCGGCGGGAACACCGCGCGACATCATCATGAAAATCAATCAGGCGATACACGCCGCGCTCAATTCCCCCGGCATCCAGCAACTGGCTGCCAAGTCCGGCGCGGAACCGGCGGCGGGCACGCCTGAAGACTTCGGGGTATTCCTCAGGGCAGAAGTTGAAAAATGGGGCAAGGTGGTCAAAGCAGCGGGCATCAAACCGCAATAGGCCAGGAATCTTCGCCGCAGCCGGAATCGCAGAAAGCCCAATATGCGGATATCGTAAAAGGTACTGATACACCACGCAGCGTTGCGTAAATAGGCAGTAAAATGCAGGCTCTCCCAACCCATTGTTTCATATCATGGATTTCCGTTTAAGCCCCGAGCAGGAACAGTTCCGCGACGCCGTGCGCGGCTTTGCCGAGCGCCATTTGCGCGACGGCGCGCTCGCCCGCGCGCATCAGGAAGAACATCCCTGGGATGTCGCCAGGCTGATGGCCGAACAGGGCCTGATGGGCATCACCATGAAAGAAGAAGACGGCGGCCAGGGCGGCTCGCTGATGGACGCCATCATCGCCATCGAGACCATCGCCTCCGTGTGCCCGCGCAGCGCCGACGTGATCCAGGCCGGAAATTTCGGCCCGGTGCGCGTGCTCGCCGAATACGGCACGCCGGATCAGAAGGCGCGCTACCTGACCAAAATCCTCAAGGGTGAATCGGTGATCACCGTCGGCATGACCGAACCCGAAGCCGGCTCCGCCGTCACCGACCTGAAGACCGCCGCCACACCCGACGGCGACGGTTATCGCATCAACGGCGTGAAAGTATTCCAGACTCACGCCTCTTACGCCGAAGTCATGCTGACCTATGTACGCTTCGGCCCCGGCGTCGGCGGCATCGGCTCGGTGCTGATTCCGCGCGACGCGCCGGGCTTCAAGCAGGGCGCGCCGTCGAAATTTCTCAACGGCGAGGACTGGGTGCAGACCTATCTCGACAACGTGTACGTCGGCCCCGAGAACGTGATGCTCAAGGAAGGCGGCTTCAAGAAGCAGATCGCCGGCTTCAACGTCGAAAGAATCGGCAACACCGCGCGCTCGCTGGCCTTCGGCCGCTATGCCTACAACCTCGCCCGCGAGTGGGCGATGCAGCGCAAGCAGTTCGGCCGCCTGCTGTGCGAATTCCAGGGCATCCAGTGGAAGTTCGCCGACATGAAAATGAAACTCGACGCCGGCCAGTTGCTGCTCTACAAGGCGGCTGTTAACGCCGACAACGGCATCCCTTCGGCCGACGATACCGCGGTGGCCAAGGCGTTCTGCAACCAGGCCGGCTTCGACATCTGCAACGAGGCGATGCAGATCATGGGCGGCATGGGCTACACCGACGAGACGCTGGTGGAATACTGTTTCCGCAAATGCCGCGGCTGGATGATCGCCGGCGGCTCGATCGAAATCCTCAAGAACCGCATTGCCGAAGGCATTTTCGAGCGCAGCTTCTCGCAGCGACCGCCTAAAACCTGAAAACCTTTTAGCCACAGAGGTCACAGAGAGCACAGAGAACTTCAAAAACTGAAAATCAGGAACAGCGTTCGGGCTTTCCGGGTTTTCTCTGTGAACTCTGTGTCCTCTGTGGCCAGCGCCTTTGACTTTGACTTTCATGTCTACCAACAAACTCTATCAAGCCGTCTTTGACCCCCGCGCCATCGCGCTGATCGGCGCGTCGGGCGACGAGCGCAAGAACACTTCGCGCCCCCAGCGCTATCTGCGTCGGCACGGTTACACCGGGAAAATCGTGCCGGTGAATCCGGGGCGCGACGAGATTT
Organism: uncultured Bordetella sp.; assembly: GCA_964486865.1. Taxonomy (GTDB): domain Bacteria; phylum Pseudomonadota; class Gammaproteobacteria; order Burkholderiales; family SG8-41. The sequence goes on from CAZAOZ010000002.1 coordinate 147,517, forward strand.
TCGGCGAGCAGGCGTATCCCGATGTCGCCGCCGTGCCGGACGCCATCGATCACGCCTTCATCATGGTGCCGGCGGGCGCGGTGCCGGCGGCGCTGGCACAGTGCGTCGCCAAAAAAATCCCGGTGGTCACGGTTTACAGCGACGGCTTTGCCGAAACCGGCGCCGAAGGCCGCATCAAACAGCAAAAACTGAATGACATCATCCGCGGCAGCAACACACGGCTGATCGGCCCCAACTGCATCGGACTGATGAGCACGCAGACCCATCTCGCGCTGTCGGTGAACGCGGTGCTGGAAAAACTCGACATCACCCCCGGCGGGCTGGCGCTGGTGTCGCAGTCGGGCAGCATGATGGGCGGCCTGATGTCGCGCGGCCTCGGCCGCGGCGTCGGTTTCTCCAAACTGATTTCCGTCGGCAATGAGGCCGACCTCGGTGTCGGCGAACTCGCCGGGCTGCTGGTCGATGACCCGCACACCGACACCATCCTGCTGTTCATGGAAACCATCCGCGATGCGCCGCACCTCGCCGACGCCGCGCGCCGCGCCTGTGACGCCGGCAAACCGGTCATCGTTTACAAGCTGGGCCGTTCCGAGGTCGGCCAGGACCTCGCCGCTTCGCATACCGGCGCCATGGCCGGCACCGACGAAGCCGTCGATGCCTTCTTCAAGGCGCACGCCATGCTGCGCGTGGATACGCTGGAAGCGCTGTTTGAACTGCCGGCGCTGGTGAAGGGGCGCAAACCGGGTAAACGCCATCGCGTCGCGGCAATGACCACCACCGGCGGCGGCGCGGCCTGCGTGGTCGATCGCATCGGCACTTATGGCGTCGATGTCGTCGGCCCGACCGACGCGCTGGTCGCCGCGCTGGCGCAGAAAAACATCAGCATCAATAAATCCCGGATTACCGACCTGACGCTGGCCGGCGCAAAAAAGGAAATCTACGGCGGCGTGCTCGATGCATTGCTCGCTTCCGACCATTGCGACCTGGTGCTGGCCGTCGCCGGCAGCTCGGCGCAGTTCCAGCCGCAGATCGCCGTCGAGCCGCTGCTCGAAGCCGACCGCCGGGACAAATTTCTCGCCGTGTTCCTCGCGCCGCACGCCGAAGCGTCGCTGAAACTGCTGGCGCAGGCGGACATCGCCGGGTTTCGCACACCGGAATCCTGCGCCGACGCCATCCGCGCCTGGCGCGACTGGACCGCGCCGGCGACCATGCCCGCACCGGACACAAAACGCACGGCTGCTGCCGGCGCCTTGCTCAGGGCCGCGCCCGGCAAACAACTCAATGAACAGCAGGCCTGTGCGGTATTCGGCGCGCTGGGCGTGCCGCAGGCGCAGACCGCGGTGATGGCGGATGCCGAAGCGAAAGTGGATATCGGTTATCCGGTTGTCGCCAAGATCCTGTCGCCGGACATCGCGCACAAGACCGATGCCGGCGGCGTGATGCTGAATATCAATGATGCCGCGCAACTGAAACAGGCGGCGCAGGACATCCTGGCCCGCGTGCGCGCGAAACATCCGGCAGCCGGACTCAACGGCATCCTGGTGCAGCGCATGGAACGCGGGCTGGCCGAAGTGATCGTCGGCTACAAGCGCGATCCGCAGGTGGGGCCTCTGGTGGTGATCGGCGTCGGCGGCGTGCTGGCCGAGATTTATCACGACTTCGCGATGCGCCTCGCACCGGTGACGCCGGAAGCGGCACTGCAGATGATCGGGGAAGTCAAAGGGCTGGCGGTCATTCGCGGTTATCGCGGCATGCCGCAAGGCGACTGCGCCGCGCTGGCGCAGGCCGTGGCGGCGTTCTCGCAACTGGCCGCGTTTGACGACATTGCCGAAGCAGAAATCAACCCGCTGATCGTGCGCAAGGAAAGCGAAGGCGTGGTCGCGGTCGATGGCCTGATCGTCAGGCAATAACAGGTCGGGCCGTACGCGGTCCGCCGGAGGAGCACGATATGGCACAAAGCCTGGGCAACAAGCTGGACAGCGGTGACGCGTTTCCGGATTTTGAGCTGCGTCTGGTCAGCGGCGGCACACAGAAGATTTCGCAACTGGCCGGCGGCCAGTGGAGCGTGGTGCTGCTGTACCGCGGCGACTGGTGAAGGTACTGCCGTCAGCAGTTGGCTGACTATCAGACATGGCTGCTGGAGTTCAGGCAGTTGAATATCGGGATCGTCGCCGCTTCGGTGGATCCGCTGGCGGAAGCGCAGAAAACGGTGGCGAACCAGGCGTTGACCTATCCGGTCGGCTACGGACTCGACTACCAGGACATCAGTCGCAGGACTGGCGCATTCATCGAACACGAGCGCAAAATCCTCCATGCGACCGGATTCCTGCTGAAACCGGACTTGAAGATACAGGTAGCCGCATACTCGACCGGGCCCATCGGCAGACTCACGCCCAACGACGTGACTTCTCTGGTGCGGCTGGTTGCCCCGAAAACACCGGGACCACAAGGAGCCTTGCCATGCTGATGCAACAACTCGCCGATTACGCGATACGCGAACAGACCGCCGCGCTGCCGCCTGAAGTCATCCACCACGCCAAGCGCGCGGTCATCGACTGGTATGCGGCATTGCTGCCGGGCAGCATCGTCAATCCGGCCGTATTGATGGAAGAAGCCTTTGCCGAGGATCTCGACCGCGGCCGCGCACGGTTAGCGACCGGCCGCCGCGCCACGCTGCGTGCCGCCGCGCTGATCAACGGCGCGGCTTCGCATTCGGTGGAGTTCGACGACATCTACCGCGACGCCGGCTATCACCCGGGCAGCCCGGTGATTTCCGCGGCGCTGGCCACGGCGCAGGCCAGCGGCGCGTCGGGCGAAAAATTCCTGCGCGGCGTCATCGTCGGTTATGAAATCTCCACACGGATCGGCGAGGCCGTCATGCCGTCGCACTACAAGTACTGGCACACCACCGGTACCGTCGGCGCTTTCGGCGCGGCAGCCGCGGCGGCCACCATACTCAGCGCCAATCGCGATCAATTCATGCATGCGCTGGCCACCGTCGGCAGTTTCGCCTCGGGGCTGCAGCAGGCGTTCCGCTCGCAGGCGATGACCAAGCCGCTGCACGGCGGCCACGCCGCCGACGCCGGCTGCTGGGCGGCGATGGCGGCAGTGAAGGGCGTTACCGGCGCGCTGGACATCATCGAAGGCGAGTTCGGCTTCGGCAATGCGATGAGCGTGAATCCCGACTGGAGCAAGGCCACCCGCGGCCTGGGCAAGGACTACCACATCATCCACGTCACCTTCAAAAACCACGGTTGCTGCGGCCACACCTTCCCGGCGATCGACGGCGTGCTGCATTTGCAGAAAGAACACCGGTTCACGCACAAAGACGTCAAACACATCAAGCTCGCCACCTACAAGGCGGGGCTGGATATCATTGACAATGCCAACCCGGAAGGCGATTACCAGGCCAAGTTCAGCATCCAGTACACCGTGGCGCATGCGCTGGTGCATGGCAGCGTACGGCTCAATGCCTTCCTGCCCGAGCGGCTGAATGATGCCGACGTGCGGACGCTGATCAAAAAAATAGAGCCTGTGGCCGACCCGGTGCTGTCGAAGGGTTATCCGGGCCAGCGCGCGGCGCAGGTGGAAATCGAATTGAACGACGGCCGCAAGTTCGGACATTTCCAGCCCTACCGCAAGGGGGATCCGGAACTGCCGCTGAGCGACGAAGAACTGAACGACAAGTTCACCGAGCTTGCCGCGCCGGTCATCGGCAAGGCCGCAGCAAGCGCACTGCTGAAACAACTGTGGAATACCGAGCAACTCGTCAATGTCGATTACGACACCGGCGCCGGCGTCCAACGCGCCCCGGAGGAAGTCCTCTTGGGGGGCGCCCCGAAGGAAGTCCTCCTGGAGGGAGCGGCGGGTTGAACCGCGCCGCCGCCGCATCCCGACTCAAGGAAAACGCATGAACAAAATCCTGGTAGCGCTTGCTCTTGCCGCAATGGCCGCACCTGCGTTCGCTGCAGAGACATTCCCCACGCGGCCGATCCGCTTCATCGTGCCCTACGCGCCCGGCGGCAACGTCGATATCTCCGCGCGCATCGTCGCCCCGCCGCTGGGCGAAATACTCGGGCAGACCGTGGTCGTCGATAACCGGCCCGGCGCCGGCGGCAATCTCGGCGCCTCGCTGGTAGCCAAAGCCACGCCCGACGGTTACACGCTGCTGGTCGGATCGAGCGGCCCGCTGTCGGTGAACCCGGTGATTTTCAAAAACCTGCCTTACGATACGCTGAAGGACTTCGCGCCGATCTCCACGGTGCAGGCCGTGCCGCTGGTCGTGCTGGCCGGCCCGAAAGCCGGCATCAACTCGATGGCCGATCTGGTCAATGCCGCGAAAGCACGGCCCGGCAAACTGACCATGGCCTCCGCCGGCGCGGGCACCACCAACCATTTCGCCATCGAACTGTTTGCCAGCATGGCCAACGTCAAGGTGCTGCATGTGCCGTACAAAGGCAGCGGCCCGGCGCTGTCCGAACTGCTGGGCGGACAGGTCGAAACCATGGTGGATCAGCTCGCCGCGTCGATCGGTTACGTCAAGGACGGCCGCTTGAAAGTATTGGCCGTGACCACGGCGCAGCGCGCCGCGGCGCTGCCCAATGTGCCGACGCTGGATGAACTGGGCTACAAGGGTTATCAGGCCTCGACACTGCTCGGCCTGCTCGCCCCCGCGGGCACGCCCAGGCCGGTGATCGCCAGACTCAACGCCGCCGTGCGCAAGACCATGGACAACACCACCGTCGCCGAACGCTTTCGCGGACTGGGCGCCACACCGGGCGCGAGTTCGCCGGAAGAATTCAGCATGCGCATCCGCGACGAATTGCAGCAATGGCGGGTACTGGTCAAAAAACTCGATCTCAAATTCGAATAACAGGAGCAGGACATGGGCTCAGGATCAGACCGCGTCACGGCGCGCATGCGCGCGCTGCTGGCGCGCCCCGGCTGCGTGGTCGCGCCGGGCGTCGCCGACGCCTTTGCCGCGCGACTGGTCAAGCTCGAAGGTTTCGAGGCGGTGTACATGACCGGCTTCGGCACCAGCCTGACCCGGCTGGGCATGCCCGATGTCGGCCTGCTGACCGCCAGCGAAATGATCGACAACGCCGGCCGCATTGCCGACGCCTCGGAATTGCCGGTGATTGCCGATGCCGACACCGGCTACGGCAATCCGATCAACACCCGGCGCACCATCCGCGATTATGAAAAGGCCGGTGTCGCCGGCGTGCATCTCGAGGATCAGGCCTGGCCCAAGCGCTGCGGGCACCTCGCCGGCAAACGCGTGATCCCGACGGCGGAAATGGTCGCCAAGATCAAGGCGGCCTGCGATGCGCGCCGCGACGATGATTTCGTCATCATCACCCGCACCGATGCCATCGCCATCGAAGGCATGGAGGCCGCGCTGGAGCGCGGCGAGCGTTATCGCGAGGCCGGCGCCGACGTCTTGTTCATCGAAGCGCCGGTGGGCCGCGAGCAGGTCGAGGTCGTATCCAAACGCTTCAAAGGCGTGCCGCTGCTCTACAACATGGCGGCCAGCGGCAAAACGCCGGATCTGCCCGCCGATGAACTCGGCAGACTCGGTTTCAATCTGGCGATTTATCCAAACTGGCTGCTGCTCGCCGCAATCCCGGCGATGCAGAATCTGCTGCGCGAGCTGAAACGCACCGGCTCCATTGCGCATCTGCGCGACCAGGTGGCCAACTTCAAGCAATTCACCGACATTGCCGGGTTGCCCGAAGTGCAGGAACTGGAAAACCGCTACGGCTTGCCTGAAGACCAGCGCGCGGGTCTTTAAATCAACGTTTCAACCATGAGCGCCGGCATGTTCCATCCAGGCAGGGTCTGTGTCATTGCCGCACTGTGGCTGGCGGTGTGCCTGCCGCTGCAGGCGCAGGTCGATCGTCCGGCGCAGCCCGAGTCGTCCAGCGGCAGGATCGAGAAGCCGCTCGCGCACGCAAAACGCCACATGGTTGCCGCTGCGCATCCGCTCGCGGTGGAGGCCGGGCTGGAGATACTCGATGCCGGCGGCAGCGCCGCCGATGCCGCCATCGCCGTGCAACTGGTGCTGAATCTGGTCGAACCGCACGCGTCGGGACTCGGCGGCGGCGCCTATCTGCTGCACTACGATGCGCGGCAGCGTGCGATGCTGGCTTACGACGGCCGCGAAACAGCCCCCGCCGCCGCGACACCTGAACTGTTTTTGCGTGAAGGCAAACCGCTGTCTTTCCGTGCCGCCGTAATCGGCGGGCGCGCCGTGGGCGTGCCGGGCGTGCCCCGCCTGCTGGAAATCGCGCACCGGCAACACGGCAAACTGCCCTGGGCGCGGCTTTTTCAACCCGCCATCCGGCTTGCGGAAAACGGTTTTCCGCTCTCCTCGCGCGTCCACATGCTGCTGCAAAGAGATCACGGCATTGCTGAAGGCACTGCTGCCCGGGAATATTTTTTCACGGGCGACGGCAAACCCAGGCCTGCGGGCACCATCCTGCGCAATCCGGAATTCGCACGCACCCTGCGCGCTTTGGCGGCGGGCGGCGCCGATGCGTTCTACACCGGAGACCTCGCCCGGGATGTGGTGGCCGCGGTGCGCAACCATCCGGCCAACGCCGGCTCGTTGACCGAAGCCGATCTGGCGAGCTACCGGGTGATTGAAGTGTCTGCGCTGTGCGGCCCCTACCGCGCCTATCGCGTCTGCGGCATGCCGCCCTCCTCCTCCGGCGGCATTGCCGTGCTGCAAATACTCGGCCTGCTGTCGCACCACGACATGCCGAAGGTGGCGCCGGACTCGACACAGGCCGTGCATCTACTCGCGGAAGCCGGCCGCCTCGCCTTTGCCGACCGCAATCGCTATGTCGCGGATGATCGTTTCGTAAACGTGCCGGTACAGGGTCTGCTGAACCCGGCCTACCTTGCGGAGCGCGCCAAACTGATCAGGCCCGACCGCAGCATGGGTCAAGCCGAAGCCGGCGTTCCGCCCGGCGCCAACGTGGCTTGGGCCGATGATCCGGTGGATGAGGTGGCGGGCACCAGCCATATCGCCATCGTCGATGCCGCGGGCAATGCCGTCTCGATGACCACGACCATTGAAAGCATTTTCGGCAGCCGCGTCTTCGTCCGGGGATTTTTGCTCAACAACCAATTGACCGATTTCAATTTCAACCCCGTCGAGAACGGACGCCCGGTCGCCAACGCCGTCGCTCCCGGCAAGCGGCCGCGCAGTTCGATGGCGCCCACGCTGGTGTTTGATGCCCAGGGCAATCTGCACATGGTTCTCGGCGCACCCGGCGGCAGCCGGATCATCGGCTATGTCGCCAAAACCCTGATCGCCACGCTCGACTGGAACATGGATATGCAGGCGGCTATTGCGCTACCCCATTTCGGCAGTCGCAACGGTCCGACTGAAATCGAGCAGGGTACGGCTTACGAAAATCTGACCGGCGCGCTGCAAGCGATGGGCCACAACGTTGAAATCACCGACATGACCAGCGGCATACACGGCATCATGCGCGACAGGAACGGCTGGCAGGGCGGCGCGGATCCGCGGCGCGAGGGCATCGCAAAGGGGCGTTGAGATGGCTGCGACATTATTTGAAAAAATCTGGAATGCCCATGTCATCATGGAGCGCCCCGGCGGCGATGCGCTGCTGCACATCGACCGCAATCTGGTCCATGAAGGTTCATTTCACGCCTTCGGCGCGCTGGCCAAGGACGGCCGCACCGTGCGCAAGCCGCGGCAGACTTTTGCCGTCGCCGACCATTACGTGCCGACCGTCGGCCGCGAGCGCGGCGTGGCCGCCGCCGAGGATGCCGACGCGCGCCACATGATCGCATTGCTTGAGGAAAATTCGCGCCTCAACGGCATCGCGCACTTCGGCATCGCCGACGACCGCCAGGGCATCGTGCATGTCATCGGGCCCGAACTGGGCATCACCCAGCCGGGCCTGACCATCACCTGCGGTGATTCGCACACCTCCACTCACGGCGCGCTGGGCGCCTACGCCTTCGGCACCGGCGCCTCACAACTGAAACAGATCCTCGCCACGCAGTGCCTGTGGCTGAAGCGGCCGAAAACCCTGCGCATCACCGTCGATGGCGCGCTGGCGCCGGGCGTCACCGGCAAGGACGTGGTGCTGGCGATCATCGCCAAGATCGGCACGGCCGGCGCCACCGGCCATGTCATCGAATTCGCAGGCAGTGCAATCCGCGGCCTGACCGTCGAAGGCCGGTTGACGGTGTGCAACATGGCGATCGAAGCCGGCGCGCGCGCCGGCATGATTGCGCCGGATGATGCGGTATATCAATTCCTGCACGGTCGCGAGTACGCCCCCAGGGGCGCCGACTGGGACGCCGCGCTGGCGCGGTGGCGAATGCTGCCCACGGATGAGGGCGCGCGCTTCGACCGCGAAGTCGCGCTCAATGGCGCGCAGCTCGAACCCATGGTGACCTGGGGCACCAGTCCCGAGGAAGCGCTGCCGGTATCGGGTCGCGTGCCGGACCCGGCAACCTTGCCCGAAGCCGATCAGCGCGCCCACGCCAAACTGGCGCTCGCCTACATGGATCTGCAGCCCGGCATGGCACTGACCGACATCCGCATCGACCGCGCCTTCATCGGCAGTTGCACCAACGGCCGCATCGAGGATCTGCGCGCGGCAGCGACCGTGCTCAAAGGCCGCAAGTCGGTGATCCCGGCCTGGGTGTCGCCGGGCTCGACCACGCTGAAGCGGCAGGCCGAGGCCGAAGGGCTGGACCGCATTTTTACGGAGGCCGGCGTCGAATGGCGCGCGTCCGGTTGTTCAAGCTGCGCCGCAATGAACGGCGACACGGTGCCCGCGGGCCAGCGCTGCGCTTCGACCTCCAACCGCAATTTCGAGGGCCGCCAGGGCAAGGGCGCGCGCACCCACCTGATGAGTCCGGCGATGGCGGCCGCGGCCATGGTTACCGGCCGCATCACCGACGTACGGAAGCTGACGGCGTAACCCTTAAAACCTTTAGCCACAGAGGCCACAGAGAACACAGAGAACCCCGAAGACAAGAACACAAAAAGTTGCTGGTTTGCTTTTCGCTTTTCTCTGTGTTCTCTGTGCTCTCTGTGGCCAAGCTTCTGCTTTTGAACCAATACTCGACTATGAAACCCTTCACCACACTGACCGCAGTCGCCGCGCCAATCGACATGGCGAATATCGACACCGACCGCATCATCCCGGTGCGTTTTTTGCGCAAGCTGCGCACCACGCAGGCGGGCTACGACCCCTACCTGTTCCACGACATGCGCTTCGATAACGCCGGGCAGGAAAAGCCGGATTTTGTGCTGAACCAGGCACCTTACCGCCGCGCCGGCATACTCGTCGCCGGCGCCAATTTCGGCTGCGGTTCGTCGCGCGAGGGCGCGGTCTATGCCCTGCTCGACTCCGGCATCCGTGCGATTATCGCGCCCTCGTTCGGCGACATTCATTACGCCAATGAACTGCAAAACGGCATGCTGCCGGTGACACTGCCCGAGGAAATCTGCCGCGGCCTGCGCGAACAGTTGCTGGCGAAACCCGGCGCCACACTGACCATCGACCTGCCGGCACAAACCGTCACCGATACGCTCGGCGACACGCATCCGTTCATGATCGACCCGATGTACAAGGAGCGCCTGCTGAAGGGACTGGACGACATCGGGCTGGTGCTGGAACAGTTACCGGCCATCGAAGCCTTCGAGCGCAAATACCACGCCGACCAGCCCTGGCTGGCGTAGCCGATTCCTTGCCGGGCGGGTCAATTCCGCGCGCGCCTGCGCTATCATGCGCGCAGAGGGGAGTTCTACCATGCTGGTCAACAGTGTTGCCTACCGGGACGGCAAAAAAATCGCGGATGTCGCGCGCGAGGAAATTCATTCGTACCTGCAGCGCAACGACTGTATCGTCTGGGTCGCGGTACGCGACCCGGAGCCGCACGAGCTCGAGCAACTCGAGAATCAATTCGACCTGCATCCGCTGGCCATCGAGGACGCGCGCCACGGCCACCAGCGCCCCAAGTTCGAGGAATACGGCGACGAACTGTTTTTCGTGCTGCACATGATCGAACCTGACGGCGACGAACTGCGCGTGGGCGAAGTCGATATTTTTGTCGCGCGCAATTACGTGCTGTCGGTGCGCAATGACAGCGAACGCGGGTTCGCCGACGTGCGCGAGCGCTGCGAGCGTGAACCCGAACTGATGCAGCACGGCACCGGCTACATCCTCTATGCCTTGATGGACGCCGTGGTCGATCGTTATTTCCCGATTCTCGACAACATCGAGACCCAGCTCGAAAACATCGAGGACCGGATTTTCGCCGGCACCTCACCGCGCGCCAACATCGAGGCCCTGTATGGCATCAAACGGGATCTGATGACCTTGAAGCATGCGACAGCGCCGCTGCTCGAGGCTGTCGGCAAGCTGCACGGCGGCCGCGTGCCGCAACTGTGCGCCGGACTGGGCGAATACTTCCGCGACGTGTCGGACCATCTGGTGCGCATCAATCAGAGCATCGACGCCGCGCGCGACATGGTCACCACCGCGATCTCGGTCAATCTGTCGCTGATCACGCTGCAGGAAAGTGAAGTCACCAAGCGGCTGGCCGGCTATGCCGCGCTGGTGGCCGTGCCGACGATGATTGCCGGCATTTACGGCATGAACTTCGAGTTCATGCCGGAACTGAAGTGGGCCTGGGGCTACCCGCTGTCGCTCGCTTCCATGGTCGCCATCGACGGCTATCTGTTCTACCGCTTCCGCAAAGCCAAGTGGCTGTAGTCGCCCGTGCGGCGGTGATCGGCGGCGGTCCCGCCGGCCTGATGGCCGCCGAAATGCTGGTCAACGGCGGCGCGCGCGTCGATGTCTATGACGCCATGCCATCGGTGGGTCGCAAATTCCTGCTTGCCGGCAAGGGCGGGCTGAACCTGACCCACGCCGAACGCATGGACAAATTCATTGCGCGTTACGGCGCACGCGCCGCCGACGTGGCGCCGTGGCTGGCTGCATTCGGCCCGCAGCAACTCCGCGACTGGGCGCAGGATCTCGGCGTCGAAACCTTTGTCGGCACCTCGCAACGCGTATTCCCGAAGGAGATGAAGGCCGCACCGCTGCTGCGCGCGTGGCTGCATCGCCTGCGCGCGGCCGGCGTGCGGTTTCACGTCCGGCATCGCTGGACCGGATGGGCGGATGACGGTGCGCTGCGCTTTGCCACGCCGCAGGGCGAGCGCACGGTGGATGCGGATTGCACGGTGCTGGCGCTGGGCGGCGGCAGCTGGGCGCGGCTGGGTTCCGACGGCGCGTGGGTGCCGCTGCTCGCCGCGCGCGGCATCACCGTCGCGCCGCTGCAGCCGGCCAACTGCGGTTTTGATGCCGCGTGGAGCGCGCATTTCCGCGGGCGTCATGCCGGACAGCCGGTGAAAACCGTCATTGCGTCATTTACGGACGCCGGCGGCGTTGCGCACCAGCGGGCGGGCGAATTCATGATCACGGATTACGGCGTTGAAGGCAGTTTGATCTATGCGCTGTCGGCGGCACTCCGCGACACCATCGCCGTACAAGGCAGCGTGACTCTGCAACTCGATCTGGCGCCGGACAAGGACGCCGCGCGGGTAGCCGCAGAAGTCGCGCATCCGCGCGGCTCGCGCTCGTGGTCCAGCCACCTGCAGAGCAAGGCCGGCATCACCGGCGTCAAGGCGGGGTTGCTGCGCGAATACCTCGGCCCCGAGCACTACACCGATCCCGCGCGCGTGGCCGCGGCGATCAAGTCATTGCCGCTGCGCCTGACGGCGCCGCGGCCGCTGGACGAAGCCATCAGCAGCGCCGGCGGCGTGCCGTTTGACGCGCTGGACGAACACCTGATGCTCAAGGCGCTGCCCGGCGTGTTCTGCGCCGGCGAAATGCTCGACTGGGAAGCGCCGACCGGCGGTTACCTGCTGACCGCGTGTTTTGCCGGCGGGCGGGCGGCGGGCGCCGGCGCGCTGCAGTGGCTGGCGCAGTATAAAATAAACGAATAAAAACAAATGCCTATGAATAAATATATTGTTCCCATTATGGGAACATTGTAGTATTATTGGCTCATAGGAACAATAAGAAAAGCTGCTTATGCGACTCGTCGGGCGCGACAAGCTCGATGAGTTCATCCGCGCCCACGCTGACGCCAGGGCATGGACTGAGAACTGGATCGCCGACACCGAGGCCGCACAATGGCGCACGCCGCAGGACATCAGGAACAGCTACGCATCAGCCAGCTTTCTGGCCAACAGAATTGTAATTTTCAATGTGAAGGGCAACCACTATCGACTGGAAGTACAAGTGGCTTACAACACCGGCATAGTCATCGTGAACTGGGCCGGAACTCACGCGGACTACACTAGGCGCATTAACTAAAACCTGTGATGCTTGAACCGAAAATCATCAAAACCGAAAATGAATACCGGGCTTGTCTTGCCGAGATCAATCGACTCGCAACCGATGATCCTGCTCCCGGAACCGCGGACGGCGACCGTCTTGAGCTTTTCGCGAAGCTCGTTGAGGACTATGAAAAAGCGCGCTTCCAGTTCAAACGCCCGGATCCTGTCGCGGCCATCCGGTTTCGCATGGAAGAACAGGGGTTGCGGCAAATAGATCTCGCGCCGCTTCTGGGAGGCAGGAACCGCGTGTCCGAGGTTCTTGCCGGAAAGCGCCCGCTTACCGTGGCCTCCATCAGGGCGTTGAGTGACGCGCTGCATATTCCGGCCGACCTGCTCGTCCGCGAACCGCAGGCGACTTACCGCGTCAAATCTGAGCGTGGCGCCCGGCGAGCCACCAGCGCAAAGCGTAAGCAACAATGAACATCTACACCATCGGTTACGAAGGAATCTGCATTGGCCGCTTTTTGTCATTGCTGTAAAAGCATGACATCGAAACCGTGGTCAATATCCGCGAGTTGCCGATTTTCAGAAAACTGGAATTCCCGAAGAAAACTCACTCGGATACGCGAGGCAAGTCGAGCCCTTGCTGAAATCGGCTAACGCCGTAGTTGCTCAATCCCGAGTTCGCGCCACAGCCAGCGCGCATCGTAGCTGGCCCCGGTGTCTATGGCGCGCCGTGCCTCGCGGTTTTCCAGTTCCTTCAGGAGCGCGACCAGTTGCTCGCGTCCTTCGAAGTCTCGTGCCGCCTCGCGCGGTGACTTGCCGTCAAGCGCGGGTATTTTGTCATCCAGCCAATTGCGGTAATGCTTATCCAGAAAGCGCTGTGTAACCTCGTGCTTCACCCGCTTGGACACCGAACGCCGGGGTAGGCCTGGCGTGTCCCGCTTCTCCGCCATGACGTCTTGCACGGACTTGATTGCGACTTCAGGCTCTCCAATCAATCCGGCGATCAGTGGCTCGATGAACGCGCGCGCTCTTTCGATGCGGCGGCGCGAATTACCCGACAATTCAAGCTGTCCCCCGGAAAGCGTCACGCTTGCAAGCACTGTCAGCCCCGCATCACCATCGGGATGGCTGTCGAGCGCGAGGCCTTCTCCGGCCGACTTCACTCCTGAAGGATGTTCCGAAACTTGTCCCACCCAATCCCACGTTGCCGGACGAGTGCCCGTGCGCCGCAAGGCGGGCTCGGCATCAAGGCGGGCGATAACATTCTTTCTTCCGCCGGACGTGAGCGGATAGCGGACTTCCGCGAACTCTATCGGATCGCCATCCCGGTTCACGAGCTTCGGCAAGGTGCGGTGCAGGCTCTCCAGTACGCGGGCGATGTGCAGGCCGCCGATCCGCGGCGCGGCGGCACGCATCACCTTGGCAGCCTCATCGCGGAACGCCTGCGCCGTCATGCCGGTATTTCCCGCCAGCCCGTGCAGCATGGCCTTCAACTCGGAAATCAGCGTCTCTCCGTGTTTGGTGGTGAGTGGAGACAGCGATCCGGTAAATACGCGTTTTCCACCGTGCTCGACGACGCGGGCCGCAAGCTTGTCCCATTGCACGATCTGCCGCGAACCGCTGACTTCGATCACATCGACCGGATCTCCATCGATCAGCAGGTCGCGAATGGTGACGCCGTGCCCGGGCCGCACCGCTACGGCTTCGTATATCCCGGGCACCGAGTCGCGCATCGCTTCGAGGTAATTTTTCGCGAGCGGAGGCACCCGGAAACCGCGCTTTTTCAGGAAATCGGCAATGAGGTTCTGCGGCGAACCTTCATACCAGCGGGTGCACAAGTCCTCAAGCGCGGCGCCGTATGCGGGGCCCGTGAATTCGCCGAGTGCTTCCCATGCTTCTTCCGGCGCCAAGCCAGCCTGCTCTGCGGCTGGCAGAAGATGTTCCTCCAGAACATCGCGCAAGCGCTCGGACCACAGCCCGTTCCCGCCGATCCAGGTGGTCAGCTCCCGGATCGCGAGGGTGCTGAATTCGGCGAAAGGCGGTCGGGTCATCATGCAATATTCTCCACTGCTTCGATTGTAAATCTGGTTGAATAATTTCCGGAAACTTTCGTGTTTTTGCCTCCGTAAATTGGATATGAGTGCTGATGATAAAAACATCGGCGTCAATGCCGGATTGCTGCGGGAAGTTCTCGGCGCCGCGCACGACACTGATGCCGTGCGCGTTGCGGGGACTTTTTTTCCGCAAAACCCCGGTGTATATTGCCCGCGCTGGAGGGGAATCACACCATGTATCTGCCATGCACCGGATCACCCCGATTCGCCGAGCGCGCCAAACCACTGGCGCCTTCTCTGTCGCTTATCGCATCATTGTCCGCCGCCATTTTTCTCTCTGCGGGATGCGCCACAACCGTGACACCGGTGGATGCATCGGTTGTCATGCAGAAATTCGGCATGCTGCGAAACGGTGAAACAACCAAGCAGGAAATTCTCGACCGCATGGGACATCCCGCCTCGACATTTGAGCAGGATCATGCCTTGACCTACCGGGTGTTTGAAAACGGCATCGGTAAAATTGATGTGGGTGTAACGCGACCGCCGTCCCGCGCCGAGTACTCTCTGGTGCTGATCTTCGATGACCGCAACGTGCTGAACCGGCACTCCCTGGTGTTCAAAAAGTAAGGGCTTGCGCGCTCTCATGCGTCACCGTCGACAGACCCGCGCGACCATTCTGGCCGGCGTGCTGCTGCTTCCGGGGTGCGTGATGCCGCTGCCCGACCACGGCGGCGGCGACACCCCGGTCATCTCCGGGGAATCCATCGAACGCCTCGCTCCCGGCGTGACGCAACGTCGCGACGTGTTGCTGCTGCTCGGGGAGCCGACATACAGCGCGGAGAATAACCGCGTGTTCGTCTATCGCTGGCAGCGCGTGGTCGGCGTGTGGAGTGCGGGCATGCCCACCGGTGGTGACATCAAGCGGCAGCGGGAGCTGTACCTCACGTTTAACGAGAGCGGTATGTTGATCTCCCGTTGTTTTTCCCAGCCCGGCATTTTTGACAAACGGGTCAGCCCGTCATGCGTGACCACCGGGACGGCCGCCAGCGCAGCGCAGCCATGATCCGTCTGCAGCTGGTCATGGCCCTGGCCATCCTGACAATGCTGAGCGGCGGATGCACGTCAGCGTACCTGCTGCAAGGCGATGCTGGAGCCAATCTGACGACAATCAAGCCCGGTGTCAGCGCTACAACCGCCACGCAAGTTCTCGGCGCGCCCAAGCGGGAATGGCGCAACACCAGCGGCGTCCTGTTCCGCTTGTATGTGTACGACGGTGGGCGCGATTCGCAACCCGGCATGGCGCTGTTTTCAGGCGTGATGGCGATCGGCACGCTGGGTATAACGGAAGTCATGTTTAACAAGGCCATCGACAATGACAAGGCGCTGGGGCGCGAATGGAAATATCCGGCACGCCTCATTATTGCCTACGGTGCTGACGACAACGCGCTCGGCATATTTGAAGAATTCGATTATCTGCCAGCGGATGGGCGCAATCCCGCAGTCCGCGCACGCTAACGATGCCGTGCAGAATTACAGTTCAAAAAGCCCATTAATCGTTGTTTTTTCCCCGCTCTTGATTCTGCCTGCACCATCCGCTACCGTAACGTTGCAGTAGTCACAACAACCCGAAGGGAGGAGACGATCATGAACATTCGCACCGCAATACTGCTTGCCGGTTCACTCGCGCTCGGTCTCACTGCACCTGCCCTGCTCGCACAGCAAGGCCAGGGAACGCAAGGCGGAACCGGCAAAGACGCCGCGAAAGCCAAAACGCAAGCCACCGTGCAAGGCGGCGGACAACCCGGCCCCGGACAGGGCCAGGCAAAATCCAAGTCGCAAGCCACCGTGCAGGGCGGTGGGCAGCCAGGGCCAGGCCAAGGTCAGGCAAAATCCAAATCACAAGCCACGGTGCAGGGTGGCGGGCAGCCAGGGCCGGGCCAGGGCCAGGCTAAAGCCAAGACGCAAGCGACCGTGCAGGGTGGCGGACAGCCCGGTCCCGGCCAGGGTCAGATGAAAGCGGGCACCGCCGGCAGCAAGGCCGCCTCCGCCAAGGACGCCGCGAAAAGCATGAAGTAACACCAGGTGTGCGCTGCCGGCAGCCGTCGCGCGGCCGGCAGTCACGCCCGGCGCCGGCGCATTGGAATTTTGTTGCCCGCAGATCGCGCAGGCGGGTTTATTTGTGCAGCAGAATTTCCAGCACGCGCTGATAGATTTTCGGCAGCGCCTCGACTTCCGCCACCGGCACGCATTCGTTGACCTTGTGGATGGTCGCGTTGCTGGGGCCAAATTCCACCACCTGCGGGCAGATGTCGGCGATGAAGCGGCCGTCGGAGGTGCCGCCGGAGGTTGACAGTTCGGTGGTGACGCCCGTGACTTCCTTGATCGCACGCGACACCGCAGCGACCAGGTCTCCATTGGGCGTCAGGAACGGCCGGCCGTCGTAGCGCCACTCGAGGTCATACTGCACGCCGTGCCGGTCGAGGATGCCGTGCACCCGCGTCTGCAGCGATTCGACGGTGCTCGCGGTCGAGAAGCGGAAATTGAACTGCACGCGCGCGACGCCGGGAATCACGTTGTTGGCGCCGGTGCCCGCCGTGAAGTTCGACACCTGCCAGGTCGTCGGCGGGAAATATTCGTTGCCGCGGTCCCACTCCGTGGTCGATAACTCGGCAATGGCTGCCGCGACATCATGGATCGGGTTGCGCGCCAGATGCGGGTACGCGACATGGCCCTGCACGCCGTTGACCGTCAGCACGCCGGACAGCGAACCGCGCCGCCCGTTCTTGATGGTGTCGCCGAATTTTTTTGCCGAGGTCGGCTCGCCGACGATGCAGTAATCGAGTTTTTCGCCGCGGCGGGCCAGCGTTTCGACCACGCGCACCGTGCCGTCGGTGGCCGGACCCTCCTCATCCGAGGTAAACAGCACCGCCAGCGATCCCGGGTGGTCGGGGTTGGCCCTGATGAATTCGCGCAGCGCGACGACAAACGCGGCGATCGAGGTTTTCATGTCGGCAGCGCCGCGGCCGTGCAGCACGCCGTCCTCCACCGCCGGCATGAACGGATCGATCTGCCAGTGCTCCAGCGGCCCGGTCGGCACCACGTCGGTATGCCCGGCGAAACACACCACCGGCGCGGCACGCCCGCGGCGCGCCCACAGGTTGGTGACGCCGTTCGCGGCAATGACTTCGCATTCGAAGCCGAGCGGCTTCAGCCGCGCCATCACCAGTTCCAGGCAGCCGGCGTCCTCCGGCGACACCGAGTTGCGGGCGATCAGTTGCCGGGTCAATTCAAGTGCGCTGATATCCACGGATAGGGACTTTCCTGTTTATTGCGGAGCGTGCAATCAGCACATGTTAACAAAGAGTGGGTAAAATCTCCGCTCTTCCGTCGTGTAACCCTGCCTATTGAGCGCTTCATAATTGATGACAGTCAGAACACTCAATCCCTCTCCCCAACCCTCTCCCAAAGGGAGAGGGTGAGAACAGACCTAATTCACTGCCGTGAATTAGGGGAGAATCAATAACTCATGCCCGTACTGCTGGTCTCACACCAACTGCATGCCGAGCGCGGCGCGGATCTCGCGGTTCACGCGCGGGCCGCCGGCCTGGCGCTTGAGCTCGTCGTGCTACCCGCCGATCCCGAGGGTCGTCTTGCCGACGCGGATTGCGCGCGTCTCGATTGCGCGTTTTTCTCGAACGATGTGTTCCCGGTGCATTCGCGCCAGTTTTTTTCGACGGTGCGCAAGGCGCCGGCGCTGCGGTGGCTGCATGTGTTCAACGCCGGCGTCGATCATCCGATCTACGCTGAAATGCTCCAGCGCGGTGTGCGCCTGACGACTTCGGCGGGCTCGACCGCCGAACCGATCGCGCAGACCGCCATTACCGGATTGCTGATGCTGGCGCGCAATTTTCCGCGCTGGCTTGCCGGGCAGCAGGCGCGGCGCTGGGATCCGGCGCGCGCGCCGGATTTTCCGCGCGACCTCGTCGGCCAGACCGCGCTGATCCTCGGCCTCGGCAGCATCGGTACTGAAATCGCCCGGCTCGCACGCGTGCTCGGCCTGAAAGTGATCGGCATGCGGCGCGGCCCGCGGCGTACCGATGATCCCGTCGATGAACTGCATGCGCCGGGAAAGCTTGCCGAACTGCTGCCGCGCGCCGACTGGCTGATCATCACCTGCCCGCTGACGGCTGACACCCGCGGCCTGATCAACGCCGGCATGCTGGCGCGTTTGCCCAGGGGGGCGCGCATCATCAATGTTGCACGCGGCGAAATCATCGATGAAACTGCGCTGATTGCCGCATTGCGCGAAAAACATCTGGGCGGTGCCTATCTCGACGTCTTCGCGCAGGAACCGCTGCCGGCAGAGTCCCCGCTGTGGAGTCTGTCCAACGTCATCGTTTCGCCGCACAATGCGGGGGCGGCGGCAGGCAACGACGAGCGCGTGTACCGGATGTTCATCGCCAATCTGGAGCGCTGGCAGCGCCGCGCGGCGCTCATCAACGAAGTCATGCAGGCATCGTGCTGAAAACCATGCGAGGATAAAATATGAATAAAATCAACAAATTAATTACTTTTCTGGGCTTAGCCTTGGTCACCGTACCGGCGTGGGCGCAAAACTGGCCGGCGCGCACGGTGCGCATCATCGTGCCCTACGCCGCAGGCGGCAATACCGACTACACCGCACGCACCGTCGCCGCCAAGGTTTCCGAAACATGGGGCCAGCAGGTCGTCGTCGACAATCGCCCCGGCGGCGGTACCAACATCGGCTCCGAGCTCGCGGCAAAAGCAGCGCCAGACGGCTATACGCTGTTCATGGGCGGCGCATCCAACGCCATCAACATGACGCTTTATGCCAAGCCGCCCTACAACACGCAGCGCGATTTCACCCCGGTGGTGTGGTGCGTGCAGGGCGCGGCGCTGCTCGCAGCGCATCCGTCGTTGCCGGCAAAGAATGTAAAGGAACTGGTCGCGCTGGCCAAATCCAGACCCGGTCAGCTGAATTACGGCCACGCCGGGCTCGGCAGTTCCAACCACATGGCCGGCGAACTGCTCAAGTTCATGACGGGCATCAACATCGTGCACGTACCCTACAAGGGCAACACACCGTCGATCACCGACGCCATTTCCGGCAACGTCGAAATGGTGTTCAGCGGCGTGCCGGCGCTGATTCCGCATATCAAATCCGGGCGGCTGCGCGCGATCGCGCTCAGCAGCCTTGAGCGCTTCCCCGCGGTGCCCGATGTGCCGACGTTCCACGAATCCGGCATCAAGGGCTACGAAGCCAGCAACTGGTTCGGGCTGATGGCGCCGGTCAAGGTACCCAGGGACATCATCAACAAGATAAACGCCGATGTGAACAAGGCGCTTGCCGGCAAGGATGTACGGGAAAAATTCGATCGCGACGGCCTGATCACCAAGGGCGGCACCATCGAGATGTTCGACAGATTCATCCGCGCCGAAACTGAAAAATACGCCAACGTCATCAAGAAAGCCGGGATCGAACCGCTGTAAGCGGCTGTCGTCCGGCCAATAACCAAAGAGGAATGATCATGAAAAATACCATCGTCGCACTGTTTGCGGGCATGGCCGTTGCCGCCGCAATACAGACTGTGCAGGCGCAGCAAACCTGGTCGCCGCAGCGCAACGTCGAAATCGTCGTCGGCTCCGCGCCCGGCGGCAGCAACGACAAGACCGCCCGCACTGTCGAAAAAGCCATCGTCGAAGGCAAATTGATTCCGACATCGCTGACCGTGGTCAACCGTCCCGGCGGCGGCAGCTCGATCGCCTTCAATTACGTCAACCAGAAGAAAGGTGATGCCCACACTCTGCTGATCGGCACCACCGCGCTGCTGACCAACCATGCCGTCGGCTCCAGCCCGTTGAGCTACATGGACTTCACGCCCATCGCCTCGCTGTTCAACGACTACGTGGTGTTCGCGGTCAATGCCAATTCACCGATCAGGACCGGCAAGGATCTGATTGCGAAGCTCAAGGAAAATCCGCAATCGGTTTCCATCGGCTTCGCCACCACGCTCGGCAGCCACAACCATATCGCCGCCGGCCTGCTGGCCAAAAGCGTCGGGGTCAACGCGCGCAACCTCAAGGCTGTCGCCTTCAAAGGCTCCGCGGAAGCCATTACCCAACTGCTGGGCGGCCACATCGACATGGTCACCACGGCGGCGGGCAACGTCGCCTCGCACCTCGTCGAAGGCCGGCTGCGCGTGATCGGCGTGTCCTCCGCGAAACGTTTCCCCGGCGCGTTCGCCAACGTGCCGACCTGGAAAGAACAGGGCGCGGATCTGGTATATGGCGGCTGGCGGGCAATCATGGCGCCCAAGGGGCTGACGCCGGCGCAGATCGCCTACTGGGAAGACGTGCTGCGCAGAGTCACCTCGACGCCGGCATGGAAAGCCGACCTCGAGAAAAACTACTGGTCCGACGATTTCGTCACCAGCGCGCAGTTCAGCAAAGACATCGCCAAAGACTATACCGACATCAAGGCCGTGCTGGTCGACATCGGTCTCGCCAAACCATAACGATGGGTATTCCAAAAACATGACGGCCTCGTCAGCGGTCTGGTTTTGCCCTCATTTACGCAGTTTCAACAAGTGGCACAGGAGTTTTTCATGAGCGCACCCGTCGTCGTCACCGAACGCCCCGCCGAGGGCGTCGGCCTCATCCGCATCAACCGCCCGGAAGCGCGTAATGCGCTGAATATGGAAGTGCGTCAACTGATCGCCCGGCACCTGACGGCGATGACCGATGACGACACGGTGCGCTGCATCGTGCTGACCGGCAACGACAAGGCCTTCGCTGCCGGCGCCGACATCAAGGAAATGGCGGGCGCCGGCACCATCGACATGCTGCTGCGCGGCACCCAGAAACTGTGGCGCACCATCTACGGCTGCCCGAAACCGGTGATCGCCGCGGTCAGCGGTTTCGCGCTGGGGGGCGGCTGCGAGCTGGCGATGACCTGCGACATCATCATCGCCGGCGAGTCGGCGAAATTCGGCCAGCCCGAAGTGAAAATCGGCATCATCCCCGGCGGCGGCGGCACCCAGCGCCTGCCGCGCACTGTCGGCAAATACAAGGCCATGCGCTATGTGCTGACCGGCGACCTGTTCGGCGCAACGGAAGCCTTCGACATGGGCCTGGTCAGTGAAGTCGTGCCGGACGCCGAAGTCGAAAAACGCGCAATAGCCATGGCCGCGCAGATCGCCGAGCTGGCGCCGCTCGCCATCCAGCAGACCAAGGAGTCCGTGCTGCGCGGGATGGACGCGTCGCTGGAAACGGGGCTCACACTGGAGACGCGCACGCTGCAAATGCTGTTCGCCTCCCAGGACCAGAAGGAAGGCATGGCGGCGTTTATCGAGAAGCGCAAACCGAAATTCACCGGGCGTTAAAAACCGCCGCACATGCCCTCTGCGCTTTTGGCAATTCAGCCGGGAGCGTTGTCAATCACGGGTTATGCGGCAAATACCGCATGATCACACCCCGCTCCAAAGAATGGCTGGCGCTCGTTGCGCTGTTTGCCGGCGCCACCGCGATCGCCACTGCGCCGCTGTTCGTGCGCTTCAGCGAAACCGGCCCCGTCGCCACGGCGTTCTGGCGCGTGTTTCTCGCGCTGCCCGTGCTGTGGATCTGGGCAATGGCCGCGGACAGCCGCGGCCATTGGCACAACGCGCGCGCGCATCCGCGCATGCTGCTGCTGATCGGCCTGTTTTTCGCCGGTGACCTTGCCGTGTGGCACTGGTCCATCGTGCTGACGTCGATTGCCAATGCCACGCTGCTCGCCAATCTCGCGCCGATTTTCGTCACCGCAGTCGCGTGGCTTGTTTTCCGCAACACGCCGCGCCCGCTGTTCATCACCGGCCTGGTCGCGGCGATTGCAGGCACGGCCCTGCTGATCGGCCCGAACTTTGGTCGCAGCGGCAACGCCCCGCTGGGCGATGCACTGGGCATCATCACCGCCCTGTTCTATGCCGCCTACCAGATCGCCGTGACGCGGCTGCGTGCGACGGTTTCCACCGCCAGCCTGATGGCGTGGAGCAGCACCGCAATGGCCGCCGTTCTGCTGCCGATTGCGTGGCTGTCGGGCGAGCAGGTTCTGCCGCAGACTGCCGCGGGCTGGACCACCGTGATTGCGCTGGCACTGATCGCCCAGGCAGCGGGCCAGAGCCTGATCGCTTGGGCAATGGCTCATTTGCCCGCAACGTTTTCTTCAGTGGGTTTGCTGTGGCAGCCGGTTGCCGCCACGCTGCTGGCGTGGCTGCTGATCGGCGAGGCCGTAAGTACGCTGCAGTTCGCCGGCGGCTTGCTGGTACTGGCGGGCATTGCGCTGGCACGGCGCAGCGCGAATAAAAACAGCGATTAAAACTGTTTTCTGTCCGGCAGGCGGCGCCGGATCAGCCGTCGATTTTCTTTTTGAGTTTCGCCTGATACTTGTCGAGATCGACAATAAAGCGGTCATGCTCGCATTCGCCGACCTGCTCGATATCGTCAAACACCTTGATTTTGAAACTCAGCCGGCGGCGATCAACACCGACCAGATCGACTTCGGCGCGCACCCGCTTGCCCATCGGCGTCGGCCCCAGATGGCGGATGGTGACCACGATGCCCACCTGCCCTTGCCCCGGCTGGAGGTGCGGCGCCACCAGTTGACTCGCGGCGCTTTCGCAAAATTGCACCATCGACGGTGTCGAAAACACCCTGTACTCGCCGCGCTGCGTGGTCATCGCTTCCGTGACTTCACGCTCGACGCTGAGTTTCATGCCAACCTGCAATGCTTCCATGCGCGCTCCGCTGTAACCAAATCCGGATTCTACCGGACGCTTGCAAACAAACGGCCGCGGGACGCGGCCGTTTGTTCAGGTGCAGAACGGATCAGTCGCGCCGGCGTTCGCGATCACGGTCGCCGCGGCGCTTGCCCTCGTTGCCGGCTTTCTGCCTGTCGGTGCTTTCGCGGTGGATGCTGTGGCTTTGTTTGTCCTGCGCGCGCTCGATTCTGCGCCGCTCCTCCGGCGTAATTTTGCCGTCGGTTTTCGCCCTGTCTTCCATTTTCTGGATGCGCTGCTGGTTTTTCTGCAGACGGTCGGCTTCGGACTTGGTCAATTCGCCTTTCTTGATGCCTTCGTCAATGCGCTTTTGCTGATTGGCCTGGCGTTGGTCGATGCGGTCGGTCTGCGCCGTTGCAGCCAGCGGCAACGCAGCGACCATCAGCAACACGCTGAACAGGATGCGATTCATGAGCTTCTCCTCCGGGGTGGCGCGGCCATGATGCCGCCGTCCTGATGAAACGCGACGCCGGGTTCCGGCGTTTACCAGCCCGGTGTGGATTTAATTTATCCAATAAAAACATATGGTTATAATGATTTCTCGGGTGGAAATCTTCGGCACGCTCCTGGGGCGGTTTCAAGTCCGCTCACGCCAGGAATCCGTGCCTACCAAAAAAACGGCACGATCATCGCCGTCACCATGATCATGAAAGGCAACACATACCACACGATCCGCCTGAACGTTCCCGTGCGGGTCACCGCCGGCCAGCCCGGATCCATGAATCCGAAAATGACGCCCCGGCCTTCCACGCTCTCCAGGCTCCACATGAGTCCGCCGCACAAATACAGCGCCGACGACGCAAAAATGTTCGGCAACCAGGTGAGCGGATAATCCCCGTCCCTGAGCACCAGATACAAGTCATACGACCAACTCGCCGAAAACATCCAGACGCAGATCGCGATATAGGCATGGACCAGGGGTCGTTTGCCGCGCACGGCGAGATAGCAGGTGCCGACAGCCCAGGGTGCGGTGACATAAGTCAGCGCAGACATGAACGTCGCATCGACGTAATCCCAGGTCGGGTCGCCGGTATAGGGCGCGATGACCACCATCCCCGTCGCCGCGACCAGAAAGCTCGTAACTTTCCAGCCTTGCAACAATCCCGCCCAGTACGGCCGCTGGAACAGCTCCAAAGCGTTCCTGAACCGGATCATCAGCAGAACCGCAAAGAGGCAGGCCAACCCCCACAGCGCCATGTAGATTACGAAAAAATCTGCCATGGATCCGTTTTCGCTCGCGGCAAAGCCGGTCTGCTTTCGCGCTGCTTGCTAGGTCTCTGGATAAGAGTCGAACGCGATGTCGTCCGCCGTGCAGCCCAATACCGTGGCCATGCTGTTGAGCGCGTCTTCGGTGAGCGGCACAACCTGGTAGTCGGCCTCAATGCCCTTGGCGGCCAAAAACGCTTTGGCCTTGTCGTTGGAAGTCCAGGTCACGACCAGATCGGGCTGGCCGCTGCCGGGGCTGCGGCTCACCGGAAAACCATCGGATTTGGTGACGATTGCAAACATGTCCAAGCCCCTCCACGCCAGTTCGGACCAGTTCGCCTAGTGTATCGGGTCTGGGCGTATTTTTGTCAAACCGGCCGGCTCAGGCAACCCGGCGGGAGCGGCCCTTCGCCATGCCGGCCATGGCACCCCGCACCGGTATGCCCCTGCTGCAGATGTCAGCCGTCGCGCTTCAGCACGGCCTCGATCTCCTCGACCGGCACCTTGATGTTCAGCCCGGCGCGCTCCTGCTGCAGGATCAGATAGGAACGGGAATCCCGTTTCTCCCAGCCGCGGTTGAGCGCCTCGGTCATTTCCGCATAGGTCAGGTTGGCCAGCCGCATCGGCACGCCGATCTCGCGCGCAAGCTCGGTCGCCAGCGTGACGTCCTTGTGGGCGAGCGCCAGCGCAAAAGCGGGCGGATCGAACTTGCCCTGCAGGAACTGGTCGCCCATGCGGTCGAAGGAACGCTTGCGGCCCAGCGCGCCCTGGCGGATGGCGGCCCACAGCGGCAGCGGCTCGACGCCGGCCTTGACGCCCATGGTGAACAGTTCGGCCAGCGCCAGTTGCATCGCGTAGCCGGCGCAGTTGTGCACCAGCTTGGCCACCGAACCGGCGCCGATCGCGCCGATGTAAATCACCTGGTCACCAACGGCATCGAGTACCTTGCGACAGCGATCAAACTCGATCTTGTCGCCACCGACCCACAGCGCCATCTTGCCGGACTTCGCGCCCGAGGGCCCGCCGCTGACCGGCGCGTCGAGCAGGGATACTTTTTTCTCCGCGAACCGGGCATGCAGTTCGCGCACCACTGTCGGCGAATTGGTCGACAGGTCAAACCACACCGCGCCCGGACGCAGGGTCTTGATCAGGCCCTCGGCCACCGCCCTCACCTCCTTCGGCCCCGGCAGCGAGGTCATCACGACGTCGGCGTCACGGCCAACGTCTTCGACCGTGGCCGCCCAGGTTGCGCCGCCCCGTATGTGCGGTGCAGCCGCCTCTTTGCGCACATCATGCACCGTCAGCGCAAAGCCGCCCTTCATCGCATTGAGCGCGATCGACGCGCCCATCGTGCCCAGCCCTATGAATCCCACGCGCATATGCATCCCTTTCGTTGTTCCGATATTGATCGTTGTTCAGTCGGCCTTGATGCCGGCAGCCGCCACCACGCGCTCCCACTTGGCAATTTCGGCATGGATGTGTTTCTGGAATTCCGCCGGTGCCGAGCCGATGGGCTCGACTCCGTCTTTCTGCAGCCGCTCGGTCAGTTCGGGCGTGCGCAACGCCTCGACGATGCCGCGGTTAAGCCGGTCGATGACCGGCTTGCGCGTCGCGACTGGTGCGAGCACGCCGTACCAGTTCGTGACTTCGTAGCCCGCAATGCCGGCCTCCGCGACGGACGGCAGATCGGGCAGTGCCGGCGAACGCTGCGGGCTGGTCACCGCCAGCGGCCGCAGGCGCCCGGGCTTGATGTGCGGCACCGATTCCAGCGGCGTCGCGAACACCATGCTGATGTGCCCGGCCAACACATCGGCCAGCGCAGGACCGCCGCCCTTGTAGGCCACGTGCAGCAGGTTCGCGCCCGTCGAGGTCGCCAGCAGCGCGCCCGAAAGATGCTGCAGGCTGCCCTGGCCGGCCGAGCCGTACGTCAGGCTGCCGGGCTTCGCCTTGGCCAGCGCAATCAGCTCCGGTATCGATTTCGCCGGCACGGCAGGGTGCAGCACCAGCACGTACGACTGTCGCGTCATCTGCGTCACCGGCGTGAAATCCCTGATCAGGTCATAGGACAGCCTGCCGCGGTGCGTCGCCCGTCGCGCGGTATGCGTGCCGCTGATCATCGTGATCGTGTAGCCGTCGGGCTGCGATCGCGCCGCCATTTCCAGGCCGACGGCACCGGTGCCGCCCGGGCGGTTGTCGACCACGACCGACTGCCCCCAGATCGCGTTCAGTTTCTGCGCGACTGCGCGCACCGTAATGTCCGCGCCGCCGCCGGGCGCGAGCGGGATCATGAACCGCACCGGCCGCGACGGAAACCCCTGCGCGTATGCGGCCGGCGCACACAGCGCGGCCAGCAGGATAAAAACAGGATATGAACGCAGCAACCCGGGGGCGCAGGCGTATACGGCAGAATCCGACGTATTCATGCAACACCTCCTCCATAAGACGGGGCGGTTTCAAATACCAAGTGCAACGATAGGTTCCAGTGTAATGCCCTTGTTGA
>CAZAOZ010000003.1:0-116919 GCA_964486865.1 uncultured Bordetella sp.
GGAGGTAGCGTGCCCGCTTCTCGAATAAATAACGTCTTGCAATCTCACACCTAGGCACGCGCAGCCTTGAAACGCTCGAAGGCCGCCAGCGCCGCCAGTGCATGGCCGGCGTTGACCATTTCGTCATACACCGGCACGCCCAGCGCCACCGCCTTGTCGCGGAATTCGCGCTTGCGCGCTTCCAGCGCCGGCTCACCGTCGGAGCGCAGCACCAGGATGAAATGCGCCTTGCCCGGATGATTTTCCTGCACGCGCATGGCAGCGGCCGCCAGGTTGTCCAGCACTTCAGGTTTGGTGCGCCCGACGAAGGCCGACAGATTCAGATGCATCACCAGCGCCTCCGGGTTGCCCTGCGCGTAAATGATGTCGAGGATTTTTTCAGCGACGCGGCCGTCATCCTGCTGCAGCGTGCCCACCGGACAATCCACCGGATTGGTGATGCTGGTGCCTGGCGGCAGTTTCAGCTCAGCCAGTGCGGCAATGGTGTTGTTTTCAAACGGCGTCACGTCGAGCCCGATGCGGGCGTAACAATCGGTGGCCAGCACGCTGGTGCCGCCACCGTTGCCGAACAGTACGACTTTCTGCGTTGCACGTTGCGGGCGCGGTGTCAGTGTCTGGAATACCAGCAGCGTGTCGATGAACTGGTCCAGCGTATCCACCAGCAGGCATCCGGTCTGCCGCGCCAGCGCCACCCACACGCGGTCGTCGCCAGCGAGCGAGCCGGTGTGCGAAGCGGCCGCAGCAAGGCCCTGCTGCGTGCGCCCGCCCTTGAGAATCACCACCGGCTTCACGGCTTGGGCGTGGCGCAGGATGTCGAACAGCCGCCGGCCATCCCTGGCGGTTTCAATGTACATGCCGATCACTTTGGTCTGCGGGTCGGCGATGTAGAACTCGAGCAGATCCGCTGGCGTGACATCCGCGCAATTGCCGACCGTGACCAGCCCGGAAAACTTGAGTCCGCGCGACAGGCCGCGGCGGATGATATCGGTGCCCAGCCCGCCGCTTTGCGACACGATGCCGACGGGGCCGGTTTCCTTCGGCCCGATTTCAGTAAAGGTTACGCGACCGCGCGGCGTGTAAATGCCGAGGCAGTTGGGACCGAGCAGGCGCATGCCGCCGGCGCGCGCGGCGGCGGCGAGTGCATCCTGCAATTCCCTGCCTTCATCGACCTCGGCGAAGCCGCTGGACACCACCTGCGCAAAACGCACATGCCCATTGGCGGCAGCCAGCATGGCGGGGATTTGCGCGGCGGACACGGCGATGTAGGCGTAATCCACGGGTTTGGGCGTGTCGGCCAGGCTCTTGTACGCGGTCAGACCGTCGATCTCGGCCGCTGCGGGATGGATCGGATAAATATCGCCGCTGAACCCGAATTCGCGAATGCGGCGGATAAACACGTTGGGCAGCGCATTGCCCTTGGTCGAGGCACCGACGACGGCGACGGTCTTCGGCGCGAACAGCGGGGTAAATTCTTCGGTAATGGTCATTGTTCGTGTTCAGCCCAGTATGAAGCGCGCATCGACGGCGACCGCTGCGGTATCGGACACGATCAGCGGGTTGATGTCGGCCTCGCTGATGTCGGCGGCATGCTGCAACAGCAGGCCGTTCTCGCCGCCGACTTTAAGCAGCACGTCGATGATCGCGTCCAGCGACGCGGGCTTGGTGCCGCGCGCGCCCTTGAGGATAGCCGCGCCCTTCAGTTCGGCGAGCATTTCCCCGGCATCGATGCGGGTGATCGGACACAACCGGAACGACACGTCCTTCAGGATCTCGACGAAGATGCCGCCCAGCCCGACCATCACCAGCGGCCCGAACTGCGGATCGCGCAGGCCGCCGATCACCAGCTCGTGCCCGGCCGGCGCCATTTCCTCGATCAGGAACCCGTCGATGCGCGCACCCTTGATTTTTGGCGCATGCATCATGCTTTCGATTGCGGTTTTGACGTCAGCTGCGCTGCGCAGGTTGATTTTCACGCCGCCGGCATCGCTTTTATGCAGGATATCGGGCGACATCACCTTTACAACCAGCGGCGTGGTCAGGCCCTGCATCGCGGCATCGACTTCGGCCACGCCCTGGATCACCCGCGACTGCGGCACCCTGATGCCGTGCATGGCCAGCAACTTCTTGCCCGCGCTTTCGTCGAGCGAGTTACGACCGGCGCGGCGCGCAGCGGCAACCGGATTTTCTTTTGTGGTGTTCATGCTTTCCTGCCCGTAACTTCGCCGATGATGCCGGTGTGTACGCGTCCGGCACGGAAGGGCTCGGAGCGCAGGATGTTGATCACCGCCGGAATGTTGTTTTTCAGCCCCTGGATGTCGAACCCCGTCAGCGCATCGATCAACTTGTCGATCGCCGCCTCGCGGGTTGCCGCGCGCACGATGACTTTGGCGATCATCGGGTCGTAATGCGGCGTCACGTCGCGACCTTCGGCGTAGCCGGTGTCGACGCGGATGCCGTCGCCCTCGGGCGGACGGAATACGGTCAGCTTGCCCGGCGACGGGAAAAAGTTTTTCGGGTCTTCGGCGTAGACGCGCGCCTGGATGGCATGGCCCCTGATCTCCGGTTTACCCGGCAGGATGTCGGCCAACCGTTCGCCGGCAGCGGAACGGATCTGCGCCCGCACCAGATCGACGCCCGTGACTTCCTCGGTGACGCCGTGCTCGACCTGCAGCCGGGTGTTCATTTCCAGAAAACTGAAGCTGCCGTCGGCGCCGAGCAGCATTTCGACGGTGCCGATGTTGTCGTAACCCATGCTGCGCATGATGCCGGCAATCTGGTCGGCCACCGCCACCGCCTTGTCGCGCGGAATTTCCGGGCCCGGTGCTTCTTCGATGACTTTCTGGTTGCGGCGCTGGGTCGAGCAATCGCGCTCGAACAGATGCATGGCGCCGCCGTGGGCGTCACCGAGAATCTGAAACTCGACATGGCGCGGACGTTCGATCAGCTTTTCAAGATAGACCTCGGCGGTGCCGAAGCCGCGGGTGGCCATTGAGCGCGAGCGCTCGACCGCGCCCAGCAATTCAGATTCGTCTTTGGCCGGCAGCATGCCGATGCCGCCGCCGCCGCCCGCGGGTTTGACCAGCACCGGAAAGCCGATCCTGCGCGCAGCGGCGAGTATGGCGTCGTTGTCATCAGGCAGCACGCCGGAGCCCTGCGACATGGGCATGCCGTACTGCGCGGCGATGTCGCGGGCGCGGGTCTTGTGACCCATGGCGTCTATCCATTTCGGCGACGGCCCGATGAATTGCGCACCGGCATCGATCACCTTCTGTGCGAACTCGGCATTCTCCGACAGAAAACCATAACCGGGATGCAGGCCGTCGGCGTGCGACCGGCGCAGCACATCGATGATCGTATCCTGACTCAGGTAACTCTCGCGCGCAGGCGCGGCGCCGATGGCGTACGTCTCGCTGGCCATTTCCAGATACGGCGCGCCGGCGTCGGCGTCGGAATATACGGCCACTGCGGGAATGCGCATCGCGTTCAGCGCCCGCAGCACGCGGGCGGCGACGGCGCCGCGGTTGGCTACCAGGACTTTATTGAACATGGGGGGTGGTGAAGGGTTATGAGTAATGGGTGATGAGTGATGGGTGATGGGCAACGGCAAGAGCGGTGTTTTCTACCCATCACCGTTTACCCATTACCCATCACTGTTTCAGTAGCTGGTCGGCCACGACCGCATCAAATGCTGTCCCACGCCCTTGCTCATGCGCAGCTTGTAAACATCAAACATGCGGATCAGGTAGTCGCGGGTATCCTGCGGCTTGATAATCGACTGCGCGGCATAAACCGCGCCCAGGCCCCAGACGTCGGCGCCCTTGCGGATGTCGGCCAGCGCTTCCTCATAGCCGGGTTCGCCGACACTGACACCATGTACTATTTTGGTGGCGAAATCCGGGCTCATGAAGCTCACTTCGGCAGTGGGCCAGGCGGCGACTTCATCGGAATGGCGCCCGCCGCCCATGCAGACGTAGGCGCGCCCGTAACTCTTGCGCACGATCACCGAGATATGCGGCACGGTGACCAGCGTCATCGCGTTCATGAAATTCATGATCTTGCCCGGCGCGCCGGCGCGCTCGGCCTCGGTGCCGATCTGGAAGCCCGGCGTATCGACCAGCATCACGAACGGGATGTTGAACGAATCGCAGAGCACGATGAAATCGACAATCTTGCGGCAGGCGTCGGCATCGAGCGCGCCGCCGCGATGCAGCGGATTGTTGCCGATGACGCCGACGGTCTTGCCGCCGAGACGCGCCAGGCCGGTGACCGCACTTTTGCCGAAGCGCGGTTTCAGTTCCAGCAATGAATCCTTGTCCACGATGCATTTGATGACGCGCTTCATGTCGTACACCTGCTTGCGGCTCTCCGGCAGGATGTCGAACACCTTGGCCATGTCGGCGCCGGACCCCGCGGGCACGGCCGCTTCGGGCGGCGCCTCCTGGTGGTGGCCGGGCATGTACGACAGGAATTTCCTGATCAGGTCGAACACTTCTTCTTCGGTATCGGCGACCTGCTCGATGAGGCCCGTCGTTTCGGCATGCAGGCGCCAGCCGCCGAGATCATCCGCGGAAACCTTTTCGCCCAGCGCCATCGACACCAGTCCCGGACTGGACACCGCCATGATCGCGCTCTTGTGCATGACCGCGAAATCCGACTGGCACATCAGCCAGGTCGAAGAACCGAACGACGGGCCGAATGCCGCGGCCGCCATCGGGATTTCGCGCATGCGGCGAAATTGCGTGTTGTCGTTGCCGAGCAGCAGACCCATGCCGCGCGAACCCATGGCGTCGGGCAGTCGCGCGCCGGTGGATTCGCCGATCAGCACCAGCGGCATGCCGCGCTCGGTGGCCGCGCGCTTCATGTGCGCGATTTTTTTGCTGTTGGTGGCGGAAGTGGATGCGCCCTTCACCGTGAAGTCATTGACCACCAGACACACATCGCGACCGTCGATGCGCCCAAAGCCGGCGAGCTTGCCGTCGGTCTGGGTTTCGTCGGCCTGCTCCGGATAAACACCGGACGAACCGAACAGACCGGATTCAATAAATGAATCCTTGTCGAGCAGATAGTCGATGCGTTGGCGTGCGTTCCACATCCCCTTGGCGGCGCGTTTGGCGTATTTCTCGACACCGCCGCCGGCCAGCGCTTTGGCGCGACGGGCTTCGTATTCCTGCAGCAATGCTTCGAATGCCATTTCGACTTACTCCGTGGTATCAGCCATCAGCTGATAAATATTCAATAAAATAAATTACTTACTAACAACCTTCGTATCGGGAGCGAGGCCTTGCGGATCACTGTAAATAACCCCGGCCTCTTCCAGCGCCTGCAATTCCGCCGCGGTGCAGCCCATCTGCGCCAGCACACTGCGCGTGTCCTGACCCACACGGCCGCCGCTTTTGCGGATATGTCCGGGGGTTCGCGACAGCTTGGGAACCACGCCGGTCAAAGTCACTGCACCCAGATCGTCATCCGGCACTTCAGCCAGCATGCCGCGTTCGCGAAAATGCGGATCGAGGAATATGTCGGCAACGTTGTTGATGCCCATCGCCGGCACATCGACTGCATCCAGCGTCTTGCGGATTTCCGCCAGCGTATGTTTGCCGGCCCAGCCGGCCACGATGTCATCCAGTTCCTGCTGATGCCGGCCGCGGGCAATCGCATTTATAAAACGTTCGTCGTTGAGCAGCCCGGGTTGGCCGATGGCCGGTGCAAAACGGCGGAATACCGTGTTTTGTGCCGCCTGGATGTGCACGAACTGTCCATCGGCGGTTGCGTACAGATTATTGGGTACGCTGCCGGCAATGCCGGAGCCGGCACGGTTGGCGATTTCACCGAGTTTGTCGAAGGCAGGTATGTGCGGTTCTATAAAACTGAAAGCGCCTTCGGCCAGTGCGGCATCGACATACTGTCCCTCGCCGGTGCGGTTTCGATGCAACAGCGCCATCACCGCGCCGAATGCGGCATACAGACCGGTGATGTAATCCGTCAGCGCCACTGCGACACGCGCCGGCGGTCGGTCGGGGTCGCCGGTGAGATGACGCAATCCGCTCGCTGCTTCGCAGATGATGCCGTAGCCGGGACGCGAACTGTAGGGCCCCGTCTGGCCGAAGCCGCTGATGCGCACCATCACCAGGTCCGGACGCAGGCGGGACAGGTCGGCATAACCCAGGCCCCATTTTTCCAGCCCGCCGGGACGGAAATTCTCGATCACCACATCGCATTGCGGCACCAGCTTGCGCACCAGCTCCTGGCCCTTGGCGTGGCGCAGATCGACGGATATCAGTTTTTTGTTGCGCAGAATGCTCGCTGCGTACAACGACTTGCCCTTGTAACGTTTGCCCGCCGAACGCACGCCGTCACCTTCGCGCGGTTCGATCTTGATGACCTCGGCCCCGAAATCCGCGAACAGCCGCCCGCAAAACGGCCCGGCGATGGTGGATCCCATCTCCAGCACGCGGTACCCGGCCAGCGGACCCTGCGGGGTGGTGCCCATGGCTTATTTGATCAGCCCGATATCCGTGAGGATGGCGCGCAATTCAGCCGCCTGCGATTCGTAATATTTCGAGGTTTCCTTCGCGGACAGGTAATTGGCGTCCCAATAACTCGCCGCAAGTTCCTTTTGCCACTCCTCGGACTGCGACAGTTTCTGGAATGCGCTCCCCCAATAGACAACCTGGGCAGCGTTCATTCCTTTCGGACCTATGGCGCCCTGTGATGCGGAAAATGTGCCGTCTATCCCCTGCTCTTTCCACGTCGGCACGGTGGCCAATACCCCCGCCATGCGCTGCGCCGACGAAATGGCGATGACACGGATTTTCCCGGCCTGCAGCTGCGCAATCACATTGGGCGTGGTCGACGACACGACATCGATATGGCCACCGAGCAGATTGGTCACTGATTCACCCGAAGATTTGAAGGCGATCACTTTCATTTTCCGGATGTCGACACCGGCAGCCTTCATCGCCTTGGCGATGCCGATGTGGATATGATTGCCCAGCGTGCTGGCCACTGCGATCGACAGTGAAGAAGGATCCTTTTTCAGACGTTCCACCAGGTCCGCGCCGGTTTTGATCGGCGAATCAGCGCGCACCGCCACAGTCATGTATTCGTTGAACAGCAGCGAAATCATCGTGAAATCGCTCCAGGTCATCGGGCTGGTGCCGACCAGCTTGTTGGTGAGCAGCGTGTACGGCGCAATCGACACGTAGTGGCCATCGCCGGCATGCTGATTCAGATAGTGCCAGGCGATGGTGTTGCCGCCACCCGGCTTGTTCATCACCGTGGTGCTGACATCGACGATTTTCTTTTCCTGCCAGATGCGCTGCACCGCTCGGTTGGCACGGTCAACGGCACCGCCGGCTGCGGTGCCTGAGATGATTTCGACATTGCGCTCCGGCTTCCAGGCGGTCTGCGCCGCTGCCACCGCTGCCGCCAGCAATACGCATGCGCCGGCCAGCGTTTTGAACAGGGTGCTTTTCATGGCTGTCTTCCTCCGGATGATCACGGCCTGACGCCGCTTTTGAATTTTGGTCCGAGCTGCGAGCGCAGCCGCCCCTGCAGGGTGTCGATGAACTGGCAAAGGTAGGGCCGCGTCTCGCGCGGATCGATGATGTCTTCGATGGCAAAGGCTTCGGCGGTGCGGAACGGCGAGGCAAGCTGTTTCAGTTCGGCCTCAAGTTCCCGCTCCCGCGCAGCCGGATCCGCCGCACTTTCGATTTCGCGCCGGTACGCCGCCTTGACGCCGCCTTCGACGGGTAATGAGCCCCATTCCGCCGAGGGCCAGGCGATCTTGAAATTGAGCCCGCCACGGTCGATGAACCCGCCGCCGGCAACGCCATAACATTTGCGGATCAGCACGGAAAACACCGGCACGCTGACCTGGAAACCGATGTAGCGGGCGCGCACCCCTTCACGCAGGATCGCATCCGATTCGGACTCCAGGCCGACCATCAGCCCGGGGACATCGGCGAACAGGATGATCGGAATGTTGAACATGTCACAGAGTTCGGTGAAATGGCCCTGCTTGCGCACCGCCTTGTAATCCATGATGCCGCCGACCATCGGATTGCTGGCGATGATGCCGACAACCTTGCCGTTCAGGCGCGCCAGTGCGGTGATCACCGCGCGGCCAAAGCTGGGCTGGATTTCGAACAACGAATCGCGGTCGACGACCATGCCCAGCAGCTTTTTCATGTTGTAGGCCTGGCGATTGGAACGCGGCACGATGCTGGCCAGCGCGTCCTCGCAGCGGTCCACCGGATCGCCGCAATCGACGACCGGCGGCAGCTCCCATACGTTCTGCGGCATGTAAGACAGGAAACGGCGAATCTGGTCAAAGCAGTCCTGCTCGTTTTCCGCAACATTGTCGATGGTGCCGGCGGTATCGACCGCGACTGCCGTGCCGCCGAGTTTGTCTTTGTGCAGCTTGTGGCCGAAGGCGCGTTCGACCACCGGCGGTCCGGCAGCAAAAATCTGCCCGGTGCCTTTGACCATGATCGACCAGTGCGACAGGATCGCGCGCATCGACGGACCTCCCGCGGTGGTGCCCATCACTGCGCTGACCACCGGAACGATGCCCAGCAGATCGACCGAACGCTCCATGCCATCCTGGCCGTAACCCGGCACGACGGTATAACCCTTGCGTTTGGCGGTGTTGACGGTGCCGCCGGTGCCGTCGATCAGGTTGACCAGCGGAATGCGGTACTCGAACGCAAGATCTTCGATGAAGCCACCCTGACCGCCCTTGCGGCGGTCGCTGCCGAAACCGGTGCCTGCGCGTATGGTGTAATCCTCGCCGCCAATGGCCACCGGCCGGCCACCGATGCGGGCGATTCCCATCACGTATGGCGCCGGCTCGAATCCGGTCAGCTTGCCTTGTGCATCGTAGGTCGCCTTGCCGGCGAGCTTGCCGATTTCACGGAACGAACCAGAATCAGCCAGTCCCGCGATGCGCTCACGCACCGTCAACTTGCCTTGGGCGTGGTGCTTGGCCACGGCTTCCGGGCCGCCACAAGCCTCTGCCAGTGTGCGCCGGCGATGCAGTTCGTCGATTTCAGGCTGCCAACTCATGGACTTGGAGTCTTACAAAAATATCAATAAAAACAATTAATTAAATAGTTGGCGTGGGCTCACTATCGGAAAGCAAGCGGGCGCTTGCTTTCCGCTTTATTGGCCACCCTTATTCTTCGATGATGGCGACGACCTGACCTTCGGACACGGCGTCTTTTTCCTGGACTAGGATTTCCCTGACCGTGCCACCGTCCTCGGTGATGACGGGAATTTCCATTTTCATCGACTCGATCACGATCAGCACATCACCGCTTTCGACTTGGTCGCCCGGCTTGGCTTTGAGCTGCCAGACCGTGCCGGTGATTTCAGATTTGATTTCGATACGCGCCATGGGAAGTACTCCTTGAATGCATTCAGGATTTGAGTCGGATGCTAGTCTGGTGTTTTATTGTTGTCAAGAAGATTGTTGACAATAATACAAACTGGTTGTACTGTGGCTCTCTATATATGACGTCTTTCGCTCCACCCATGGCCGTACACGAACCCGCCGGCGACTTGCTGGCCCAGTTCGGCGAGGCCACGCCGCTGACCCAGTCGCTGCCCGAGCAAATTGCCGCGCGCCTGTCGGAACGCATCGTGTCCGGCACCTACGCACCGGGCCAGCGCATCATGGAGCAGGCAGTGGCCGCGGAATTTGAAGTCAGCCGCGGGCCGGTGCGCGAAGCGCTGCGGCTATTGGAAAAAGAAGGCCTGGTCATCATTCTCGCGCGCCGCGGCGCGCAGGTGACCAACCCGACCATCGCCGAGGTCAACGAAATCTTCGACATCCGCGCCATGCTGAACGGCCTGCGCGACCGGATGATCGCCGAAAGCGCGCAGCGCGAACGGCTGCTGCCGCTGCTGGAGCAGGAAATCGCAAAACTCGCCGTCAGCGCCGCGGCACCTGACGGCACCGGATATATTGATACCGTGCTGCGCCTGAACCGCCTGCTGACCCAGGCCGCGGGTAACCGCCGGTTGCAGTCCATACTCGGCTCGCTCGCGGTGCAGACCGTGCGCTATACGCGCCTCGGCCTGTCCACGCCTGAGCGCCGCCGGCAGTCCGTACAGCACTGGCAACACCTGCTGCGCGCCATTCGCGACGGCAATGGCGACGCCGCGGAGCGCATCGCACGCCGGCGCGTGCTCGACTCGCGCGACGCCGCGATCGAACAACTGCTGCGGCAGCAAGCGGCGACTGACGCAAAGTCGGCGGCCTGAAGGACGGTCAGGTCGGAGACGCTGCAGCCTTCCGGTAAACTAGCAGCCTTTGCGACACACTGGAATTCCAGCCATGACCACGCTGCCGAAACTCACCGACGCCACGCTGACACTCGATGACCGCATCGCCGTACTGACTTTCAACCGCGACGACGTGCGCAACGCGCTGACCGGCACCGAACTGGCGTCCGACATCGTCAACACGCTGCAATGGGCGAACGGCTGCCTGGATGCTTCGGTGCTGATCATCACCGGCGCCGGTAGCGCATTCTCGGCGGGCGGCAACATCAAGACCATGGGTGAGCGCGCAAAAGCGCCGCCGCACGAACTGCAGCGCAATTACCGCCTCGGCATCCAGCGCATCCCGCTGGCGCTGCAGGACACCGATATTCCAGTGATCGCCGCGGTCAATGGTCCGGCCATCGGCGCCGGCTTTGATCTCGCCAACATGTGCGACATCCGCATCGGCTCCACCGCAGCGACGTTCGGCGAAACTTTTGTCAACCTCGGCATCATTCCCGGCGACGGCGGCGCCTGGTTCCTGACCCGCCTGCTCGGCGCGCAGCGCGCCGCGGAACTGACGCTGACCGGACGCATCATCAAGGCCGACGAAGCAAAAACGCTGGGCATACTGCTCGAAGTCACGGAGCCCGGCGAGTTGATGGCGGCGGCGAAAAAACTGGCGGGCAAGATTGCAACCAAGCCGCCGCAGGCGATCCGCTATGCCAAGCGGCTGCTGAAACTCGCGCAACGGCAGAATCTTGAGGAACACCTCGACGCCTGTTCGGCTTTCCAGGCGATCTGCCACAAGACCGAGGACCACCAGGAGGCGCTGCAGGCCTTTTTCGACAAGCGCAAGGGCGAGTTCCAGGGGCGGTAATGGGCAAGGGGACGCGCATGGTTGGCAGTGCGCTGCTGCTGGCAGCCTCGCTGGTGGCGCCGGGGCAGGCGCAACAAACGGCAGCGATCAAGCCGCAAGACAGCGTATTCGCCCCCCGCGATGAAGCAGCCGGCGATCCGTCGTGGACGCGTTTTCGCGATCGTCTGCTGACGGCTGTGCAGCAACGCGACAAGAAATTCGTGCTGGGCATCGTCGATCGCAATGTGCGCAACGGCTTGGAGCAGCCGCGCGGACTCGATGAGTTCATCCGCCAGTGGGATCCTGACGCTGAAGACAGCCCGTTGTGGCGTGAATTGCCGCGCGCACTTTTCCTGGGCGCCGTGTACTACCAGCATGAGCGCATGCCGCGCAGCCTGTGCGCGCCTTATGTATTGCCACGCTGGCCGAAGGGCGTCGATCCGCAGGGCAACGGCGCAATCACCGCGCGCGAAACCTCGATGCGCAACGGGCCGTCGGGCAGCGCGGACATCCTGGCGAATCTGGGTTATTCGATTGTCCGCGTGACCGACTGGGAGGTCGCTGACGCCGACCCGGAAATAAAACAGAAGTGGGTGAAAATCCAGGTGCAGGAGCGCAATGGCTACATACCCGAAGAGCATATCCGCAGCCCGGTCGAACACCTGGCTTGTTTCCGCAAAAGCGAAGCCGGGTGGCGATTGACGTCATTTCTCGCGGCGGGCGAGTAGGCCGCGGCCATGCCATGCGCCGGATATTGGCTGCCGCGGTGCTGCTGGTGATGAGCGGCGGCGCGCAAAGCCTTGATCTGCAGGGCCATCGCGGCGCGCGCGGCCTGCTGCCGGAAAATACGCTGCCGGCATTCGCGAAAGCCCTGTCCATCGGCGTCACCACTTTGGAGCTCGATACCGCAATCACCCGCGACGGCGTGATCGTCGTCAGCCACGACGCGACGCTGAACCCGGACATCACGCGCGGGCCGGACGGTCAATGGATTTCGCGCAACGACATTGTCATCCATGCGCTGAGCTGGGTGGAAGTACAGCAGTACGACGTCGGCCGCATCCGGCCCGGTTCTGCCTACGCACAGCGTTTTCCGGAGCAACAGGCGGTTGACGGCACGCGCATGCCGCGGCTTGCCGATGTATTCGCGCTGGCGCGCCGCGCCGGCAACAGCGCGGTGCGCTTCAACATCGAAACCAAGATCTCACCCGAGCATCCGCAGCGCACACTGCCGCCGGCAGAATTCACGCGGGCGCTGGTCGCGCTGGTGCTCAGCGAGAATCTTGCGTCGCGGGTCACCATCCAGTCATTCGACTGGCGTACGCTGCAGGTCGTGCAGCGCGTGGCTCCGCAGATCACCACGGTGTACCTGAGCGCGCAACAATCCTGGCAGGACAACATCCGCGCCCGGGAGGCGTCGTCGCCGTGGACTGCGGGTCAGCATGTCAGCCGCCACGGCGGTTCGGTGCCGCGCATGATCAAGGCCGCGGGCGGGGCAGTGTGGTCGCCTTATTTCGGCGAAGTCACGCGGGAATCCGTGCGTGAAGCGCAGCAGGCCGGGCTGAAAGTCGTGGTGTGGACCGTCAATGAAACTGCGGACATGGCGCGCATGCTGGATTTCGGCGTCGACGGCATCATTTCGGATTACCCGGATCGTTTGCGACGGATCGCCGGAGAACGCGGCATCGCGCTGCCGCCGGCCACGCCGGTCACGCCTTGAGCGCGGGTATGCACCCAAACAAAAAGGGAGGCCGGCGGCCTCCCTCGTTGCTTTGCTGATTGTTTTGCCGACTCAGGCCCTGTCAGCGCAGTCCAGCAACGTACTCCGCCACTGCGGCGATTTCCTGATCACTCATCTTGGCCGCCGCGCCGCGCATCATCTGCGCCGGATCGTTGGCGCGCTGGCCGCCGCGGAATGCCTTCAGTTGCGCGACCGTGTAATCGGCGTGCTGACCGGCAATGCGCGGAAACTGTGCCGGCATGCCGGCGCCATTCGGTGCGTGACAGGCGGCACAGGCGGGCACGCCTTTGGCCGCGACGCCGCCGCGGTAAATCGCCTCGCCCTGTTTGACCAGCGCCGCATCGCGCGCCGCGCGCGGTTTGCTTTTCTGCGCAGCATAATGTGCAGCGAGATTTTTCATGTCGTCTTCGGAGAGGCTGGCCACCATGCCGCCCATGACCGGATTGGCGCGCTCCGCTGCTTTGCCGCCTTGCGGCTTGAAATTCACCAGTTGCTTGTAGGTATACTCCGGATGCTGTCCGGCAAGATTCGGATTGACCGGAATCGCACTGTTGCCGTCAGCACCGTGGCATGCTGCACACACCGTGGTGACGATTTGCTGCGCTTTGGCGGGATCACCCTTGATGACGCCCTGACCGTATGCGGTCGACGCCAGCAATGTACCCGCAATCAGGGCCCACAATTGCCGGTTGGTTACGCGGCGGCTTACGCAGCAAAAATCCATGCCTGCTCCTCGATCATGTTATCGGTAAAAAAGGCTTGTATTCTATAGCATTCCCCTCGCCTGCCTCCCCATTCGCCAGGAGTATCCGCGTTGTCCCTGTTCTCGCAGCTGGAATTTCGTTATGCCGTGCACCAAGTGGCCGATATGCCGCCCGACCAGGGCGCCGAGGTCGCATTCGCCGGCCGCTCGAACGCCGGCAAATCGACCGCAATCAATGCACTGGCCAACCGCAGGAAGCTGGCATTTGTCAGCAAAACCCCGGGGCGCACGCAAGCGCTCAATTTTTTCGATATGGGCAACCATTGCTTCCTGGTCGATCTGCCGGGCTATGGCTACGCCGCAGTGCCGGGGCGTGAGCAGGAGCGCTGGAGCGAGTTAATAAGCACTTACATTGTAAATCGTAACTCATTGAAATTATTGGTATTAGTGGCCGATGTCCGCCATGGTATTACGCCGCTGGATCATTATCTGCTCGACTGGCTGGCCCCGACCGGCAAACCGGTGCATGTGCTGCTGACCAAGGCCGACAAACTGACCCGGCAGCAGGCTGCC
This sequence comes from uncultured Bordetella sp., assembly GCA_964486865.1. Taxonomy (GTDB): domain Bacteria; phylum Pseudomonadota; class Gammaproteobacteria; order Burkholderiales; family SG8-41. The sequence continues at coordinate 14,143 of CAZAOZ010000003.1, forward strand.
GCGGCACTGAAGGCGGCCACGGCTGAACTCGCGCGCCATCCCGTCGAGTCATCGGTACAGATATTTTCGGGGTTGCGCAAGACCGGGATCCGCGAAGCGCAGGCCGTGGTCATGAAATGGTTAAAACAATAAAAAAACCCCCGGTAAAGGGGAGTAAACCGGGGGTAAAAAGCCTTAATCAGAATTAAGGCGCCCGCTCAGGGAGGAGAGGCGGGCGATGGCAGAAGCCACCTGTAACTTCAGACGACTATAATCCGCAGAAGTTCCCGCCGTAGCGGGCTGCAGAAAACTCTCCATAAATCCAAGGTGTTAGTGCCATGTTTCCACTCGGTCGATATCCTGCAGTGCGTATGCGCCGGATGCGCAAGGACGATTTTTCGCGCCGCCTGATGCGCGAGCACCAGCTGACCACCGATGACCTGATCTACCCGATTTTCATCATCGACGGCAAAAACCGCACCGAGGCCGTGGATTCGATGCCCGGCGTGCGCCGCTACACCATCGATAAATTGCTGCAGCACGCCGCAGGCTGCGTCGAGCTCGGCATACCCGCCGTCGCGCTGTTCCCGGCGATCGAGCGTTCGCTGAAAACCGCCGATGGCCGCGAAGCGGCAAACCCCAAAGGGCTGGTGCCGCGCGCCGTGTCTGCGCTGAAAAAACGGTTCCCTGAACTCGGCGTCATCACCGATGTGGCGCTCGACCCGTACACCACGCACGGTCAGGACGGCGTCGTCGATCGGAACGGTTATGTGCTGAACGACGAAACCATCGTGGTGCTCGAGCGGCAGGCGGCAATCTGCGCCGCGGCAGGCGTCGATGTCGTTGCGCCCTCCGACATGATGGACGGCCGCATCGGCGCGATCCGCGCCGCGCTCGACAAAAAAGGCTTCATCCACACGCGCATCATGGCCTACTCGGCCAAATACGCATCGGGCTTCTACGGACCATTCCGCGACGCGGTCGGCTCAACCAAGCAGCTGGGCAAGAATGACAAGCGCAATTACCAGATGGATCCCGCGAACAGTGACGAGGCGCTGTGGGAAGTCGGTCTCGATCTGCAGGAGGGCGCCGACATGGTGATGGTCAAGCCCGGCATGCCGTATCTGGACATCGTCCGGCGCGTGAAGGATGAGTACAGGGCGCCGACCTACGTCTATCAGGTCAGCGGCGAATACGCGATGCTGAAGGCCGCGGCGCGCAATGGCTGGCTCGACGAGAAAACCTGTGCGCTGGAAGCGCTGCTGGCATTCAAGCGCGCCGGCGCCGACGGCGTGCTGACTTATTTTGCACTGGATGCCGCGCGCTGGATCCGCGAAGGCCGCGCCTGACCCGCCACGGGGATTCAGGCCAGCAAATTCTCCACTGCGGCAAGCCGCGCGCGTTCAATCGTGCGACCTTCCGGCGTCGCGCGCGCCGGCACCCGCAGGTCGCGCAAATCAAACACAGTCAGCTCAACTTCGATTCCATCTTCGTCGATGGTAAACACCGGCAATACGCGCGCCTCCTGCCCGGCATACAGCCTGGTCTGCGTCGTCTTGTAGGCAATATCGCGGTTGATCAGCAGCAGTTCCACCGCCTTGATATCGTCGGTAAACAACTGCAGATGTATGCCGGCATATGGCCCCGCAATGCCGGATAGCGCCGATCCGGTCAGGTGCGGGTCAAAGGCAGCCAGCCCGCGCATGACCTTCGCCGCGTGCTGGCGCAATTCGCGTACCCGTTGCGCCTGGTCATCACTCTGGTAAATCCCCTGGTATTCCCGCAACGCTGCGTCGATCTCGTCGTTGGTCGGCAGCCTGCCTGATTCCGGGATGCCCAGCTGTTTCGCCGCCTTGCGCTTGGCGAGCCCGTAGTCCTCGATACCATCCTGCGCCATCAGGCGTGCAGCTTGGACGGCAATCGCGCTGCGGGTGTCATCGCGGCTCCGTTCCCTGGGCATGCGACACTCCTAAAACAATTGGTTGCGGACTTCGTCCGGCAGCTTCTCGCCTCCGGCCGCGCCCTCCGGTGCGCGATCCGGCGCCGGGAATTCCTGATAAAAATATTCGCTGATGCCGCCTTCCGCGGAACGCAATCCGGTTTCGGGATTGATCTGCATCGTCACTACGCCGGACGGGGGGCCGAACGGCTCCTCGGGCGCGTCTTTCAATACCGCCCCCATGTAGCTGATCCAGATTGGCAGTGCGGCACTGCCGCCTGTTTCGTTACGACCCAGCGTTTTGGGCTGATCGAAACCCATCCATGCGATCGCGACAAGATTGTCCTGGAAACCACAGAACCAGGCGTCAACAAACTCGTTGGTGGTGCCGGTCTTGCCGGCAAGATCGTTGCGCTTCAATTGCATGGCGCGCGTAGCCGTTCCTGAACGGATCACGTCGCGCATGATGCTCGTCATGATGAAAGCATTGCGCGGATCGATGACCCGCTCGGCGGATTCACCGGCGACCTGCGGCTGGTTGACCAGCAATACATTGCCCTTGCTGTCCTCCACGCGCTCGACGAAATACGGCGTGACCCGGTAGCCGCCATTGGCAAATATCGAATACGCGCCCAGCATCTGCATCGGGGTCACATTGCCGGCACCCAATGCCATCGTCAGGTACGGCGGATGCAGCCTGGGATCAAAGCCGAAGCGGGCTATGTAATCCTGGGCATATTGCGGATTGATGGCCTGCAGTACGCGCACCGATACCAGATTTTTCGACTTGGCAAGCGCCGTGCGCAACCGTAGCGGTCCGTCGAACTTGCCATCGTAGTTCTTCGGCTCCCACGGCTCGGATCCGGTCTGCGCCGCAGTAAAAGTCAGCGGCGCATCATTGACCACGGTTGCCGCCGTGAATCCCTTCTCCAGCGCCGCCGAGTAAATAAATGGCTTGAAGCTCGATCCGGGCTGGCGCAGGGCCTGGGTCACATGGTTGAACTGATTGCGGTTGAAATCAAAACCGCCGATCAGCGCGCGAATTGCGCCAGTGCGCGGATCAGCGGCAACCAGCGCCGATTCGACGGCAGGCAGCTGCGTAATATGCCAGCGGTTTTTCGCTTCCTGCGTGATGCGCACAATGTCGCCGCGGCGCAGCCGCTGGTTGGGCGCTGCCCGGTCGCCGAGCAGGCGCGCTGCGAATTTCAACCCGTCTTCGGTAATCGCAATTCTCCCGCCGCCGGATCGGTAAACGCGCACCAGTTTCGGCGTCGCATCAAGGACTATCGCGGCATGCATGTCCTCGCTGTCCGGCGCATCCTGCAGCGCTTCCTCGAGCCGTTCGTCGGTCAGTTCGCCAACCAGCTCAACGTGGGCTTCCGGTCCACGGTAACCGTGACGCCTGTCATACTCGGAAACACCCTTGCGCAGCGCTTCATAAGCTGCCCGCTGATGATCGGTGCGCAGCGTGGTGCGCACGATCAGACCGCGGGTATAGATGTCTTCGCCATAGCGCTCGAACATCTGCGCCCTCACCATCTCGGCAAAGTAATCGGCGCGCACACCGTAATTATTCAGGACTTGCCGGACTTCCGGCACCTCCTTGTCGGCATGCGCAAGCTGCTGTGGCGTAATCATGCCCAGCTCGCGCATGCGCCGCAGCACATACTGCTGGCGGAGTTTTGCGCGCGCCGGATTGGCGACCGGATTGAATCGCGACGGCGCCTTGGGCAATCCGGCGAGCATGGCCTGCTCGCCGAGGGTCAGATCCCCCAGCGGCTTGCCGTAGTAGATCTGCGCAGCGGCCGCAAAGCCGTAGGCCCGTTGCCCCAGGTAGATCTGATTGATGTACAGCTCGATGATCTGCTGCTTGCTGAGGCTGGATTCGATCTTGAATGCCAGCAGCATTTCATTGAACTTGCGGGTCAGCGTTTTTTCCTTGGTCAGGAAAAAATTACGCGCAACCTGCATGGTAATGGTGGACGCACCCTGACGCACGCCGCCCGAAACGAAGTTCGACAACGCGGCGCGGGCGACCCCGACGTAATCCACGCCGCCGTGCTGGTAGAACCGCTCGTCTTCGGCGGCAACGATGGCATCAACCAGGGATTTTGGCACCTGGGCCAGGGCAACCACGGCGCGGCGCTCTTCGCCGAACTCGCCGATCAGCTTGCCGTCCGCGCTATAGACCCTGAGCGGGATTTTGGGCTGATAATCCGTCAAAGCCTCCAGCGACGGGAGGGTCGGATAAACGATCGCGGCAGCGAAGCCGAGGACCAGCGCGCCGGCTGCAGCCAGCAAAAATACCAGTAATAGTGGGAAAACCCACCAACGAACAGACATCTAGTGGAAAACTTCTTTTGTGAAAAAAGTCAAATGAATCTGTGGGTTACGCGCCACATCTCATGCAAAATCTTATTGCTTGAATGCCAAAAATCCTGCACAGTAGATGGTGACGCGGGAGCATTATAGGCGGATAGCACCGCAAAAGGAATGCGGCGGAAAGCCTTTACTTAATAAAAGGTTGCTGCTAATGTCTAAAGTAACTTATGTGGAGTTCGCGCTAAGAATATATGGCTAAAGGAAAATTCAGCCTGAACTTCGACGCCATCGAGGGTCTGTTCAAGCCCAAAATGCCGCCGCTGATCGGCGCAGACATCAGCTCCTCAGCGGTGAAGATGGTTGAAATTGCTGACGCGGGCAAAGGTGGCTTCCGTCTTGAACGCTACGCCATCGAACCGCTGCCCACCGAATCCGTGGTCGAGGGCAATATCAACAATCTCGACGCCGTTATCGAAGCCGTCAAGCGCTGCCACAAGCGGTTGGGAACGAATTTCAAGAATATTGCGATGGCGCTGCCCAACGCGGCTGTCATCAGCAAAAAGGTTCTGGTGCCGGCCGGCCAGTCGGACGACGATCTGGGCCTGCAGGTGCAAACCGAGGCCAATCAGTACATTCCTTTTTCGCTCGACGAAGTCAATCTGGACTACCAGGTTGTCGGCCCTGCCCCCAACAGCCCGGAAGACGTGGAAGTGCTGATCGCCGCCTCGCGCAAGGACAAGATTGAGGATCGTCTAGCCGTTGCCGAAGGCGCCGGACTGAATGCAATCGTCATGGATGTTGATTTGTTCGCCGCGCAATCCGCGTTTGAACTGATCGAAGCCACCATGCCGGATCGCGGGCGCGAGTTGAACATTGCCGTCGTCGATATCGGCGCCTCGGTGATGAATGTCAACGTGATGCGCAATGACCAGTCGATTTACATGCGCGAGCAGCCTTTTGGCGGCATGCAGCTCACCCAGGAAATCCAGAACAAATTCGGTCTCTCCGCCGAAGAAGCAGAAGCGGCAAAGCGCGCCGGCGGGCTGCCGGAGAATTACGGGGCCGAAGTACTGCAACCGTTCATGGACAACCTGGGGCAGGAGATCGCGCGCGCCATCCAGTTCTTCTTTTCATCGACACAGTACAACAAGATTGACCACATCGTGCTCTCCGGCGGCTGCGCGGCAATTCCCGGCATGGACGAGGCGGTCGCCAAACGTACGCAAGTGGAGACCACCGTCGCCAATCCGTTCTCGAACATGGCGCTGTCCTCACGCATCCGGCCGAAGAACCTGATACAGGACGCGCCGTCGCTGATGGTGGCTTGCGGCCTTGCCATGAGGAGATTTGACCGATGAGCGCACGCATCAATCTCTTGCCGCATCGCGAGATGCGGCGCAAGGAACAGCAGAAACAGTTTTTTGTCATGCTGGGCGTGGTAATCGGTGCAAGTGCCGCGATCTGGTTCGGCGTACATGGCTACCTCGACGGGCAACTGACCAACCAGCAGGCTCGGAACAAGTATCTCGAAGGCGAAATCGTCAAGCTCGACAAGGAAATCGCCGAAATCAACAAGCTGAAGGAACAGACCGCCTCCTTGCTCAAGCGCAAGCAAGTGGTTGAAACGCTGCAGAGCAACCGTGCCGAGGTTGTGCATCTGCTCGACCAATTGGTGCGCCAGTTGCCGGATGGCATGTATCTGAAGTCCATCAAGCAGCAAGGATCCAAGGTCACCATTACCGGATTCACCCAGTCCCAGGCGCGGGTTTCCACGCTGATGCGCAACCTTGAAGGCTCCCAGTACCTGCAGAACGCCAATCTCGTGGAAATCAAGGCCGCCACTGCCGGCGGACTGCGTATCAATGAGTTCACGATGAACATCGACGTGACGCGCATCGCTGAACCCGACGCCAAGAAAGGCGGAAGGAAGGGCTGATCATGACTCTGGACGAACTCAAACGACTGGATCCCAAAAAGATCGGCAGTTGGCCGATCCTCCCCAAGCTGGGCGTGCTGCTGCTGCTGCTGCTGCTGCTCGTGTTTGCCAGCTATTGGTTTGACTGGCAGGACCAGATCACACAGATAGATGGCGCGAAAGCCAAGGAAGAGCAGTTGCGAACCACCTTCCTCGATAAAAAGAAGCAGGCCATCGACCTGCCCGCCTACCGCAAGCAACTGGTCGATATCGAGTCCCAGTTCGGTGCGTTGCTGAAGCAATTGCCCGGCAAATCCGAAATGGATGCCCTGCTGACCGACATCAACCAAGCCGGCTTGGGGCGTGGACTGCAATTCGAGCTGTTTCGCCCTGCCGCCTCCGAAGCAGCGAAGGACTTTTATGCGGAATTGCCGATTTCCATTCGACTCACCGGCAACTATCACGATATCGGCTCATTCGCGAGCGACATCGGGAAACTCTCGCGCATTGTCACGCTCAACGACATCGCGCTCGCCAGCGCCAAGGACGGCCTGACGCTGGATGCGACGGCCAAAACATTCCGTTACCTCGATGAGAGCGAACTGGCAGCGCAGCGCAAGGCCGCCGCCAAGCCCGCCGCGGGAGCCAAGAAATGAACGCCAAGCATGCAATTCTGGCCGTGTCCTGCGCACTGGCGCTGGGTGCCTGCGGCGGCGAGGAACACTCCGACCTGCGGCAGTTCGTCAAGGAATCCGACAAGATGCAGGGTGGTCGCATTCCGCCGCTGCCCGAAGTCAAACCGTATGAGCCGTTTGCATACAATGCCTACGACCTGACCGACCCATTCAAACCGCGCAAGATCGAGCCTCCGAAATCGGCAGCCAAAGGCGGCATACAGCCCGATCTCAATCGCCCACGCGAGGCGCTTGAAGCATACCCGCTCGAGAATCTGGCGATGGTCGGGACACTGCAGCAAAAAGGGAAGGTTTTTGCGCTGGTCAAAGCGCCGGACAAAGGGCTCTACCGCGTCTCTTCGGGCAACTATCTCGGCCAGAACTTTGGCCGGATCGTGGCAATTACGGAAACGGATATCAAACTCAAGGAAATTGTTCAGGACAGCGGCGGCAACTGGGAAGAAAAAGAACAGGCGCTGCAGCTGCAAGAACAGGAGACTAAAAAATGATTCGATTTTTCGAACTCAAAAAACACTTTTTCGGTCTGGTGGCCACAGCCGGCTTCGCCTTGGCGGCGACAGCGGGCTACGCCCAGAACACCATTGAGTCCATCAACGTATCCGGACAGCAGGGCGGTGCCACTGTCGTCAGGATCAACCTGAAGTCGGCTCCCGCTGCGGTACCCGCGAGTTTCGCGGTCAACAACCCGCCGCGCATCGCCTTCGACTTTCCCAACACCACCAACGGCATGGGCAAGACCGTGCAGGAGGTCGGTGAGGGAGACGTCCGCCGTGTGAATATCGTGCAGGCCGGCGACCGCTCGCGCGTGGTGCTCGAAACAGGCAAGGCCCTGGGTTACGACACCCGCGTCGAGGGCAATGCCATCCTGATTACACTGGGTGGAGCAGCTTCCGCAGGCGCTTCATCGGCGGCCGCTACGCAGACGTTCGCGCCGGTCAAGCCCGGTGACGGCAAGCACAGCCTGCGTGATGTTGATTTTCGCCGCGGCCCGACCGGTGAAGGCCGCGTGATGGTGGATCTGTCGGACAACCAGGTAGGCATCGACCTCCGGGTCCAGGGTCGCTCGCTGATCGTGGATTTCCTTAACACCGCGACTCCGAAAAATCTTGAACGCAAGCTTGATGTGGTGGATTTCGGCACCCCTGTCGAAAGCATTGAAACCTTCACCCAAGGCGGCAACACCCGCATCGTCATTACGCCGAAGGGCGCCTGGGAGCACTCGGCATACCAGACCGACAAGCGCTTTACCGTTGAAGTCAAAAAGATTCCCGAGGATGCCAACCGGCTTGTGCAGGCGGGTTTCTCGGGTGAAAAACTCTCGCTCAATTTCCAGAACGTTGAAGTCCGCGCGGTGCTGCAGGTCATTGCCGACTTTACCGGCCTCAACGTAATCACCAGCGATACCGTCGGCGGCAGCCTGACGCTACGCCTGAAAGACGTGCCCTGGGATCAGGCGCTGGACATCATTCTGCAGAGCAAGGGTCTGGACATGCGCAAGACCGGCAATGTCGTCTGGATCGCGCCGCGCGACGAACTGGCTACCCGCGAAAAACTTGCGCTGGAGTCGCGCGCACAGATTTCCGACCTCGAACCCCTGCGCACTGAAACCATGCAGGTGAATTACCAGAAAGCCGCGGATTTCCAGAAACTGCTGGCGGATCCGACGCAAAAAATACTGTCGAAGCGTGGCAGTGCGGTCGTCGATGTGCGCACCAATATGGTATTTGTGCAAGACACGCCGAGCCGTCTGGAGGAGATTCGCAAATTGCTGAAGCAGATCGACATCCCGGTACGCCAGGTGATGATTGAATCGCGCATCGTTGAAGCCACCGACACGTTCAGCCGCAATCTCGGTGCGCGCCTCGGTTTTCACGACCAGTCGGCTCAAGGATTCAAGATCGGTAGCGGGGGCGGACAAACGCGGGGGTTGTTTGGTGGAAGTATTAATGACACCGGTTTTCATACCGGGCAGATCGCGTCAGCGCCGCCTTTCACTGAATCCTTGTTCGTCAACTTGCCAGCACAGGGACTATCTGGTGCCACCCCGGGCGTGTTCTCATTTCTGCTGTTTAATGACAAAAGCTCAAAGTTCCTGAATCTCGAATTGTCCGCGCTACAAGCCGATGGCAAGGGCAAGATCATTTCCAGCCCGCGCGTCATCACGGCCGACAAGATCGAAGCGACCATTGAGCAGGGCACGGAAATTCCGTATCAGCAGGCAACGTCGAGCGGCGCGACGAGCGTGTCATTCCGCAAGGCCACGCTGTCGCTGAAAGTCAAGCCGCAGATCACACCGGATGACAACGTGATCATGAGCCTGAAAGTCAACAAGGACAGCATCGGCCAGAACACGTTGTCGGGCCCGGCAATCGATACCAAGCAGGTCTCCACCGAAGTGCTGGTGGAAAACGGCGGCACTGTGGTCATCGGCGGCATCTACACCCAGGACGAGCGTTCGACAACCACCAAGGTGCCGGTGCTCGGCGACCTGCCGTTTGTCGGCTTCCTGTTCAAAAACAACCAGCGCGTGGATGATCGTCGCGAACTGCTGATTTTCGTCTCGCCCAAGGTTCTGAAGGACAGCGTGACGCTGCGCTGAACGGGACGAAGGCATCAAAGGCGGCGCGAATGCGCCGCCTTTTTTTTGCCGCCTCGCAGCGCCGCACAGCAAAAACGCGGCTTCCGCTAGAATCACGTCATGGCAACAAGTGATTCACCGGTTCCAATGCCTGTCGATAAACAGGACAACATCTTTCTGGTGGGCCTGATGGGCGCCGGAAAGACCTCCGTCGGACGCATGCTGGCCAAACGGATGGGCAAGGATTTCCATGATTCCGACGCAGAGATCGAGCGCGCTACCGGCGTCAAAATTCCCGTTATTTTTGATATTGAGGGCGAGGCCGGTTTTCGCGGTCGCGAAGAGAAAATGATCGAGAAGCTGACTGCCCTGCAGGGCATCGTGCTGGCTACGGGAGGCGGCGCCGTGCTGTCCGCGGCAAACCGCGCCCGTCTGCGCGCGGGCGGCCGCATCATCTATCTGCGCGCAACCCCCGAAGATCTGTGGCGGCGTACGCGCCGTGACCGCAACCGCCCTTTATTGCAAACCACCAACCCGCTGGCGCGACTGCGCGAATTGCATGCGCAACGCGACCCGCTGTACCACGAGATTGCCGATTTGATCGTCGATACGGGTTCGCAAAGCGTGGGGGCGCTGACCTCGCATATCCAGGCGCTGCTGGCCGAGCCGGTTGCGGAAGGACGTGATACCGAAGGCTCCCACGCATGAACCATGCCGGATTAATAACGCTGCGCGTGGAACTTGGCGAGCGCGGCTATCCGATACATATAGGATCGGGGCTGCTCGCAAATGGCGAACTGCTGGCACAATATCTGCCGCAGCCCAAGGCGGTGATCATTACCAATACCGTGGTCGCGCCGCTGTATCTGGATGTGCTGCTCCGCGCGCTTGCCGGACGGAACATTGCGCTGCAATCGATCGTGCTGCCGGATGGCGAGGCACATAAAGACTGGCGCACATTAAACAGCATTTTCGATGCCCTGCTGACGAACCGCGCGGAGCGCAAGACCACGCTGATTGCGCTGGGCGGCGGTGTTATCGGCGACTTGGCCGGTTTTGCCGCGGCAGTATTCCAGCGCGGCGCCCCGTTTATCCAGATTCCGACCACTTTGCTGGCCCAGGTGGACTCGTCGGTCGGCGGCAAGACGGCCATCAACCATCCGCTCGGCAAGAACATGATCGGGGCGTTTTATCAACCCCGTGTCGTGCTTGCCGACACCGATACGCTGAGAACCCTGCCGGATCGCGAACTGTCGGCGGGCCTGGCCGAAATCATCAAATACGGGCTGATTGGCGATGCCGCATTCTTCGAATGGCTTGAAGCCAACATGGAAAAACTGACCGCACGCGACCCGGCCGCGCTGGCCCACGCCATCGAGGTGTCATGCCGCAACAAGGCCGCCGTCGTCGCGCAGGATGAGCGCGACGAGGGCGCCCGTGCCTTGCTCAACTTTGGACACACGTTCGGGCACGCCATTGAGTCCGGCCTCGGTTACGGCGAATGGCTGCACGGCGAAGCGGTCGCCGCCGGCATGGCCATTGCGGTGCGGGTGTCCCGGCGCATGGGCCTTGTTGACGCGGCCTGTGTGGAACGGGTCGTCAACCTGCTGCAGCGAGCGCACCTGCCCGTGCAGGGCCCCGCGCTCGGTGTGGACCGTTATCTCGAGCTGATGGGCCACGACAAGAAGGTGGAGGGCGGCAAAATCCATTTCATCCTGTTGCGTCGTATCGGCGATGCGTTTATCAGTGCAGCCGTGCCGGGCGAAGCGCTGGCAATCGTGCTTGGCGGCGAGGGCGTTCATGCCGTCTGAGCGCGCACCCTACGCCGCCGATCCGGCCCATACACGCGGCCGCCGCTTCCATGAAGCGCCGCCGCGCGGGCGCAGTGAATTTCAGCGCGATCGCGACCGGATCATCCACTCTACGGCCTTCCGGCGGCTCGAATACAAGACCCAGGTATTCGTCAATCACGAGGGCGACCTGTTCCGCACGCGATTGACCCACAGTCTGGAAGTCGCGCAGATCGGCCGCTCGGTGGCCCGCAGCCTGCGCCTCGACGAAGACCTGACGGAAGCCATCGCACTGGCGCATGATCTCGGCCACACGCCATTCGGACACACCGGGCAGGATGCGCTGAATGCCTGCATGCGCCCCTATGGCGGCTTCGAGCACAATCTGCAGTCGCTGCGGGTGGTCGATGTGCTGGAACAACGCTATGGCGCATTCGACGGCCTGAACCTGACCTTTGAAACCCGCGAGGGCATACTCAAGCACTGTTCGCCGAAAAATGCGCGTACGCTGGGTGACATCGGCGAACGTTTTCTGCGACGCCAGCGCCCCGGACTCGAAGCGCAGATCGCCAATCTTGCAGACGAGATCGCCTACAACAATCACGACGTTGATGACGGCTTGCGGTCGGGACTGCTGAGCATGGAACAGTTATCGACCGTAGCCATCTTCCGTCGCCATATGCGTGAGGCTCTGCGGGCGTTTCCGAAAATCGAGGGCCGGCGCCTGGTGCATGAAACGGTGCGACGCATGATCAACACATTGGTGACCGATCTGATCCGGCAGAGCGCTGCGAATATCCGCGACACAGCGCCGGAATCGACCGACGAGATCCGCCGCGCGCCGGCGATGATCCATTTCTCGGAACGCATTCAGCGCGAACAGGTGGAACTCAAACAGTTCCTGCGCGCCAATCTCTACCGGCATTACCGCGTATCGCGGATGAGCGCCAAGGCGCGCCGGGTCGTCACCGAATTGTTCCAGGCCTTTCTGGCTGAACCCGGCCTGTTGCCGCCGGAATTTCAGGCGCGCTCCAAAACCGGCACGGCACGGGCCATCGCCGACTACATTGCCGGCATGACCGATCGCTACGCGATCGCCGAACACCGGCGCCTGTTTACCATCGACGTCAGCTGAGATTTTCCCAGGTATTTTCGGGCCGCCGGCCGTTGTCGCCTACCGCTGATGCAGGTAAACTCGTCGGGTTTCACTCTGTTTTTCGTGCATTGAGATTCAGGCGTTGTGGCGGCGCCCAAAATGTCGCTGTAACTTATTGATAATCAATGTGTTTTTGACGAGGCTGCTGATGGCTCACCCAAACCTGCCGGAACCCCAAGGCCTGTACGACGGGGCCCATGAACACGACGCCTGCGGCGTCGGCTTTGTCGCGAACATCAAAGGCAAAAAAAGCCACGACATCATCGAGCAGGGGCTGACCATCCTGCGCAACCTGACGCACCGGGGCGCTGTGGGCGCGGACCCCAAGGCTTCCGACGGCGCCGGCATCCTGATCCAGATCCCGGATGCGTTTTTCCGCGAGGAAATGGCCAAGCAGAATGTCAAGCTGCCGCCGCCCGGCCATTACGGCATCGGCATGGTGTTCCTGCCGCGCGAACCGGCATCCCGTCTTGCCTGCGAATACGAAATCGAGCGCGCGATCAAGGATGAAGGGCAGACCCTGCTCGGCTGGCGCGACGTACCCGTCGACAGCTCGGATCTCGGCGAATCCGTGAAAAAAGTCGAACCGGTGATCCGCCAGGTGTTCATCGGCCGCAGCTCCGCAATTCGCGTCACCGATGCGCTGGAACGCAAGCTCTATGTGATCCGCAAAAGCGCGGGCCACGCGCTCCGCGGACTGAACCTCGCGCACGGCACCGAATTCTGGGTGCCGTCGATGTCGGCGCGCACCATCGTTTACAAAGGCATGCTGCTGCCCTCGCAGGTCGGCACTTACTACAAAGATCTGCAAGATCCACGCGTAGTGTCGGCGCTGGCGCTGGTGCATCAGCGGTTTTCGACCAACACCTTTCCGACCTGGGATCTCGCGCATCCGTTCCGCATGATCGCGCACAACGGCGAGATCAATACGGTGCGCGGCAATGTGAACTGGGTGCGCGCACGCCAGGGCGCCATCTCCAGCCCGGTGCTCGGCAAGGATCTCGACAAGCTGTGGCCGCTGATTTACCCGGGGCAATCCGATTCAGCGTCGTTCGATAACGCGCTGGAACTGCTGGTGATGGGCGGTTACTCCATCGCGCACGCAGTAATGATGATGATTCCCGAGGCGTGGGAAGGCCATACGCTGATGGATGCCAGCCGCCGCGCATTTTACGAATATCACGCGGCCATGATGGAACCGTGGGACGGCCCCGCAGCCATTGCCTTCACTGATGGCCGCCAGATCGGCGCCACGCTGGACCGCAACGGCCTGCGGCCGGCGCGCTACATTGTTACCGACGATGATCTCGTCATCATGGGTTCGGAATGCGGCTGCCTGCCCATCCCGGAAGAAAAAATCGTCAAGAAATGGCGCCTGCAGCCCGGCAAAATGTTCCTGGTCGATCTCGAAAAAGGCCGCATCATCGACGACAAGGAATTGAAGGAATCGCTCGCGTCGGCCAAGCCGTACGCCGAATGGATGGAGCGCATTCGCGTCAAGCTCGATGACGTCGAAAGCCAGAAAGTGCAACCCGAACGGAGCAGTGTGCCGCTACTCGACCGCCAGCAGGCTTTCGGTTACACGCAGGAAGATCTGAAATTCCTGCTGCTGCCGATGGCCAGCAATGGTGAAGAACCGGTCGGTTCCATGGGCAACGATTCACCGATGGCTGTTTTATCAAATAAAAACAAGGGGTTATATAACTACTTCAAACAGCTCTTTGCGCAGGTAACGAATCCGCCGATCGATCCCATTCGCGAAGAGCTGGTGACTTCGCTGGTGTCCTTCATCGGCCCGAAACCGAATCTGCTTGGCGTTGATGAAACCAATCCGCCGATCCGTCTTGAAGTCAGCCAGCCGGTGCTGGATTTCTACGAGATGGAAAAGATCCGCCACATCGAGGCCTACACCGACGGCAAGTTCAAGTCCTTCGAACTCGATATCACCTACCCCGTTGCCTGGGGCAAGGAAGCGACTGAAGCGAGACTGGCCAGTCTCGCGGCCCAAGCCGAGGACGCGGTACGCACGGGTTACTCGATCATCATTATTTCGGACCGCCACATCGACCGCGACCACGTGGCGATCCCGGCGCTGCTCGCGTTATCGACCATCCATCATCACCTGGTCAATAAAGGCCTGCGCACCACTGCCGGCCTGGTCGTGGAAACCGGCTCGGCGCGGGAAGTGCATCACTTCGCGCTGCTCGGCGGCTATGGCGCGGAAGCAGTGCATCCCTATCTGGCGCTGGAAACCGTACTGCAGGTCGCCGACAGCGGGCAACTGGGCGCGAACGTCGATGGCCACAAGGCGATCAAGAATTTCGTCAAAGCCGTGGGCAAGGGCCTGCGCAAGGTCATGTCGAAGATGGGCATCTCGACCTATATGTCGTACACCGGCGCGCAGATTTTCGAAGCCATCGGCCTGTCGCGCCCGCTGATCGACCAGTATTTCGCGGGCACTGCATCCAATGTCGGCGGCATCGGCGTCTTTGAAGTCGCAGAAGAAGCCATCCGCACCCATCTCAGCGCGTTCGGCGGCGATCCGGTGCTGGCGGGCGAATTGGATGCCGGCGGTGAATATGCATGGCGCGTGCGCGGCGAGGAACACATGTGGACGCCGGATGCGATCGCCAAGCTGCAGCATGCGGCGCGCGCCAACAGCGCGGCCACCTATCAGGAATACGCGGACATCATCAACGACCAGTCGGCGCGGCACATGACCTTCCGCGGGCTGTTCGAATTCCGCTTCCATCGTTGTACGCCTGTGCCGATCGAAGAAGTTGAGCCGGCGGCGGACATCGTCAGGCGTTTTTCCACCGGCGCCATGTCGCTGGGCTCCATTTCGACCGAAGCCCACACTTCACTGGCTATCGCCATGAACCGGATCGGCGGCAAATCCAATACCGGCGAGGGCGGCGAAGACCGCAAGCGTTACGCGCCGGTCAAGGCCGGCGAGACGCTGCAATCGAAGCTGGGGGCCTCACGCGTGGAAAACTACGCCGAGCTGCGCGCAGGCGACTCACTGAAATCGAAAATCAAGCAGGTCGCATCGGGCCGCTTTGGCGTCACTGCCGAATACCTCGCCAGCGCCGAGCAGATCCAGATCAAGATGGCGCAGGGCGCAAAGCCCGGCGAGGGCGGGCAACTGCCCGGCCGCAAAGTGTCGGAATACATCGCCGAACTGCGCTATTCGACGCCGGGGGTCGAGTTGATTTCACCGCCGCCGCACCACGACATCTATTCGATCGAGGATCTGGCGCAACTGATTCATGACCTGAAAAACAGCAACACCGCCGCCTCGATCAGCGTCAAGCTGGTATCGGAAGTCGGCGTCGGCACGGTGGCTGCGGGCGTCGCCAAAGCCAAGGCTGACCACGTCACCATTTCCGGCCATGACGGCGGCACCGGCGCGAGCCCCTGGTCGTCGATCAAGCATGCCGGTACGCCGTGGGAACTGGGTCTCGCCGAAACACAGCAGACACTGGTGCTGAACCGCCTGCGCAGCCGTATTGCGGTGCAGGTCGACGGCCAGATGAAGACGGGGCGCGATGTAGTCATCGGCGCCTTGCTCGGTGCCGATGAATTCGGCTTTGCCACCGCGCCGCTGGTCACCCAGGGCTGCATCATGATGCGCAAATGCCATCTCAATACCTGTCCGGTCGGTGTGGCCACGCAGGATCCGGTGCTGCGCAAAAAATTCGCCGGAAAACCGGAACATGTCATCAATTACTTTTTCTTCGTCGCCGAGGAAATCCGCGCGCTGATGGCAAAACTGGGCATCCGCACCTTCAACGAACTGATCGGACGCTCTGACCTGCTCGATACGCGCAAGGGCATTGCGCACTGGAAGGCGCGCGGGCTTGATTTCAGCCGCATTTTCCATCAGCCGCAGATCGGGCCGGAAGTGGCGCGCTACCACGTCGAGAATCAGGATCACGGCCTCGACAAGGCGCTTGACCACCGCCTGATCGAGCTCGCGCAGCCGGCGCTCTCCCGCGGCGAAAAAGTCACCATCGAAATGCCGATACGCAACATCAACCGCACCGTGGGTACCATGCTCTCGGGCGAGATTGCGAAAAAATACGGACATGAAGGCATGCCGGATGACACCATCCGCGTGCGCTTTGCCGGTTCAGCGGGGCAGAGCATGGGCGCATTCCTCGCGCGCGGCATCACGCTGGAACTGATCGGCGATACCAACGACTACTGCGGCAAGGGGCTGTCCGGCGGGCGCATCATTGTGCAGCCGTCGCCCAAATTCCGCGGCGAACCGACACAGAACATCATCACCGGCAACGTCGTGCTGTACGGCGCCATCGCCGGCGAAGCCTATTTCCGCGGCGTCGCCGGGGAACGCTTTGCGGTGCGCAACTCCGGCGCGAACGCGGTGGTCGAAGGCGTCGGCGATCACGGCTGCGAGTACATGACCGGCGGCACGGTGATCGTGCTCGGCGCCACCGGCCGCAACTTCGCCGCCGGCATGTCGGGCGGCATCGCCTATGTCTATGACGAAGACGGCCGCTTTGCCGCGCATTGCAACACCACCATGGTGAAACTGGAGCCACTGCTCACCGAAGCGGAACAGGAGGCCAAATTGACGCGCGACCTGTGGCACGACGGCGAAGCTGACGAAGTCATCGCCAGGCGCCTCATCGACAACCATGCGCGGCTCACCGGCAGCGTGCGTGCCCGGCAGATTCTGGACGACTGGGCCGCGGCGCGCGGCAAATTCGTCAAGGTGTTCCCGAACGAATACCGGCGCGCACTCGGCGAGATGGCCGCCAGCCACAAAAAAGTTGCTTAAAAACAATTACTTACCATAAGACAGCCATGGGCAAAGTCACTGGATTTCTGGAATATGAGCGGCTGACGGAAGCTGCCGAAGACAAAGGCACGCGCGTGAAGCACTACCGCGAATTCGTCGGCCATTTGACCGACGAGCAAGCCGGCGTGCAGGGCGCGCGTTGCATGGACTGCGGCACACCGTTCTGCATGAGCGGCTGCCCGGTCAGCAACATCATTCCGGACTGGAACGACCTCGTTTTCAAGCAGGGCTGGCGGCGCGCGCTCGACACGCTGCATTCGACCAACAATTTCCCGGAATTCACCGGGCGCGTCTGCCCGGCGCCGTGCGAAGCAGCCTGCACGCTCAATATCAACAATGATCCCGTCGGCATCAAGTCCATCGAACACGCGATCATCGACAAGGGCTGGGAATCGGGCTGGGTGGTGCCGCAGCCGTCCTTGCGCAAGACCGGGAAAAAAGTGGCCGTGATCGGTTCGGGCCCCGCCGGTCTGGCGTGTGCGCAGCAACTGGCGCGTGCGGGCCATGCCGTGGTCGTGTTCGAGAAAGAGAATCGCGCGGGCGGATTGCTGCGTTACGGCATTCCCGATTTCAAGATGGAAAAATCGCTGATCGACCGGCGCATGGAGCAGATGTACGGTGAAGGCGTAGAGTTCCGTACCGGGCAGGACATCGGCCATACGGTTCCGGCGCAAAAACTGATCGAAGAATTTGATGCAGTGGTCATGGCGGGTGGGGCGGAAAAACCGCGCGACCTGCCGGTGCCGGGCCGTGAACTTGCCGGCGTGCATTTTGCAATGGAATTCCTGCCGCAACAGAACAAGGTCGTTGCCGGCGACAAAGTCCCCGACCAGATCAAGGCCACTGGCAAGCACGTGGTGGTCATCGGCGGCGGCGACACCGGGTCGGACTGCGTGGGCACGTCGAACCGGCATGGCGCAGCGTCCATCATCCAGTTCGAACTGCTGCCGCAACCGCCGGTGCAGGAAAACAAAGCCATGGTCTGGCCCTACTGGCCGGTCAAGCTGCGCACTTCCAGCTCGCATGAGGAAGGCTGCCAGCGCGACTGGGCGGTGGCCACCAAGCGTTTCGAAGGCAGCAAGGGCAGGGTCGAGAAACTGGTGGCGGTACGCGTCGAATGGAAAAACGGCCAGATGCAGGAAATACCGGGATCGGAATTCACCCTGAAAGCCGATCTGGTGCTGCTGGCCATGGGTTTCGTGGGACCGCAGCAGGACGGGTTGCTGCAACAACTGAGGGTCGCGAAGGACAACCGCAGCAACGTCGCGGCCAATACCGACAACTACCAGACTTCGGTCGCCAAGGTATTCGCTGCCGGCGACATGCGCCGCGGCCAGTCGCTGGTGGTATGGGCCATCCGCGAAGGCCGGCAATGTGCCCGGGCGGTGGATGAGTTCCTGATGGGATTCACGGAATTGCCGCGCTAAGATCAGGATTGAGGATTGAGTGAGTCCCGGTAACCCATCCTCATTCCTCATTCCTCATTCCTCATTCCTCATTCCTGATGCTAAAGAACGACACCTTCATCCGCGCCCTGCTGCGGCAGCCGACACCGTACACGCCGGTGTGGATCATGCGCCAGGCGGGTCGTTATCTGCCGGAATACAATGCCACGCGGCAGCGTGCCGGCAGTTTTCTGGCGCTGGCGAAAAATCCCGATCTGGCGACAGAAGTCACCCTGCAGCCGCTTGCCCGTTTTCCGCTGGATGCCGCCATTCTTTTTTCAGACATCCTGACCGTTCCCGATGCGATGGGTCTGGGTCTGTATTTTGTTGAAGGCGAAGGCCCGAAATTCGAACGTCCCTTGCGCGACGAGGCCGCCATCCGCCGGCTGCGCGTGCCGGAGCCGCGCGCAACGCTGGGCTATGTACTCGATGCGGTCAGACAGATTCGCCAGGCGCTGAACAACACCGTGCCATTGATCGGTTTTTCCGGCAGCCCGTACACGCTGGCCTGTTACATGATTGAAGGCGGCGGCAGTGAGGATTTCCGCACCATCAAGACCATGCTCTATGCGCGCCCGGACCTGCTGCATCAGGTGCTCGACATCAACGCACAGTCGGTCATCGCCTACCTCAACGCGCAGATCGAAGCCGGCGCCCAGGCCGTCATGGTGTTCGATACCTGGGGCGGTGCGCTGTCCGATGCCGCCTACCGCGAATTCTCTCTGGAGTATCTGCGGCGCGTCATCGCCGGGCTGCATCGCGAATGGAACGGACAGGTCGTGCCCAGCATCGTATTTACCAAGGGCGGCGGTCTGTGGCTGGAAGATATCGCGGCCATCGGCTGCAATGCCGTCGGACTCGACTGGACCGTGAACCTCACCGCAGCGCGGCAACGCATTGGCAATCAAGTCGCGCTGCAGGGCAATCTGGATCCGGCCATTTTGTTCAGCAACCCGGCCACCATTGCGGCGCAGGCCGGCCAGGTGCTGGAACAGTACGGCCGCGGCGCGGGCCATGTGTTCAATCTGGGCCACGGCGTCTCGCAATTCACGCCGCCGGAGCATGTCGCCGCGCTGGTCGAGGCCGTCCATGCGCTGAGCCGCGCGTATCATTGAGCTGATCGCCGCAGTGCCGGGCCAAAAATCTTATGCACAGCAAGGAGTTACGCAGGTAGTGCTGACCGGCATTGCCGGGCGCACCCCCGGCAATTTATCGTATCTTGTTGTTTTATAACGATTTTTTATACATTTTCCGGTTTGACGCCCGGCCTGTCTGGAAAGCGCGGCGATGATTGCCGGAAAGGTCTGTATGTTCATCAACAAGGTTATCCACAGCCGCGCCCGCCGGGAAAAACTCCTTGCCGGCTAACCAGTTGGCGGCGACTCTGATAATCCGCTTGAACACTGTGCGCTAACTTTAATGACCCTGATCCGCGTTGCGCTTGATGTTCCGGTGGCGCGCCTGTTCGACTATCGCTGCGATGACCCGGCGGTGCGCATCGGCGCACGCGTACTGGTGCCGTTCGGGCGCCGGCAACAAGTGGGCATTGTGGTCGCGCGACCGGCGGAAAGTGAAATCGCGGAAAGCCGCCTCAAGCGCGTCATCACCTTGCTGGACCGGGAACCGCTGCTGCAGCGCGCCGATCTGCGCCTGCTGGAATTTGCCGCCGGCTACTACGTGCATCCACTGGGCGCGGTGGTCATGGCCACGCTGCCCGCGGCGTTGCGCCGCATACGCACACGCGCCGCGGAGCCTGCGGCCTATGCGCTGACCGATGCCGGTCGCGCTGCCGATATCGATGCTTTGCCCGCGCGGGCCCGCGCCCGTCGCGCGCTGCTGATGCTGCTGCGCGCGACCCCGGTCGTGGATGCGGCGACGCTGCGTGGCCTGGGGAATGCGTCGCGTGCCGCCCTGAAGCTGTTCCTGGCAGAGCAATGGGTGCAACCCGTGTCCGCACCCGCGACCATCGCCGGTAAACACGCCGCGGCAGATCCTGCGCCGACGCTGACCGCCGAACAAAAAACGGCGGCGGAAGCCATCACCGGTGCACTGGGCGGGTATCAGGCACTGCTGCTGCTGGGCATTACCGGCAGCGGAAAAACCGAGGTTTATCTGCATGCCATCGCGGCAGCGCTGACGCGGGGCGGGCAAATCCTGCTGATGGTGCCGGAAATCGCGCTGACGCCGCAGCTCGAGTCTCTGGTCATCGCCCGTTTTCCCGCCGTCCGGGTCGTGACTTTGCACAGCGGCCTCGCCGACGGCGAGCGCGCAACGCGCTGGCAGGCGGCGCACCGCGGGCAGGCGCGCATCGTGCTCGGTACGCGGTTGTCCGTGTTTACGCCGCTGCCGGCGCTGGCCCTGATCATTGTTGACGAAGAACATGACGCATCGTTCAAGCAGGGCGAGGGTTTCCGCTACTCGGCTCGCGATCTCGCCGTGGTGCGCGCCCGCCACGCGGGCGTGCCGGTGGTGCTCGGCTCGGCCACCCCGGCACTGGAAACCTACCGCAACGCCATCGAGGGCCGCTATCAACTGCTGACGCTGAAAGACCGGATCAATGCGCAGCCGCCAGCCATCGCCTGCATCGATCTGCGGCAACACCGCGCCGACGAGGGTCTATCCGCGCCGCTGCTGGCGGCCATCGGCAAGCGTCTCGACCGCGGCGAACAAAGCATGGTGTTCATCAACCGGCGCGGTTTTGCCCCGGTGCTGATGTGCGGCAGTTGCGGCTGGATGTCCGACTGCCGGCGCTGCTCGGCGCGGCTGGTGCTCCATCAGCGCGATCATCAATTGCGTTGCCACCATTGCGGCCATGTGAGCCCCGTGCCTGCCGTCTGTCCTGAATGCGGTGACGCCGATCTGGCGCCGGTCGGGCAGGGCACACAACGCATCGAAGCCGCGCTGGTCCGGCATTTCCCCAAAGCCCGCATCCTGCGTATCGACCGCGACACATTGCGCGCCAAGGCTTCCTGGCAGGACATGCGCGAACGCATCCACGATCGTTCGGTGGATATCCTGGTCGGCACCCAGGTGCTGGCCAAAGGCCATGACTTTCCGCATCTGAATCTGGTCGGCATCGTCAACACCGACAGCATGCTCTACAGCATGGATTTTCGCGCGGCGGAACGGCTGTATGCGCTGTTGACGCAGGTGGCGGGCCGCGCCGGACGGGGCGCGACGCAGGGCGCGGTGCTGGTGCAGACGCAATTCCCGGATCACCCGTTGTATCGCGCGTTGCGCGATCAGAACTTTGATGCCTTTGCCCGCGAAATGCTCGCGGAACGCCGGCAAGCCGGTTTCCCGCCCTACATGCACCAGGCCCTGCTGCGCGCGGAGGCGCGGGAACTGAAATCCGTGCTGCAGTTTCTGGAGCGCGCAGCGCATGCCGCGCGCAAAATCAAACCGGTCGTCACCATCTACGAACCGGTTCCCGCCAACATGATGCGCAAGGCGGGTCGCGAACGCGCGCACCTGCTGGTGCAGGCCACCACCCGCGCGGATCTGCGTGCGTTTCTGAATGCATGGCAGCTCCGTCTGGCCGAGCCCGGCGCCACTGCGGTACGCTGGGCGCTCGATGTCGATCCGGCGGAGTTTTGACTGCGGCGCGTGCTAGAATTGCGCACTTTTCAGCAGCCAAATGTGAACAAAAGCGGCTAATGAAAATACGATCGCTGCCCGCTCCTGTGCTCAACTCCACTGCGCTGAAATGACCTCTGTACCCGCCGACGCACGGACGCTGCTTGCCGGACTGATCCGCCACGCGCTGATACAGGTTGCTCCGGCAAGCACGGCCGCCGCCATTGTGCTCGACCGGCCCAAACTGGCGCAGCACGGCGACTTTGCCTGCAACATCGCATTGCAGCTCGCCAAGGAACTGCGTGCCAATCCGCGGGCCATTGCGCAGCAACTGGTCGCCGCCCTGCCGGCGTCGCCGCATGTGGAAAAGGCCGAAATCGCCGGCGCCGGCTTCATCAATCTGTTTCTGACGCTGTCCTACAAACAGCAGGTGATCCGGCGCGTGCTCGATGCTGGCGCAGGTTACGGCGCAAGCGACACGGGGCAGCGCAGGAAAACGCTGGTCGAGTTCGTATCCGCCAACCCGACCGGGCCGTTGCATGTCGGTCACGGGCGCGGCGCGGCGTACGGCGCGAGTGTCGCCAACGTGCTGGCGGTCGCAGGTTACGACGTGTCGCGAGAGTATTACGTCAACGACGCCGGGCGGCAGATGGACATCCTGGCGCTGTCAACGTGGTTGCGCTATCTGGAATTGCACAACGTAGTTGTTCCATTCCCGCCCAATGCCTATCAGGGTGCATACGTTACGGATATGGCGCGGCAGCTGGCTGCGGCACAGGGGGCGAAATACAAGCACAGCGCAGGCGCAGTGCAGCACGACGTGCCGCCGTTGCCTGATGCGGCACGTGAAGACGACGAAGCGAAAAACGCGAGAGAGCTTCATCTCGACGCGTTGATTGCCAGAGCCAAAATACTGCTCGGCGCGGATTACGAAGTCGTGCATCACCACGCGCTGACGCAGCAACTCGACGATTGCCGCGAAGACCTTACGCAATTCGGCGTGACGTTCGACCAGTGGTATTCGGAACGCTCGTTATTCACCTCGCAGCGCGTGGACAGCGCCGTGCGCGAGCTGGAGCGGCGCGGGCATCTGTACGTCAAGGATGGCGCCACGTGGTTCCGCTCGACCACCTTCGGCGACGAAAAAGACCGGGTCGTACAGCGCGAAAACGGGCAATACACCTATTTCGCCAGCGACATCGCCTACCACCTCGACAAATTCCAGCGCGGCTTTGATCTGGTCATTGATGTCTGGGGCGCCGACCATCACGGCTACATTCCGCGGGTCAAGGGCGCGCTGGAAGCACTGGGGCTGGATACCTCGCGCTTCAATGTCTCCCTGGTCCAGTTCGCCGTGCTTTACCGCAACAGCCAGAAACTCTCGATGTCCACCCGCTCCGGCGAGTTTGTCACGCTGCGCGAACTGCGCGGCGAGGTCGGCAATGATGCGGCGCGGTTTTTCTACGTGCTGCGCAAAAGCGACCAGCATCTCGATTTCGATCTGGATCTCGCCAAGTCGCAGAGCAACGACAACCCCGTGTACTACATCCAGTACGCACACACCCGCGTCTGCAGCGTACTCGCGCAATGGAGCGGCGATCATGCCGTCCTGCTTGCAGCAGACCTGTCGCCGCTGGTATCCACCCATGAAGCGGCGCTGCTCAGGCAGTTGATGGAGTACCCCGACATCATCGAATCCGCGGCCCGCGACCTGGCACCGCACATACTGGCGTTTTATCTGAAGGATCTCGCCGGCGAGTTTCACAGCTACTACAACGCCGAGCGGTTTCTGGTGGAAGATGCCGCGCTGGCGCGTGCCCGGCTGGCGCTGGCGCTCGCGGTGCGCCAGGTGTTGCGCAACGGCCTCGCCCTGCTGGGTGTGACCGCCCCGGAAAAAATGTAAGATTACCTCGTGAGCAAAGACTACAAAGGCAGTGAACGCAAGGGCGGTTCCCGCAGCGGCGGCGGATCGCTGTTCATCGGCATTTTGATCGGACTGGTGATGGGGCTGGGCATCGCGCTGGGCGTCGCCTGGTATATCAACAAGATGCCCAACCCGTTCCAGCAAAAAACGCCCGTGGCCAAGCCCGGTCCGGCCAAAGCCGCCCCCGCGGAGCCGGCCAAATCCGCCGACAACAACAGCAAATCCCCGGAAACCAAACCGCGTTTCGATTTCTACAAAATACTGCCGGGTGTTGAAGAGCCGGCAACCGACCAGCAGCTGCAGGACGCCAAAAGCGCTGCCGGCAAGCCGCGGGAATCGTTTTACCTGCAGGCCGGCGCGTTCCAGAATGCGCCGGATGCTGACAACCTGAAAGCGCGTCTTGCGTTAATCGGCATGCAGGCCTCGATCCAGACCACCACGCTGCCCGACCGCGGCGTGTGGCATCGTGTGCGTATCGGGCCTTATGGCAGTGTCGAGGAACTCGACCGCACACGGGACACTCTGAAGAAAAACGGTATCGACACCACGCTGATCAAGGTGCGCGACGCCGACAAATAACGTCATTCCGGAGACATCATGCGACTGATTTCATACACTGGACGCGCGCTGGCGGGCATCACTCCCGGCCTGTTTTTCAGCCTGCTTTTCAGCCTGTTCATTGCTGCTTCTGCTGCCGCCCAGCCCTCCGCCGGCAAGGATTACATTCCGGTCAAACCGCCGCAGCCGACGGATAATCCGGCAAAGATCGAAGTGCTGGAGTTTTTCTGGTACGGCTGTCCTCATTGCAACAACCTGCAGCCGCCCCTGGAGGCGTGGCTGAAACGCAAGCCGGCGGAGGTGGATTTCAAGCGCGTTCCCGCCGTATTCCAGGATTCATGGCTGCCGCTGACGCGTACCTACTACACGCTCGAAGCCATGGGGCTGGTCGACAAGCTGCATCAGGATGTATTCGAGACGCTGCACCGGAAGAATATCCGCCTGCAGGATGCCAACGCCATTTTTGACTGGGCCGCGAGCAAAGGCGTAGACCGCAAGAAATTCACCGACACCTACAACTCCTTCGGCATCAACGGCCGCACGCAGCGCTCCATCGAACTGACGCGCAAATTCGACATCCCGGGTACGCCGGCCCTGGTGATCGACGGCAAATATCTCACCTCGCCGTCGATGGCCCTCAAGGCCGACCGCACC
Organism: uncultured Bordetella sp.; assembly: GCA_964486865.1. Classification (GTDB taxonomy): domain Bacteria; phylum Pseudomonadota; class Gammaproteobacteria; order Burkholderiales; family SG8-41. Next base: position 39,499 of record CAZAOZ010000003.1, read on the forward strand.
GTTGATTACGAGCGTTTTTTCCAGATCGTCGATGGCTTGATCGCCGAAGCGCGCAAGTCCAAGGGGAGCAGATAACCCGTGTGCCGCGGGCTGCCGGGGCGGCTGGCCGCGGCGCTGATTACCCTGCTGTTCGCGCCCTGGGTTTCGGCACAAGTTTCGGCGCAGATCCTGCCGCCGCTGCGTGCCGAAATCGACTATCGCCTGATCCGCGCCCAGCCGGTCAGCGTGGCCAGCGGCATCGAGGTCATTGATTTTTTCTGGTACGGCTGTCCCCACTGCAACAATCTGCAACCGTCGCTGGAGCAATGGATACGCCGCAAACCGGCGGATGTCACCATACGCCGCATCCCCGCCATCCTGCGCGACAGCTGGGCGCCGCATGCGCGCATTTACTACACGCTGGAAGCGCTGGGCGAAGCGGAGCGGCTGCACCAGCAGGTTTATCGCAGCTATCACGTTGAAGAGCTGCACATGAGCCGGCCCGAGGTCATGTCCGAATGGGCGGTGCGCCACGGCATCGCCCGCGAACGCTGGGACGAAGCCTATACTTCAGCGGCCGTCACTCGCAAAGTGGAACAGGCTGCGCTACTGACCCGCGCTTACAGCATCGAAGGCACGCCGTCGCTGGTGGTCAACGGCCATTACCTGACCTCCGGCAACATGGCCGGCACGATCGAAGACATGATGCCTTTGCTCGACCGGCTGGTGCGCATGGCGCGCAGTCTATCCGCCACTCAGCCCGGCACCCGCTGACCCCGCATCCTGCCCGGTAGCAGCCGGACAACCGCCGCTATTCGACCGTAACGGATTTGGCGAGATTGCGCGGCTTGTCCACGTCGGTGCCGCGCCGCAGCGCCGTGTGATAGGCCAGCAACTGCAACGGCACGGTATGCAGGATCGGCGACAGCAGCCCGGCATGATCGGGCATCTGGATCACATGCACGCCGTCACTGGGCGCGATGCGGGCATCCTGATCGGCCAGCACATACAGCTCGCCACCGCGCGCCCGTACTTCCTGCAGATTTGATTTCAGTTTTTCCAGCAGCGCATCCTTGGGCGCCACGGCCACCACCGGCATGTTGCGATCCACCAGCGCCAGCGGGCCATGCTTCAGTTCGCCGGCCGCATAGGCTTCGGCGTGGATGTATGAAATCTCCTTGATCTTCAGCGCACCTTCCATGGCGATCGGATAATGGATGCCGCGGCCCAGGAACAGCATGTGTTCCTTGCGGGAAAACCGTTCCGCCCAGACTGCAATCTGCGGCTCCACCTGCAGCACATGGGATAACGCCGCGGGCAAATGGCGCAACGCATGCAAAAACTCCGCTTCCCGGTCCGGAGCAAGCCGGCCGCGCTGTTTGGCCAGCGCCAGGGTCAGCAACACCAGTGCTGCAAGTTGCGTCGTGAACGCCTTGGTCGAGGCGACGCCGATTTCCGGTCCGGCGCGGGTCAGAAAGCGCAGATCCGATGCGCGCACCAGCGCCGACTCCGGCACATTGCAAATCGCCAGACTGTGGCGATGGCCGCGCAACTTCGCATATTGCAGGGCAGCCAGCGTGTCCGCGGTTTCCCCCGACTGCGAAATCGTCACCACCAGCGCATCGGGATCGCTGCAGGCTTCGCGATAGCGGTATTCACTGGCGATCTCGACCGTGCAGGGCAGGCCGGCGACGGCTTCGATCCAGTAGCGCGCCACCAGGCCGGCGTGATAGCTGGTGCCGCAGGCCAGTATCACCAAGCTGTTGATTTTATTGAATATTTTGTCCGCGCCGGCGCCGAATAAGTGGGGTACCACAGCACGCGCACCGGTCACCATTTCCAGCGTGTTGGCGACCGCCATCGGCTGCTCGAAAATTTCCTTCTGCATGTAATGCCGGTACGGCCCCAGCTCGACCGCCGCCGCGGTCAATTCGGTGATCTGCTCTTTACGCACAACCGGCTGTCCGCCGGCATCAATAATGCGAATACGGTCGCGGGTCAGTTCTGCGCAATCGCCTTCTTCCAGGTAAACCACGCGCTGCGTGACCTGCACCAGCGCCGAGGCATCGGACGCCGCGAAATTCTCGCCGCTGCCCAACCCGAGCAGCAGCGGCGCCCCCATGCGTGCGACCACCAGCTGCGAATCATCCGCCTCGTTGATCACGGCAATCGCATAAGCGCCGACCAGTTCGCGCAGGCTGCTGCGAACCGCCGCGAACAGATCGCCGCACTGCGCCAGATGCAGATGCACCAGATGTGCGATGACTTCGGTATCGGTATCGGACACGAAGTTGTAGCCGAGACCGCGCAGTTTTTCGCGCAGTTCATCATGATTTTCGATAATGCCGTTATGCACGACCGAGACTCCGCCCGACACATGCGGATGCGCATTTTTTTCGGATGGCGCACCATGCGTGGCCCAGCGCGTATGGGCAATACCGATGGATCCGGTCACGTTACCCGCCTGCGCGAGGCGCTCCAGCTCGGCGACGCGCCCGGTGCTGCGGATGCGCTGCAAGCTGCCGTGGATTACCGCAATGCCGGCCGAATCATAGCCGCGGTATTCGAGGCGCTTCAGACCCTCGATCAGGATCGGGACGACGTCGCGGGTGGCGATAGCACCGACAATTCCGCACATGCGTTATCCGCGCTCCGTCACGATTTGCTCTTGGTCGTTTTTTTGCGCGGACGCTGCCATCCGGCGCGGTGTTCCTGTGTCTTGGCATTGATGACCAGCCCGCCGGCCGGCGTGTCTTTCCACACCGTTGTACCGGCGCCGACCGTCGCGCCGCGCGCCACGCGCACCGGCGCGACGAGCTGTACGTCGGAGCCGATATGCACATCGTCTTCAATGACGGTGCGATGCTTGCTGGCGCCGTCATAATTGCAGGTGATGGTGCCGGCGCCGATGTTGACGTTGCGGCCCACGGTGGCGTCGCCGACGTACGCCAGATGATTCGCCTTGGAGCCGCTGCCCAGTTCGCTGGCCTTGATTTCGACAAAATTGCCGATATGCACCTCTGCGGCAAGGCGCGTGCCGGGCCGGATGCGCGCATAAGGCCCGATGCGGCACTGCGCGCCGATCTGCGCACCGTCGAGATGCGAGAACGGTTCGATGCGCGTGCCGGCGCCGATGACGACATCTTTCAGTACGCAGTGAGCGCCGATGCTGACGCCATCGGCAAGCGCAACCTCGCCTTCAAACAGGCAATTGACGTCGATCTGCACATCACGGCCGCATTCCAGTGCTCCGCGCAAATCGAAGCGCAACGGATCCATCAGCATCACGCCGGCGTCGAGCAGGCGCGACGCCTGCTGCCACTGATAAGTTCGCTCAAGCTGCGCGAGCTGCGCGCGGCTGTTGATGCCCAGCGTTTCGCCGGCATCCGCGGCCTTGATGCCGAATACCGGTACGCGATCCTTGACGGCCAGGGCAATGACGTCCGTCAGGTAATACTCTTTTTGCGTGTTTTTGTTTTTCAGTTTCGACAGCCATGATCCCAGCCGCGCCGTAGGCAGCGCCATGATCCCGGTATTGATTTCGCAGATGCGCCGCTGCGCCGCCGTGGCGTCTTTTTCTTCGACGATGCCGGTCACGCGGCCGGCCTTGTTGCGCAATATGCGGCCATACCCGGACGGATCCTCCATGTCGGCGGTCAGCACGGCTACGCATCCTTCGGCCGCTTCGAGCAATATGCGCAGCGTTTCGGCGCGCACCAGCGGCACATCGCCGTAGAGCACCAGCGTGACCGGGGCCCTGGTCAGACGGGGCAGCGCCTGCTGCAACGCGTGTCCGGTACCCCGTTGCGGCGACTGCAGCGCATATACGAGATCCTTGCCGGACAGCGCCGCCTGCACCCGGTCGCCGCCGTGCCCATGCACGATGCAAATCTGCTCTGCGGCAATGCCGCGGGCCGTGGCGACGACATGGGCCAGCAGCGACCGGCCGGCCAGCGTGTGCAAAACCTTGGGCAAATCGGAATGCATACGTTTGCCCTGACCGGCGGCAAGGATGACAACCTGGGTGCGCATCCGAAAATTATCGCATAAACATCAGCTTACGCGCTGTTTTACATAGTCCCCGACCGCTTGTTGTTGCGCCGGTGTCAGATGCAGGCCGCACTTGGTCCGGCGCCACAGCACATCCTCTGCCATATGCGCCCACTCGTTCTTGATGAAGTAATCGACTTCGCGCGCATAAAGCCCGGCACCAAAATCCTCCCCCAGACCGGCTATCGACGCGGCGCCATCGAGTACCGCGTAAGCCAGCATCCCGTGCCTTCTGAACAGACCGCGCAGCACCTCCTGCGGCAGATGGCGGTAGCGGGCGAACAGCGCATCACGCGCCTGTTCGCGGCTGGCGCCCGCAAAATCTCCGCCCAACAACGGCTCCGTCGCAGTCCAGTCTGCCTTGAGCCCCTGGAAATACGGCGCCAGCCTGTGCATCGCGTGTTCGGCCAGACGCCGGTAAGTCGTCACCTTGCCGCCATAAATTGACAACACCGGAGCAGCGCCCGCGTCATCATCGACGCGCAGGGTATAGTCGCGCGTGATCGCCGACGGGTCATTGCTGCCGTCGTCGTACAGCGGCCGCACGCCCGCATAGCGCCAGACCACTTGCGCCGGTTCCACCGGCTGCTGCAAATAGCGCCCCGCGGCGCGGCACAAATACTCGACTTCCGCGTCGCTCGCCTGCGCCACCGGATCACCTGCCAGCGGCACATCCGTGGTGCCGACCAGCGTGTGCCGCTCACCGTAGGGAATCATGAATACCACGCGCCGGTCGTCGTTCTGCAGGATGAAGGCATGGTCGCCCCGGTAGAGCTGCGGCAGCACAATGTGGCTGCCTTTGACGAGCTTGACGCCATCATTGCTGGGCTGTCCGAGACGCTCATTCAGCACGCGCTTCACCCATGGCCCGGCGGCGTTGACGATGGTGCGGGCGCGGATTTCCCGGCCGCCATGCAGCTTCACCGTCCAGCCATGGTCTTCGCGGTGCGCAGACAGGCATTCGGTCCGGGTCAGGATTTCCGCGCCGCGCCGGCGCGCATCCATCGCATTGATGACCACCAGCCGCGCATCGTCTACGCGACAATCGGAATAAATGAACCCGTGCCTGAATTGCGGTTTCAGCCCGGAGTTGTATGGCGGAATGTCCAGGCGCACGGCATGCGACCCCGGCAGGCTGGTCCGTCGCGCCAGGTGGTCGTAGAGAAACAATCCCGCGCGGATCATCCAGCGCGGCCGCAGCTCGGGTACATGCGGCATGATGAAACGGGCCGGCCACACCAAGTGCCGCGCGATGTTCAGCAGAATTTCGCGCTCGGTCAGCGCCTCCGCGACGAGACGGAAATCATATTGCTCGAGATAGCGCAGCCCGCCGTGTATCAGCTTGCTGCTGGAAGAGCTGGTGTGCGCGGCAAGGTCGTCTTTCTCGACCAGCACCACCTTGAGTCCGCGACCCGCCGCGTCGCGGGCAATGCCGGTGCCGTTGATGCCGCCGCCGATCACCAGCATGTCAACGGGAGCGGCAGCAGTCATGGCTGGAGACAAAAAAGGGCCGCTAGCAACGGCCCTTGTACCCGGTGGCGCGTAGCGGCATCAACGTTTGCCGCGCAGCTTGCGGATGGCGGCGAACTGCGCCGCCAGCATGGCCAGTTCGGCTTCGACGGTGGCGACTTCCTGTTTGCCCTGCGCATTCTTGCGCGCTTCCTCGGCCTGCTTCAGCGCCTCGGTGGCCTTGGCTTCGTCCAGGTCGGCGCCGCGGATCGCGGTGTCGGCCAGCACGGTAACCATTTTGGGCTGCACTTCGAGCACACCGCCGGCGACGAAAATGAATTCTTCCTCGCCGCCGCCTGCCGGCTTGATGCGCACAGTGCCCGGCTTGATGCGGGTGATCAGCGGCGTGTGCCGCGGATAAATGCCGAGTTCGCCCGCTTCGCCGGGCAGCACCACGAACTCCGCCTCGCCGGAATAGATCTGCTCTTCGGCGCTGACGACATCGACGTGCATGGTATGAACAGCTTCGGCCATAATCAGTTTCCCCTGCAGCGCTTATTGCAGTGTCTTTGCCTTCTCGAAGACTTCCTCGATGCCGCCGACCATGTAGAACGCCTGCTCCGGCAGCGCATCACACTCGCCATTGACGATCATCTTGAAGCCCTTGATGGTGTCTTTCAGCGATACATACTTGCCCGGCGAGCCGGTGAACACCTCCGCCACGCTGAACGGCTGCGACAGGAAGCGCTGGATTTTCCGGGCGCGCGAGACGGCCAGTTTGTCTTCGGGCGAGAGTTCATCCATGCCCAGAATCGCGATGATGTCGCGCAATTCCTTGTAGCGCTGCAGCGTCGCCTGCACACCGCGGGCCGTGTTGTAGTGCTCTTCGCCGACCACATGCGGGTCGAGCTGGCGCGAGGTGGAATCCAGCGGATCCACCGCGGGATAAATGCCGAGTGACGCGATATCGCGCGACAGCACCACCGTCGAATCCAGGTGACCGAAGGTCGTGGCGGGTGAGGGGTCGGTCAGGTCGTCCGCCGGCACGTACACCGCCTGGATCGAAGTGATCGAACCTGTTTTGGTCGAGGTAATGCGTTCCTGCAGGCGGCCCATTTCCTCGGCCAGCGTCGGCTGGTAACCCACCGCCGACGGCATCCTGCCGAGCAGCGCCGACACTTCGGTGCCAGCCAGCGTATAACGGTAAATGTTATCGACGAAAAACAGCACGTCGCGGCCTTCGTCGCGGAATGCCTCGGCCATGGTCAGGCCGGTCAGCGCCACGCGCAGGCGATTGCCCGGCGGCTCGTTCATCTGGCCATAGACCATGGCCACCTTGGATTTGGACAGGTCCTTGGCATCGACCACGCCGGCATCCATCATCTCGTGATAGAAGTCGTTGCCCTCGCGGGTGCGCTCACCCACGCCGGCGAACACCGACAGGCCCGAATGAGCCTTGGCGATGTTGTTGATCAATTCCATCATGTTCACGGTCTTGCCGACGCCGGCGCCGCCGAACAGTCCGACCTTGCCGCCCTTGGCGAACGGGCACACCAGGTCAATCACCTTGATGCCGGTTTCGAGCAAGTCCTGCGAGGGCGACAGTTCCTCGTAGGTCGGCGCCGTGCGGTGGATGGACATCGTCTTGTCTGAACCGATGGCGCCGCGCTCGTCGATGGGACGGCCCAGCACATCCATGATGCGTCCCAGCGTTTTCGGACCGACCGGGACCATGATCGGCGCGTTGGTATTGGTCACCATCATGCCGCGGCGCAGGCCGTCGGATGAACCCAGCGCGATGGTGCGCACCACGCCGTCACCCAACTGCTGCTGCACTTCCAGCGTCAGCTCGGTGCCGTCCATGGTGAGCGCGTCATAAATATGCGGCATCTGGTCGCGCGCAAACTCCACGTCGATCACCGCGCCGATGCATTGAACAATTTTTCCCTGGCTCATGATTATTTCCTAGTCAAAACCTAAAATTCTTTTGCCACAGAGAGCACAGAGAACACCGGGACCCCCCCCGCGCCGTCCGTGCATGGCATGCTTTTCTCTGTGATTTCTGTGTCCTCTGTGGCTGATCTGCCTTTAAACAGCCGCCGCACCTGCAACGATCTCCGACAGTTCCTTGGTAATCGAAGCCTGCCGCGTCTTGTTGTAAATCAGCGTCAACTCGTCTATCACTTTGCCGGCGTTGTCCGAAGCTGCCTTCATCGCCACCATGCGCGCCGATTGCTCGGAAGCCATGTTCTCGGCCACGCCCTGGTAAATCAGCGCCTCCACGTAGCGGGTCAGCACCTGGTCAAGTACTGCCTTGGCATCGGGTTCATAGATGTAATCCCATGAACCTTGCGGCGTACCCAGCGCAGCGCCCGACAGCGGCAGCAACTGCTCAACCACCGCTTCCTGCTTCATGGTGTTGACGAACCTGGTGTAGATGATCAACAGCCGGTCAAACCGATCCTGGGTATAGCCATCGAGCATGATCTTCAGCGCACCGATCAGCTTTTCCATATGCGGCTTGTCGCCGAGACCCGTAACCTGCGCCACCACCTTGGCGCCCAGGCGCTGCATGAATCCCAATCCCTTGTTGCCCAGCGCGCAGACTTCGACTTCCTCGCCCAGCGCTTCCCATTCCTTGATCTTGTTCAGCGCCAGCCGCAATGCATTGGTGTTCAGCCCGCCGCACAATCCCTTGTCGGTGGTGACGACGATCAGGCCGACGCGCCTGACCGAGTCGCGCGCAATCAGAAACGGATGGCGGTATTCGGGGTTCGCATGGCTGATGTGCGCGGCAACATTGCGGATCTTTTCGCCGTACGGGCGCGAGGTGCGCATGCGCTCCTGCGCCTTGCGCATCTTGGAGGCCGCCACCATTTCCATCGCCTTGGTGATCTTGCGCGTGTTTTGCACGCTCTTGATCTTGGTGCGAATTTCCTTCGAGCCTGGCATGTTTTAACTGTTTGTTTTCAAACGATTATTTAGTTGGCTTGGAGAGGCATTCCGGCTCAGTAAGTGCCGTTCTGCTTCCAGTCCTTGATCGCGTCGGTGAGCCTGGCTTCGTCATCCTTGCTCAAATCCTTGGTGTCTTCGATGCGTTTGACGAGATCGCCGAACTTGGCCTTGATGTAGTCACGCATCGAATTCTCGGCGCCCAGCGCTTTCTTGACGTCGATGCTGTCGAAGTACCCGCCGCTGACGGCAAACAGCGTCAGCGCCATTTCCCAGACCTGCAGCGGTTCATACTGCGGTTGCTTCATCAGTTCCGTCACCAGGCGACCGCGCTCCAGCTGCTTGCGGGTGGCTTCGTCGAGATCGGAAGCAAACTGCGCAAAAGCAGCGAGCTCGCGATACTGCGCCAGCGCCAGACGCACGCCGCCGCCGAGTTTTTTGATGACCTTGGTCTGCGCGGCGCCGCCGACGCGCGACACGGAAATACCGGCGTTGATCGCGGGCCGGATGCCGGCATTGAACAAGTCGGTTTCCAGGAAGATCTGGCCGTCGGTAATCGAAATCACATTGGTCGGCACGAAAGCGGTCACGTCGCCGGCCTGGGTTTCAATCACCGGCAGCGCAGTCAGCGAGCCGGTCCTGCCTTTGACCGCCCCCTTGGTGAAGGCTTCAACATATTCTTCGTTCACCCGCGCGGCACGCTCCAGCAGGCGTGAATGCAGGTAGAACACGTCGCCGGGGTAGGCTTCGCGGCCCGGCGGGCGGCGCAGCAGCAGCGATACCTGGCGATAGGCCCAGGCCTGCTTGGTCAAGTCGTCATAAATGATCAGCGCGTCCTGACCGCGGTCGCGGAAATATTCGCCCATGGTGCAGCCGGAGTAGGGTGCAATGAACTGCATCGCGGCAGATTCAGATGCCGTTGCAGCGACCACGATGGTGTATTCCATCGCGCCATGTTCCTCGAGCTTGCGCACCACGTTCTTGACTGACGAGGCTTTCTGGCCGATCGCGACATAGATGCAAATGAGCTCTTTGCCCTTCTGGTTGATGATGGTATCCAGCGCCACCGCGGTCTTGCCGGTCTGCCGATCGCCGATAATCAGTTCGCGCTGGCCGCGGCCGACCGGCACCATGGCGTCAATCGACTTCAGCCCCGTCTGCACCGGCTGCGACACCGATTTGCGGGCAATCACGCCCGGCGCGACTTTCTCGATCACGTCCGTCATCTTGGCGTTGATCGGGCCCTTGCCGTCAATCGGCTCGCCCAGCGAGTTGACCACGCGACCGATCAGTTCAGGTCCCACCGGCACCTCGAGAATACGGCCCGTGGTTTTGACGGTGTCACCTTCGGAGATGTGTTCGTAAGCACCCAGAATCACCGCGCCGACCGAGTCGCGCTCAAGGTTCAGCGCGAGGCCGAAGGTGTTCTTGGAGAATTCCAGCATTTCGCCCTGCATCACATCGGCGAGACCGTGAATGCGGCAGATGCCGTCGGTCACCGAAATCACCGTGCCCTGGGTGCGCGCTTCCGCGCTGCCGCCCAGATTCTGAATCCGGCTTTTGATGAGTTCGCTGATTTCGGAAGGATTGAGTTGCATGTATTGCTCCTAGTGGGTCAACGCGGCGGCCATCGCATCCAGCCTGCCGCGCACCGTTGCATCAATGACTTTGTCGCCGACGACGATTTTCACGCCGCCGATCAGTTGCGGATCAATTTCGACCTTGGCGGTGATCTTGCGCTTGAACTTCGCTTCCAGCGTGGCAACCAGCGTCTTCACCTGGTCGTCGCCGATCGGCAGCGCGGAGATCACCTGCGCCTCGAGCACGCCTTCATGCTCGCGCTTCAGGTTTTCATACAACCCGCGTATGTGCGGGGTCAGTTCCAGGCGGTTGTTCTGCACCAGGACCCGGATGAAGTTGCGCGCCTCATTGGCGACCGGCGCATCAAGCTTGTCGCCGATGACGCCGAGCACCAGCGCTTCGAGCTGCTGCGCGCTGACGTTCGGGTCGCTGATGATCGCCTGCACGCGGGCGTCGCCGACCACTGCGTCGAGATTCATCAGCACATCAGACCACTGAGCCAGCGCGTTCTTTTCGCGCGCGATCCTGTACACCGCTTCAGCGTAGGGACGGGCAATGGTTACCGGTTCGGCCATGTATCGGGCTGCCTGTGATTACAGTTGCCGCTGCATCGCGGCGAGCATGTCGGCGTGCGCCTTGGCATCGACTTCGCGCTTGAGGATCTGCTCGGCGCCGGCCACCGCGAGAGCGGCGACCTGCGTACGCAACGCTTCCCTGGCGCGGGCGACTTCCTGATCGATCTCGGCCCTGGCGCCGGCCACCAGCCGGTCGCCTTCGACCTTGGCCGACGTTTTGGCGTCTTCGATCATCTGGCTGGCACGCTTCTCGGCCTGGGCGACGATGTCGGTCGCGCGTCCGCGCGCCTGCGCGATGGCCGCATCGGCATCCTTTGCTGCGCGCTCCAGCGACTGCCGGCCTTCTTCGCCGGCCGCAAGCCCGTCCGCGATCTGCTTCTGGCGGGCTTCGAGGGCCTTGATCAAATGCGGCCAGATCAGCGTCTTGCAAAAGAAAATGAAGACGAAAAACGTGATTGCCTGCGCAATCATCGTGACGTTTAGGTTCATGGACTTCCCCTGCGGGAATGGTTACTGGGCAAAAACTATCTCAGGCTGGCGAGCAGCGGGTTGCCGGTGGCAAACCACAAGGCCAGGCCGACGCCGATAATGAACGACGCGTCGATCAGGCCGAGCAGCAGGAACACCTTGGCCTGCAGTTGCGGCATCAGTTCGGGCTGGCGGGCCGCGCCTTCAAGAAAGCGGCTGCACATGATGCCCACACCAATACACGCGCCGGCAGCGCCCAGGCCGATCATCAGGCCGATACCGATACCGGTGTAGGCCTGGATCATCGCAACGAGTTGCATCTTGTCCATCTGGTTCTCCTTTGCAAGAAACTCAATAAAAACAGAATTTGTAAATCAGTGACTCTCGTGGGCCATCGCCATGTAAACGGCGGTGAGCATCATGAAAATGTAGGCCTGCAGCAAAACAATCAGGATGTGGAAAATCGCCCAGAGCAGCGCCAGCGTGCCGCCGAACACCGAGCCGACCAGTCCGGTCGCCGCCCACATCCACAGCAGCATGAAAATGATCTCGCCGGCGTAAATGTTGCCGTAGAGCCGCAGTGAGTGGGACAGCGGCTTGGAAATGTACTCGACGAGATTGAACAGGAAATTGAACAGCCACAGCAGCGGATGGCCGCCGAAGGGCGTGCAGAACAGCTCATGCGTCCAGCCGCCGATACCCTTGACCTTGACGTTGTAGAACAGCATCAGCAGCCATACCGACAGCGCCAGCGCGAACGTGGTGTTGACGTCGGAAGTCGGCACCGGCTTCCATTCGTGCTGTTGCAGCACATTGCTGGTGAACGCGGCAGCGAGATCGACCGGGATGAAATCCATGGCATTCATCAGCAGCACCCACACGAACACCGTCAGCGCGAGCGGCGCGACGAAGGCGCGGTTGCCGTGGAAAATGCCCCTGACCTGGTCATCGACGAATTCGATCAGCATCTCGACGGCGGCCTGGCGCTTGTTGGGCACGCCGGCAGTCGCGCCGCGCACCACCCACCACAAAAACCCGAAGCCGATGACGCCCAACGCAAAGGCGGTCAGAAAAGTATCAAGGTGCAGCGTCCAGAACGGGCTGTCGCCCAGGGAAACCGTGCGGTTGGTGAGATGATGACCAATATAGCTGGTCGGCGTCAGTTCTTGTGCTGCAGCCATCTCTGCTTGTCCCCGAGCTGAAACTTATTCTTTGACCAAAATCGCCATCCGGAATACCACCACCGAAACGGCGAACGACATGAACAACGCGGCATGCACGACATCCCGGTAGGATGTCAGCACCCATACCATCTGGAACACGATCAAAACGATTCTGGCGGCTTCGGCCCTGAACAGCACACGCAACGTGCCGCCCGCCGTCCTGACCCTGCCGCCCGACACCAGCATCGCATACGCAAAATCCGCGACCTGGTTGATGACACCCCCCAGCACTGCAGAAGCCGCACCGTGCATGCCGGCAAACACCCCCGCCAGCAATCCCAGCCCCACCGTCGCATAAACCTGCCAGCGCAGGGCGCTGCGCATGGGCCTGCTGTCGATGCGTGCGAACAATCCGGCCTCAGAACTGTGGAATTTTAATGGTTAGTGCGCAGTATCGTCAAACCATTCTGCGCTGCAACATGGTCCTGTTCAGCGGGTCAGCCGCTGAATCAGGCGATCCAGTTCATCAAGGCTGCCGTAATCAATCACGAGGCTGCCCTTGCCTTTGCGCCGTGCCCTGATCTGGACGCGCGTGGCCAGTTTTTGCGCAAGATCTTCCTGCAGCCGCGCCACGTCACGATCCATGACTGGGCGCGCCGGTCTGGTGGTCCGCGTGGCCAGTGCATCAGCCACGCGCTGTTCCACTTCGCGCACCGACAGCCCCTTGGCCGCGGCTTCGTTGGCCAGTTCCACCTGACGCAACGCCGGCAATGCCAGCAGCGCGCGGGCATGGCCCATTTCAATGCGGCCTTCGCCGAGCAGCGCCTTGACCGGCGGCGCCAATTCCAGCAATCGCAACAGGTTGGTCACCGTGGTACGCGACTTGCCGATGGCATCGGCCACCGCCTGATGCGTCAGCGCAAACTCCCTGACCAGGCGATCGATACCGGTGGCCTCTTCGAGCGCGTTGAGATCCTCGCGCTGGATGTTTTCGATCAGTGACACGGCCAGCGCCTGCTGATCCGGCACATTGCGCACCAGGACCGGGATCTGGGTCAGCCCGGCGATGCGGGCGGCACGCCAGCGCCGTTCGCCGGCGATGATTTCATGATTGCCGCCTTCGACCGGCCGCACCAGGATGGGTTGCATGATGCCCTGCGCCTTGATCGACGCTGCCAGCGCATTCAGCGCCTCCTGATCCATGCGCGTGCGCGGCTGGTACTTGCCCGGCTGCAATGCCGCTACCGGCAACACGGTCACCGCGTCGCCGGCCGCCGGCCGCAGCGTATCACCGCCCAGCAGCGCGTCCAGCCCGCGACCCAGTCCTTTGGGTTTGATCATATTATACCTTTACAATCAATATCTTATGGTAACTCAGCGGCGCGGTTCAGCATTTCCCCGGCCAGCGCCAGATACGCCTGCGCACCCTTGGATGCGCGGTCGAATTCCAGCGCCGCCAACCCGTGACTGGGGGCTTCGGCCAGGCGCACATTGCGCGGAATCACGGTGCGGTACACCTTGTCGCCGAAGTGCTGCACCAGTTGCGCCGAAACCTGCTGCGCCAGCATATTGCGCGGATCAAACATGGTCCGCAGCAACCCTTCGATCTCCAGCACGGGATTGAGATGCTCGCGCACACGCTTGATGGTCGATACCAGATCACTCAGGCCTTCGAGCGCGTAATACTCGCACTGCATCGGAATCATCACCGCCTGCGCTGCAGTCAATCCGTTCACTGTCAGCAGACTTAGCGCGGGCGGGCAGTCGATCAGGATGAAATCGTATTCGCCGGCCACCGTCTGCAATGCTTCCTTCAGCCGCGTTTCGCGATGATCGATATCCACCAGATCGACCTCGGCGCCGGCCAGTTCGCGGTTCGACGGCAGCACATCGTAACCGGCGGTGGGCGCCCGCAGCCGCACCTCATCGATGCGCTTTTCGCCGAGCAGCACGTGATAGACGGTGACCGCAAGATTGCGCTTGTCGATGCCGCTGCCCATGGTCGCGTTGCCCTGCGGATCGAGATCGACCAGCAGTACGCGCCGGTGGGTCGCAGCGAGGCTCGCCGCCAGATTGACGCCGGTGGTCGTCTTGCCGACGCCGCCTTTCTGGTTGGTGATGGCAATAATGCGGGTCATGGTGTCAGGCCGGTTGCAATAAGGCGGCATGCCGTTCCGCCTGCAGGCCCGGCACATGCAGCGGCACCACACCGCGCAGACAAAACTCTTTTGGCACTTGCGCCAGCTCTTCGTGCGGATAAATGCCCTTCATCGCGATCATCACGCCGGTCCTTGCGCACAGCCGTCCGGCTGACGCGAGGAATTCCGGCAGATCGGAAAATGCACGCGACACCACCGTGTCGAACTGGCGTGGTGGCACCCAGGTCTCGACGCGCTCGCACACCACATCGACGTTGGCGAGCCGCAGCTCAATGACGGCCTGGCGCAGAAACGTCGCCTTCTTGTGACTGGCGTCGAGCAGCGTGACATGCCATTGCGGACGGGCCAATGCCAGCGGAATTCCCGGCAAGCCGGCACCGCTGCCGACGTCGAGCACATGGTCGCCGTGCACGTGCGGCAGCACGGCCAGCGAATCGAGCACGTGATGCGTGAGCATTTTCTCCGGTTCGCGCACTGCGGTCAGGTTGTAAGCCTGATTCCATTTTTCCACCAGCGCCAGGTAATCGAGCAGGCGTTGCTGCGCGTCGGCGGAAACATCGACGTTGAGCGCGGCAATGCCGGCAGCCAGTCCGGCGGCGAGACTCATGCGCGTTTCTTCATCATCAGTTCCATCCGCTTCAGATGTACCAGCAGCACGGCGATGGCCGCGGGCGTTACGCCGGAAATACGTGATGCCTGTCCCACCGTTTCCGGACGGACGTGACTGAGTTTCTGCCGGACCTCGATCGACAGGCCGTGGACCTGCGCGTAATCAAGATCAGCGGGCAGCAGCAGCGACTCCTGCTGCGCGCGATGTTCGATCTCGACGCTCTGCCGCTCGATGTAGCCATGATATTTGGCCTGAATCTCCACCTGTTCGGCGACCTGCGTATCGGCAACGCCAGGGCCGGCGCCGGGCAGCGTCATCAGCTTCGCATAGGACAGTTCAGGCCTGCGCAGCAGATCTGCCAGCGTATGTTCATGTTCCAGCGGTTTGCCCAGTAATGCGGTCGCCTGCGCGGCTGGCAGCAAGGCGGGGTTGACCCACACCGACTTCAGCCGCTCCTGTTCGCGCGCAATGGCATCGCGCTTGGCCGCAAACACCACCCAGCGATGATCATCAACCACGCCGAGCCGGCGACCGGCCTCGGTCAGGCGCAGGTCGGCGTTGTCCTCGCGCAGCGACAGCCGGTATTCGGCGCGGCTGGTGAACATGCGGTACGGCTCGGACACGCCGCGCGTAATCAGGTCGTCAACCAGTACGCCGAGGTAAGCCTGGTCGCGCGCGGGATGCCATGCCGTCTCGCCGCGCACCGCCAGCGCGGCATTGATGCCGGCGAGCAGACCCTGCGCCGCCGCTTCCTCGTAGCCGGTGGTGCCGTTGATCTGTCCCGCGAAAAACAGGCCCGCGACAGCCTTGGTTTCCAGCGAAGCTTTCAGTCCGCGCGGATCGAAATAATCATACTCGATCGCGTAACCCGGCCGGGTGATGAACGCATGCTCCATACCTTTGATCGAGCGCACCACGGCAAGCTGCACGTCGAACGGCAGGCTGGTCGATATGCCATTGGGATAATACTCGTTGACCGTCAGGCCTTCGGGTTCCAGGAAAATCTGGTGCGAAGTCTTGTCGGCAAAGCGGTGAATCTTGTCTTCGATCGACGGGCAATAGCGCGGGCCGACGCCTTCGATGACGCCGGTGAACATCGGTGAGCGATCAAGCCCGGCGCGGATCGCATCATGCGTACGCTCATTGGTGTGCGTGATCCAGCACGGCAGTTGCGCCGGATGCTGATCGCGACTGCCGAGAAAGGAAAACACCGGCGCCGGATCATCACCGGGCTGTTCGGTCAGTTGCGTGAAATCTATGGTGCGGCCGTCGATGCGCGGCGGTGTACCGGTTTTCAGCCGGCCGACGGGCAGCTTCAGTTCACGCAGCCGCGCGGCCAGGCTGACGGACGGCGGATCGCCGGCGCGCCCGCCCTGATGATGCTGCAAGCCGACGTGTATCAGTCCCGACAAAAACGTTCCGGCAGTGAGCACTACCGCATCGGCATCAAAACGCAGACCGATTTGCGTGACCACGCCGGTGACCCGATCCCCTTGCACGATCAGGTCATCCACGGCCTGCTGGAATACCGACAGATTCGGCTGGTTCTCGATACGCCTGCGGATGGCGCCGCGATACAGCACGCGGTCGGCTTGCGCCCGCGTCGCGCGCACTGCAGGCCCCTTGCGCGAATTGAGCATGCGAAACTGGATACCTGCTTCATCCGTGGCTGCAGCCATGGCGCCGCCCAGCGCATCGACCTCCTTGACCAAGTGCCCTTTGCCGATGCCGCCGATGGACGGATTGCAGGACATCTGGCCCAGCGTCTCGATACTGTGGGTCAGCAGCAGCGTACGCCGGCCCATGCGCGCGCTGGCTAATGCCGCCTCAGTGCCGGCATGGCCGCCACCGATCACAATTACTTCAAATTTTTCAATAGGTTGCGTCATTTTTGCGGCGCGTCAAACCAAATCTGCGGGCGCACAGGCACGGGCGCGCATGATAGCCTAAATCCGGTAAGCAAAAAAGCCGAGGTGACGCTGACTGCATGTTTCACGTGAAACCAGGGCCTGATCCTGTTTCACGTGGAACAAGGCTCCCGCTGGCCGTTACTTGCCTATGCAGAATTTCGAAAAAATCTCGCCCAGCAAGTCGTCCGCGCTGAATGCCCCGGTAATCCGCCCCAGTGCCTCGTGCGCCAGACGCAACTCTTCGGCGTACAGTTCAAGGCGATTACCCAGCGTTGCCGCAGTCGCCAGATGCCGCTGCGCCACCTGCAAGGCTTCGATGTGGCGTGCGCGCGCCGTGAATACGCCCTCTCCGGATGGTTGCCAGCCCGCCTGCTCCCAGATGGCCTGCCGCAGATCCGCAAAGCCCTCGCCCGTCAGCGCCGACACCCAAACCTCTGTCCCGGCATCACTGCGCGTGCGGCGGGCTTGGCTACCCGTTAAATCAATTTTGTTGATCACCCGAATCCGGCAAAGACCGGCAGGTAACCGGTCGATGATGTCCTGGTTGGATCCGCCGGCCGCTGCAGAGGCATCTTCGATCAACAGCGCGAGATCGGCCTTGCCGATTGCTGCCCAGGTTCGTGCGATGCCCAGGCGTTCGACCGGATCCTCGGTTTCGCGCAGGCCGGCAGTATCGATCACATGTACCGGCACTCCACCCAGATCAATCTGCTGACGTAGCGCATCCCGGGTGGTTCCGGGCGTGGCCGTCACAATGGCGATGTCTTCTCCGGCCAGACGATTCAGCAGACTGGATTTACCGACGTTGGGCGCGCCGATCAGCACCACCTGTATGCCATCGCGCAATACGCTGCCTTGCCGGGTTGCGGCGAGCGTGGCCGCGAGCTGTTCGCGTATGGCCGCGAGCTGCTGCTCGGCGCGTCCTGCGGTCAGAAATTCAACCTCTTCCTCGGGAAAATCCAGCGTCGCTTCCAGCAGCGCACGCAAGCGCACCAGATCATTACTAAGTAATTGAATTAATTGAGAAAATTGTCCTTGCAGGGAATGCAATGCCGCGCGCGCCGCCAGCGCCGTGGACGCCTCGATGAGATCGGCTACGCCCTCTGCCTGCGCCAGATCCATGCGGCCATTGAGGAACGCGCGTTCGGTGAACTCCCCCGGCCGCGCCAGGCGCGCGCCCAGCTCCAGACAGCGCTGCAACAACTGCTGCAGTACCACCGGCCCGCCGTGGCCGTGCAATTCCAGCACATCTTCGCCGGTGTATGAATGCGGTGCCGGGAAAAACAGCGCGAGTCCTTCGTCGATGGCTTGACCGGCGGCATCGAGAAACGGCGTGTATGCGGCGTGGCGCGGCGTCAGCGGGCGCGGGATCAGTGGCGCTGCATACGTCTGCAGCGCATTTCCCGAAACACGAACCACGCCGATGCCGCCGCGCCCCGGCGCGGTGGCAATCGCCGCAATGACATCACGATGCATCATGCGCGGCGAGTATAGCGCCGCGTGTTATGACTTGCGGCCGGGCTGCTTTGCCGCGAGTTCCATCGCGCGGGTGATGTGCCACTGCTGCGCGATCGAGAGGATGTTGTTGACCAGCCAGTACAACACCAGGCCGGCGGGGAAAAAGAAAAAGAATATGCTGAAAGCGATCGGCATGATTTTCATGATTTTCGCCTGCACCGGATCCGGCGGTTCCGGATTGAGCCGGGTCTGGATGATCATGGTTGCGCCCATCAGGATCGGCAGGATAAACCACGGATCCTGCGCAGACAGGTCATCAATCCACAGCGCGAACGGCGCCTGGCGCAGCTCCACGCTGCCCAGCAATACCCAGTAGAGCGCGATGAACACGGGGATCTGCACGAGTATCGGCAAACAGCCGCCGAGCGGATTGATTTTCTCGGTCTTGTACAACTCCATCATCGCCTGCTGCATGCGCTGGCGGTCGTCGCCAAACTGCTCTTTCAGCCGCTGCAGTTTGGGCGCCACCACGCGCATCTTGGCCATGGAACGGTAGCTGGCTTCGGACAGCGGATAGAACAGCAGTTTGATGAGTATGGTCAGAATGATGATGGCCACGCCCCAGTTGCCGGCCCAGCCATGAATCCACTGCAACACCCAGAACAGCGGCGCCGCGATCACCGTCAGCCAGCCGTAGTCCACGGCCAGATCCAGGCCCGGCGCCAGCGCGGCCAGCTTTTCCTGTTCCTGGGGTCCGGCATACAGCGGCATGGTCAGCGTGGTGCTGGCGCCGGGAGCCAGGGCGCCGCCCGGCACGATCACGCCGGCGGCAAACAACCCCTGGGGCAATTGCCGGGTGTAGTACTCGCGCGGCGCACCGCTTTTCGGCAACCAGGCGCTGAGGAAATAGTGCTGCAGAATCCCGATCCAGCCGTCGTTGGCGTTCTTCGGATGCGACTGTTTGCTTTTCTCGATGTCGGGAAAAGCAATTTTCTGGAATTTCTCCTTGTCCGTGAACACCGCGACGCCGGTATAGGTGGGCACCATCGCCGAATCGCCCTCGGGCGGCTTGGCATCACGCACCAACTGGAAGTACGCGAACGGCTCGATGGCTTGTTCGCCGGTATTGGTCAGCTCATGCGCCACATCGATGACATAACTGCCGCGGTGAAAACGGTAGGTCTTCGCGGATTTTACGGTTCCAGTCGCTTCCAGACGCACGTCCAGTACGGCTGTTCCATCAGCCAACCGGTACTCGGCAGCGGTTGCGGTGTACGGCGTCTGATGGTTGGGCAGGTTGTTGCCGATTAACCCGGACTGGGCCATGTACACCTGTTCACTGGAACGGGCGAACAGGATGAAGCGTTTTTTCCGGTCCAGGGTACCGTCATGCTTGAGCAGTTCCAGACCGACCAGATCGCCGCCCGTGGTGCTGATCCGGGCGCGATAAAGATCGGTTTCGACCTTGATGACCCGTCCCTGATCGGCCGCTGCGGCAGCCGCCACCGGCGGTGTCGCCGGCTGGGGTGCAGGCACGACGCCGGGGGTGGGGACGGTTGATGTCCCTTTGGCAGGAGGCGCAGCGGAGGGAGTGGGTGCAGGCACCGCAGAGACCGCGGCAGGCGGTGGCGCTGTCGCGCGCTGGTCGCGCTGCCAGGACTCAAACAGCAGAAACACCGACATCGTAAAAACGAAAAAAAGTACGAGTCTTTGTGTATCCATGATCTTCTTCGCGGGAGGCTATTTGCGACCGGGCCCAAGCAGGCCGCGCAACAACTCTTCCAGTTCCTTGAACAAAGCCGCGTTATCGTGACTGCGCGGGCTGCCTCTTAATTGCACCACCACATCCATCGCACCGAATTCAGCGGCCAGCCGCCGGTACACAATGCGCGTCAATCGTTTGACCCGGTTGCGATCCACGGCCCGCGGTGCAGCCTTCTTTCCGACGATCAACCCCAGGCGGGGACCGCCGCATTCATTGGGAATTGCGCGGGCCAGAAAACAACGGCTGCCGGATCTGCGCCCGCCGGCCAGTACCGCTTCAAACTGCTCTGGCCGGGTCAGCCGGCCGCGACGTGCCGCCGGGACGTTCCGGCGTGCCGCGGCTTTGGTCAAACGCTCAGGCGAGCCCGCCCCTTTGCGCGGCGCGCACGGATGACGGCACGGCCGCCGCGCGTTTTCATGCGCACACGGAACCCGTGGGTCCTCTGGCGACGCGTTTTGGACGGTTGATAAGTGCGCTTCATGGCGAGTCCTGATTTCGTCTTCGGAGAAACCCGCGATTAGACCCCGGTACGACACCCTGTGTCAACGTACGGCGCATTCATACATAGACGCATTACCGGCCGCGCAAGGCTGTGGATACTTTGTTGCGGCCCTCAATAACAGGTAAAATCAACGTTCATTTTTGCCGTGTTTTTTTACCCGTAATTTACCCGCAGCCCCCCTAACGCCCGCCTCCGCATTTCACAGGGACGAATGAACGATTTCTGGCAACATTGTCTCGCCTTTTTCGCAAAAGAGCTCGGGCAACAGCAGTTTGTCACCTGGATCCAGCCTCTGCAATGCACGATGGACGGGGCGCTGGTAACCATCATCGCGCCCAACCGTTTCGTGCAGCGCTGGGTCCGTGATCGTTTTCAGGACAGGATTCTCGATCTCGCCCGGGAGCGCCTGGGCGCGGCAGCCAGCGTGGAACTGGTCATTGCGGATCGCGCCCCTGCAACCCCCGCCGCCGCGGTTGCCGCACCCGAACCTGCCGCCGCCCGCGCCGCGCCGGTTCGCGATATTTCGCGATTGAATCCCAATTTCACGTTTGACACTTTTGTTACCGGCAAGGCCAATGATCTGGCCCGCGCCGCCGCCAGGCAGGTCGCCGAAAAGCCGGGGGCGGCCTATAACCCGCTGTTTGTCTATGGTGGTGTCGGCCTTGGCAAGACACATATGATTCATGCCATCGGCAATCATCTGCGCGCGCATGCGCCGGAGAGCAAGATCCGTTACATCCATGCCGAACAGTATGTTTCCGATGTGGTTCGGGCCTATCAACACAAGGCGTTCGACGACTTCAAGCGCTACTACCATTCCCTCGACCTGCTGTTGATTGACGACATCCAGTTTTTCAGCGGCAAAAACCGCACGCAGGAAGAATTCTTTTACGCCTTCAACGCGCTGGTGGAAGCCCACAAACAGGTGATCATCACCTGTGACACCTTCCCCAAGGAAATTTCAGGCATGGAAAACCGCCTGATTTCCCGGTTTGGCTGGGGACTGACGGTCGCCGTGGAACCGCCGGAACTGGAAATGCGGGTCGCCATTCTGCTGAAAAAAGCGGAGGCGGAGGGGTTGGCGCTGGATGAAACCGTTGCGTTCTTCGTCGCCAAACACATCCAGTCGAATATTCGCGAGCTGGAAGGCGCATTGAAACGGGTGATGGCTTATGCGCGTTTCACCGGGCAGCTTATTTCCGTCGATCTGGCCCGCGAAGCGCTGCGCGACGTGCTGGCATCACAAAGCCGTCAAGTCAGTATTGAGAACATCCAGAAAACCGTTGCTGATTACTACAAAATAAAAGTATCGGAGATGTATTCCAAAAAGCGGACCCGCAATGTTGCGCGTCCGCGCCAGGTCGCCATGGCCCTTGCCAAAGAACTTACCCAAATGAGCCTGCCTGACATTGGTGAAGCTTTTGGCGGCCGGGATCACACCACAGTGCTTCATGCCTGCCGCAAGATTGCCCAATTGAAATCCACAAACAACGAATTGACCGTTGATCTTGCATCTTTGTTGAAGGTATTACGCAGTTGATGGTTTGTTCATACTTTGTGCATAACCTCCGGTTTCCGGGTTTTCCCTGGTTTTCATCCCGTACTGTCCACAACATGTTCCGGGGATATACAAAACATCAAAGATATGAAAAAAAGCGTGGGGCCGGGAAGATAGATGGGTTGTCCACAAAAAAAGTGATGCTCTATTAGTTACTACTACTTTAATTTAAGAAGATCATAAATTATGAAACTCGTGCAACTGTCGCGCGATGCCCTGCTTAAACCGCTGCAGGCGGTGACCGGAATCGTTGAGCGCCGTCACACCCTGCCCATACTGTCCAACGTACTGATCCAGCGTGAACCGGAGAGCCTGCGTTTTGTTGCTACGGATCTGGAGTTGCAGATTGCAACATCCTGCGCCATAGACAAAAAAACCGGCGAGTCCACGGCGGTAACGGTGTCGGCACGTAAACTGGTCGATATTCTGCGTGCGCTGCCTGACGACAGCGAAGTTGTGCTGGAAGCGGCAAACAACCGGCTCCAGGTCAAAGCCGGAAAAAGCCGCTTCAACCTGCAAACGCTGCCGGCGACGGATTTTCCGACCCTCGCCGATCCCGGAAAAGCACACAGCACGTTCCAGATTCCGCAAGGCAAAGCCAGGAATCTGCTGGCGCTCGTGCAGTATGCGATGGCGCAACAGGATATCCGCTACTACCTGAACGGTCTGTTGCTGGTCACCGAGGGCAAGGAAATCCGCGTAGTTGCAACCGATGGTCACCGTTTGAGTTATGCCGTAACGGGACTGTCCGCAACGCTGGAAAAAAGCGAAGTCATACTGCCGCGCAAGGCCATTCTCGAGCTGGCGCGGCAACTGACGGACGGAGACGATCCGCTGGACATCGCGATCTACGCCAACCAGGTCCGGTTCCGCTTCGGCGACGTGGAAATGACCACCAAAGTGATTGACGGGAAGTTCCCCGATTATCAACGGGTCATTCCCACCAACTACGACAAGAGCATCACCCTGGACCGCGATGCCTTGTTGCGTGCATTGCAGCGCGCCGCCATCCTGTCCAATGAAAAATTCCGCGGCGTGCGCTGGATGCTGACCAAGGACAGTCTGCGCATCTCCTGCAGCAATAACGAGCAGGAGGAAGCGCAGGAAGAACTGGAAGTCGAGTTCGGCGGTGAGCCGCTGGATGTCGGTTTCAATGTAACTTATTTGCTGGATGTACTGAACAACGTGCCGGCGGGCAATGTCTTGTGTGCATTCGGGGACGCCAACAGCAGCATGTTGATCACGTTGCCCGGACGGGATGATTTCCGTTACGTCGTCATGCCGATGCGGATATAGAAACAGGAAAAGCAGAGCAAACATGAGTGAAAAAGAACAAAGCGGCGCCGCTGATTATGATGCCAACAGCATCAAGGTGCTCAAAGGCCTGGAGGCTGTGCGCAAGCGCCCTGGTATGTATATCGGCGACACCAGCGACGGCACCGGACTGCACCACATGGTGTTCGAGGTGGTCGATAACGCGGTGGACGAAGCGCTGGCCGGCTATTGTGATGAGATCACCATCGTCATACACCCGGACAACTCGGTCAGCGTGGCGGACAACGGTCGCGGCATACCCACGGAAATCCACCCGGATGATGAGGAAAAACGCTCAACCGCGGAAGTGGTAATGACCGAATTGCATGCCGGCGGAAAGTTCGACAGCAACTCCTACAAGATTTCCGGCGGACTGCATGGCGTCGGTGTATCGGTGGTCAATGCGCTGTCCGAATGGCTGCGCTTGACCATCAAGCGCGACGGCAAAATACACAGCATGGAATTTCGCATGGGTGAGGCCGTTGCTCCGCTCAAAGCCGTTGGAAAATCGGAGCGCCGCGGCACAGAGGTGCATTTCCTCGCAAGCAAGGAGATTTTCGGCAACATTGATTTTCACTACGAGATTCTCGCGCGCCGGTTGCGCGAACTTTCTTTCCTGAATCACGGCGTGAAGATTTCGATGGCCGATCAGCGCTCAGGCAAGGATGAAAAATTCGCGTTCGGCGGAGGTATCAAGGGCTTCGTTGAATACATGAATCGCGCGAAGTCGGTGCTGCATCCGAATATTTTCCACGCCCAGGTTGCCAAGGACGGCATTACCGTCGAGGTGGCCATGCAATGGAACGACTCCTATCAGGAGTCCATGCAGTGCTTTACCAACAACATTCCGCAGCGCGACGGCGGCACCCACCTGACGGGCCTGCGCGCGGCGATGACGCGCACACTGAATCAGTACATCGAGTCCACGGAACTGGCCAAGAAGGCGAAAGTCGAGACCAGCGGCGACGATATGAGGGAAGGTTTGACGGCGGTGCTGTCGGTCAAGGTGCCGGAACCCAAATTTTCCTCGCAAACCAAGGACAAACTGGTGTCCTCCGAGGTGCGGCCGGTGGTCGAGGAGATTGTCGCCCAGAAACTGATGGAGTTCCTGCTCGAGAAACCGAACGACGCCAAAATCATCTGCGGCAAGATCGTTGATGCAGCGCGCGCGCGCGAGGCAGCGCGCAAGGCGCGTGAACTCACCCGCCGCAAGGGTGTGCTGGATTCATTCGGGCTGTCCGGCAAGCTTGCCGACTGCCAGGAGCGCGACCCGGCGCAGTGCGAGCTGTATCTGGTCGAGGGCGATTCGGCGGGAGGTTCCGCCAAACAGGGCCGCGACCGGAAGAACCAGGCCATCCTGCCGCTGCGCGGCAAGATTCTCAACGTCGAAAAAGCGCGTTTTGACAAACTGCTTTCGTCCACGGAGATCACCACGCTGATCAGTGTGCTCGGCACCGGTATCGGCAAGGATGAGTACAACCCGGACAAACTGCGCTACCACCGCATCATCATCATGACGGACGCTGACGTCGATGGTTCGCACATCCGCACGCTGCTGCTGACATTTTTCTACCGGCAGATGCCGGAGCTGGTCGAGCGCGGCCACATCTACATCGCGCAGCCGCCGCTCTACAAGGTCAAGCACGGCAAGCAGGAGCGCTATCTGAAGGACGAGCATGAGTTGAAGCAGTATCTGCTCAGGCAGGCCCTGGCGGAATCCGAGCTTCACACCAGCGCAACCGCTGTGGCGCTGACGGGAGAGACGCTGGCTGAACTCGCCAAACAGTACCTGCTGGCTGAAGCCGTCATCGAGCGCGAAAGCCGTATTATTGATTCGGAGGCGCTGCACGCGTTGCTTAACAACGCGGTCACCCTGGATGTCAGCGACGAAGCGTCTGCGCAGGCCAGCGCCAAGGCGCTGGCGGGACTCTATGCTGACCAGAAGGCGGTCAAAGTCGATGCCGTATTCGACGAAAAAAGCGAATCGCATACGCTGCGCATCTCGCGCACCCAGCACGGCGTTGTCCGCTACAGCGCCATCAATGCCGACTTCCTGCACAGCGGCGATTATGCGCAGATCAAGAAAACGGCACTGCTGCTGCACGGATTGCTGGGCGAGGGGGCGTACATCAAGCGCGGGGAACAACTGTATCCGGTGCGGGAGTTCCGCGAGGCCATAGACTGGATCCTGGCCGAGGTGCGGCGCGGCGTCGGCATCCAGCGCTACAAAGGGTTGGGCGAGATGAATCCAGAGCAGTTGTGGGATACCACCATGAATCCGAAAACGCGGCGCCTGCTGAAAACGCAGGTCGAAGACGCGATCGGCGCGGACGAAATATTCACTACGCTGATGGGCGATGCGGTGGAACCCCGCCGTCATTTCATCGAAATGAACGCTCTGGGCGTGCGCAATCTCGATGTGTGACCGGCGGCCGCACTGGATCACATAACCTGTTGTTTATCAAGTAAATATTCAACAGGAGGTGCCCCCGGGGGATCACCGGGGCAGGGAAAGCGCTGACTGCGGCAATCAGCGCTGTCTTAAACAGTACTGCTATTTCCGCCGGCCGGCGCGGCGCTTTTCGGCCGGTTTTTCAGTCACTGTTTCGCCGGCTTTGGCTGCGGGTTCCTTGGCGGCGCGCGGCGCAAACTCAAAGCCCACCTTGCCGTCGGGTTGCTTGACCAGGAATGCCTTGAAGCGGCGACCGTTGCGGTTGGAAACGAAGCCGTCGAGCAGATCGGTGCGACCCGCCGACAGCAACTTTTCCATCTGCTCGCGGTGGATTTCCTGGCGCAGGATGACCTTGCCCGAACGGAAATCGCACTGCTTGCGCGGCGTGTTCTCGCACAGGTAGTTCATGCCCTGCTCATAAACCTTGCCTTTGCATTTCGGACACGGGCCCAGCGCCTGCTGTCCGGTGAAATCGACCTCCTCCGGCGCACCGTCGGCATTGCCCTGGCCAAAGTCGAACTCGAGCTTGAGATTGTTTTTTTCGTTATCGGGGGCAATGCGCAGGATTGCCGCAAAGGGCCGGCCCATTTTCGAACGGAAACCCTGCAACGGTCCGATCGTGCGCTCACGCAGCAGCGTTTCAACCTCCTCGACTTCGAACTGGCGGCCGCCCGGCGTTTTGGAGATTGAAAATTCGCAGGCCTCGCAGGCAAAACGGCGGTAGTTTTCCTTGACCGTGGCGCCGCAGTGAGGGCACGGGGTTTTCAGCGTTGCGTAGTCGCCGGGAATGGTTTCGCTGTCGTATTCCTTCGCGCTTTTCACAATACGCTCGGTGATGCGGGCAATTTCCTTCATGAAGGATGTCCGCTTCAACTTGCCGCGTTCCATCTGCAGCAGCTTGTACTCCCACTCACCGGTCAGCTCCGGCTGACGCAGCTCGTTGATCCCCAGCCCGTTCAGCAGGGTCATCAACTGGAAAGCTTTGGCCGTCGGAATCAGTTCCCGGCCTTCACGCACCAGATATTTTTCGGCGATCAGCCTCTCGATGATCGTGGCGCGGGTGGCCGGCGTGCCCAGTCCCTTCTGCGCCATGGCTTCGCGCAGATCATCATCCTCGATCAGTTTGCCGGCGCCTTCCATCGCGCTCAGCAAGGTGGCTTCCGTGTAACGCGCCGGCGGCTTGGTGGCAAGCGCCAGCACATCGACGGCCGCCGCGGGCGGACGTTCGCCTTTGGCCACCGCGGGCAGATTGGCGCTCTCCTGCTGCTCGTCCTTGCCGTAAATGGCGAGCCAGCCCGGCTTCACCAGGATCTTGCCTTCGGTCTTGAACTTGTGGGCAGCCACTTCGGTGATGCGCGTAGTGACCAGATGTTCTGCCGACGGGAAAAACACCGCCATGAACCGCCGCACTACCAGGTCGTAGATTTTCTGCTGCACTTCGTTCAGGTTCTTCGGCGGCTGCGGCGTCGGAATGATGGCGAAATGATCCGACACCTTGGCGTTGTCGAATATGCGCTTGTTGGCCTTGACCCAGTTGTTCTTGATGATTTCTTTGGCGAACGGCCCCACATCCGGTTCCCCGGCAATCGCTTTCAGTGTGGTTTTTACCGTGGGCAGATAATCTTCGGGCAGATGGCGGGAATCGGTGCGCGGATAGGTCAGCGCCTTGTGTCTTTCGTACAGCTCCTGCGCGATCGACAATGTGGTTTTCGCCGAAAAGCCGAAGCGGCCGTTGGCTTCACGCTGCAGCGAAGTAAGGTCAAACAGCGTCGGCGACAATTGTGTCGATGGTTTGGATTCCTCGGTGACCGTGCCCGTCTTGCCGCGGCAGGCGGCAGCGATTTTCTCCGCTGCGGCCTTGTTCCACAGGCGGCTGTCACGGCGTTCAGGGTCATTTTCGTCGCGCTTGAACGCGGGATCGAACCAGCGGCCTTCATAGTTCCCGGCCTTGGCGGCGAAAGTCGCGCGGACTTCGCAGTAATCGCGCGGTTCAAACTTGCGGATTTTCAGTTCCCGGTCCGCGACGATCATCAGCGTCGGCGTCTGCACGCGGCCGACGGTCGTCAGGTAGAACCCGCCGCCCTTGCTGTTGAATGCCGTCAGCGCACGCGTGCCGTTGATGCCCACCAGCCAGTCGGCCTCGCTGCGGCTGCGCGCGGCGTCGGCGAGCGGCTGCATGTCCTCGTCGGAACGCAGTTGTGTGAATGCTTCACGAATCGCCGCCGGCGTCATTGATTGCAGCCACAGCCGCGAGATGGGCTTGTTTGTTTTTGTGGCCTGCATGATGTAGCGGAAGATCAGTTCACCCTCGCGCCCGGCGTCGCAGGCGTTGATCAGCTTGGTGACGTCCTTGCGTTTGAGCAGCTTCGCCAGCACCTTCAGCCGCGCCTCGCTTTTGGCGATCGGGTTCAGATCGAAATGCGGCGGAATGACCGGCAGATGCGCGAACGACCATTTGCCGCGTTTGACTTCAAATTCTTCCGGTACTGTAATTTCGAGCAGATGACCCACTGCCGAGGACAGCACGTAGTCGTCGCTCTCGAAATAATCGCCGTGCCGCGTGAAACCGCCGAGCGCGCGGGCGATGTCGCTGGCGACAGAAGGTTTTTCCGCGATGATGAGCGTTTTGGCCATGATAATTATCTGGGTGCGCGGCCGTCAGGCCACGGATACGGCGGGCGCCGCGTGTGGCGCCCCGGTGAAAAGAGCGCCAGATGATAAGAACAATCCCCGGCGAGCGCAAGCCGGGACTGAAACCGGGTCAGCTGATGCGCTGCCAGCGTCCGCCGGGCAGGCTTTCGACGAGTCCGTCCAGTTCCAGCGCGGTCAGCGCGGCAATAATGGCCGCGGTGTCCATGCCGCTGCGCTGCTTCAGTGCTTCGATATCGCACGGGTCATGGCCGACGTGGGCAAGCAGCCCCTGTGGTTCCGGCAGCGGTCCGGACGGTGCCGCGGTTGATACAGCAAGGCCGAGCTCTTCGAGCACATCCTGCGCCGACTCCACCAGCTTGGCGCCCTGTTTGATCAATGCATGACAACCTTTGGCGAGCGGCGAATGAATCGAGCCGGGGATCGCAAACACGTCGCGCCCCTGCTCGGCGGCAAGGCGCGCGGTGATCAGGGACCCGCTGGAAACCGCAGCTTCGATGACCAGGCAGCCGCGCGACAGGCCGCAAATCAGGCGGTTGCGCCGCGGAAAATTGGCGGCCAGCGCCGGCGTACCCAGCGGAAACTCGGAAATCAGCGTGCCGCGCCCGGCAATATCGTGCGCGAGCGCGCGATTGCGCGCCGGATAAACGATGTCGAGCCCGGTGCCGACGACGGCGATCGTGGATCCCGCCCCTTCCAGTCCGCCGCGGTGCGCGGCGGCATCAACGCCGAGAGCGAGACCGCTGACGATGGTAAGTCCTGCATTGCTGAGTGCCGCGGAAAAAGCCTCGGCGTTATTGATTCCCTGTGCGGTGGCATTGCGGCTGCCGACGACGGCAAAGCCGTCATGATTCAGCAACTCGCGGCGGCCTTTTACATAAAGCAGCGGCGGCGGATCGGGGATCTGCAGCAGCGCCTGCGGGTATTCGGCGTCTGCCAGCGTGATCACATGGTTGGCGGCGTCCTCAAGCCACCGCGCAACACCGGCGCGCGCGTCGTCGTCCGCGCCGCCGTTGTGTATTGCCGATGCGATTTTTTCAGTGACCGTTGCGCGCAGAATCCGGGGATGGGCGGCCAATACGTTCGCGGGAGAGCCGTGGGCGATCAGCAGTTTGCGCAGGGACTGCGACCCCAGCCCCTGCAGCAGGCTCAGGCGCAGCCAAGCGTCGAGATCCGCGTCAAGAGGCATTGCAGAGCGCTGTGACGCACGGGAGGCCGCAGGGCCTCCCGGAGCAGGATCAGGGGGTCGTTACAAAATCGGAAACGGCAACCGGGCGGCTGGCTTCCATGACCAGCGCGAACGACGCGCGGTCAAAGGTGCGGAAGATCATCAGCAGTCCGTAGCGATCGTCCGGAAGCTTGGCAATGCCCTCGCGGGTTACTGTCTCGCCTTTGCCGATAATCACGTCGCGTGGCGGCAGCGGTTCGGTGCGGTAGGTCCGCGGTGCGTCGCTGCCGGAAAGACCGGTGCGGCCGAACAGGGCTTCGGTGCGCTGACTGTAGAGCGCGCTGGTCTGGCTGCGTTCGATGGCCAGCACGTGACCGACCGCAAGGCCGTCCCTGCTGCCTTTGGACAACGCCACGATGGACAACGGCCCGGTCTCGTTCAGGCTGCCGTATGCTGAAATGATGCGGCCTTTTATTTTCTTGGCCGGGGTGTGCGGCAGATAGGCAAAGACGGGGACCTGTTTGCCCAGCGGCAGCAGGCGGTCGTCCCGGTAAATCTCCTGCACCGACTTGACGATGTCGATGGTGGCGACTTCACCGTGCTGGCTGACAACGGCCTCGCCGAGATAGATCGCTTCATAGCCCAGGATCTCGTTGGTATCCGGATCAATCAGCGCATCGCCGCGGCGGAAAAGCTGCCACTGATTTCCCTTGTCCCTGGTGATGCCCTGGACAAAGGCGCGATCACCGGCGCCCAGCGTGACGCGGCTCTCGGCGGTGGCGACGATGCGCGCAGCGCCTTCCAGTTCGTCGGCGCCGACGACCAGCGGCTTGGACAGGAAGGGCTCAATGGCGGCGGGCGCAATACTGGGCACGGCATCGCGCGCGCTGCGCTCGACGCGGATTTTCGGTTCGAGCCGGACCGTTTCCAGGGTCACCATGCTCAACTGCGCTCCGCCGGCGGCGCCGCGGTCGAGTACCAGCACATCGCCGGGAAGGATCAGGTGCGGATTCTTGAGTTGCTCCTGATTCATTTTCCACAGCTCGGGCCAGCGCCACGGCTCCTTCAGGTAGCGGCCGGAGATGCCCCACAGCGTGTCGCCTTTTTGCACCGTATAGCGATCCGGAGCGTTATCCTTCAGTGCGGCGGGCTCGGCCGCCACGGCAAACCACACCGGAGTTATCAACAAAATCAGGGATATAATGGCTTTTCGCATGGGGGGCCCTACCTTTTATGAGCGCGCTGCCGGCGTTGTGCAAAACCCGCGAGCAACGTGAGAGTTTGGTTTAAATTCTGCATCTAGCTGATTAAATTGGCAAGTTTTTCATGGCTTTACTTCAGATATTACGCTACCCGGATTCGCGGCTGCATAAAGTTGCCGCACCTGTCAGACGGGTGGATGACAAAATACGTAAATTAATCAAAGACATGGCTGATACCATGTACGCTGCGCCAGGCATTGGTCTTGCCGCAACACAGGTCGATGTTCACTTGCGGCTCATTGTCATTGATATTTCGGAAAACCGCGACCATTTGCAGGTCTTTATCAACCCGGAAATTCTGTCCGCCGAAGGCGAAGCGGAGTGCGAAGAAGGCTGTCTTTCGGTTCCGGGCGTTTACGAAAAAGTGACCCGGCCAGCCCGGATCGTGGTGTCGGCGCAGAACGAGCAGGGCGTGACCCGGAAAATCGCCGCGGACGGATTGCTCGCGGTCTGCATCCAGCACGAGATGGATCATCTGATCGGCCGGGTATTCGTCGAAAAACTGTCACGGCTGAAGCAACAGCGCATTACTGCCAAACTGGCCAAACAGCAGCGCCAGGCGATGTAACTGCTCACGTGGCGGTGCGCCTGAAGTCTTGAACGTTGCTGAATTCCTGAAAGTCGTTGAAGTCTTGAAAATCATTTTTGCAGGTACGCCGGCATTTGCCGCCACCGCACTTGATGCGCTGATTGCGGCCGGGCACCGCATCGTCCTCGTGCTGACACAGCCCGACCGGCCGGCTGGCCGCGGCCTCAGCCTGCAGCCTTCGCCGGTCAAGCAGCTCGCGCTGGCGCGGCAGATCCCGCTGGCCCAGCCGGCCACATTGAAGGACGAGGCCATCGTTACAACGCTGGCTGCGCTCGATGCCGATGTCATGGTCGTGGCCGCCTATGGCCTGCTGATTCCCCGTGCGCTGCTGGATTTGCCGCCGCGGGGCTGCGTGAATATTCACGCCTCGCTGCTGCCGCGCTGGCGCGGTGCCGCGCCGATACAGCGCGCAATCCTCGCTGGAGACCGCGAGACCGGCGTGACGATCATGCAAATGGACGCCGGGCTCGATACCGGCGCCATGCTGCTGGCGCAGCGCGTGCCGATTGCTGCGGATGATACGGCGCAAACCCTGCACGACAAGCTGGCCATAACCGGTGCGCAGTTGATCGTGCGTGCGCTCGATGAAGCGCCGGAACCGGTAGCGCAGGACGTCACGCGGGCAACCTATGCCGCAAAGATCAGCAAGTCCGAAGCACACATAGACTGGGCGCGCTCCGCCGTCGATATCGACCGGCAGATTCGCGCCTTCAATCCGGCGCCGGGGGCGCATACCGAACTGCAGGGGCAGCGGGTGAAAGTGTGGCGCGCCGCGCCGGTTGCCGGCCACGGTGTTCCGGGCACGGTGCTGAGTGCCGGCGCGGACGGCGTCGTCGTCGCAACGGGCGCCGGCGCGCTGTGCCTGCTGGAGTTGCAACGCGCCGGCGGCAAGCGTCTCCCGGCGCAGGCCTTTCTTGCGGGAACACCGGTAGCGCCGGGCGTGAGCTTCGACGGCTGACGATGGAACGCGTCCAATGCCTTGCTGCAGGCGTCGTCGCCCGCGTTTTGACCTCCGGCCACAACCTGGACACTGTGCTTGCCGAGACCTGGCGGCAGAACCCGGCGCTGACGGCGCAGGAGCGCGGCGCAGTGCAGGATCTGGCTTACGGCGCGCTGCGCTTTCGCGGCCGCCTCGAAGGCATCCTGCGCCATTTGCTGCAAAAGCCGCTGAAAGATGCCGTTGTCCGGCATTTGCTGCTGGTGGCGCTCTATCAGTTAAGCCACACTCGTGCGCGTCCCTACGCGATTGTCGATCACGCCGTCGCAGCATGCGCGCTCCTGGGCCACCCCCAGGCGCGGGGGCTGGTCAACGCCATCCTGCGCAACTTCCAGCGCCGCGGCGCGGAGGCCGAAGCCGCCGCCGCCGCGACCGATGAAGGGCGTTACTCCCATCCGCAATGGTGGATCAGCAAACTCGCCGCGCAGTATCCGGAGGATTTTCGCGGCATTCTCGAGGCCGGCAACGCCCGGCCGCCGTTGACGCTGCGCGTGAACCGCCGCCGCATCGCGCGTGACGGCTACCTTGAACTGCTGGAACGCGATGCGATTGCGGCACGGCCGATCGGCCGGCATGGCGTCATCATCGACCGGCCGCGCCCGGTGGCGGAACTCCCGGGATTTGCCGAAGGCCTGGTGTCCGTGCAGGATGCCGGCGCGCAATTGGCCGCCGGGCTGCTGGATGTGCGCGACGGCATGCGCGTACTCGATGCCTGCGCCGCACCCGGCGGCAAGACCGCGCACCTGCTCGAGCTGGCGGACCTTGAGCTCACGGCGGCTGATATCGACCCGTTGCGATTGCAGCGGGTCGCAGAGAATCTGTCGCGGCTGTCGCTGCATGCGCGCTTGCTGCAGGCGGACGCGGAACGGCCGGATGATTGGCGCGATGCCGGTGTTTTTGATCGTATTCTTGCCGATGTGCCCTGCACCGCATCCGGCGTGGTCTGCCGGCATCCGGACATCAAGTGGTCGCGCAAGGCCGCGGATATTCCGCCGCTCGTGGTCCGGCAGTCGCGCATTCTCGACACGCTTTGGCAGTTGCTGGGCAGAGGTGGTAAATTGCTGTATGCAACCTGCTCTGTTTTCAGCGAGGAGAATCGCCAGCAGGTCGAGCATTTCATTGCCGGTCATCCCGATGCGCGGCAGCAGCCTCTCTCGCCGCTCATTGACAGCGTAAACACTGACGGCATAAAAACAGTACAAGGCCAACTTCTTCCTGATGCCGCGCATGACGGGTTTTTTTACGCTGTTCTGGAGAAGGTCTGATCTGACCGCGCTGCTGCTCGCGTTTACGCTGGCGGCGTTCCCGGCACTCGCTGCGCAGCCGCATGGCATCGAAGTGCCCCGTGCCACGGTGATAACCGCGGACGACAACTACCTGCTGGAAGCCGACATCGACATCGTCCTGTCGGCGCCGCTGGAAGACGCGCTGCACAAGGGCATCCCGCTTTATTTTCTGCTGGAGTTCGAACTGGTCCGCTCGCGGTGGTACTGGTTTAACGACAAGGCCGTCGTGCTGCAGCGCCAATTCCGGCTGTCATACAACGCGCTGACCCGCCAATATCGTGTCGGCGTCGGCGCGTTCTACCAGAATTTCCCGACGCTGAAAGAGGCGCTGCAGTTCATGAGCAAGGTGCGCCGGCGCGAGGACCTGGAGCCCGGCACGCTCACTAAAGGCGCCGTTTATTCCGCTGCACTGCGCCTGCGGCTCGATACTTCGCAATTGCCCCGGCCCTTCAACCTGAACACGCTGGGTTCGCGCGAATGGAATCTGGGTTCCGATTGGTACCGCTGGACGGTAACGCCATGACCACAGCCTCCCGCGTCCCGACCCGCGCCGGCGCGATCATGCGCTATCTGCTGCTGTTATGCGTTGCTCTCGGCATCGCCGCCATTTTCCTGCTGGCGTCCGCCAGCGCGAATACGGTGCTGTTTTCAGAGTATTACCCGATGCTGCTGGGCATCAACCTGGCAATCGCGTTACTGCTCGCCGGCATGGTGACCTATCAACTGGTCAATCTGCGGCGGCGGCTCAAGGCGGGCGTTTTCGGCGCCAAGCTGACGGTGCGCCTGGTGACCTTGTTTGCGCTGATGGCCATGTTGCCCGGAGCGTTGATCTACGGTGTCTCGGTGCAGTTTGTTTCGAAGAGCATCGAATCATGGTTCGATGTGCGGCTCGACAGCGCCCTGGAAAGCGGCCTCAACCTTGGCCGCGGCATGCTTGACAGCCGCCTGAAAGAACTGGCGGCGAAAGCCGACAGAATGGGGTCGGCCCTGTCGATGCAGCCGGCGACAGAACACGTTGCGGCACTGCGCGCGCTGCGTGAACAGGCGGGCGTTGAAGAGGTCACGCTGTTCAGCATGAACGGCAAAATGCTGGCATTTTCCGGCAATGAGCGCAAAGGCATCGCGCCCGATGCGCCCGGCGCCGAGGCCATGCGCCAGATACGCCTGCAACAGACTTACAGCGTCATTGAAGCCATACCGGGCCGGGGGCTGTATTTGCGCGCGCTGACGCCGGTCAATGTGGTGGCGCTGACCGAAGAATCCCGCGTGTTGCAGTTGCTGCATGCGGTGCCGGCGCAACTGGCGCAGGATGCCGAAATAGTACAGACCGGATACCGCGAATACCAGGAGTTGCAACTGTCGCGGCGCGGACTGAAAAGGCTGTACGCAATCACGCTGACACTGACGTTGCTGCTGGCGCTGCTGTCTTCGCTCGGTCTGGCGTTCGTGCTGTCGGACCGGTTGTCGGCGCCGCTCAGCGCGCTGGTTGAAGGCACGCGCGCGGTTGCCCAGGGCGACTTCAGCCGTCGTGCCGCGGTGGCGAGCCGCGACGAACTGGGGCTGCTGACGCAATCATTCAACAGCATGACCCTGCAGCTTGCTGAAGCGCAGGCGCGCGTCGAACGCAACCAGGCACAACTCGCGCACGCCAACACTTACCTGGAAAGCGTGCTGGCGCATTTGTCCGCGGGCGTGCTGACCTTCGACAGCGGATTGCACCTGCGCTCGGCGAATCCCGTCGCCTCGCAGCTCCTCCGCGTCGATTGCAGCACGCTGGTTGATCGCGGCATTCAGGATTGGGCCGCGATGGAGCCGGCGCTGGCATCGCTGGCGAAGGATATTGTCGATGCCATCTGCATGCCCGACGCGCGCGAATGGGAGCGCCAGGTGGAGCGCGAGATGAAGGACGGCACGCAGGTGCTGCTGCTGCGCGGCACGCGCTTCGGCGAAGGCGTCGAAGCCGGACTGATCGTCGTTTTCGACGACATCACCCACCTGCTGCAGGCGCAGCGCGATGCCGCGTGGGCGGAAGTGGCGCGACGCCTTGCCCACGAGATCAGGAATCCTCTGACACCGATCCAGTTGTCGGCCGAGCGCCTGCAATTCAAGCTGGAGCCGAAGCTGTCGAGCGCGGATGCCGAAATTCTCGTGCGCTCGACGCAGACCATCGTCAGCCAGGTTGCAGCGCTGAAACGCATGGTGGATTCATTCAGTCAGTACGCGCGCACGCCGGAACCGGTGCTGCGTACGCTCGACCTGAATGATCTGATCCGCGAAGTGCTGGTATTGTATGAATCCCTGGGGTCGGCGATGGTGGTGAATCTCGCTGCGAATCTACCCTCAGTGCATGGCGACGCGACGCTGATCCGGCAAGTGGTTCATAATCT
Source organism: uncultured Bordetella sp. (assembly GCA_964486865.1). Classification (GTDB taxonomy): domain Bacteria; phylum Pseudomonadota; class Gammaproteobacteria; order Burkholderiales; family SG8-41. Next base: position 75,782 of record CAZAOZ010000003.1, read on the forward strand.
GCTGCAGAACGCGCAGGATGCACTGGCCGGTAATGCCGCGCCACGCATCGAAATCGCAACGGCGCTGCGCGACGGGCGCGTCGAACTCGCGGTGACCGATAATGGAACCGGGTTTCCCGAACATCTGATCAAGCGTGCGTTCGAGCCTTATGTGACGACCAAGCCGCGCGGTACCGGACTCGGCCTGTCGATCGTGCGCAAGATCATCGAAGAACACTACGGCGAGGTGACGCTGTCCAATATGACGCCGCACGGCGCGCGTGTAGCCATCGTGCTGCCCGCCGCAACCGGGGGCGCAATCGCGCGCTCGGCAGCATGAGCACGGCAATGGATACGGAAGTGAAAACAAAAGATACGGAACATGCGACAAATACTGATCGTTGACGACGAAATCGGCATTCGCGAATTGTTGTCGGAAATCCTTTCCGATGAGGGTTATGACGTCAAGCTTGCGGAGAATGCAGGTGCTGCGCGCGCTTTCCGCACCCAGACGCGACCCGATCTGGTGCTGCTTGATATCTGGATGCCCGATACCGACGGCATTACGCTGCTCAAGGAGTGGGCAAGCACCGGGCAACTGACCATGCCGGTGGTGATGATGTCGGGCCACGGTACCATCGATACCGCGGTTGAAGCGACGCGCATCGGCGCCTACGACTTTCTTGAAAAACCGATCGCATTGCAGAAGCTGCTGGCCACCGTCGGTAAAGCGATGACGCGTGCCGAACACCGGCCGCATGCTGCCGCGGCACTGGGTGCACTGGGTCGCGCGCCCGCAGTGCAGGCGCTCAAGCAGCGCCTTGAACGGATCGCCGCCAGTCGCACACCGGTGCTGATCCAGGGGGCGCCGGGATGCGCGTTCGAGGCCTGCGCGCGGGCGCTGCACACGCCCAGCATGACCTGGACGACAGTAGAGCTCGGTTCACAGACCGTCGATGCGCCGCTGGATCTGCTGCAAGGCGTGCGCGGCGGTACGCTGTTCGTGCGCGACGTGGCTGAATTCAACCGGCTTGAGCAGCGCGGCCTCTATGTGCTGCTGTCGCAGGCCGAGCGCTACAACGTGCGCGTCATTTGCGGCACCACGCGGGCGCTGGCTGAAATAGTGGCGGCCGGCGCGTTTGATGACCGTGTTTACCAACTGCTCGGCGCGACGACGGTACAACTGCCGTTGCTGCGCGACCAGCGCGACGACATTCCGGAACTCGCCGGCATCATACTCAACGATCTCGTCGAACAGAAACTGGTGTCGCCGCGGCATTTCAGCACGGCCGCACTCAATGCCCTGCGCAACTACAACTGGCCGGGCAACATGTCGGAACTGCGCAGTGTTGTGCAGACTCTGGCCAATACGGCTTCAGGCGAGCATATCTCGCTCGAAGAAGTGCAACATGCGCTGCCGCAGACGGCGAACCCTTCGGCCTCGGCATCGCTGCAGCTCGACGCGCCGCTGCGCGATGCGCGCGATGCCTTCGAGCGCATCTATTTTGAATATCACCTGGCCCGGGAGGGCGGCAATATCAGCCACGTGGCCGATATCGTCGGCCTTGAGCGCACGCATTTGTATCGCAAGCTCAAGCACCTGGGCATCAAGACCTCGCGCAAAAACGGCGAATAGACGCTCGCCGAAAAACCGGCTGCGCGCCGCCTGCTGCGGCGATGCTCATATAACTATTTGTTTTTATTTGTATTTTTATGAGTCGATGCCGTAGTCGTGCGGTGAATCAGCGTTGCTCCCTGGCGCAACAGAAACGCTTTGAATTCGGCGGCGGCGGGCGATAGCCGCTTGTCCTTGCGGTGAACAATGTTCCATTGCCGTACCAGCGGCGTCTCGCGTACGCGGAGCACCACAATCCTGCCGGTATCGATCTCCAGCCCCATGGTATGCAGCGACAGAAAGCTCACGCCCATGCCGGCCATCACGGCCTGCTTGATGGTTTCGTTGCTGCTGATCTCGATGGTTTCCGTCGGCACAAATCCGGATTGAGCAAACAGACGTTCCATCGTGCCGCGGGTGCCTGAGCCGCGCTCGCGGATAAGGAAAGTTTCGCCGGCCAGGCGGTCGAGCGGCATGCTGCGCTTGCCTGCCAGCGGGTGATCCGGCGCGGCGACGATCGCCAGCGGATGTTTCGCAAAAGGGATCGCCACGCTATCGATGCCCTGCGGTGCGCCACCCATGATGGCCAGATCGACGTTGTTCTGAACCAGTTCGCGGATCAGGGCTTCCCGGTTGTTGAACGAAAAGGAAATCCTGACGGCAGGTTGTTGCTGGCGGAATTCCGCCAGCAACCGGGGCACCAGGTATTTGCCGGTGGACAGCACGGCAATCCGGATTTCGCCGCCTCCCGCGCCGCGCAGAGCCCCCATTTCCTCGCCCACCTCGCGCAGCAAGCCCAGCATGCGGTGACTGTGTTCGAGCAGCACTTCGCCGGTCCGGGTCAGGTACAGACGGCGATTCATGCGTTCGAACAGCGGCAATCCGATGATCGATTCGAGTTCACGCATCTGCAGCGACACCGCGGGCTGGGTGAGGTGCATCTCCTTGGCGGCGCGGCCGAAATGCAGCAATCGCGCGGCACATTCAAAGGTGCGTATCTGGCGCAGGGTCAGGTTCAGCATCAGTCGGATTATACAAAGTAAAACTTATCAATTACATAAGAATATTTAAATATGACTTATCAATTCAGAATGCTAGTCTGCGCCATCGTTATTCACGAGGTGAGATATTGTTATGAACAAGCCCGCAGACAATCGCGCCATTGCCGACCCGAGCCAGCGGTACAAGGCCGGAGTGCTCGCATACAAACAAATGGGCTACTGGCAGCCCGACTACGTTCCCAAAGACACCGACATCATCGCCCTGTTCCGCATCACCCCGCAGCCGGGGGTGGATCACGAGGAGGCCGCTGCTGCCATCGCCGGGGAATCGTCCACTGCCACCTGGACGGTGGTATGGACCGACCGCCTGACGGCCTGCGAGCTGTATCGCGCCAAGGCCTACAAGAGCGAACTCGTACCCAACACCGGCCCCGGCACCAAAAACGAAGCCCAGTATTTCGCCTACATCGCCTATGACCTTGACTTGTTCGAGCCGGGCTCCATCGCCAACCTCACCGCCTCCATCATCGGCAACGTGTTTGGCTTCAAGGCCGTGAAAGCGCTGCGTCTGGAAGACATGCGCATTCCGGTTGCCTATCTGAAGACTTTCCAGGGTCCCGCCACCGGCATCGTGGTCGAGCGCGAGCGTCTCGACAAATTCGGCCGTCCGCTGCTGGGGGCCACCACCAAGCCCAAGCTCGGCCTGTCGGGGCGCAACTACGGGCGCGTGGTGTACGAGGGACTGAAGGGCGGGCTGGATTTCATGAAGGACGACGAGAACATCAACTCGCAGCCCTTCATGCACTGGCGCGATCGTTTCCTCTATTGCATGGAAGCCGTGAACAAAGCCTCCGCCGCCACCGGCGAAATGAAAGGCCACTACCTCAACGTCACCGCCGGCACCATGGAGGACATGTACGAGCGCGCCGAATTTGCCAAGCAACTGGGTTCGGTCATCATCATGATCGACCTGGTGATCGGTTATACCGCGATCCAGTCGATGGCCAAGTGGGCGCGCAGGAACGACATGATTCTGCACCTGCACCGCGCCGGCAATTCGACCTACTCGCGCCAGAAAAATCACGGCATGAATTTCCGCGTCATCTGCAAATGGATGCGCATGGCCGGCGTTGACCACATCCACGCCGGCACCGTGGTGGGCAAGCTCGAGGGCGACCCGCTGATGATCAAGGGTTTTTACGACACGCTGCGCGAAACGCAGACCGCGAAGAACCTGGAAACCGGCCTGTACTTCGACCAGGACTGGGCTTCGCTCAACAAGGTGATGCCGGTGGCCTCGGGTGGCATTCACGCCGGACAGATGCATCAGTTGCTCACGTATCTGGGCAACGATGTGGTGTTGCAATTCGGCGGCGGCACCATCGGTCACCCGCAGGGCATCCAGGCCGGCGCCACGGCCAATCGCGTGGCTTTGGAGGCCATGGTGCTGGCGCGCAATGAAGGTCGTGATATCTGGAACGACGGCCCGAAAATTCTGCAGGACGCGGCCAGGTGGTGTACGCCGCTGAAGCAGGCGCTGGACACCTGGAAGGACATCACCTTCAACTACGATTCCACCGATACGCCCGACTTCGTGCCCGTTGCCACGGCCAGCGTTTAACGGCCCAATTGAAACCTGGAGACAGCCACCATGATGACCAACACCGGCAACCGCCTGACTCAGGGACAGTTTTCATTCCTGCCCGATTTAAGCGATGCGCAAATCTCGGCTCAGATCAAATACGCACTCAAGAACCACTGGGCGGTCGGCGTCGAATACACCGACGATCCGCACCCGCGCAACACTTACTGGGAAATGTTCGGCAACCCGATGTTCGACCTGAAGGATCCCGCAGGCATCCTCGTGGAGATCAACAATTGCCGCAAGACTTTCCCCAATCACTACATTCGCGTGACAGCGTTCGACGCTACGCGCGGCGTGGAAAGCCCGACCATGTCCTACCTCGTCAACCGGCCGAAAAAAGAACCGGGCTTTGGCTTGGTGCGTCAGGAAGTCGATGGCCGTAACATCCGTTACACGGTGCATTCGTACGCGACCGACAAGCCGGAAGCGGAACGTTACTGATGGTGCATGGATGAAGACGCATGGCAGATCGCCCGCCGTTGTGCGTTCCGCCGTTTTCAACAACATGGCAGCCACGACCTGGCCGCCCAGCCACCCATGAACATGTCCGCGACAAACGCCGCGCCTGCGAATCAGCCCGACCATACGCCGGTCGATCTGGATGCGGCGTTTCACGACTCGCACATCCAGGACGTGCTGGACAAGCTCGACCGCGAACTGGTCGGCCTCAAGCCGGTAAAAACCCGTATCCGCGAAATCGCTGCTTTGCTGCTGGTGGATCGTCTGCGCAAGGGTCTGGGCCTGTCTTCGGGCGCGCCCTCGCTGCATATGTGCTTCACCGGAAATCCCGGCACCGGCAAAACCACGGTGGCGCTGCGCATGGCCGAGATCCTGCACCATCTGGGCTATGTGCGCGAAGGCCATCTGGTGGCGGTCACGCGCGATGATCTGGTCGGCCAGTACATCGGCCACACCGCGCCCAAGACGCGCGAAGTACTCAAAAAGGCCATGGGCGGCGTGCTCTTCATCGACGAGGCGTATTACCTGTACAAGCCGGAGAACGAGCGCGATTACGGCGCCGAGGCCATCGAAATCCTGCTGCAGGTGATGGAAAACAACCGCGACGATCTGGTGGTGATCCTCGCCGGTTACAAAGACCGCATGGATCGCTTCTTCCAGAGCAATCCCGGCATGTCCTCGCGCATTGCCCATCACATCGATTTTCCAGACTATGGCCCCGACGAGCTGCTGTCCATCGCCGGCCTGATGCTGGAAAAAAGCCAGTACCGTTTCAGCGCGGAAGCGGAAAAAGTGTTCAGGGATTACATCCTGCGGCGCATGGCCATGCCGCATTTCGCCAACGCGCGCAGCATCCGCAACGCGCTGGACCGGGCGCGGCTGCGCCAGGCCAATCGCCTGTTTGAACAGCGTGGCGGCAAGCTGACGCAGCGCGACCTGGTTACCATCGAGGCTGCCGATATCCGCGCCAGCCGGGTCTTTACCACGCCGCAGGCGGCATCATGCTGACCATTGACCGCACCACGCTGACGCAATTTCTGATCGAACAGCGGAGGCAGCATCCGGAAGCCACCGGCGAATTCAACGCGTTGATTCTCGATATCGCGCTGGCGTGCAAGGCCATAGCCCGCGCCGTTGCGCATGGTGAGCTTGCAGGCGTGCTGGGTGATGCCGCTACCGCCAACGTACAGGGCGAGCAACAAAAAAAGCTCGACATCATCGCCAATGATATTTTTGTCCGCAGCGTGAGCTGGGGCGGTCATCTGGCGGGGATGATTTCCGAGGAAATCGACAACCCGATAGCCGTGCCGGAGCGCTATGAGAAGGGAAAATATCTGCTCGCGTTCGATCCGCTCGACGGTTCGAGCAACGTGGACGTCAATGGCGCGGTCGGCAGCATATTCTCGGTGCTGCGGGCGCCGCGGCCCGGCGAAGATGCGCGCGCCGAAGACTTTCTGCAACCCGGCACGCAGCAGGTGGCTGCCGGTTACGCGATCTACGGCCCGTCGACCATGCTGGTGCTGAGCGTGGGCTCCGGCGTGCATGGCTTTACGCTGGATCCGGAACTCTCCGAATTCATTCTGACGCGGCGCGATATCCGCATTCCGCCCGATACCAGTGAATTTGCCATCAACACTTCCAACAGCCGGTTCTGGGAGCCGGCCGTGAGCCATTACGTGAACGAATGCCTGGCCGGACACGGCGGACCACGCGGCAGGGATTTCAACATGCGCTGGGTGGCTGCGATGGTCGCCGATCTGCATCGCATCCTGACCCGCGGCGGTGTTTACCTGTATCCGCGTGATAACAGGGATCCGCGCAAGGCGGGGCGTCTGCGTCTGCTTTATGAGGCCAATCCCGTGGCATTTCTGGTCGAGCAGGCGGGCGGCGGCGCCACCACGGGTTACGCGCGTATGCTGGACGTCGTTCCCGAGGCGCTCCATCAGCGCATTGGCCTGATTTTCGGATCGCGCAACGAAGTGGAACATATCGTGCGTTGCCATCGCGACCACAATGCGGGTCGCTATGATGCGCCGCTGTTCGGCGTTCGCGGTTTGTTTCACGACACCGTCAGCAACTGAACCGACACCATCATGTCCATTAAACATCCGATCATCGCCATCACGGGCTCTTCCGGCGCCGGGACGACCTCGGTATCGAAAATCTTCGGGCAGATTTTCCGGCGCGAGGGCGTCAAGGCGGCTTTTGTCGAAGGCGATGCTTTTCATCGCTACGACCGTACCGAAATGAAGCAGCAGATGACCGAAGCGCTGGCGCGCGGCAATCAGCACCTGAGCCACTTCGGTCCAGAAAACAACCTGTTCGCGGAACTTGAATCCCTGTTCCGGACCTACGGCGAAAGCGGCGCAGGCCGTGTCCGCAAATATCTGCATGACGCGGAAGAAGCGGCGCCGTACCGGAAACAACCGGGTACGTTTACCGATTGGGAGGATTTGCTTCCGGATACCGACTTGCTGTTCTATGAAGGGTTGCACGGCGCCGTCGTTACGGGCGAAGTGAATGTCGCGCAACATGCGGATTTGCTGATCGGCGTGGTGCCGGTGATCAACCTGGAGTGGATCCAGAAACTGCACCGCGATCGCGGCATGCGCGGTTATACGACTGAAGCGGTGACCGACACCATTCTGCGCCGCATGCCCGACTACGTGAACTACATCACGCCGCAGTTCGGCCGCACCCACATCAATTTCCAGCGCGTCCCGATCGTGGATACCTCGAATCCGTTCATTTCGCGCCACATCCCGACAGCGGACGAGAGTTTTCTGGTGATCCGCTTTGCCAATCCCCGGGGCATTGATTTTCCGTACCTGCTGTCGATGCTGCATGACTCATTCATGTCGCGGCCGAACACCATTGTCGCGCCCGGCGGGAAAATGGATCTCGCCATGCAGCTTATTTTTACGCCGATGATCTGGCGTTTGATGGATCACAGAAAGCAGGCGCTCGCGCGCTGAGCGGGGCGCATCCGGAAATTTCAGCAGAGGAGAGCGGCATGGCATTGATTTCGTTGCGGCAGGTGCTCGATCATGCGGCAGAACACGGGTACGGCGTGCCCGCGTTCAACGTCAATAATCTGGAACAGATTCAGGCGATCATGCGGGCCGCCGATGAATGCGATGCGCCGGTGATCCTCCAGGCTTCTGCAGGTGCCCGCAAGTACGCCGGCGAACCGTTCCTCCGCCACCTGTTTCTCGCCGCCGCCGAGATGTATCCGCACCTGCCGCTGGTGTTGCACCAGGACCATGGCGCGAGTCCGGCGGTATGCCAGGCCTCGATTGACTCCGGTTTTACCAGCGTGATGATGGACGGCTCCCTCAGGGAGGACATGAAAACCCCGGCATCGTATGACTACAACGTCGAGACTACGCGCCGCGTGGTCGAGATGGCCCATGCGGTCGGCGTGTCAGTGGAAGGTGAGTTGGGATGCCTGGGATCGCTGGAAACCATGACGGCCGGGAAAGAGGACGGCGTGGGCGCCGAAGGCGAGTTGTCGCATGACATGCTGCTGACCGATCCCGACGAGGCGGCGCGGTTTGTCGCCGCAACCCGGGTGGACGCTCTGGCCATCGCCATCGGCACCAGTCACGGCGCCTACAAGTTCACCCGCAAGCCCACGGGCGATATTCTCGCCATTGACCGCATCCGGGCGATTCACGAGCGGATTCCCGATACGCATCTGGTCATGCACGGCTCATCGTCGGTGCCGCAGGAGTGGCTGCAGATCATTCGCGAGAATGGCGGCGAAATTCGCGAAACCTATGGCGTGCCGGTGGAAGAAATCCAGAACGGCATTCGCCACGGCGTGCGCAAAATCAATATCGACACCGACATCCGGCTGGCCATGACCGGTGCGATGCGCCGGGCGCTGAACCGCGACCGGTCCGAATTCGATCCGCGCAAGTGTCTCAAAGACGCACTGGTCGCCGCCAGGGACATCTGCAAGGCGCGCTTCGAGGCGTTCGGCTGCGCGGGGCAGGCATCGCGCCTGAACCCGATCCCGCTTGAAGCCATGGCGGCACGCTATGTGGCGTCCCCGCGCCGCGCGGCATAGTCTCCGCAAGGAGTTTTGTTCCTGACCGCACTCGCGCGACGCGGGAGCGAGCCGCTATAATCACGGCTTTTCCGCCCCGCTAATTCACCAGGATTTCCCGTCATGAGTGCCCGACCCGAGTTGGCGAACGCGCTGCGCGCGCTGGCGATGGACGCCGTACAGCAGGCCAACTCCGGCCACCCCGGCATGCCGATGGGCATGGCCGAAATCGCCGAGGCACTGTGGCAGCGCCACCTGCGCCACAACCCGGCAAATCCGCAATGGGCCAACCGCGACCGCTTTGTGCTGTCGAACGGGCACGGCTCCATGCTGCTCTATGCGCTGTTGCACCTGACCGGTTATGACCTGCCGATCGAAGAACTGAGGCGCTTTCGCCAGTTGCACTCCAAAACCCCGGGTCACCCCGAGCACGGCATGGCGCCGGGCATCGAGACCACCACCGGCCCGCTGGGTCAGGGCATCGCCAATGCCGTCGGCATGGCGCTCGCCGAGCGCGTGCTGGCGGAATCCTTCAACCGCGACAGCCACGCCATCGTCGATCACCGCACCTATGTGTTTCTCGGCGACGGCTGCCTGATGGAAGGCGTGTCGCACGAAGCCTGCGCGCTGGCCGGCACGCTGCGGCTGAACAAGCTGATTGCGCTCTATGACGACAACGGCATTTCCATAGATTCAGAAAAAGGCAATATTAAACAATGGTTTACTGACGACACTCCGCAGCGCTTCGCGGCTTACGGGTGGCATGTCATTTACGGCGTCGATGGTCATGACGCGGATGCCGTCGATGCCGCGATCCGCCAGGCGCAGGCCGAGCCGGCGCGGCCCAGCCTGATCTGCTGCAAGACGGTGATCGGCAAGGGCGCGCCGAAAAAACAGAATACCGGCGGCGCCCACGGCGCGCCGCTGGGCGCCGAAGAAATCGCCGCGACGCGCGCCGCCATCGGCTGGCCGCATGCGCCCTTCGAAATCCCGGAAGCCGTGCGCGCCGGATGGGATGCGCGTCAGCGCGGCGCCGCGCAGGAAGCGGAATGGAATCAGAAATTCGCGGCCTACGCCGCCGCGCATCCTGCGCTCGCCGCGGAATTCAAACAGCGCATGGCCGGCGACCTGCCCGCCGACTGGGCTGCGCGCCGCGATGCCTTTCTCGCGCAGACTGTGCAGAAAGCGGAAACCATTGCGACGCGCAAGGCTTCGCAGAATGCGATTGAAGGTTTTGCCCCGGCGCTGCCCGAATTGATCGGCGGCTCGGCCGATCTGGCCGGCTCCAACCTGACGCTGTGGTCGGGCTCGAAAGGCGTGGGGGCGACCGGCGGCGGCAACTATATTTATTTCGGCGTGCGCGAATTCGGCATGGCCGCGATCTGCAACGGCATTGCGCTGCACGGTGGCCTGATCCCGTATCACGCCACTTTCCTGGTGTTCTCCGACTATGCGCGCAACGCGCTGCGCATGGCGGCGCTGATGAAACAGCGCGTGGTGTGTGTATTCACCCATGATTCCATCGGCCTCGGTGAAGACGGCCCGACCCACCAGCCGGTGGAACATGCGGCGACGCTGCGCCTGATCCCCAACATGAACGTGTGGCGGCCGTGCGATACGGTAGAAACTGCGGCGGCGTGGGCGGCGGCGCTGGAGCGCCGTGACGGCCCGACCAGCCTGCTGCTGTCGCGGCAGAATCTGCCGTTCCAGCAACGCAGCGCGGAACAGATTACAGCGATTGCGCGCGGCGGTTATGTGCTGGCCGAAGCCGCGGGTGGCGCGCCGCGCGCGGTGATCATCGCCACCGGTTCGGAGGTGGCGATTGCGCTGGCTGCACAGCAGGCGCTGGCGGCGCAAGGCGTTGCCGTGCGCGTGGTGTCCATGCCCTGCACTTCGATTTTCGACCGGCAGGATGCGGCGTATCGCGACAGCGTGCTGCTGAAAGGCGTGCCGCGCGTGGCGGTCGAGGCCGGCGTCACCGATTACTGGCGCAAGTATGTCGGGCTGGAAGGCGCGGTGATCGGCATCGACCGCTTCGGCGAGTCGGCGCCGGCGGGCGAGCTCTACCAATTTTTCGGCATTACCGCGGAGCATGTCGCCGCGGCGGTGCGCGGCGTTTTGTAAATCTTCAACGTTCCGGGGGCATCATGGCAATCAAGGTAGGCATCAACGGATTTGGGCGCATCGGCCGCATGGTGTTCCGCGCGGCGGTGCAGGATTTTCCCGACATCGAAATCGTCGGCATCAACGACCTGCTCGAGCCGGACTATCTGGCGTACATGCTGCGCCATGACTCCGTGCACGGCCGCTTCAAGGGCGACATTTCGGTGTCCGGCACCACGCTGGTCGTCAACGGCAAAAAAATCCGCCTGACCGCGGTCAAGGACCCGACCGAACTCAAGTGGAATGAAATCGGCGCGGACATCGTCATCGAAGCCACCGGCCTGTTCCTCGACAAGGCCTCGGCGCAAAAGCATCTGACCGCGGGCGCAAAAAAAGTCATCATGTCGGCGCCGTCCAAGGATGACACGCCGATGTTTGTGTTCGGCGTCAATGACAAGACCTACGCCGGGCAGGCGATCATTTCCAATGCGTCCTGCACCACCAACTGCCTGGCGCCGGTCGCCAAGGTGCTGAACGACAAGTGGGGCATCAAGCGCGGCCTGATGACCACGGTGCATGCCGCCACTGCAACGCAAAAAACCGTAGATGGCCCGTCGAACAAGGACTGGCGCGGCGGGCGCGGCATACTCGAAAACATCATTCCGTCATCCACCGGCGCGGCCAAGGCCGTCGGCGTGGTGATCCCGGAACTCAACAAGAAGCTGACCGGCATGTCGTTTCGCGTGCCGACCTCGGACGTATCCGTGGTTGATCTCACCGTCGAACTGAACAAGCCGGCGACGTACGCCGAGATCTGCGCCGAGATGAAGGCGCAGTCACTCGGCGCCATGAAGGGCGTACTGGGATATACCGAGGAAAAAGTGGTCTCGACCGACTTCCGCGATGAAACCTGCACTTCGGTGTTTGATGCCGAGGCCGGCATCGCACTCGACAGCACCTTCGTCAAGGTGGTGTCCTGGTACGACAACGAGTGGGGTTATTCCAGCAAGGTGCTGGAAATGGTGCGGGTCATTGCGAAGTAACAGCACGTCAAAAGCTTTGCCACAGAGGACACAGAGATCACAGAGAAAACCGGGCGAAATGTTGGCCTCCGGATTTTCTGCTGTTCTCTGTGTCCTCTGTGACCTCTGTGGCTAAAAAGGTGTTGATTTGAAGTTTCTTAGACTCACAGACCTTCCTCTCGCCGGCAAGCGCATATTCATCCGCGCCGACCTCAATGTGCCGCAGGACGATGCCGGCAACATCACCGAAGACACGCGCATCCGCGCCACGCTTCCCGGCATCAAGCACGCGCTCGCCGCCGGCGCCGCAGTGATGGTGACTTCCCACCTTGGCCGTCCGACCGAAGGCACGCTTAAGCCGGAAGACTCGCTGGCGCCGGTCGCGCAGCGCCTGTCCGAAATGCTCGGCCAGCCGGTGCGCCTGGTGCAGGACTGGGTGGATGGCGGGTTTGCCGTCAAACCCGGCGAAGTCGTGCTGCTGGAGAACTGCCGCGTCAATAAAGGCGAAAAGAACAACGACGAAACCCTGGCACGCAAGATGGCTGCATTGTGCGATGTGTATGTCAATGACGCCTTCGGCACCGCGCATCGCGCCGAAGCCACCACGCACGGCATCGCGAAGTTCGCACCGGTGGCCTGCGCCGGCCCGCTGATGGCGGCCGAACTCGACGCGCTGGGCAAGGCGCTGGGAAAACCGGCCCGCCCGCTACTGGCCATCGTTGCCGGCGCCAAGGTATCCACCAAGCTGACCATACTCAAATCGCTGGCGGCGAAAGTCGATCAACTGATCGTTGGTGGCGGCATTGCCAATACCTTCATGCTGGCCGCCGGCCTGCATATCGGCAAATCGCTGGCCGAGCCGAATCTGGTCGGCGAGGCCCGGGCGATTATCGACCTCATGAAAGCGCGCGGTGCGACCGTGCCGCTGCCCGTGGATGTCGTGGTCGCCGACGAACTGTCGGCGCTGGCCCGCGCCAACCCCGTGGCTGCGACGGCGGTGCGTCCGGATGATCTGATACTCGATGTCGGCGCCAAAACCGCGCGCACTTTTGCTGATCTGATTGCCAAGGCCGGCACCATCGTCTGGAATGGTCCGGTCGGCGTATTCGAATACGACCAGTTTGCCGGTGGCACCAAGGCCATTGCCCAGGCCATTGCGGCGTCGAAGGCATTTTCGATTGCCGGCGGCGGCGATACGCTGGCGGCCATCGCCAAATACAAGATTGCAGACCGGGTATCGTACATTTCCACCGGCGGCGGGGCATTTCTCGAATTTCTCGAGGGCAGGAAGCTGCCTGCGGTCGAGGTGCTGGAGCAGCGCGCAGTTCAATAACCGAGGGGTTCCACATGATCCGCCGAACGAAAGTTGTGGCTACACTGGGCCCCGCGTCGAGCGACGCCAAAACGCTGGCGCGCATGATCGCCGCAGGGCTGGATGTCGTGCGCATCAATTTTTCCCACGGCACGCCTGATGAACACCGCGCCCGCGTCAACCTGGTGCGCAGCCTCGCCCGCAAAGCCGGTCGCGCGGTCGGTGTGCTGGTTGATCTGCAGGGCCCGAAAATCCGCATCGGCCGCTTCAAGGACAACAAGATCACGCTCAAGCAGGGCGCGAAATTCATTCTCGATGCCGAATGCAAGCTGGGCGATCAGGACACGGTCGGCCTCGATTACAAGAACCTGCCCAATGACGTGCGGCCTGGCGACACCTTGCTGCTCGATGACGGGCGCATCGTGCTGGGGGTCACCGGCGTGCGCGGTCCGCGGATCACCACGGTCGTCGAGCAGGGCGGGCCGCTGTCGAACAACAAGGGCATCAACCGCAAGGGCGGCGGGCTGACGGCGCCGGCGCTGACCGAAAAAGACAAGCAGGACATCAAGCTCGCCGCGGAACTCAAGGCCGATTTTCTCGGCGTATCGTTCCCGCGCTCGGGTGATGACGTGCGCTGGGCGCGCGACCTGCTGACCAAGGCCGGCGGCCACGGCCTGATCGTATCCAAGATCGAGCGTGCCGAAGCCATCCCGGCGCTGGAAGAAATTCTGGATGCCTCCGATGCCATCATGGTGGCGCGCGGCGATCTCGCGGTCGAAGTGGGTGATGCCGTGGTGCCAGCGCTGCAGAAAAAAATGATCCGCATGGCGCGCGAGAAGCAGAAGCTGACCATCACCGCGACGCAGATGATGGAATCGATGATTTCCAGCCCGATTCCCACCCGCGCCGAAGTTTCCGACGTGGCGAATGCCGTGCTCGACGGCACCGATGCCGTGATGCTGTCGGCCGAAACCGCCGCCGGCCAGTATCCCGCCGAAACCATCGCGGCGATGGTGCGTGTCTGCATCGAAGCCGAGAAGGAAGACATGCCGCAGAACGAGCGGCGGCGCGGCGGCGGCCAGGCCGACGTGGAGCAGGCCATCGCCCGCGCCACCGCGTTCACTTCCGCCGGCCTGTCGGTCAAGGCGATTGCCGCGATGACCCAGAGCGGCCGCACCGCGCTGATGATGTCGCGGATGTCCACCGCGGTGCCGATTTACGCCATGAGCTCGGTCATTGAAACCCGTCGCCGCGTGACGCTGTTTCGCGGCGTGCATCCGGTCAAATTCAAGGGTGCGCGCAATCCGGAAAAGGCGCTGCTGATGGCGGAAGATGAATTGCTCAAGCGCGGCGTCGTGCAGCACGGCGACCTGATCGTGCTGACCATCGGCGAACCCTTCGGCCGTGCCGGCGGTACCAACACCATGAAAATCGTCAAGGTCGGCGAGCACCGGAAAAAATGAATGTGGGTGTAAAATGTTGCCCTGATCAGAACCCAAAAGCATTTAGCCACAGAGGACACAGAGTTCACAGAGAACTACTTAAACCCTTGGTCATGATTTTGATTTTCTCTGTGAACTCTGTGTCCTCTGTGGCTGGTTTTTTTGATTCAACCGCCCTGCATTTTTGATGCGGGGCATTTATATAGACCGCCAGCAGGAGCAACCATGTCAACAAACGATCTCGCCGCCATCGCCCAGGCCATGGCCGCGCCGGGCAAAGGCATCCTTGCCGCCGATGAGAGCACCGGCACCATCGGCAAGCGCTTTGAGAGCATCAACGTCGAGAATACCGAGGAGCATCGCCGCGCCTATCGCGACCTGCTGTTTCTGACGCGTGGGCTGGGCGACCATATCAGCGGCGTGATTCTGTACGACGAAACGCTGCGCCAGAAATCCGCCGACGGCACGACGTTCGTCAATCTGCTGTCCGCGAACGGCATCCTGCCCGGCATCAAGGTCGATACCGGCGCCAAGGATCTGGCGCGCTGCCCCGGCGAAACCGTCACCGAAGGCCTGGACAACCTGCCCAAACGCTGTGCCGAGTACGTCAAGCTCGGCGCCAAATTCGCCAAGTGGCGCGCCGTGATCAACATCGGCCGCGATATGCCGAGCGCGACCTGCATTGCCGCCAATGCCCACGCGCTGGCGCGTTACGCCGCGATTTGCCAGGACGCCGGGCTGGTGCCCATCGTCGAGCCCGAAGTCCTGATGGACGGCGACCACGGCATCGAGCGCTGCGAAGAAGTCACGGAATGGACATTGAACGCGGTGTATGAAGCGCTGTACCTCAACCGCGTGGTGCTGGAACACTCGGTGCTGAAGCCGTCGATGGTGATTTCGGGCAAGAAATGCGCGAAACAGGCGTCGATCGATGAAGTCGCCACGCGTACCGTGCGCGTGCTCAAGCGCACGGTGCCGGCCGCGGTGGCCGGCATCGTGTTCCTGTCGGGCGGCCAGAGCGATGAAGTCGCTACCGCGCATCTCAATGCGATGAATCAGCAGTTCAAGGGCAATCTGCCGTGGCCGCTGTCGTTTTCGTACGGCCGCGCGCTGCAGCAGCCGGCGCTCAAAGCCTGGAAAGGCGCGACCGCCAACGTCGCCGCAGCGCAGGCGGCGCTGGCGCACCGCGCGCGGATGAACGGGCTGGCCAGCCTGGGCCGCTATGCGGCCGAGCTGGAGCGGCAGGCCAAGGCGGCGTAAAAGTTTAATAAAAACAATAAATTATAGATCTGTTAGCGCTTACTCCAACCGTGCGGCTGCCCGTTTCCATCATCACCGGGTTTGGCTACGGCATAACCTGCATGCGCAGGTTAGCCTCCGCCGAAACCAGGGCAACCACCTACGGCCTATCGCGATCATCGTGACACCAGACCGCCGCATACCCGTCAGCGTCATCACTGGTTTTCTGGGCAGCGGCAAAACCACGCTGCTGAACCGGCTGTTGCAGGATCCGGCGATGGCCGGCGCCGCGGTGATCATCAATGAGTTCGGCGAGATCGGACTCGACCATCTGCTGATCGCCACGCCCAACGAAAATATAGTCTTGCTGGCCAGCGGCTGTATTTGCTGCACCTTGCGTGGTGATCTGGTCAACACCTTGCGCGAACTCGATGCGCAGCGCCGCAAAGGCGAAGTTCCCGCATATGACCGTGTGCTGATCGAAACCACCGGTCTTGCCGATCCGGTGCCTATAGTGCAAACCGTGATAACGGACGAACGGCTGGCGCCGCACTACGGTCTGGACAGCGTGATAACGCTGGTCGATGCGGTCAATGGTTTTGCTCAACTTGATGCACAGCCCGAATCAGTCAAACAGGCTGCCATTGCCGATCGGCTGCTGATTACCAAAACCGATCTGGCGGCGCCATCCGATGTTCAAGCACTGACGGCGCGGCTCGTCGAACTCAATCCCGGGGCGCAGGTATTGACGGTGGCGCATGGCGAAGTGGCCCCTGCGATGCTGTTCGGCGCAACGATCGATGCGACGGCGCGTCAGGCAGAAATCGCGGCGTGGTTGCGCGACACGGAATACGTGCGCGTTGAAGCGCAACAAAACCTCAGCCCCGGCGCCCGCGCCGAGCCGCACGATGCCCGCATTCAATCCTACTGCATTCATCTGGACGATCCCGTCACGAGGGCCGGATTGACTTCGTGGCTGATTGCGCTGGCTTCGTTGCACGGCGCGGATCTGCTGCGTGTCAAAGGCCTGCTCAATGTTGAAGGTGAACCGGTCGTCGTTCAAGCCGTGCAAACCCTGATTCACGAACCGGTTACGCTGGCGCGCTGGCCCGATGACAATCGTCGATCGCGCCTGGTATTTATCGCACGTGGCATGGATCGCGCCGCGATCGAAGCCACGCTGGACATGCTGCGCTGGAAGTCCACATTTCCTGAGGGAACCGGCGTGCCGAAACCGGACCCGCAGGCCTACGCGCGTTTTGTCGCGGCGATGAGCAAGGTGCATTGATCCTGCCTGCTCATACAGCTCATTCACTGCCGATGTTCTTGACATTCAGAGAGTGATTACTTAGTTTCGATGTTTCATTGAACGCACGCGTCCGGCGTTTGCAAGCGCCGCCGCGAGTCATTTTTTTCAGTCATCGTTTTCCGGAGGAATTTCCCGCATGTTCGATTTCAAACCCCCGGAGGCCAAGGGGCCGGTCCGCGTACTCAAGGGCGGCATGCTCATCGACGGCAACGGCGGCAAGCCGGTCAAGGATCCGGTGATCCTGCTCGAAGGCCGCCGCATCAAGCAGGTCGGCACCAAGGGCAAGGTCAAAATCCCCGCCAAGGCCGAAGTCATCGACTGCGGCGGTGCGACGCTGATGCCGGGACTGATGGACGTGCATTTGCATACCATGATGTTCAACTGCCTGACGTTTCACAATTACCGTGTCGCGCAGTGGGAAATCACGCCGGAGCTGCAGCAGATGTACGGCCTGTTCCATGCGCAACTGTGTTTCGACATGGGCTTCACCACGTTGCGCGACCTCGGTCTCAATTCCAGCCGCGGTCTGCTGACGGCGCATCTGTGTGCGATCCGCGATTCGATCAACGCCGGTGTCATCGAAGGCCCGCGCATGCTGATCGGCGGTTTCACCACCATCACCGGCTCGCACCTGGATCTGATTCAGCCGCGCGCCGCGCAACGCTTTGGCTTCCAGACAGCCGACGGTCCGTGGGAACTCCGGAAGCTGGCGCGCACCAATTTGCTGGCGGGCTGCGACATCATCAAGACCTGCGCCACCGGCGGCGGGGGCACCGACAAGGAAGAGCCGGACATCCGCAACATGACGCAGGAAGAAATGGACGCCATCGTCGATGAGGCCCATGCCTTTCACAAGATCGCTGCGGTGCACTGTTTCACGCCCGCCGGCCAGCGCATGGCGCTCGCCGCCGGTGCAGATACCATCGAGCACATGGTGTTCCACGAGGACGAAACCATAGACATGATCGCCGAAGCCGGCACCTGGATGACGCCGACGCTGCTGCATCGCACCGATCACGCCATCGAGACGCGCCGCGATCAGGGCACTTCGCAGTTCGTGTTGAACAAAATGAAAGCGCTGCAGCCGTACTGCTTCGAAACCTTCCAGAAAATGCACAAGGCCGGAGTCAACATCGCGCTGGGCACCGACATGGGGTTTGACCCCGAAATGGGCACCAATGCCCGCGAAATGGAAATCTACGTCAAGCTCGGCATGAAGCCGATGGAAGCCATTCTGTCGGCCACGCGCAATGCCGCGCAGGCGGTCAAGCTGGACAAGGATCTCGGCACCATCGAAGCCGGCAAGTTCGCCGACATCATCGCCGTCAAGGGCGATCCGCTGAAAGACATCCGCGTATTCCAGGACAAGAAAAACATCCAGCTGGTAATGAAGGAAGGCCGCATCTACGCCGACCGCCGTCCCGGACACGACAAGAACGTGGTCAGCGTGACGCCGCGCGACTGGAAGAAGATTGACTACCTGTAAGGCGTGAACGGTTGAACGTGAAAATTTAAGGAGTTAAGAATGGCCGCAGCAAAGAAAGCAGCAAAGACCAAAACCGCAGGCGCGATCCGCGCCGGCAACGGAAAATATCAATTCCGTCTGTCGAAGCTGAAAAAAGTGCCGGCCGGCACGGGCTATTCGACTTCGCACGGCGGCGTGGTCGAAGGCGAGCGCATACTCGTCGGCTATATTCACAAGCCGCGCGGCACCGGCTCGCGCATGCACACGCACAAGAACGAACAGCTGAACTACGTGGTGCAGGGCACGCTGAAAGGCTCCGTCAATGGCAAACGGGTAGTCGCGCCTGCCGGCACGCTGATCTACATCCCGGCCAACGCACCGCACACCCTGGTATCGACCAAGGAAAAGGATGTTATTTTTATCGCTATCAAGGATCTGTCGCAGGGCATCATCGGCATGGCGGTCGATGGCACCATGACCGGTCCGCATTTTGAAAAAGGGTTTGGCCCGGCAGCGAAAGCGCGCAAAAAACCAAAACGCGCGCTGCCGCAAGGCGATAAATAGTCAATAAAAACAACTAGTTACAACAAAATCATGCGCCTGACCGCGGAGGAGAAAAAAATGCTGCGCGGGGGCATGGGCGTCGCGGCGCAGGAAGCGCTGCAACTGCAGCTCGAGGTCGGCAAGTTTTTTGGCGCCAGACGTTTTGTGCCGGTATCGAACGTGCACATGATGGGCGACATCGAGGTCATGGGTGACTCCGGCAAGTCCTTCCTCGAGCGCGCGGCAAAACTCGGCGCGAAGTGCCTGCGGCCGACCACCACCAATGCCCGCTGCATCGACTTTGCCTACGTCGATCAACTGCAGCAGAACCCCGACGAAGCGCGCAAGGAAAAAGAGCTGATCGCCTGTCTGCGCAAGATGGACGTCATCACCGCCGACACTTGCATCAATTACCAGACGCTGTACCAGCCGCACCTCGGCGAACACGTGGCCTGGGGTGATACCGGCACGGTGATTTATGCCAATTCGGTGTTCGGCGCGCGCTCCAACTTCGAGGCGGGGCCGGCGGCGCTGGCTGCGGGCATCACCGGCCGCGTGCCGGAATACGGTTTTCATCTCGATGTACACCGCCGCGGCTCATTTCAGGTCAATCTGAAAGCCGATCTCAACGATCTCGCCGACTGGGGCGCCGTCGGCAAAATCGTCGGCACGGCGCACCAGGATTATTACGCGGTGCCGGTGTTTAACGGGGTGAAGCAGCGTCCAACGGCAGACGAACTGAAGCACCTCGGCGCATCGCTGGCAAGCTACGGCTCGATGGGCATGTTCCACATGGTCGGCGTGACGCCGGAAGCGCCCACGCTGAAAGCGGCCTTCGGCGGCAACAAGCCGAAAGAAATCATCACCATCACCAACCGCGATATCGAGCGCGTCTATGGCGGCTACGACACGCAGCGCAATCCGCTGAACCTGGTGGTGTTCTCCGGGCCGCAGCAATCGCTGTTTGAAATGAAAACCCTGGCGGACCTGCTCGCCGGGCGCAAAGTGCATGCCGGCAGCCAGTTGTTCGTGACCACCAGCAACGGCGTCAAAAGCGCCGCCCGCGAACTGGGTTACCTGCAGACCATCGAGCAATCCGGCGCCACGGTGCTCGAAGGTGTGTGTTTTTACATCCTGCAGAATCTGCCGCAAATGCGCGTGCGCGAGGGCTGGAGCAACCTGGTGACCAATTCGGCGAAGCTCGCCAACATCATCGGCGCACACAAATTCAACACCATCCTGCGTCGCACCGCCGAATGCGTGGACATCGCCTGCACCGGCAAGGATGTGCGTTAAGCATGAACATCGAAATTCTTTTGCCACAGAGAACACAGAGGCCACAGAGAGAAACGGCGCAAGGATTTTTCTCTGTGAACTCTGTGTTCTCTGTGGCTAAAAGGTTTTTGCAGTGAGCCGCAATGTCAAAATCAAAGTGAAGCGCGCCTTCGGCGCTGTTGTCGAAGGCGAGGCGCTGGTGTCCACCGAAGGTTTTTCGCCGCGCTACGATCTCGATCGCTGGAGCGGCCTGATTTCGCGCCCCGGCCACGCGCTGGAAGGCCATAACATCAAGGACAAGATCCTGATCACGCCCAGCGCCAAGGGCGGCATCGCCGCCGGGTGGGCGTTCTACGACATCCAGCACAAAGGCATCGCGCCGAAAGCCTTCGTATTCGGCGTCACCAACCCGGTGATGGTGCAGGGCGCGGTGTTTGCCGGCATCACCATCACCGAGGGCTGGTCGGCGAGCCCGTATGACCATATCCGCACCGGCGACATCGTGCGCGTCGATCCGGCAAACAAGACACTCACGCTGATCCGTCGCGGCAGTCCGGTATCATCCGCATCACGCTGATAGACCTGTTTTCATCCGGAGGAGAATCTGATGAACCTGATGCTGCGCACCATAGCTGTTGTTGCCGCGATGCTGCCGGCCCTGCCGGTCCCAGCCGCGCAGCCGGCATTTCCAGCCAAACCCATCCGCATCATCGTCGCCTACACGCCGGCGGGCACCACCGACATCCTTGCCCGCGCCGTCGGCCAGAAAATGTCCGAAACCTGGGGCCAGCCGGTGATCATCGAAAACCGCGCCGGCGCCGCCGGCAATATCGGCACGGAGGTCGCGGCCAAGGCCACGCCGGACGGCCATACCCTGCTGATGGGTACCGCCGGCACGCATGGCATCAATGTCAGCCTGTATCGCAAGCTCGGCTGGCATCCGGTGAACGACTTCGCGCCGGTGAGCCTGGTGGCCATGGTGCCCAACATCATGGTGGTCAATCCTGCGCTGCCGGTGAAAAACGTCAAAGAGTTCATTGCCTACGCCAAAACCAATCCGGGCAAGCTGTCGTACGGCTCGCCGGGCAACGGCAGCACCGCGCACCTGTCGATGGAATTGTTCAAAAGCATGACCGGCGCCAATCTCGTGCATATTCCGTACAAGGGCAGCGCCGGCGTGATGACCGATGTCATGGGCGGACAGATCGCAGTGACCATCGACAACATGCCGCCTTACTTGCCCAACGTGAAAGCGGGCAAGCTGCGCGCTCTGGCAGTCAGCCCGGCGAAACGCGTCGCTGCCATGCCCGACCTGCCGACCATTGCCGAGGCCGGCGTGCCGGGCTACGACTCCGGCGCGTGGTTCGGCCTGCTGGCCCCGGCGCGTACGCCCAGGGCCGTGATCGACCTGCTGGCCGCGGAGACTGCGCGCATCGTCAAGACACCCGACATGGACAAACGCATTTCCGAATTGGGCGGCGAGCCGGTCGGCGGCACGCCTGCGCAGTTTGCCGCGCTGATCAAGAGTGAAATCGCCAAATGGGCGAAGGTGATCAAGGACGCCAACGTCGAGTTGCAGTGAAAAACTGTAATTAACAGGATGGACAGGATTTACAGGATAAAACCCTCAGCGTATGCAGATCGATGAAAAGCGGCCGCATGCGGAGGTGACCGAGGCAGTGATTGGCTGCGCCTTTGAGGTCATCAAGGAACTTGGCTCAGGCTTTCTCGAGTCGGTTTATGAAAAAGCCTTGATGCTGGCATTGAATCAGAAGGGGCTGTCTGCAGTTGCGCAGCAACCGTTGCGGGTTTCGTTCAGGGGTGAAAGCGTTGGCGAGTTCTTCGCTGATCTTCTGGTTGAAGGAAAAGTGCTGATTGAACTCAAGGCGGTCAAAGCGCTGACGCCTGAGCATCAGGCCCAGTTGATTAATTATCTTAACGCTGGCGGTATCGAAGTCGGTTTATTAATCAACTTTGGCAATTCCAGACTGGAAATCAAACGCTGCTTCAAAAGCAAGACGGTTTGACGCTTTTGGTTTTTAAGGTTTTCATCCTGTAAATCCTGTCCATCCTGTAAATTAAAAAATGATCCGCGACCCCGAATCCTTCAACCTCCTGCTCGCCACCGTCGAACGGCTGGTGCGCGAGAAGCTGATCCCGCGTGAAGCCGAAGTCACGGAACTCGACGAGATTCCCGCGGACATCGTCGCCGCCATGCGCACCATGGGCCTGTTCGGATTGACCATACCCGAGGAGTACGGCGGGCTGGGCCTGACCAGCGAAGAAGAAGTGCTGACCTCGATGGCGCTGTGTTATGCCTCGCCGGTGTTTCGCTCGCGCATCGGCACCAACACCGGCATCGGCGCGCAGGGCATTGTCATCGACGGCACGGATGCGCAAAAGAAAAAATACCTGCCGCGGCTGGCTTCGGGCGAAATCACCGGCGCGTTCGCGCTGACCGAGCCCGAATCCGGTTCCGACGCCGGTTCACTCAAAACCACCGCGCGCCGCGACGGCGATCATTACGTGCTGAACGGAGCCAAGCGCTACATCACCAACGCGCCGGAGGCGAGCGTGTTCACGGTCATGGCGCGCACCGATCCGCAGTCGAAGGATGCGAAAGGCGTGTCGGCATTCATCGTCGAGCGCGAGTCGCCGGGGCTGACGGTTGGACCGTATGACCGCAAGATGGGCCAGCGCGGTTCGCATACCGCCGACGTGATTTTCGACGACGTGCGCGTGCCGGCCGCCAATATCATCGGCGGGCAGGAGGGCATGGGTTTCAAGACCGCGATGAAAGTGCTCGACAAGGCGCGGCTCAACATCGCCGCGGTCTGCACCGGCGCCGCCGAGCGCCTGCTCGACGAGGCGCTGGCTTATGCGCAGGAGCGTCAGCAGTTCGGCAAACCGATTGCCGAATTCCAGTTGATCCAGGCCATGCTTGCTGATTCGAAGGCCGACATTTACGCGGCGCGCAGCATGGTGCTGGAAGCTGCGCGCAAAAAAGACGGCGGCGAGCGCATCACCCTTGAGGCCTCGTGCGCCAAACTGTTCGCCTCCGAAATGGTCGGCCGCGTCGCCGACCGCGCAGTGCAGATCCACGGCGGCGCTGGCTACATGCAGGCGTCCGCGGTCGAGCGGTTGTATCGCGATGTGCGCCTGTTCCGGCTGTTCGAGGGCACCAGCCAGATCCAGCAACTCGTCATTGCGCGGCAACTGCTGAAGTAGTTCGGCGCCACTGCAGCGCGGCGAATTCACAATAACTTGTTGATTTAATTAAAATTTTTTGTTCTTCGGCAATGATCCGGGAAAAGGGCTTTCCTGAAAATAGCGGTAAGATGCTGAATCTATGAAAGAAATCGACTTGTGCCTGCTGACAAAGGAGGTTTTGCAACCACCTTTTAGGGCTTCTATTTCTAGTTAGCTGACATATATGAACCTCATGTCAATTGACTTGGTTCTGAGCGTTGTTGCTCATACGTTTGCAGTTATTTGTATTTTTGATGGTGTTCGTCGCATTTCAGCCTTTGGCTTTTCCAAGAGCGCCGCAATTTGCACCACATTTGGGCTCCTGTACTGCATTGGCTATGCGGGGTTCAGCTACTGGGTGCATAACTTCCAGGTTGAAGCATCGAGGCTGTTGCATAAGGGCGTGACCGTTCCGGAATTAGCCGTTGATTGGGGCGACAAATTTTCTCCTCAGCAAAGAGCAAAGACCAGTATAGAACTTGCGAAAGCGGAATTTGATGCGAACGGGCGGCTTCGCCACTACTTCGATGAATCAGGAGAAAGATTACTTTTTTCGCCGACCCAGATTGATCTTGACGAGCGTGAAAAGAAAGCCCCGAGTGATCAGTCTGCGTAAGGCCAACAAGCGCGAGGCAAGTCGTTATGAAAAAGCCATCCAAATCTAAGAAGATCGTCCGCAAGAATCCGGAATGGACAGCTGCAATGATTGCGGAGGCCCGCCCTGCCAAGGATGTGTTACCGAGGATATTTGGTGCCCGAACTGCGGCTGCCATGCTCAAACCAAGAGGTCGTCCGAAGTCTTCAGCTCCGAAGGTGGCAATCAGTCTTCGACTGCCTCCGGAAACATTGGCGCGATGGAAGGCCACCGGGCCAGGGTGGCAAACGCGCATGGCTGAAGTTTTGCGAGAGACGGTGTAATTGCGGTCCAACCACCGCTTGGGAAGGAGTGCCAAGGGCCAGAGCCGGCATTATCCTGGGCAATTGACGTCATCTACGGGGGCATCATGAAACGCATACTTCTACTGATTGCTGCGCTGCTCGCACCCATCGCTGCGCACGCGCAGAACTTCCCGACCAAGCCCATCCGCATGATCGTGCCCTTCGCGCCCGGCGGCACCGGCGAGTTCCTGTCGCGCAGCATCACGCCGAGCATGGGCGCGTCGATCGGCCAGCAGTTCATTGTGGATTACCGTCCCGGCGCCGGCACTACGCTCGCGGCCAGCCTGGTCGCGACTGCGCCGGCCGACGGCTACACGGTGCTGATCCAGACTTTCACCACGCAGGCTATCAACCACAGTCTTTATGCCAAGCTCACTTACGACACGCGCAAGGATTTCTCATCGGTCGGCCTGATCGGTGTCATCCCCGTGGTGCTCGCCGCGCACCCTTCCCTGCCGGCGCGCACCGCGAAGGAATTGGTGGCGCTGTCGCATGCACGCGCCGGCAAAATCGATTTCGCCAGCCCCGGCATCGGCACCGCATCGCACTTCGGCATCGAACTGTTCAAGCTGGCGTCGAAGGCCGACCTGACGCACATCCCGTACAAGGGTGCTGGCCCGGCGATCGTCGATACCATGGCGGGGTTTGTGCCGCTGGTGACGGACAACATCACCTCGCTCAAGCCGCATATCGACGCCGGCAAGCTGCGCGGCATCGCCATCGGCAGCGCCCAGCGCTCCGATGCGGCGCCGCAACTGGCGACGTTTGCCGAATCGGGTTTCCCGGGTTTCGAGGCCAGTTCGTGGTGGGGCATCCTGGCGCCGGCGCGCACGCCGCCGGCGGTGATTGCGCGGCTGAACGACGAACTGAAAAAAGCGCTGGACGACAACGCCGTACGCACGCGGTTGCTGTCGCATGGCGCCACCATCAAGTTCAGCACGCCTGCGGACGCGATGGCGCTGTTGACGTCGGAAATCGAAAAATGGGCCAGGGTGGTGAAGGCCACCGGCGCACGGGTGGATTGATCGCCGTGTAATTGTCCGCCGCCAGCAGCGGCGACGGGCAGCATAGCCGCTGCTGCCGTAAAATCCCCCGTCTGTGCCGCCGCTCCCGCGGCGGCTGAGTCAGCGCAAGGAATCGCCGTGGCCTTTGAAAAAGAAATCACCGAACTCCAGCAGAAAACCGACGAGGTGCTCGCCATGGGCGGGCCCGAGAAGCTCGCCAAACGCCGCGCCGAGGGCCACCTCAACGCCCGCGAGCGCATCGACTACCTGATCGATCCCGGTTCGTTCATTGAGTCGGGCCGCTTTGCCCGCAGCAACCGCCCCGAGGTCAAGCACAAGACGCCGGCCGACGGCAAGGTCGCGGGATTCGCCAAGATCGCCGGCCGCGAAATCGGGCTGGTGTCGAATGATTTCACGGTGCTGGGGGCGTCCTCCGCCGTGATCAACATGAAAAAGATCAAGCATGTGAAGCAGATCGCGGCCAAACGCGGCCTGCCGCTGGTGCTGCTGGGCGAATCCTCGGGCGCGCGCATGCCGGACCGCATGGGTGCGGCGGGGCGCGCGATCATCGCGCAGGATGCGACCGAGTACCAGCGGCTGCGCGAATCGCCGTGGTGCTCGGCGCTGCTCGGCCAGTGCTACGGCTCCTCGACCTGGTATTCAGCGATGTCGGATTTTGTGGTCATGCGCAAGGGCGCGATCATGGCCATCGCCAGTCCCAACGTGACCTCGATCGCCATCAACAAGCCGATCGAGGCCGAAGACCTCGGCGGCTGGAAACTGCTGACCGGCGTATCGGGCCTCGCCGACATGGCGGTGGATACCGACCAGCAGGCGATGGACGCGATCAAAAAGTTTTTGTCCTATCTGCCCAGCCACCATATGCAGCCGCCGCCGGAATATCCGGTACCCGCCGGTTCCGACGAGGCCGGCAAAAAAATCTTCGACATCCTGCCGGAATCGCGCACCCAGGTGTACGACGTGCGCAAGATCATCGCCGCGGTTGCCGACAGGGATTCGAGCTTCGAGCTGAAAGAGCGTTTTGGCAAATCCATCGCCACCGTGCTCGCCCGGCTCGACGGCAAAAGCGTCGGTTTCATCGCCAACAACCCGCTGTTCAAGGGCGGGGCGCTGGATGCCGATGCCGTGCAGAAAGTCATCAGCTTCATGGTGCTGTGCGATTCATTCAACGTGCCGCTGGTGTTCCTGGTCGATGTGCCGGGCTTCCTGATCGGCGTCGAAGGCGAAATCCGCGGCATGCCGGGGAAAGTCATCAACTGGATGAACGCGCTGAGCCAGGTCACCGTGCCCAGGCTGACAGTGATCATGCGCAAGGATTATGGGCAGGCCTATATCAACATGGGCGGCGGCAAAGGCGCTGATGAGGTGGCGATCTGGCCGATGGCCGATCTGGGCTTCATGGATCCCGCGGTGTCGGTCAACGTGCTGTACGGCATCAGGCAGCAGGACGATCCGGAAAAATTCGCCAAATTAAAAGCCGAAGTCGAGCGCGACACCTCGGCGTGGGGGCTCGCCGAACTGTATGAAGCGCAGCATGTGATCGACCCGCGCGACACGCGCGACTGGCTGATCCGCACCCTGGAAATCCATCGCAGCGGCATGAACAACGGCGTCGGGCAACACCTGCTGCGCAACTGGCCGACGAGCTATTGAGGGCCGGGAATGGTGATTTGGTAAATGGTGATTGGTAAATGGTGATTGGTGATTGGTGATTGGTGAGGAGTGCAGCTTTTTTCCCCTCTCCCCGCAAAGCAGGGAGACAAGGGCACACTTGAAGCGAAGCAGGGTCAGGGAGAGGGGCGAGGTTCGGTGTCGGTTCTCTGAATATCCGCGATATAAATAAGTAACATATTGATTTATAACAATAAATTGTTTGTTGGTTGGCGCTCACCTTTATGCCGGATTCCAGCGCTTGCCATCGCGTTCTGGGCCACGGCTGCAGGCGCAGCAGCACCGGATGGGGGGCCGTTCGGATTGCTGAAAGATCCCGCCGGCAGCGAGATCCAGGTGTTCATCGAAAACGACTCCTTCGGCGGCACCGACCAGTACTACACCAACGGCATCAAGATCGGCGGCGGCATCCGCGCCGACCGCGTCGTGGGGCTGTTCACGCGCCCGCCCAACGCGCTGCTCGACGCCATCACCGACGGCGCCAGCAACCACTTCGGCTTGTTCATCGGCCAGAACCTCTACACGCCGCGGGACATCACCATCGCCGCGCCGCAACCCCACGACCGGCCGTGGGCGGCGTGGGCGTACATCGGCGCGGTCGCGCAAAGCGTCAAAGACGACCGGCTGCACACCGTCGAATTCGATCTCGGTTTTGTCGGTCCGCCGGCGCTGGGCCGGCAGGTGCAGACGTTCTGGCACGACACCGTTGTCGATGCGCCCGAACCCAAGGGCTGGGGCAACCAGCTTCGCGGCGAGCCGGGATTTCTGCTGACCTACCTGCACAAGCGGCGCTACGGCGAGCGCAGCGGCGTGCAACTGGTGCCGCACATCGGCGCAACTCTCGGTACGATCATGACCATGGCGCGCATCGGCGGCATCGTGCGCGCGGGGAAAAACATGACGGGCTTCGGCCCCGACGGCATCGAGCCCGGCGGCGCGATGCTGAAAAACACCCGCCAGGAACAGGAAGGCGGCGCGCGCCGGCCGTACGAATGGTTTGTGTTCACCGGCATTGACGGCCGGCTGATTGCGCACAATATTTTTCTCGACGGCTCGCTGTTCCGCGGCGGGCCCGGCGTGGCGCGCCGCGACGCGGTGTACGACTTCACCGCCGGCGTTTCAATGCGCATCGAAACCCTGCGCCTGTCGGTGACGCGCATCAAGCGCAGCGAGGAATTCGCCACGCCCGCGGGCGGCGGCGGGAAGCAGCGGTTTTACTCGGTCAATATCGGGATCGAGTTTTAGGTGCTCAACATGGTCCGGAGTCTGGCGTGACAACTCATTATTGAATGCCGGATCCGGTGTTCCGTTCGCGCGGCATGCCCGGCAGGACGGGTTCCAGCCGGTAACCGATGCCGTGAACCGACGCCAGTGCCCATTCGCCAGCGAACCCGGCCGCCAGTTTTTTCTTCAGGCGGTTGATATGCGTATCGATGGTGCGTGTATCCGCCGGTGTGCGTTGCCCCCAGATGGTTCTGAGCAGGAACTCGCGTGAAACCAGCCCATTGGGCTGCCGCAAAAACGTGACAGCCAGATCGAATTCCTTGCGGGTCAGGGGCACCAGTATGCCGGCCACAAATGCCCGGCGCGCGGGTACGTCAAGCCGGATTCCACCGCAAGCCAGAACCTCGTTCTGGCGTTGCCGCAGCGGCAGGCGACGGGCGACGGCCTCGATGCGTGCGAGAAATTCCATCTGGCGCACGGGTTTTACCAGGTAATCGTCGGCACCCAGCCTCAGGGCATACGCAATATCGTGCTCTTCATTTCTCCCGGTCTCGAAAACAACACCGATTTCCCAGCCGAGGTTGGTGCGCGCCCACTGCACGACCTTGTCGCCGCCGATATCGGGGAGTACCCAGTCCAGAACCAGAAAATCATAGGCGCCGGGCCGTGCCTGCTCGATGAAGGGGCGGCCCGCAACGAAATGCGCCACCTCATGTCCCGCGAGCTCCATCCATAGCCTGAGCGTATCGGCCAGAAGTAAATCGCTCTCGATCAGGGCTACGCGAAGCTTATCCATGCACTAGTTTCTATAATGTTTCAGTAATTTTACCATTTTGTAACATATATGGGCACTTGTGGTATCCGGAATATCCGGGATATGCCGAAAACCTAAGCCTGAGTATCCATAAGGCGGCATATCCCACAATGAACTCCCCATATGGCACCCCCCTGCGGGAGGCTGATAGACCTTTGTTTTTGCAAGGGTCCTCCCCCGCGATAGCGCATGGCGAATCCGCATCACCCTGGAAAATCGCCATCATTGACGATGACGAGGCTGTGCATGCGGTTACCAAGTTGGCACTGGGGGGGCTGACTTACAAGGGCAGATCGCTGCAGTTTTTCAACGGTTATTCGGGCGCAGAAGCCAGGGACCTGTTTGCCGAACACCCCGATATCGCCGTTACGTTGCTGGACGTCATGATGGAGACGGACCGGGCCGGACTCGATGTCGTCCGCCATGTCCGCGAGCAGCTCGGCAATCGCATGCTGCGCATCATCCTGCGCACCGGAGAGGCTGGCGACACGCCGGAAAACCGGATGATGATCGACTACGACATCAACGATTTCCGGGAAAAAGCCGATCTGACGGTACAGAAACTGATCGCCAGCATAATCGGCGCCCTGCGGGCATATGACGATTTGCTCACCATCCAGGAACTCGCGTCTTCCAACGAGTATCTCGAAAACCAGGTCAGGAAGAGAACCAAGGATCTCCAGCAGACGAACGATTCCCTGCAAAAAGAGGCCGCGACGCGCTCCAGGGCGCTTGAGGCCCTGCATCGCAGCGAAACGTTGCTGGCGGAAGCGTAGCGGATTACCGGCGTCGGGAATTACGAATGGCATGTGCAGAATGGAAAGATGCAGTGTTCGGAACAGATATGCCGGATGCTGGGTTATCGTCATGGCGAAGTGAGCATGACATATGCGCAACTGCTTGATACCTGTGCACCCGAAGACCGTGCCCTCGTCGAGGAAACCTTGCAACGGGCGGTCGAAACCCATAACCCATTCAATTTCGAGCACCGGATGCGTCGCCAGGATGGCCGCATCATCCATGTGCGCCATCAGGGCGAGTGCCGCTATGCCCATGATGGTTTGCAGGACACGATCGTTGCCACAATGCAGGACATTAGCGCGCAGCGCGCAGCTGAAAATCAGATGCGCAAGCTTTCTACCGCCCTGGAACAGACCGCGGATTCAGTCATCATCACGGATCTCAACGGAACGATCGAATACGTCAACCACGGTTTTACCGCCATCACCGGATATGCCTCTGAAGAGGTGGTCGGCAAGAAGGCTTCCCTGCTGAAATCCGATCAGCAGGATCCGGAACTCTGCCGGCGGCTGTGGGCCACCATTACGGCAGGTCGTGTTTTCCGTGATGTGATGGTGAACCGCCGCAAAGATGGCAGCCTGTTCCACGAAGAAAAAACCATCACGCCACAAAGCGATGCGGTCGGAAACATCACGCATTTCGTCGCAACCGGCAAAGACATAACCGAGCGCGTCGCCAACCATGAGCAAATACAGTATCTGGCACATCACGATCTGCTGACGGGCCTGCCCAACCGAAGGCTGCTGCTCGATCGTATTGAGCAGACCATCGCCCGGGCCAAGTGGAACCACCGCCATGTGGGCGTGCTGTTCCTCGACATGGACCGGTTCAAGGTGATCAACGACAGTCTGGGGCATGACGCCGGCGACCAAGTGTTGAAAATCATGGCGCAGCGTCTGCGTGCCTGTATACGGGATGGCGACACCGTGGCGCGGCTCGGGGGTGACGAATTCGCCATCATCCTGAACGACGTGGCCAGCGAGGACGACATTCACAACGTCGCAAAAAAACTGCTGGCCGAAATAGGGCTGCCTTTTCAGGTGCGCGGCAGGGAACTCTTCGTTACCACCAGTATTGGCGTCAGCCGGTTCCCGGAGGACGGCAGCGACGGACAGGCTTTGCTGAAGAAAGCCGACGTGGCCATGTACAACGCCAAGTCGAAAGGTAAAAACAACTACCAGCTGTACACGGCAAATGATGAGACGCTGGTCATGGAACGGCTGGGGCTCGAATCCGATCTGCATCGGGCGCTGCAGAAGCAGGAATTTTTTCTGGTATATCAGCCTCAGTTCGATACAAAAACAAGGGCGCTTCGCGGCATTGAGGCGCTGCTGCGCTGGAAGCATCCGCAGCGCGGCATCGTGCTGCCGCTGGAATTCATCCCGCTGCTCGAGGAAACCGGAAAAATCATCCAGGTCGGTGCATGGGTTCTGGGCGAGGCGTGCCGGGAAGCGAAAAGGCTGCAATCCGTGACGGGTTCTCCCATCCGGGTGGCGGTCAACATTTCGATACACCAGTTCCGGCAGCCCGATTTTGCGGAGATCGTTGCGGCGGCGCTGCGCGATGCGGATCTGGAACCCTCGCTGCTGGAACTCGAGATCACGGAAGGCGTTCTCATCGAGGACATTACGGAAGCATCGAGAATCCTCCGGATCCTTGGTGCAATGGGAGTTCGTCTGTCCATCGACGATTTCGGAACCGGGTATTCATCGCTGCACTATCTCCGGCGTCTGCCCATCAACGCGATGAAAATAGACAAATCCTTCGTGAAGGATATCGCGACAGATCCGGATGACGCCGCCATCGTGACGGCCATCTGTACGCTGGCTCATGCCATGGGCATTCGAGTCATCGCCGAAGGCGTCGAGACACCGGGGCAGCGGGAATTTCTGGAAAAGATCGACTGCGATGCCATGCAGGGCTACCTGTACAGCCCGCCCCTGTCGTCCGCAGAAATAGAACGCCTGGCCCTTCGCCATGAAGCCGCAACAGAACCGAAACCGCTGAAGCAAGGCCCCAAACGCAAATGGCGCTCCTCACAGCAACGGCGATCGTCAGATCGCGCATCCAGGTAGAGGGTAATACATGAATGTCATGACCGAAGTTCGTGAAGAAACCGATTTCCTGAGGGAAGACGATGTTGTGGTATCAGCCGGTCAGGTAAAACCGTGGAAAGTACTGGTGGTTGACGACGAGCCTGCCGTGCATGATGTAACCCGCCTGGCGATTGGGGAGGTGAATTTTGACGGTCGCCCCGTGGAATTCCTGCATGCCTATTCCGCAGTCGAAGGCAGGGATTTGATTGCCCGGCACCCGGACATTGCCCTCGGATTTATCGATGTGGTCATGGAGACGGAACACGCCGGACTGGATCTGATTTATTACATCAGGGAGCAGCTCGGCAATCACATGATCCGCCTGATCCTGCGCACGGGACAGCCCGGTCGGGCACCGGAAATCCTTGTTTTGCGGCGCTATGAAATCAATGATTACAAGGAAAAAACGGAACTTACGGCACAGAGGCTGTATACGACGGTTCTTACCGGCTTGCGCAGCTATCGCGACCTTGCGGCGCTGGAAGCGAATCGGCAGGGCCTGAAAAGGGTCATTGATGCGTCAGCGCAGGTTTTCCGGATTTCCGGGCTGACGGCGCTTCTCGATGGCGTGCTGGCGCAGCTTGTTGCCGTTCTGCACCTGGACGAGAGCTCTGTGGTAATCAGCCGGGATGCGGTTGCCGTGGAAAACCGGAACGAGCGGCTTTCTGTTGTCGCGGCAACCGGAAAGTTTGCGCAGCTCAAGGGCGCTGATCCGCAGGAATGCTTGCCCGCGCATATCACCGCACTGGTACGCGAATCGCTGCAGACGGGAAAAACCATCGTTCAGGGAAACGAATATGCGGGATATTTCAGTCCCCGTCCCGGGCACGAGGATGTCATCTACGTGAGCGGTACGCAGCCCCTGACCGCAGACGACAGTGATCTGATCGAGCTTTTCCTTCACAACGCCGCCATCGCTTACGAGAACGGTTTGTTGCGCGAGGAAGTCGAGGGTACGCAGCGCGATATCGTCTACATGCTGGGCGAGGCAATCGAGACGCGATCACGCGAAACGGGGCAGCATGTGCGTCGCGTGTCCGAATACTGCGCTCTGGTCGGGCGCGGCCTGGGCCTGCCGGAGCACGAAGTGGAGGTCATTCGTCTCGCTGCGCCGCTGCACGACTTCGGGAAGATCGGCATTCCCGATGCCGTGCTGCACAAACAGGGAAAGCTTGATGATGCGGAATGGGCGGTGATGAAAACCCATCCCGCGCTCGGCGAAGAAATGCTCGGCCGTTCCGGACGGGAAGTGCTGCGTGCCGCTTCCATCATTGCGGGTTATCACCACGAACGCTGGGACGGCAAAGGCTATCCCCGCGGCCTTGCGGGCGAGGATATACCTCTCTACGGGCGCATCGGCGCGGTGGCCGATGTGTTCGACGCGCTGGGTACCCGGCGTTGCTACAAGGACGCCTGGTCGTCGGAGCACATCCGGGACTATCTGATTGAGCAGCGCGGCACGCAGCTTGATCCCGCCATCGTTGACTGGGTAGTCGGCAACTGGGGGCAGATGCTCGCGATCAGAGAGTCATACCCCGATGAATGAGACTGCCTTTTACGGAAACGAACGATCATGATCGGCACTCCCAAAAGGGCCATTCGCGCCTTGATTATTGATGATTTCCAAAAACATGACAGCCTCGCCAGAGGCATGTTTTTGTCATTATTTACGCAACTTTCAATAATGCGCGACGTAAAAAGAACATGAAAATCATGAACACATGCCGCATCAACATGCATGCATTGCCATGTCGGTTGAGGATTCATTTGCGCCTTCTCATTGTTTCTCTGCTGATGCCCGCGTCGATTGCGGGCTGTGATTCTTCCGCCCCTGCCGAATCCTGGCGGCATTTGCGTGTATCCGCCATCCCTGATCAGGATTGGGAAAAAGTGTCCGCACAGCATTTGCCCTTGGTAAATACTGTTTGCAATGCCGTAAAAGTTTCCTGCTCATGGGTTCCTGTGTCCGGTTACGGTGAACTGGTGGAGCGCATCGGCCGCGGAGAAATCGACCTGGCGTACATGGGGGGCGTAACTTTTGTACAAGCAGTAAATCGCCATGACGTGGTGCCTATAGCCATGCGCGACATCGATAACGACTTTACGACCGCGGTTGTGGTTAGGCATGAAGATCCGGCGCACAGTTTGCAGGATCTGAAAGGTCGGTCATTTGCGTTTGGCGCACGGCTTTCCACCTCAGGCCATGTGATGCCCCGTTATTTCATGGGGGAGGTCGGAGTCATTCCCGAACGTGACTTTGCGAAAGTTGTTTATTCGGGAAGCCACAGCAATACCCTGGCGTTGGTCAAGTCTGGCGAATTGGCCGCTGGTGCAGTAAATTCAACAATAGCTTACAAAGCAATCACGGAAAAAAATATGAATGGCGGTGACCTGCGCATTATCTGGCGTACGCCACCGTATCCCGATTATGTGTGGGGCGCACGCAAGGCGTTGCCTGCAGCACTGCTGGAACAGCTGCGTGAAGCTTTTCTCGATTTGAATCAAAATGATCCAAAGTACCAAATAGCGTTGGAGCGGCAGTCCGCTGCTGGTTATATCCCGACATTTTCAGACGAATTTGCAGCGATTAAAGCAGCGCTACGGCAGCAAGGTGATTTGTGATGGGTAATATTCACAAAAACCCCGCATCTCCCGGCATTTTGCAGGGACTGCGCCGTCTGCTCGCCGCAATTGCTTCAGGTCTGGTGCTCTTGACAGCCATTTACATGGTTTACATCCATTTAAACGACCGTGACGGAAAAAGATTACTTACATTCCACGATCAGGCAATCAGGATATGCAACGAAATCAATGCCGCTTATCACAAAAGTCATGTTGTGCGCGGCTCAAAAAAAGATATCTCAGGTTTAGTAACAGATGAGATCCTGTTCGTAAATTCCGTGACTGTAGAGTATGAGACGATTCTGCACCACATGGAACGCCTGAGAGGGCTCCATGATGACTTTAGCGACGAGAAGCTCTCCCGCATGAATCAGCGTATCGAGAGTGCCATAAAGGAGTTACGTGATTTCCGACAACGATTCAAGGGCAATGACGTCGGGTTTTCGTACGCATTCGCGGTGAGCAATCTCTATACTCCAATCGTCACGGAACAGGCGCTACGAATTCATTTGGATGACGCCAAAAAGCTGGGCCAGCGCATGGCTAATCGCAGCCGGGTTTTTTTATTTTGGTTTGTCTCCCTCATAACTTTGACTGCAGGAGGCCTGTTTTGGTATGGGAGACATGTATTTGAAACGATGAGAGGCATCTTAAAAAAAGAAAAAGACGTCATTGGGGAATCTGTTCTTAGGGGGGCGCAACTTAACGAAGCGCAGCAGCTTGCCAAAGTGGGCAGCTGGGAACTTGATCTTGTGAGCCGTAATCTGCACTGGTCGGACGAGATCTTTCGCATTTTTGAAATAGACAAGTCACGCTTTGCGGCGTCGTATGAGGCCTTTCTCAACGCGATCCATCCCGATGACCGGGATCTGGTGAACGGGGCCTACACTGAATCAGTGGCGAATAATGCGACTTACATCATCCAGCATCGGCTGCAGATGGATGATGGCCGCATCAAATGGGTGGAGGAGCGCGGGCAGACGTTTTATGACGCAGACGGCAAGCCGCTGCGCTCGGTCGGCACGGTGCAGGACATCACCACGCTGCACGAGGCCGAGCAGGCGTTGCAGGCGCTCAATGCCGATCTGGAAGTGCGGGTACAGGAGCGCACGGTGGATCTGATCCGCGTCAATGCGAAGCTGCAACGATCGCTGGACGACCTGCAGCGTGCGCAGGTGCACCTGGTGCAGTCGGAGAAGATGGCGGCGCTGGGCGGTCTGGTGGCAGGCGTGGCGCACGAGATCAACACGCCGGTGGGCGTTGGGGTGACGGCGGCCTCGCATCTGCAGATGATGGTGCGCGACGCCGGCGAGCGCTACCGTACCGGGCAGCTGACCCGTGGCGAGATGGAAGAGTTTCTCAAGAACGCCGACACGGCAACCCAGATGGTGCTGTCCAACCTCGGACGCGCAGCGGACCTGGTCCGCAGCTTCAAGCAGGTGGCGGTGGATCAGTCGAGCAATACGCGGCGGCAGTTCAGGCTCAAGGGCTATCTGGAAGAGGTGTTGACCAGCCTGGGTCCGACGTTGAAGAGAACCCGCCATGCAGTGAACATCGAGTGTGCGGACGAGCTGAGTCTGTACAGCCATCCGGGGGCGTATTCGCAGATCATCACCAACCTGGTGATGAACTCGGTGATCCACGGCTTTGAGGGGATCGAAGCGGGTCATATCACCATCGCGGTAAGTGAGCAGCCCGAGGGCCTGCTGCTGCGCTACAGCGACGACGGCAAGGGGATTGCGCCGGAGCACCTGAAGAAGATCTTCGATCCGTTTTTCACCACCCGGCGCGGGCAGGGCGGCTCGGGCCTGGGCCTGCACGTGGTCTACAACCTGGTGACGCAGACGCTCGGCGGCGCCATCACCTGCGAGAGCGCGCCCGGACAGGGTGTCCGCTTCGAAATCAAGACTCCAATCAAACAGATGGAGCTGGAAGTATCCGCTGCATCCAGAACACTATAGGGCGGCTCAATGAACGCAATTGAACCAATTCCGCATGATCACAAATCCGTTGCAACGGGTACCCGGCTGCTGGCGCAGCTGCGGCCATATCGATCGCATGCAAGCGTTATTTTTCTGTGTCTGATGTTCTGCGTGATCATGTGGGGTGGACTTTACGTACATATCAACCTTGAGCGCGAGCGCATCATCGAAAGCAAGCAGATGGAGAATGACAATCTGGCCACTGTGTTCGAGGAGCATGCCGTCAGAACCATCCGCGCAGCCGAAATCACCCTCAGGGAGATTGCCTCCGAATACCAACGACTGGGCAAGAAATTCGATCTGATCCTATACGCGAAGAGCCGCAGCACTTACCTCGATCCCTATCTCGGAATAAGCATCATAGATGAAAAAGGCGATCGGGCTCTGGCAACCAATGTCTCGCCCAACAGGGTGAACGTGAGCGCAACCCCGGACTTCCAGCAGCAGGCCCGGATCAATACGGAATCACTCACCATCAGCGTCCCGAGGCGCGGAATCCTTACTGAAAAATGGACCCTGTTCCTTCGTGTGGGCATGAAGAAGGCGGATGGATCCTTTGCCGGCTACGTGAGTATCGGCATGGATCCCACTTATTTCTCCAAGATCTACTCGGAACTCAATATAGGCAAGCAGGCGGTTGTGGCATTGGTTGGCCGCGACGGATTCCTGCGCGTGAGAACAATAGATACGGTGGTGAGCGCGGGCCAGAATGTCGCCACCAGTGAGTTGTTCAAAAAGCTCCAGGTTGCGGATCAGGGCAGTTACATAGCGCAGAGCACGCTGGATGGAGTAACCAGAATATTCAGCTATCGCGCCCTAAGTGACTATCCGCTGATTGTTGTGATCGGAACGTCTCAGACCGTTGCTTTGGCGGAGCACGAGAAACGTGC
Source organism: uncultured Bordetella sp. (assembly GCA_964486865.1). Lineage (GTDB taxonomy): Bacteria > Pseudomonadota > Gammaproteobacteria > Burkholderiales > SG8-41. The sequence goes on from CAZAOZ010000003.1 coordinate 113,555, forward strand.
GTCCCGCTTCGTGCAAGGAGCCAGCGGCATCACTCTGGTCATCTTTTGTCTGGGGTTGTTTAGCGTGTTTCAGATCGAGAAATTGAAGCGTGCCGAAGGAGCTTTGCGCGCGCTTAATGCCGATCTGGAGGTACGCGTACAAAACCGTACTGCGGACCTGGGCCGCGTCAATGCGAAGCTGCAACGATCGCTGGACGACCTGCAGCGTGCGCAGGTGCACCTGGTGCAGTCGGAGAAGATGGCGGCGCTGGGCGGTCTGGTGGCAGGCGTGGCGCACGAGATCAACACGCCGGTGGGCGTTGGGGTGACGGCGGCCTCGCATCTGCAGATGATGGTGCGCGACGCCGGCGAGCGCTACCGTACCGGGCAGCTGACCCGTGGCGAGATGGAAGAGTTTCTCAAGAACGCCGACACGGCAACCCAGATGGTGCTGTCCAACCTCGGACGCGCAGCGGACCTGGTCCGCAGCTTCAAGCAGGTGGCGGTGGATCAGTCGAGCAATACGCGGCGGCAGTTCAGGCTCAAGGGCTATCTGGAAGAGGTGTTGACCAGCCTGGGTCCGACGTTGAAGAGAACCCGCCATGCAGTGAACATCGAGTGTGCGGACGAGCTGAGTCTGTACAGCCATCCGGGGGCGTATTCGCAGATCATCACCAACCTGGTGATGAACTCGGTGATCCACGGCTTTGAGGGGATCGAAGCGGGTCATATCACCATCGCGGTAAGTGAGCAGCCCGAGGGCCTGCTGCTGCGCTACAGCGACGACGGCAAGGGGATTGCGCCGGAGCACCTGAAGAAGATCTTCGATCCGTTTTTCACCACCCGGCGCGGGCAGGGCGGCTCGGGCCTGGGCCTGCACGTGGTCTACAACCTGGTGACGCAGACGCTCGGCGGCGCCATCACCTGCGAGAGCGCGCCTGGGCAGGGCGTCCGCTTTGAGATCAGGGCGCCGATGATGCCGGCGGAGCCGTCAATAACCGTAGCAAGGTTGCGGGACGCAGCCGTTTCCTGAACACGGGAAGGTGGGGTCAAATGCTTATGAAAACAGTCATTCTGCGGCCCCTCGTAGACGAGGACCGCACCGCCCACGCCGCTTTGCTGCATCGCGCCTTCAACACCTGGTATTCGGCGCACGGCTGGCCTTCCGACTACTTTGGTTGCACGCCGGAGCAGGCGGGCATCTTCATGGATATCTACGGCGACATCAGCCCGGGAGGCAGTGTTGCGGCGTTTGATCCGCTGACCGGTGACATGATGGGCGCTTGTTTTTATCATCCCCGCGAGCGACATGTGAGTCTGGGCGTCATGGCGGTAAGCCCGGATTATTTCAAGCGTGGCGTCGGACGCGCGCTGGTTGACCACATCGTCCGGTTCACCGAAGAAAATCAATATCCGGCGCTACGTCTCGTCGGCAGCGCCATCAACATGGATTCCTTTTCGCTGTATAACCGCTCCGGTTTTGTACCTCGCGGCAGCTATCACGATCTGATCATTCCGGTGCCGAAAACCGGTTTGCAGGTGAACTTCCCGCAACGCGAGCGTGTCCGTGAAGCGATGGCACTGGATGTTGATGCGATGGCTGAGTTGGAGGAAAGCGTGAGCGGCATCACGCGGATCAACGACTACCGCTACGCCATCGACAATCCGCGCGGCGCGCTTCATGCGCTCGTGTACGACAACGGGCATGGTGGCATCGACGGTTTCATGATCGCGGTGAAACATGCTGCGCTTAATATGCTGGGGCCCTGCGTTGCACGGAATGAAACGGCGGCACTGGCGCTGATTCTCCAGGCGACGGAGCATTACCGTGGCGCGGTGCCGCTGCTCGTCGTGCCGATGGACAAGCCCGCCATGGTGCACACCCTTTATGCGTGGGGCGCCCGCAATGTCGAGACCCATCTGTTCCAGGTCCGGGGCGAGTTCCAGCCGTTCAACGGCGTGAGCCTGCCCAGCTTTCTGCCGGAGACCGGTTAACGCTGGCCGCCCTTCAGTTAAACGCAGAAATCCCCGTCTGCGCCCGCCCCAGCACCAGCGCGTGGATGTCGTGCGTGCCTTCCAGCGTGTTGACGGTTTCCAGATTCAGCATGTGACGGATCACCGGGTATTCGTCGGAGATGCCGTTGCCGCCCAGCATGTCGCGCGCGGTGCGGGCGATCTCCAGTGACTTGCCGGTGGAGTTGCGTTTGAGCAGCGACACCATTTCCGGCGTGGCTTTGCCTGCGTCGCGCAACCGGCTGATGTGCAGGCAGGCGAGCAGGCCCAGCGCGATTTCGGATTGCATGTCGGCGAGTTTTTTCTGGATGAGCTGATTCGCGGCCAGCGGCCGGCCGAACTGTTTGCGGTCCATGGTGTATTGCCGCGCGGTGTGCCAGCAGGCTTCCGCCGCGCCGAGCGCGCCCCAGCAGATGGAAAAGCGCGCATTGTTCAGGCAACCGAACGGACCCTTGAGCCCTGACACGTTGGGCAGCAGGTTGGCTTCGGGCACGAACACGTTGTCCATGACGATTTCGCCGGTGGGCGAGGCGCGCACCGAGAACTTGCCTTCGATCTTGCGCGTGGACAGCCCCTCCATGCCGCGCTCGAGGATGAAGCCGCGAATCACGCCGCCGTCGTCCTTGGCCCACACGATCATGATGTCGGCGATCGGCGCATGGGTGATCCACAGTTTGGTGCCGGAGAGCCGGTAGCCGCCGTCGGCGCGGCGGGCGCGGCTGATCATGCTGCCGGGATCGGAGCCGTGGTCGGGTTCGGTCAGGCCGAAACAGCCGAGCAGTTCGCCGGTGACCATTTTCGGCAGATATTTTTTGCGTTGTTCTTCGGTGCCGTAGGCGTAGATCGGCGTCATCGCCAGGCCGCTTTGCACGCTGCAGGCGGAACGGAACGCGGTATCGACGCGTTCGAGTTCGCGCATGATCAGGCCGTAGGCGACGTAACCGATGCCGGCGCAGCCGTAGCCTTCGAGCGGCGCGCCGAGAAAGCCGAGTTCGCCCATTTCGCGCATCACCGCGCGGTCGAAAGTTTCGTTGCGGTTCCAGTCGCGGATGCGCGGCGCGAGTTTTTCCTGCGCATACTGGCGCGCGGTGTCGCGGATCATGCGCTCTTCGTCGGTCAGTTGCGCCTCGATCAGCAGCGGGTCATCCCACTGGAAGTGGCCGCCGGTGAGGGTTACGGATGCGTGGTTAATGGACATGGTCTGCGGTCATAGTGATTTGGACGGAATTGTTATGCGGGGAATTACTCAGCGGTCGCCAACATAGGCGACAGCACGTAGGGTGGGCAAAGCGCAGCGTGCCCACGCGGACACGCCAGCCGTTACATGGTGGGCACGCTGCGCTTTGCCCACCCTACATAAATAAGTCCTACAA
>CAZAOZ010000004.1:0-114661 GCA_964486865.1 uncultured Bordetella sp.
CCCCCAAGGGGACTTGCTTCGCGGCGCCCCCCAAGGGGACTTGCTTCGCGGCGCGCAGCAGGTCAGGCAGGGGTTGCGTAGAGCAACCCCAGGCGCACACACCACTTCTCGATTTCCACCGCCACCATCACCACCGCGCCGCACACCACGCACAACATGAGTTCGAACGCCGACAGCGGCGCCGTGTTGAACACCGCGTTGAGCGCCGGCAGATAAACCAGCGCAAGCTGCAGCGCGACCGTCAGCAATACCGTAATCAGCAGCGGCCGGTTGGACACCAGCCCGATGGCTGCCAGCGATTCACGATCCGAACGTATCACCAGCACATGCGCCAGCTGTGTAAATGTCAGCGCGGTGAACACCATGGTCTGCCAGTGCGTGATGCCGGCATCGATGCACCAGGCCTGCAAACCGAGCACCAGCCCGCTCATCAGCCCTCCCATCCACAGCACGTGCTGCCACATGCCGCGGGCAAACATGGTCTCTGCGGGCGGGCGCGGCCGGCGCCGCATGATGCCGGGCTCGGCGGGCTCCGCCGTCAGCGCCAGTCCGGGCAGACCGTCGGTCACCAGGTTCACCCAGAGTATGTGCAGCGGCAGCAGCGGCAGCGGCATGCCGAGAAAAGGCGCCAGGAAGATCAGCAGCACTTCGGCGAGGTTCGTCGTCAGCACGTACTTGATGAAGCGCCGGATATTGTCGTAAATGCGCCGCCCGCCGCGCACCGCGGCAACGATGGTCGCAAAATTGTCGTCCAGCAGCACCATGTCGGAGGCCTCGCGCGCGACATCGGTGCCGCTGCGCCCCATGGCCACGCCGATGTCGGCGCGCTTCAGCGCCGGCGCGTCGTTGACGCCGTCGCCGGTCATCGCGACGAACTCGCCGTGCGACTGCAATGCCGCCACCACACGGATTTTCTGCGCCGGGTCAACCCGCGCATAGACCCGGGTGTGCAGCACGCGGGCGGCAAGCGCCGCATCGTCCAGCGCCGCGAGCTCGCGCCCGGTCATCACCGCATCGGCGTCACCGGCGATGCCCAGCCGCCGCGCAATCGCCCGCGCCGTCGCCGGATGATCCCCGGTGATCATCACCGGCGTGATGCCCGCGGCGCGGCAGGTCGCCACGGCAGCAGCAGCCTCGGCGCGCGGCGGATCAATCAGCCCCACCATGCCGACAAACACCAGATCGCGTTCCGCGGCATCCGCGTCATTGAGATCCGGAATCGCGGGCCAGTGCCGGTACGCGACAGCCAGCACGCGCAAGCCCTCTGCCGCCATCTGCTCGGCAACCCGCGCCAGTGCCGCATGGTCCATCGCGCCGCAACCATCCGCGGTCAACAACTGCGTGCAACACGACAACACGGCTTCGGGCGCCCCCTTGGTATAGGCCGTGACCGCATCGCCTGCGGCATGAAACGTGGTCATGCGCATGCGTGCCGAGTCGAACGGCAGCTCCGCGCGGCGCGGCTGTACGATCTCCAGCGCACGCTTGTCAAAGCCCGCGCGGCCCGCCGCCTCGTGCAGCGCCACTTCGGTCGGGTCGCCGACCACGCCACCGTCGCTGCCGGCAGCGTCATTGCACAGCGCGATCGCGGCAAACAGGCGTTCCGCCACAGGGCCTGTCGCCTGTTCCAGTGCCATCACCTGTCCGCCGATCAGACAGGACTCGGCGCGCATCCTGTTCTCGGTCAGCGTCCCGGTCTTGTCCGAGCAGATGTAGGTGATCGAGCCCAGCGTCTCGACGCTGGGCAGCCGGCGCATCAGCGCGTTGTGCTCGACCATGCGGTAGGCGCCCAGCGCCAGCGCGATGGTCACCACGGCCGGCAGCGCCTCGGGAATCGCCGCCACGGCCAGGCTGACGGCGGTCAGCAGCATCAGCAGCGGTGGCTCGCCGCGCAGCAACCCCGCGACCAGAATCACCGCGCACACCACCAGCACCGCGATGGCCAGCCGTCTGCCGAATACGGCCAGCCGCTTCTGCAACGGCGTCTTGATATCCTCTTCCGCGGCAAGCAATGCAGCGATGCGTCCGAGTTCGGTGGCCATGCCGGTGGCCACCACCACGCCGCTGCCGCGGCCATAGGTGACGATCGTGCCCTTGTAGGCCATGTTGTGGCAATCACCGAGTGCGGCGTCGGCGTCGGCAAGTGCGGCGGCGTCCTTGTCCACCGGCACCGACTCGCCGGTCAGTGCAGCCTCCTCGACCCGCATGCGCACCGTTTCGATCAGCCGCAGATCGGCCGGCACCATGTTGCCGGCCTCAAGCAGTACGAGATCCCCCGGCACCAGTTCGTGCGCCGGGATCACCGTGCGTTGCCCGTCGCGAATGACGCTGGCTGTCGGCGCGGCAATCAGCCGCAGCGCAGCCATGGCCTGCGCTGCGCGATATTCCTGCGTAAACCCGATCGCCGCATTGAGTACCAGAATGGCGATGATGGTCAGCGTATCGGCAACGTCGCCGATGATGCCTGACAGAACCGCGGCGGCGAGCAGTACCAGAATCATGAAATCCGTGAACTGGTCGAGCAGGATGCGCAGCGGACCACGCTGACGCCCCTCCTGCAGCTGGTTCGGGCCGATTTTCGCCATACGCAATGCGGCCTCGTCCGGCGCCAGACCGCGCACGGAATCGGTGGCCAGTGCAACGGATGCCGCCTCCGCCGTCATACCATGCCATTGCCGCGTTCGCGTGATGTCAGTCATCAAGTGCTCTCAGCCACCAAAGAAAAACAGGAACACGGCATTAGTCTCATAAACTCACAACATCAGCACACTGATCCATGCGACCGTGCCGCACAGCCGGCCGGCAATCGCCAATCCGGTCTTCTCCGAAAATTGGATATTTGCGCTGCATTGACCCCGCCGCAACGCGCAGGCCACTCGTCTCTCGATACCACCGTCAGCGCGACTGTCGATGCCCCAGCGTGAATTTTCCAGTTCACGTCGGCGGCGCGGAGTGTTTTTTCAGCACATTGAGCAGCGGCCCCAACGTATCGACCGGCACCGGGAACACGATGGTGGTGGTCTTGTCACCGGCAATGGCGCCCAGCGTCTGCAGATAGCGCAATTGCATTGCCTCCGGCTGCTGCGACAGCATCTGCGCGGCCTGCAGCAGTTTCTCCGAAGCCTGCAGTTCGCCTTCGGCGTGAATCACCTTGGCGCGCCGCGTGCGTTCGGCTTCAGCCTGTTGCGCAATCGCGCGCACCATCGACACATCAATATCGACATGCTTGATCTCCACCGTTGCCACCTTGATGCCCCAGGCATCGGTCTGCGCATCCAGGCTCTGCTGGATATCGACGTTGAGCTTGTCACGTTCGGCCAGCATTTCGTCGAGCTCATGTTTGCCCAGCACCGCGCGCAGCGTGGTCTGCGCCAGTTGACTGGTCGCCTCGAAGAAATTTACGACTTGGATAATCGCTTTCTCCGGGTCGATCACGCGGAAATACACCACCGCATTGACCTTGACCGAAACGTTGTCACGCGAAATCACATCCTGGCTGGGTACATCCATCACGACGGTGCGCAGATCAACGCGCACCATTTGTTGAATGCCCGGTATGACGACGATGAGTCCCGGCCCTTTCACTTTCCAGAAGCGCCCGAGCATGAAAACGACGCCACGTTCGTACTCGCGCAGGATGCGCAGCGCAGAAACCACGAGAATGAGCAACAGTACTGCAAGCCCGCCAAATCCGATGTCCCAGATCATGTGCCTGCTCCTTTTTGGTTATCAGGCTCGACGGCCAGCGTCAGCCCCGTTCGTGAAGTCACACGCAGCGATTGGCCGCGCTGCAGCGGCGCACTGGTCATCGCACGCCACCGCTCGCCTGCCACCCGCACCCAGCCTTCCTTCTCAAAATCCTCGAGCGCCACACCATGCGCGCCGATCAGTTCTTCGCTGCCGCTCACCACCGGCCGCCGGCGTGCCCGCAACGCCAGCGCCACGGTCGCAAACACAATGCCGGAAGTAACCGCACTCAAGGTGATGATGAACGGCACCGAGAGCTGAAATGCGCCGGGCGTCTCGCCGTCAAATAAAATCACCACGCCGAAAGTCAGTGCAACGGCGCCGCCTATGCCGAGGATGCCGAAACTCGGCACGAAGGCCTCCGCAATAACGAAACCCACGCCGAGCAGTATCAGTCCGAGGCCGGCGTAATTGATCGGCAGCAACTGAAAGGCAAAGGCCGCGAGCACCAGACAAATTGCACCGACCACGCCCGGGCCGATAAATCCCGGATTGGAAAACTCGTATATCAAACCGTAAATGCCGATCATCATCAGGATCAGCGCCATGCCGGGATTGGCAATCACGGCCAGCAATTCACTGCGCCAGTCGGGATCCAGCGCTTCGGTTTCGGCATTGGCCGTCGCCAGTGCGCGCCCGACACCCTGGATGGTGATCTTGCGACCATCGATCTGCTTCAGCAATGCCGGCACGTCCTCGGCCACGACATCAATCACTTTCTGCTGCAACGCCTCAGACGCCGACAAGCTCACCGCGCGGCGCACCGCCTGCTCCGCCCACTCGCCATTGCGGCCCCGCAGTTGCGCCAGCCCGCGGATGTAGGCTGCGGCGTCGTTCACCTGCTTGGCCGTCATCGCATCGGGCAAGGCAGCCTGCTCCTTGCCGGCGTCTTTCGACTGGCCGCCCTTTTTCCCGGCATCCTCGTCTGCCGCGGGCATCGGTTTGCTGTCGGGCCGCCCGCCGATGCCTATCGCCACGGGGGTCGCCGCACCGAGATTGGTGCCCGGCGCCATCGCCGCAATGTGACTCGCATAAAGGATGTAGGTGCCGGCGCTTGCCGCACGCGCACCGCCCGGCGCCACGAAGGCAGCCACCGGCACCGGGGATGAAAGAATTTCCTTGATGATGCTGCGCATCGCCGCATCGAGCCCGCCCGGCGTGTCCATCTTCAGCACCACCAGTTCGGCATTGCGCTCCGCCGCCGCGCGGATGCCGCGCACCGCATAGTCGGCCGTGGCGGGACTCACCGCGCCCTCCAGCGACAACACGATGACCTTGCGTGTTGCCGCGGCGTCTTGCGCAGCTACGTTTGCCGCGCCAAGCAGCGCGGCAAGCAGCAGCATCGCCCATGTCCATCTCCGTTGCATGCTAATAAGACCGCATGCAGCGGATGACGTTCGTGGCCGACCGTGCGTTGCACGATGCGTCATAACTAATTGTTTTTATTGATTATTTTATGAGAGCAGCAAATGCACACGATAAGGCCCGTGCGCCCCCAGCGTGACGGTCTGCTCAATGTCCGCGGTGCGCGACGGGCCGGAAATGAAGTTCACCGCGCGCGGCATTGCGCCGTGTTCCGCGCGCAGCAACGCCCATGCGTCTTCCATGCCGGTGACGATGCGGCTGCGCGGCACTACAGCGATATGCGTTTCGGGCAACAGGCTCGTCACGGCGTGGGTGTTGTTGCCGGACAGCAGCATTAATGTGCCGGTTTCGGCAATCGCGCAAAATGCGCCGGTGATACCGGTCAGATCGTCGCCGCGCGCCGCGCGCGATTCAACCCGCAGTCCCTGCGCGGCCCAGTCCAGCGCAGCCAGTTCCGGCCAGCACACGGCAACGGGCGCGAGATTCTGCCCGCGCAGATAACGCGCCACCGCAGCCGGAATATCCGCAGCGGCAGGCACATCATCGATGGTCGTCATCAGGCCCAGCGCACGGTCGCGGAAACGCGCGACGATGTCGGCATCCACCGTGGGCCGCGGCCCCGGCGCATGCGCCGCGATGTATTGCGCAACCGTCTCCTGCTCTGCGGCACGCACCGTCACCGCCTTGCCCTGGCGGGTGCGGATGCGGGCGAGAATATTGGCGCGCGCGGACATGTTTGCCGTTCAACCCAGCGTCGGCATGTTGAAGCCGGCAGGCATCGCCTTGTCATCGGGCCAGCGCGTGGTCACCACCTTGCCGCGGGTGTAAAAACGCACGCCCTCCGGCCCATGCACATGCTGGTCGCCGAACAACGAATTGCGCCAGCCGCCGAACGAGTAATAGGCAATCGGCACCGGGATCGGCACGTTGATGCCGACCATGCCGACCTCGATTTCGCGCTCGAAACGCCGCGCCGCACCGCCGCTGCGGGTAAACACCGCGGTGCCGTTGGCATACGGATTGGCGTTGATCATGGCAATCGCCTCATCCAGCGATTTCACCCGTAGCACGATCAGCACCGGGCCGAAAATCTCTTCCTTGTAGATGGTCATGTCGGTGCGCACGTGGTCAAACAACGTGGCACCGATGAAAAAGCCGTCTTCATGGCCAGTCACCTTATGGCCGCGGCCATCAAGCACGAGCTTGGCGCCCTGCGCCACGCCCTGATCGACATAGCCGGACACCTTGTCACGGTGCGCGCGCGAAATCAGCGGCCCCATGTCCATCGCTTTTTCATGACCGGCGCCGATTTTCAGTTTGCCGGCGGCGGATTTCAGCTTGTCCACCAGCTGATCCGCGATGCCTTCGACTGCAACCACCGCCGAAATCGCCATGCAGCGCTCGCCAGCAGAGCCGTAAGCCGCACCGATCAGCGCGTCCGCCGCAAAATCAAGATCGGCGTCGACCAGCACCACGGCATGGTTCTTCGCGCCGCCCAGCGCCTGTACGCGCTTGCCTTCTTTCGCGCAGGTTTCGTAGATGTATTTCGCGATCGGCGTCGAGCCGACAAACGACACCGCCTTGACATCCGGGTGATGCAGCAGCGCATCCACCGCGGCCTTGTCGCCATGCACGACATTGAGCACGCCGTCGGGCAGACCGGCTTCCTTGAACAACTCTGCCATGCGCATGGACGCCGAAGGCACTTTCTCCGAGGGCTTCAGCACGAAAGTGTTGCCGCAGGCGATAGCCACCGGGAACATCCACAGCGGCACCATCACCGGAAAATTGAAGGGCGTGATGCCGGCGCAGACCCCCAGCGGTTGCCGCAGCGAATGGGTATCGACGCCGGTGCCGACGTCTTCGCTGTGCTCGCCTTTCAACAGATGCGGAATGCCCATCGCGAACTCGATGACCTCGATGCCGCGCTGTACCGAGCCGGCGGCATCGGGCAGCGTCTTGCCGTGTTCATCGGTGACCAGCCGCGCCAGTTCGTCGCGATGCACATCGAGCAGTTCGCGAAAACGCATCAGGATGCGCGCGCGGCGCAGCGGCGGCGTATCGCGCCAGCCGGGAAACGCGCGTTGCGCCGCAGCCACCGCACGGTCAATGTCGCCGGCATCGCACAGCGGCACCTGGCGCGTGACCTTGCCGGTCGCCGGATTGGTGACGCCCGCGGTACGGGTTGATTGCGCGGGCTGCGTCTTGCCGGCGATCCACAATGGCACGGTGGCCAATGTATTGATGTCTGCGGGTTTGTTCATCATGGTCTCCTGATCTCGCCTGCCTGTTTTGGGTAAAAGGTAAGCGGTGAGCGGTAAGCAGCAAGCGGTTTCCAATGCCGGGGGTTTCCCGCTTACTGCTTACTGCTTACTGCTTACCGCTCACCGCTTACCACTCATCATTTCTTCCGCTGCCTGTACAACTCCCGGAATGTCTCCCCTTCCGGCGCCGGAAAATCGCGCTGATCGGTCCAGCCGCCGCCGAACGGCAGGCTGCGGATCATTCCCTGATCATTCGCCATCGCTTTCAGCGCACGCGCCTGGATGCGTGTCGCCATCGCGTACAGCACCGGCCGCTGCGCGAGCCAGCCCCATAGTTTAAGCACCGCGACCTCATACCAGGGCTTCAGGCCCTGCTCGAACTGGCGTTCGCGCAGCTTGCGCAGCAGATCCGGCAGCGGAATTTTAACCGGACAAGCCACACCGCACTGATTGCACAGCGTTGCCGCGTTGGGCAGGTCGCGCGCGTTTTCCAGGCCGACGTAGGTCGGCGTCAGGATCGAACCCATCGGCCCCGGATATACCCAGCCGTAGGCATGGCCGCCGACGCTCTGGTACACCGGACAATGGTTCATGCACGCGCCGCAGCGGATGCAGCGCAGCATCTCCTGCATGTCGCCACCGATCAGTTTGGTGCGCCCGGCATCGACCAGGATCACGTGAAAATGTTCCGGCCCGTCAAGATCGCCCGGCCGGCGCGGGCCGGTAGTCACGGAAATGTAATTGGTAATGTTCTGCCCGGTGCCGTGGCGCGGCAGCAGGCGCAACAGCGTGGTCACATCTTCCAGCGTCGGCACCACCTTCTCGATGCCGGTGATCGCCACATGCACTTTGGGCAACGTGGTCACCATGCGGCCGTTGCCCTCGTTGGTGACGATCAGCGTCGAGCCGGTCTCGGCGATGATGAAATTGGCGCCGGAGACGCCCATGTCCGCCGACAGGAAATGCGGCCGCAGTTTTTCGCGCGCCTCGCGGCACAGCGCCGGGATGTCGGTCAGACGCGGCGCGTTGTGCTTTTCGGCGAACAGGTCGGAGACTTCTTCGCGCGTCTTGTGCACCACCGGCGCCACGATGTGCGACGGCGGCTCGTTGGCCAGTTGCAGGATGTACTCGCCGAGATCGGTTTCGATCACCTCGAGCCCGGCGCCGATCAGGGCATCGTTCAATGCGCATTCCTCGGTCACCATCGATTTGGATTTGATGACCTTGCGCACGCCATGCTGCGCGGCGATTTCATTGACAATGCGATTGACATCAGCGTGGGTCTCCGCCCAGTGCACCACCGTGCCGCGCGCGGTCGCGTTGCGCTCGAAGGTCTCCAGGTACACGTCGAGGTTGGCCAGCGCGCGGTCGCGGATCGCCGCCGCGGCATCGCGGATGTCCTGGAAATTATCGAGTTCGGCGACCCGGTCGGCCCGCCCTTTGACAAAATTGCCCTGCAGCTTTTTCAAGGCACCCTGCAGCCTGACGTCGGCCAGCTTGGCGCCGGCACGGGCCTTGAAGTGCATGGAGGTGATTTGCATGGCGCTTAGTATATAGCGGGAGTTCCGGGCAGCCATCTGGCACGCAATTTGAGAGGTTACCGGACATGAAAATCATACTGCTCGATGAAACCCCGGAGCGTTCGCTGTTTTTGCGCCTGACGCTGGAGTAGCTGGGGCACGCCATCGTCGCCGAAATCGCCGATTCCGGACAGCTCTACGGCGCGGTACGCCGCTATGCGATCATAAGCGCATGGAAACGCCATCACTGATCCGCATCATCAAGGAAATCGGCCGCGGCAAAAACGCGGCACGCGACCTGTCGCGCGACAACGCACGCGCGCTGTTCACCACGATTCTGAATGACGAAATCCCGCCGCTGCAACTCGGCGCAATCCTGATCGCGCTGCGCATCAAGGGCGAATCGCTGGACGAACTCGCTGGCTTCCTCGACGCCTGCGAAGCCTCGTATCCACACCTCAAGGCCCCCGCCGGCACCGTGCCGCTGGTGATCCCCGCCTACAACGGCGCAAGGCAACTGCCCAACCTGACGCCCCTGCTCGCCTCACTGGTCGCCCGCGCAGGCGTGCCGGTGCTGGTGCACGGCGTGCCTGACGATCCGGGACGGGTGACGACCATCGAAGTGTTTCAGGCGATGGGCATCGAACCTGCACGTTCCGTTGCCGAAGCAGAACAACAGCTCGCCGCACGCAAACTCGCGGTGATCGCCATCGACACGCTGGCGCCGCCGCTGGCGCGCGTGCTGAAACTGCGACGCGAGATCGGCCTGCGCAGTTCGGGACACACGCTGGTGAAAATGCTGCAGCCTTTCACGACCAAGGCCGTGCGCCTGGTCAGCGTCACCCATCCCGAATACCTGGAACGGATGCGGGCTTTTTTTACCTCTTATGCATCACATGCACTGCTGTTGCGCGGCGCGGAAGGTGAAGCGGTCGCACATCCGCGGCGGGAGCCGGTGATTGAATGGCTGGATGGCAAAACGGCGGAGGTGTTGCGTGGCGCGGCGGAGGAAAATCTGCAGTTGCCGGATGGGCGGGACGCAGCGATCACCGCGGACTGGATCAAGGCCGCACTCGCCGGAAAGTATCCGGTGCCGTCAGCGATCCTGCACCAAGTCAGTTGCTCGAGTCGGGCTTAGGTCAGGGAACCAATCTTGATGTCCGCTCCCGCAGCCAAGAGCAGGCGCTCAGGAATACGCTGCGCCGATACACGCCATCGAGCACCAGGCAGTGCAGATGGATGTTCAAGTTGGCGGACGAGCCGAATCTCTGGATGAGGATGACCGCGCCGGTGTCGGCTGTGGCGCGTTTCAGGCCTGCCTGCTTGAGCAGAAACCCCGCGATGACGCGGTGGATGATCCGCAGCACCGGCGTGAGCAGCTCGGGCCGTGCGGCGAAGAGGATGCGCAGCACGATCGGAAACAGCACCCACTGCCTGACCGGCACCTGGGGAATCACCTCATCGACAAGGACCGCAGCGCTCTCGGCCATGCGCCGCGCGCCGCACAATTCGGACACTGATTAACCGCCTGCCTGCCTAAAAATATCACGTAAACGCGCCGGATTGCGCGTCTCACCCAGCGCAACCATCAACAGTATGCGTGCCTTGACGCCACTCAGGTAACCCGCCGAAATGGCGCCTTGGCGCATCATGCTCTGGAATGAACCCGGGTAGCCCTTGCCGGGATGGGGAGCGCCGGTGCTCAGCCGAAGCCCGACCACCACGGTGATCCCGGCTGCCAGTGCCTTGCAGACACCGTCAAAAAAAGACTGATTCACGTTGCCGCCACCGGTCGCCTCAACCACGATGCCGTCAACACGCGCGTCAATGCAGGCCCTGAAAAACAGGTCGCTGGCACCCTGAGCCATCTTGATGATATGAACTTCAGAACCCAGTCTCTCAACATCAATGAAGACACGCCGTTCCGGCATCGCAAAGAAGGCCACGCCATGCTTGGTAACGCTGCCAATCGGCCCGCCGTCACGCGCGCCGAAACAGGTCAGTTGCTCCGGGTTTACTTTCACCACATCACGTGCCGCATGAATCTCGCTGCCCAGCGCCACCATCACGCCACGTCCACGCGCCGCAGGGTCGGCCGCAACCTTGACGGCATACAGCAGATTCCGCGGACCGTCAGGGTCCGGCTCGTCTGCGTTACGCTGCGCGCCGGTGAAAACAACGGGCTTCTCGCTACCCAGCGTCAAATCCATCAGGTAGGCCGTCTCCTCGAGCGTGGCCGTGCCGTGCGTCACGACGGCACCGGCTACACGCTCATCGCTCAACAAGCGACGCAGTGTGTCCCGCAACCCAAACGCTGTGTGGGTATCCATCAAAGCGCTGTTGATGTTGGAATGCTCAATCACACGGATATCCGCCATTTCGGCGATCTCCGGAGCCGCCGCCACAAGATCTTCCGCGGTTGCGGCTGACACGTGGCCGCCGATCGTTGCGTCATAGCGCGATGCAATGGTGCCACCGGTCCCTACGACGCCTATGATGGCTTTTATCACGACACACTCCGGCAACGTGCGCAACACGATGTCATACCGTCACTCCACCTTGATGTTCGCTGCTTTGACGACTTCGCTCCAGCGTTTCATATCGGCCGTGATAGCAGCCTTGAATTCCGCTGGCGTGCTGGCAATGACATCGAGCCCCATGGCCGACATGCGCTTGATGCTGTCAGGGGACTTGAGCAAGCGCCTGATTTCCTCGGACAGCTTGTTGACAATGGCGGGCGGCGTTCCGCGAGGCGCCAGTATGCCCTGCCAGTCCCGTACGTAGACATCCGGCGCACCGGCCTCACCCATGGTAGGCACCTCCGGCAGAAGTGCAGACCGCGTTTTTGAGGACACCGCGAGCGGCCGCAAACGGTTGCTTTGAATATGCGGCAGCGCCGACGTCATCGAAGCAAAGCTCATCGTGATATTGCCTGCAACGACATCAGCGACAGCGGGGCCGCCACCCTTATAGGCAATGTGGTTAAGCTTCACGCCCGTTTTCAGCGCAAAGAATTCCCCAGTAAGGTGCGGCGCCCCGCCAATGCCTGATGAGCTGAACGTGAGTTGCGATGGTTTTTCCTTGGCAGTCTTGATCAACATGGCCAGGTTGTTGATCGGTGACCGTGCGGATACGACCAGCACATTGCCGACCGCAGCTGTCATGGTAATGGTTTCAAAATCGTTGACAGGGTGAAACGGGATTCCCTTGAGCAGACTCGGATTGACCGAATGGCGCATTGACACCAGGACCAGGGTATAACCATCAGGACTGGCTTTTGCCACCAGGTTGGTGCCGATGATGGCTGCTGCCCCGGGCCGGTTGTCCACAACAATCTGCTGCTTCCAGGATTCCGTGAGTTTTTGTCCGACAATACGCGCCGCACCATCGCTGCTGCCGCCAGGCGCAACGGGGACCACAAGGCGTATCGGCCGTTCGGGAAATTTTGCCGCATCGCTACCCTGCGCCAGAGCTGCACCCGAAGCGACCAACACCCCGCTGATCGCGGCCTGCCACAACAATCGACAATTCATGGAAATCCCCTTCAATGGTTAGGGTGGGCCGCTGACCGGCCAGAAGCGGACGTAGCCTGCACTTCCAGATTCTTCACCCACTTTAGGTCTGAAGCCTCCATCCCGCCATACTTCGATTTCCACTTGTAGTGGGTGGCATCGCTGATCCCGTGGCGCCACTTACCGATCAGTGCCGTGCGGTAGCCGCAGTCTTTGAGCAGCGAGGGATCACCGGCAGCGTCATCACGCGGATCGGGCAGCGCGGCGACGGTCATTCCACCTTCGCATCGGATGTGCGCACCACCTTTTCCCACTTCACGCTGTCGGCACGGACGACGCGCGCGAAGTCGGCCGGGGAACCGCCGACGGCGTCGGCACCGCGGGAATTCAGCATGTTCACCAGCACCGCGTTTTTCAGTGCCTCGTTGAGCGCGGCGTTGATGCGGCTGACGGCAGCGCCCGGCGTGCCCGCCGGGGCGAACACGCCAAACCAGTTGATGACCTCGTATCCGGGCACGGTTTCGGCGATGGCCGGCAGTTCCGGGAAAGCCGCGGAGCGTTTCGGACTGGTCACCGCGAGGCCATGCAGCTTGCCCGACTTCACCTGCGGCGCCAGCGGCACGGCGCTGGCGATGGTGAGGCCGATGCGCCCGCCGAGCATGTCGGTGATCAACGGTCCGGTACCCTTGTAGGGAATATGTTCCATGCGTACCCCCGCCATCGTCTTGAACAGCTCCACCGCGAGGTGGCTCGAGGAACCGCTGCCCGCCGAACCGTAATTCACCTTACCCGGATTGGATTTGGCATGGGCGATCAGTTCCTTCACCGATTTTCCGGGGAACGACGGCCCCGACGCCATCATCAGCGGCACGGCAACGAACTGGACAACCGGAACAAAATCCCTGACCGGGTCATACTCGACCTTGCGCAGATGCGGGTTGATCACATGCGGAATCGACGAGAACAGCAGCGTATAGCCGTCGGCATTGGCTTTCACCGCGATGTCGGTCGCGATCAGTCCGCCGGCACCGCCGCGATTGTCGACCACGACCTGCTGTCCCAGCCGGTCGGTCAACTGCTGCGCCGCGATGCGACCCAGCGTGTCCGCCGCGCCGCCCGGCGGGAAGCCGACGATCAGCCGCACCGGACGATCGGGATAAGCGCCCGCAGCAATGGCTTGTGAAACCGGCGGCACGGCCGCCAGAAGCATTGTGCATATCCAACAATGTTTCATGTCTGCTCCTCGTAGCGATTGCGGACTGACGGGCCCCCCGTCCCTACGGTCGAGCATTCAGCAGCATTCATGCCAGACACCGGTGCACGGTTACCACCCCAGCACATAGGCCGGACGCCGCGGATCCGCACCGCCGTGCAACACGCCGCTGGCCTGGTCATTGACGATGGTGCACACCGACCCCGCCAGCCAGGTCATGTCATCCCACCAGTACAGCTTGTGGCCCATTGCCGCCAGTGCCTCGCCGGTGGACTTGGCTATGCGCGACTCGAGGTACAGCCGGCCCGGAAAGTACGGATGCGGCTCGAAGGAGCCCGGATAACTGTAGTTCGCAAAACGCGGCGCCTCCACCGCATCCTGCACACCCATGCCGAAGACGTTGATGTTGAGGAACACCTGGATCATGGCCTGGATCTGCACGTCGCCACCCGGTGTGCCGAAGGGCATGTAGGCCCTGCCGTTTTTCAGCGCCAGCGCGGGATTCGGCGTCAGCCGCGGCCGCTTGCCCGGCGCCACCGACGAGGGGTGCGAAGGGTCAGCCCAGGACTGGGTGCCGCGGCCTGAACAGAGGATGCCCACGCCGGGAATCAGCGGCGTCTTGTCGGAGCCGTCGGAGGGCGTCGCCGAGAAGGCGTTGCCGTGGCGGTCGATGACGCAAAGATACGAAGTGTCGCCCGGCCCCGGCGCCTCATCCGGTTGCGGGACGGGCATGCAGATGTTCTGCAGCGCAGTCAGCGACTTCGGATCGCCGGCCGGCGGCATTTCCGGCCAGGCACGGTCGTCGCGGATCAGCGTACGGCGCCAGTCGGCGTATTTCTCCGAAAGCAGGCCGGCCAGCGGCACCTTGACGAACTTCGGGTCGCCGAAATGGTGGTGACGGTCGGCGAATGCGAGCTTCAACGCCTCGGTGACGACATGGATGTATTGCGGCGTGTTGTGCCCCAGCGCCTTCAGGTCATAGCCCTTGAGGATATTGAGGGCCATCGGCAACGCCGGACCCTGAGACCACGGGCCGCAGGCATGCAGCTCGATGTTGCCGAATTTCGATTTCACGGTCGGCTCTAAATTGACCTTGAATCCGGCGAAATCCTCATAACGCATCAGACCGCCCTGCCCGGTAATCCATTGCGTTACCTCGCGCGCAATATCGCCCTTGTAGAAGGCATCGCGCGCCGCCTGCAGCCCGGCCTTGCGGCCCTTGCGCTTCGCGCGGCGCTCCTCGTCGACCATGTATTTGAGCGTGCGGCCGAGATCGGCCTGCACGAACACCTTGCCCGGCACAGGCGGCTTGCCGCCGGGCATGAACACCTTCTTGCTCGACGGCCAGCGACCGTAGTAATCGGTGTTGCCGGCAATGAATTCCGCCATCAGCGGATACATCGGAAAGCCTTCGCTGGCGAAACGGATGGCGGCAGAGGCCACTTCGCCGAAACTCATGGTGCCGAAATTCGACAACGCGGTGATCCAGGCGTCCGGCGCGGCCGGCACCACGCAGCGCTCGACGCCGGGCGGAATCTTGCCGCCGTGTTTTTTCAGGAAATAGTCGGGCGTCACCGCCGCCGGCCACACACCGAGGCCGTCGATCGAGCGCACCTTGCGGTCCTTCGCGGTATAGATGATCTGCGGCGCGACGCCGCCGATGTTGACCTTCTCGGTCTGCAGCACACCGATGGCCAGGCCCGCCGCAACGCCGGCATCGATGGCATTGCCACCGGCCTCGAGAATCTCGAAAGCGGCGTGCGCCGCAAGGTAATGACCTGCGGCAACCATGTGCCGGGTACCCATGATTGTCATGCGACTGCCTTCCATCTTGCGGACCCCCTTGATCACCTATCGCCTGTCACAGTGTATTGGAATTTCAAACCACCTTTCTCCCGATTCGCGACGGTATCTCCGGGCCGAGAAGCGGTCAGTCACGCGGTGTTTGGTGAAGATTCCCCTCTCGCGCGGATTTTTCGGTCGCTCCGTCGCCCCGTGGGGGCCGATTTCGACGCACACTGACCGCCACTGCTTATTATATGGCGTCGGCGTGCAGCTCAGAACCGCGACACGCGATACGGCGCAAGATCGATGCGCGGCGTGCGCCCCGCGATCATGTCGGCCACCAGGCGGCCGGTGGGCGCGCCGCCGACCAGTCCGATGTGGCCGTGGCCGAAGGCATAGTGCACGTTGCCGAATCGCGTCGACCGCGAAATTACCGGCGTGGAGTCCGGCATCGACGGCCGGCGGCCCATCCACTTCGTCGCATCGACATTGCTGATGCCGGGGAACATGCGCTGCATCAGTTTGCCCAGCACGTCGGCGCGCGCGTAATTGGGCTCGGCATTGACGCCGGCGAACTCGCTCTGCCCGGCGATGCGCAGGCCCATTTCCATCGGCGTCACAAAACATTTGTGTTCCGGCACCATTACCGGCATCGGCAGCCGGTAACGCGGATCGGAATACGTGATGTGATAACCGCGCTCCGCTTCCAGTGGCACGACATCGCCCAGTTGCGCGGTGAATTCGCTCGAATGCGCGCCGGCGCAGATCACCAGGTGTTCCACCGGCAGTTCGCCGGCATCGGTGCGCAGCGCGCGCGGCCCGTCCGCGCCGACATCGATGCCGAGCACCCTGCGCTGCAGGATTTTGCCGCCGTCGCGCTCGAACTGCGCGGCCAGCGCCTTGGTCAGCCGTTCGGGATTGGCGCACCAGCCGTGGTCGTGCAGGAACAGGCCCATTTCATGGTCGCCGTGCAGTCCGGGCAGGCGTTTGCGGATTTCCGCCGCGTCGAGTTCGTCGATCACCACGCCGCGGTCGCGCCGCAGTTTCCAGCCTAGGGCGTCGCCCTGATACGCGCGGCGCGAGGAATACACCACCATGTAACCGCTTTTATGGATCAGATCTTCGACCCCGGCGCTTTTGACCAGCGGCGTATAGGCGTCAAAGGTCTGTACCAGCAGCGCGCGCAGGCCGTCGGCGATTTTCTCTACCCGTTTAATGTCGGCGGCCGCGACAAATTTCAGCAGCCACGGCAGCGCACGCGGCAGGTACGACCAGCGCAGCGCCAGCGGCCCCAGCGGATCGAGCAGATAGCCGGGCACCTGCGCCAGTACGCCGGGCATCGCGATCGGCACGCAGGATCCGGGGCTGAGGATGCCGGCATTGCCGAAGGAGCAATATTCTCCGGGCGGTCGCTGGTCAACGACAGTGACCTGGTGGCCGTCGCGCCGCAGGTAACTGGCGGTGGCGATGCCGACGATGCCGGCGCCGATGACGGTGATGTTGCGGGTTTGCATAACGATGCCGGATTATAGGGTCTGTGAACCGGCCAGAAGCGGTCACTCGCGGGCCAACGTTAGAAATCACCGGCGCTGTGCAGCTTTATCGCGCAGCGTCCGGTGGATTGATGGATTGGGCATAGGCCGCTCACTTGGTTTTCTTGCAATGGTCTTACTTCGACCCCATTGCTCTCATCATCAGCGAAGTTCAAACCTTGCTGCGCGGTTTGGCCGGCTGCGGCAAATCACATTTAAGGAATTGCCCGCGACCGCGCCTGGCCGGCAACTTGCCGTCGTCATAGATCACTTCTCCGCGTGATAGCGTCATTTTTGGCCAGCCCTTGATCTTCATGCCTTCGTACGGCGTGTAATCCACGCGATGATGCAGCATGGCATTGGTGATTGTGAGTTCGCGATCGGCATCCCAGATCACCAGATCGGCATCGCTGCCCACTGCAATCGTGCCTTTACGTGGATATAACCCGTAAATCTTGGCAGGATTGGTTGCCGTCAATGCAACAAAGGTATTGATGTCCATGCGTCCCTTGCCGACGCCTTCCGAGAACAACAATGGCAAGCGCGTCTCAAGCCCGGGGATGCCGTTTGGAATGTGGCGAAACGGCACCGCCTTTCCGCCCGGCTTTTTTCCATGCGCATCGTCGTAGCGGAATGGCGCGTGATCGGATGAAAATACCTGGAACACACCGGAGGCCAATCCATCCCATACCGATTGCTGATGCGCCTTGTCGCGCGGCGGCGGACTGCACACGCATTTCGCGCCTTCAAAACCCTCCGCATCGAGGTCTTCCGCGGTCAAAAACAGATACTGCGGGCAGGTTTCCGCATAGATTCTCAGGCCCCTGCCCTGCGCCCAGCGTATCTGCTCGGCTGCCGCTCCGCCCGACACGTGCACAATCAGCACGGGCACATCCACCAGTTCGGACAGGGAAATCGCCCGGTGCGTGGCTTCGCGCTCCACCACCGCCGGACGCGAAGCTGCGTGGTACTTGGGCGCATCCAGTCCGGCCTGCTCCAGCGTGTCGGTGAGCCAAGCGATGCAGTCCGAGTTCTCCGCGTGGATCATCGCCATCGCGCCCTCCCGCCGCGCCAGCGCCAGCACTTGCAGTATCTGCAGGTCGTTGAGCTTGAGGTCATCGTAGGTCATGTAGATCTTGAACGAGGTGTAGCCCGACTTGATCAGCTCGGGCAACTCCTCGCGCAGCACGGTATCGGTGGGATCCGTCACGATCAGGTGAAACGCGTAGTCCACCAGCGACTGTCCCTCGGCGCGGCGGTGATAATCATCCACTGCCGCCATCAACCCCCGCCCCTTGACCTGCGCCGCAAACGGGATGATCGTGGTGGTCCCGCCACAGGCCGCGGAAATCGAACCGCTTTCAAAGCCATCCGCCATCACCATGGGCTCCGGCATGGGCTGATCGAGGTGGCAATGCGCATCTACACCGCCGGGCGTGACGATCATGCCCCGCGCGTCGATCTCGCGCTTTCCCCGCGGCAGATCAGCGCCCAGCGCCGCAATGCGGCCATCACGCACGCCGATATCACAGACCACGGTATCGGCAGCGGTCGCCACCGTGCCGGCGCGAATCACCAGATCAAACGGTTCCATTTCAACTCGCCGGTTAGCTCTTACTGCAACTCAAACACGCTTCCCCAACCTTTGACGCGTCGGGTATCCACTCCGGCCATCGCCAATGAATGCCAGACCGCGGTGGTGACCGTATCGTAGACGGGGATCCCGGTATCAGCCTCCCATTGCTGCACCAGATGCGCTGCCCGCAGATTGGTGCAATACGTCGTAATCGCATCCGGTTTCTGCGCGGCCGTCTCGCGCACCATCCGCGTGAGTTGCTCCTCGCTGATCTGACAGAAATCCCAGTTCACTGAAATGTTCAGGTGGCGCTCTGCGATGATGTCCATGCCGGCCTTGCCGAAATTGGGAATGATTTTTTCCATGACGGCATCAAGATAAGGCGCCACCATGCCCAGTGTGCGCTTGCCCCCACGCCGCATGATGTCCTGCAGGGCCAGCGTTGAAGTGGTTGCGGGAATGCCTGTCGCGGCGGTAATTTCCCCGCACAGCGCGACATCCGCCTCCATGCCCAGCCATCCCGCCGAGGTGCCGTTCCATGCGATCACATCCACCTTGGCATCGGCCAGCAATTTGGCGGCTTCAATCACCTTGCGATTATCGAACTGCCCGAGCGCCGCATCCTTGAGCGAGATTTCCGTCACTCTGAAGCGCCCGAAATGCGCGGACACTTCCGGCAACCCCCTGAGCATTTCAAAGGTCAGCGGCTCCAGCGACGTGTTCGATGACGGAGTCAACATTCCCAGTCTTACCCGCTTAAGCATTACCCCCCCTTTTTTTACAGCGTGTTGTCAGCGCCGGCCGCGCAAGTTCAGATGCGACTTGCCCGCAATCAGATCCGTTTCAGCGCATCGTGCTTTCTGCTTCGCACTTATTCGGTCTGAATCTTCGAATCGCGTATGACCTTGCCAAACCGGTCAGTTTCAGATTTGACGAAATTCCGGAATTCTTCCGGAGATTTTGTAGTGACGGTGCTGACACCGCCCTCGACCAACCGCTTCTGGACCAGGGCGTTGTTCATCGTCTCGTGCGCAACCTGGTGCAGCTTGTTCACCACGGTTCGCGAAGTGCCGGCCGGCACGAACAATCCCTGCCATGATCCGACGGTCATGTCGAAGCCCTGTTCGCTCATCGTTGGAACTTCAGGCAGCGCAGGATTGCGTCCCGGCGATACCACACCGATCATGCGCATGCGATTGCTTTTGACATACGGCAGCGCAGAGGAAAAGGTGATGAATGCCATTTGTACTTCATTGGCGATCAGGCCGACATTGGCCGGGCCGGCGCCGCCCTTATAAGGTACACCGACAGCGCTGGTGCCGGTCATGTTGAGAAACATGATCATTTCCAGGTTGTTGGCGCTGCTCGGCGCGGCAGAGCCATAGTTCAGTTTTCCGGGATTGGCTTTCAGATGCGCCGCCAATTCCTTGGCGGATCTGGCTGCCAGTGTGGGATTGACGACCAGGCTGCCCGGCACATCGACCACTTGTGTAATCGGTATCAGATCCTTCAGTGGCTTGTACGGAAACTTGAGGTAGTAGACAGGGTTGATCGCCATCGTGCCGACGTTGCCGAGCAGGAACGTATAACCATCGGCGCTGGCGCGGACTGCGGTTTCAACGCCGATATTACCCGCGGCGCCGGAACGGTTGTCGACGACCACTTGTTGTTTCAGCAACTCCGACATCATGGGCTGGATAATCCGCGCGACATGGTCGGATGCACCGCCGGGGGCGAAGGGCACGATCATGCGCACAGGGCGGTTCGGATAATCGGCTTGCGCCTGCACGCCGCCAGCGATACCCCATAAAGCGATTACGCACAGGGCGAATCTATTACTTTTCAGCAATTTCATGGTTTTCCTCCTATTGAATAACTAGAATAACCGGGTCGGACCCACGCCACAATTTATTTTATAGAACACCAGGGGTCAGAGTCGGCATTTTTTTAAGTACATGAAAACAATGCCGACTCCGACTCCTGGCATTCAGACCCTTGGTATTTACTGACTGCAACTGCGCCACAGTAGCCCGTCTCTTTGCTTCCTGTCAAAAACAGCCGGGGTTACATTCATGCGTTGGCATCAATGGCCTCGATCAATAATTTCGCAATGGCTGCCGTGGACTGCGGGTTTTGTCCGGTGACCAGACGTCCGTCACGAACCGCGTGGCTTGTAAAATTATCACTGCACTCGAATTTGGCGCCCAGTTCACGCAACCGGCTTTCGAGCAGGAACGGCTCCACGCCCATGAGCTTGATCTGGTCCGTTTCCGCGTTGGTGAAGCTGTTCACTTTCAGATCCTTGACCAGCGGCTCGCAGCAATGAGCGCGGTTGGCGGTGGCGAATCTCCAGCGCAGTTCAGCGCATTCGTTAAAGCCGAAATAGGCAAATGGGCAAAGATATCGAAGGAAGCCGGACTCAAAGTCGATTAAGCCCATCGCTGATTGCTATCGCGGGCTCTCATGATTGGCGTCGGGGCCGGATGCCGGGCCTATGGCATACTCATGACCGGGTGCCCGCCCCTGATATCGGGCCGCGCGGCTGGTCCAAGCAAAAAAATCACATCTGACACCTGCCAGGAGACATCGCATGCCTTACGCCAGTTCCGGTGACATCAAGCTCTATTACGAAGAAGCCGGACGCGGAACACCCATTGTGTTCGTTCACGAGTTTGCGGATGACTTGTACAGCTGGGAGGCGCAAATGCGCTTCTTCTCGCGCCGCTATCGTTGCATTGCCTTCAACGCGCGCGGCTATCCGCCTTCGGATGTGCCGCGTGCGCGCTCTCGATACTCCCAGGCCATCGCCACCGACGACATCGCCAACGTAATGCGCCACCTCAAGCTCAAAAAAGCGCACATCATCGGATGCTCTATGGGCGGCTATGCCACTGTGCACTTCGGGTTGCGTTACGCGCGGCTGGCATTGTCGCTTACGGCCATCGGCGTGGGTTACGGCTCCGACCGTGACAAGCGCGCTCAATTCATGAAAGATACGGATGTCTTTGCACGCCGCTTCGATGAGCTCGGCACCAAAGAGGCAATCAAGCCATATCAGATCGGCCCCTCGCGCGTTCAATACCAGAACAAGGATCCCCGCGGGTTTGCGCAATTCTGCGCCGCATTTGCCAAACATCCGGCGCTCAGTTCCGCCAATACGCTGCGCGGCGTGCAGGCAAAGCGGCCCACTATCCAAAGTTTGGAACGCGGCCTGCGTAGCCTCAAGGTGCCGCTGCACATGGTCACTGGCGACGAGGACAACAATTGTCTCGAGCCCGGAATCTTCATTAAGCGGGTGTGTCCCTCAGCTTGCCTCACCGTAGTGCCGAATACCGGTCATGCGGTGAACGTAGAAGAACCTGATCTGTTCAACCGTCTTACCGCCGAATTTCTCGCACAGGTGGATTCCGGTCGCTGGCGCCCTCGGGATCCGCGCTCGCTCGTTAAGTCGACCATGGCGCCAGGCAAATAAGCCTGCATGATAGCGCCCCCACACTTTAAAGACGAAACAATGCCCGTCACCCTGATCGAGAACTTTCGAGCCGTTTTCTACGCACCTTTTTACGCCGCGTTTGCACTCGGAGCCTACGAGACTGAAGGTGTGGATGTTCGCCTTGAGATGTCGGCTGCGGCCGACAAGACCTTGACTGGACTATTGACAGGAACGGGGCATGTTTCGTGGGGCGGTCCGATGCGGCTAATGCATGCACTGGATGAGAATCCAGGAAGCGGTCTTGTCGGTTTCTGTGAAGTGGTCGGTCGCGACCCCTTCTACTTACTCGGTCGCGAGCCCAACGATAACTTTTGCATGAGCGACCTTTCCGGATATCTGGGACCCGCTGGCGCGCGTGTTCGACGCGTGGGGCTTCGAGCGCTGCCTGTGGGGCACCGACTGGACCCGCGCTTTTGCGGTCGTCAACTATGAGCAGGCGGTCGAGCCGTTCCGGTTAACTGATCGATTGAGCGACAGCGAACGCGCGATGCTGATGGGTGGCGCCTGCGCCAAAGCCTACGGCTGGATGCCAAAGGTGAAATAGCAGCACATGGACAGCGAGCCCGTAGGGTGGGCACGCTCCGCTTTGCCCACCCTACGGAAATCACTAATTCCCTTTCTTCTCCGCCAGCACTTCGGCGATGTGCAGTACTTGCGTCTTCGCGTCCCCGCGCCGGCGCAGCCGGCCTTCGATGTTGAGCATGCAGCCGAGGTCGCCGAGCACCACGGCATCGGCGCCGCTGGCGGCGATGTTCTCGCACTTGCGCTCGGCGATGTGCGATGAAATTTCCCCGAACTTGATGGCGAAGGCGCCGCCGAAACCGCAGCACTGCTCACACTCGTTCATTTCCTTCAACTGCACGCCTTCGACCTGCGCCAGCAACGCGCGCGGTTGCTGTTTGACACCCAGCTCGCGCAGTCCGGCGCAGGAGTCATGATAAGTTATTGTTTTTATTGATGTTTTTGACTTGGGCGCGTAATGCGCGACATTCGCCAGGAAGTCGGTGAGTTCGTACGTGCGCTCCGCCAGCACGCGCAACGCGGCGCGCTCGGCTTCCGGCACATCGTTCAGCAGATCGGGATAGTGGGTGCGCATCATGCCGGCGCAGGAACCCGACGGCGCAACCACATATTCACAATCAGCGAATTCGCGCGCGACCTTGCGCGCCAGCGCCACCGCTGATGCGCGATCGCCGGAGTTGTAACCAGGCTGGCCGCAACAGGTCTGCGCCTCCGGCACCACGACCTCGCAGCCTGCAGCCTGCAGCAGTTCGAGTGCAGCGAAGCCGATGCGCGGGCGCATGAGATCGACAAGACATGTGACGAACAGGCCGACTTTCATGGTTTGTGCATTTCCGGCGATTTTTGAACTGCGGCCACTATACCAGCCGCGGCAATGCGCATTCAGCCGACACGCCACGGTCGCAGATAAGACAACCGGTCACTCGTCTGCACGATGATATGTTTGACCACCTTGTCGCGCACGATGTGCAGCGTGACGTCACTGCCCGCCGTGCAGCTGCCCCACAACCGCTCGTAGAACTCGCTCTGGCTGCCGACGGAATCGCCGCCGACGCCGAGGATGATGTCGCCGCGCCGGAGCCCCGCATGATCCGCCGGTGATTCGTGGAGCACGCGCGTCACCACCACATGGCCATCGACCTGCTCTGAATTCATGCCCAGCCACGGCCGCGCCCTGCCGCTGCGCCGGCCGTCGCGCACCAGATCATCGAGCACATCTTTCAGCAGATTGATCGGCACGAACATATTGCCGGGAAACGCGACGCCGGCGTTCAGCGTGTCGCTGACCCACAGCGAGGCGATGCCCACCAGCCGGCCTTCGCCGTCGAACAGTGCGGCGCCGCTGTGCTCGTAGCGCGGCGGCGCGGTGAACAAGGCGTCGTCGATCATGTACTCCCACCAGCCGGTGAAACGGCGGCGCGACACCAGCGCCACGCCGGAAACGCCGCCCGCGGACGGATGCCCCGCCACCACCAGGCTCTGCAGCTCGGCCAGACCGGCTGAATCGCCAAGCACCACCGGCGCGCACGGCGGCGCCGGGCTCGCCCGCAGCAGGCCGAAACCGGTGGCATGATCAAAACCGACCACGCTCGCCGGATAGATTTTGTTGTCGCCCGTCATCACCAGCACCGATGCCGCCTCCAGCACCAGATAGCCGATGGTCAGGATCAGCCCCCGGTCATCGATGACAATGCCGGTACCTTCGCGCTCGGCGCCCAGCGTGTCGGCGGTGCGCGCGCCCTCGACCGCGCGGATCGACAGCTTGACCACCGCATCGAGCGGCGGCTCCGCGGGGCGCGGAATGCCGTTGGTGGCGCGCCAGGCCGCGAGCGCCGCGGCAAACAGGGAAACCGTCACGCACCACCCCCATCCACGGCCAGTGCCTCGTAGCGCACATCGGTGATGGCGATGTCTTCGACGCCGCCGGGTGTCGCCATCCTGATGGTGTCGCCGGCACGGTGCTTGAGCAGCGCCTTGGCGATCGGCGAAATCCAGCTGACATGGCCGCGCGGCAGATCGACTTCATCCATGCCGACTATGGTCACGGTATGCGCGGTGCCGCTGCCATCGACATAATCCACAGTCGCACCGAAAAAAATCTGGTCGGTGTCGCCGCGCGCTGCCGGATCGACGACCACGGAATGATCCAGCCGCCTGCCGAGGTAATGGATGCGGCGGTCGATTTCGCGCAGACGTTTCTTGCCGTAGATGTAATCGCCGTTCTCGGAACGGTCGCCGTTCGACGCCGCCCAGGATATGACCTTCACCAGTTCCGGCCGCTCGACGTCGAGCAACTGCGTCAACTCCCGCTTCAGGCGCGCGTAGCCGCCGGGCGTCACGTAATTCTTCGGCGGCGCGGGCGCGGGTGCGGACGGGGTTCGGGTGCGGACAGTCATGACACGGTCAGTTTAACGAAACGGCGCGCGCCACGGCATTGGCCGAAGGAGATTTCATATTGTAAAATGCGCCGCGAGCCCACTATTTCATCCAATTCAAGGTTCCCCGTGGCACAAAAATCCGCCAAACCATCGATTCAAGTCATCGAGCGCATGATGCAACTGCTCGACGTGCTGTCGCAGCACACCGTTCCCGCCACCCTGAAGCAACTGGCGTCCACCACGCAACTGCATCCCTCCACCGCGCACCGCATCCTCGGCGTGATGGTCGATAATCGGCTGGTCGATCGCATCGAGCCGGGCATGTACCGGCTGGGCATCCGCCTGGTCGAGCTCGGCAGCCTGGTCAAATCACGGATCAGCGTGCGCCAGGAAGCACTGCCGCACATGCAGGAACTGCACCGCGCGCTGGGCGAAACCGTCAACCTGTCGGTGCGCCGCGATGATGAAGTGGTCTATATCGAACGCACGGCCGAAGGCAATACCATGATGCGCGTGGTGCAGATCATCGGCGCGCACGCGCCGCTGCACGTTACCGCGGTAGGAAAAATATTCCTGGCCTCCGAGCCGCCCCAGCGCGTCGCCGACTATGCCAAGCGCACGGGACTGCCGCGCTACACCGACAATACCCTGACCGATCTCACCAAATTGACGAGTGAACTCGAGGAAATTCGCAATCGCCAGTACGCCTTCGACAATGAAGAAGCCGAGCGCGGCGTATGCTGCGTCGGCGCCGGCATCTACAACGACGAGGGCCAGCTTGCCGCCGGTTTGTCGGTGTCCGCACCCACCGAGCGCTTCCGCAAGGCCTGGGCCGAGTCGGTGCGCCAGGCCGCGGAGCGCATCTCCCGCGCCGTCGGCTACCAGGCCCGGTAAACGGTAATGGGTGATGAGTAATGGGCAATAAAGCGCATCGTTGCCAATAACTCATCACCCATTACTCTTTACCAGATGTACAACCGCAACGTCGTCTTCCTCGACCTCGAAACCACCGGCGCGAGCGCCGCGCAGGATCGCATCACCGAAGTCGGACTGATCGAAGTCGATGCCGGCTATTTTGTCCGCGAATGGTCCACGCTGGTCAATCCCGGCATCCCCATTCCGCCGCTGATCCAGTCGCTGACCGGCATCAACGACGCGATGGTGGCCACGGCGCCGTATTTCCAGGACATCGCGCGTGAACTCCTTGAGGCCATAGCCGGGCGCATGCTGATCGCGCACAACGCGCGTTTTGATTACGGTTTCCTCGAGCACGAATTCAAACGGCTGGATCAGGCCTTCTCCGCGCCGGTGCTGTGCACCGTCCGGCTGTCGCGCAAACTGTTTCCGCAACACGCACGCCACAATCTCGACACGCTGATCAGCCGCCACGACATCGAATGCGATGCCCGACATCGCGCGCTGGGCGACGCCCGCGTGTTGTGGCAACTGGCGCAGCAATGGCGCATCGACCCCGGAGAGGCAACGGTGCTCGAAGCCACGGCAAAGCTGCTGAAACCGGCGACTGCGGCTGCCGTGCCTGCGGCATAATATTCCCGCATCGCCGATAAACAACGCCGTCCGGAGGAGCAGCTCATGAGGAAACATCCACTGTCTTACATCGCTGCGCTGTTGCTCGCGCTGTGTCCGCTGGCGACGACTGCACAGCAGTACCCGGCCAAGGCCGTGCGCTTCATCATTCCGTTCCCGCCCGGCGGCCCCACCGACATCATGGGCCGCATGGCCACCGACATCCTGGCCAAAGCCACCGGCCAGCAGTTCATCGCGGACAACCGCGCGGGCGCCGGCGGCAACATCGGCGCCGAGCTGTGCGCGAGAGCGCCTGCCGACGGCTACACGCTGTGCATGATCACCGCCGCGCAGGGCGTATCGCCGGCGATTTACCGCAAGATGTCCTACGACCCGGTGAAAGACCTGGCGACCATCACGCTGATGGCGAGCCTGCCCAGCCTGCTGACGGTGCATCCCACGCTGCCGGCAAAGAACGTGAGGGAGCTGCTGGCAATCGCCAAGGCCAGGCCCGACGCGCTGACCTATGCCTCCACCGGCAACGGCAGCAGCCCGCACATGCTGATGGAAATGTTCAAGTTCATGACCGGCACGAAGATGGTGCACGTGCCGTACAAAGGCCAGGCTCCGGCCGTGATCGACCAGATTTCCGGCCAGGTACAACTGGCCTTCAATACCGCAATCAGCGTGCTGCCCCAGGTCGAAGCCGGCCGGCTGCGCGCCATCGCCGTATCCACGCTGCAGCGTTTCCCGCCGATGCCCGACCTGCAGACCGTGGATGAAGGCGGCGTCAAGGGTTTCGACGGCGGTTCGTGGCAGGGCGTCGGCGCGCCGGCCGGCACACCGCCCGAAATCCTGCGCCGGGTCAACACGATCCTCGTCACCGAACTGAAGACGCCGGCCATGCGCGAGCAGATGATCAAGCGCGGCGCCATCGTGTCGGCAAACACGCCGGAGGAGTTTTCGGCGTTCCTGAAAGCCGAAATCGCAAAATGGACGAAAATCGCCAAGGCCGGCGACATCCGGCTGGAATAAACCGGCGATGACACGCACGACTCCCGAACAACAAGCCCGCATCGACCTCGCCTGCGCGCTACGCAGCGCCTCGCGCATGGGGCTGGGCGAAGGCATCTGCAATCATTTCAGCGTCGAGGTGCCGGGGCGGCCCGGCCATTTCCTGATCAATCCGCAGGGTCTGCACTGGTCGGAGGTGACGCCTGCCGATCTGGTGACGCTGGATGCCAAGGGTCAAAAGATCGCGGGCAAACATGAGGTCGAGCCGACGGCGTTTTTCATCCACGGCGCGGCGCATCGCAGCAAGCCCGCGGCGAAATGCGTGATGCACACCCACATGCCGTTCGCCACCGCGCTGACCGTGGTGCAGGGCGGGCGCGTCGAACCGGCCAGCCAGGTGGCGCTGAAGTTTTATGGGCGCACCGCGTACGACGAGCAGTACAACGGGCTGGCGCTGGATGACGCCGAAGGCGAGCGCATCGTCGCCGGACTGAAAAACGCCGATGTATTGTTCCTCGCCAACCACGGCATCATCGTCACCGGGCCGTCAATTGACGTAACTTTCGACGATCTCTATTACCTGGAGCGCGCGTGCATGCTGCAGATTCTGGGCATGGGCACCGGCAAGCCGCTGCGTATGGTGCCGGAGAAAATCGCCTGCGTGACGGCAGAACAAATGACCGACGACACCCAGGCGCGGCTGCACTTCATTGCACTGAAGCGCTTGCTGGATCGCGACGAACCGGGGTGGTCGAGGCTGAAGTAATCCGCGTTTGCGGATGCGCAACAAAAGCTAGTGGTAAACCACCGGCGAATTCAGCAGTACGCTGAAACCGTCGAGGAATTCATCGATCCGCTCGGTTGAGGCCTGCTCGCCCACTGCGGCATTCAGCGCATCGACGAAGTTCTTCGCCACATCGCCCTGGAAATAAGTGCCGCGCGCGCTGTGCTTGTCCACCAGCTCCAGGCCGTCCTGGCCGGGATACTCGGCGACGTAATACTGTTCGCTGTTATAGACAATACGCATGGCGGTCTCCTTGTTTGCATAAGACATTGATTGTTATTGATAAATTCAATATAAAAATATCAATAAAAACAATAGCCTGCATCTAATATGCGGCAGGGTTCGCGTTTTTCAAGGGGTCGCCGCGCGGCGGCGCTGGGTGACGGCAATGCCGGTGAGGATCAGGGCCAGCCCGAAGTAGGCATTGGCGTGCGGATGCTCGCCCATCAGCCATAGCCCCAGCAGCAGCGCAACTCCGGGGCTGAGATAGTTCACCAGCGACATGAACGACGGGCCGGCGGAACGAATCAGCATGAAATACAGAATGGTGGCCAGCGCGGTCGGCGCAATACCCAGCCAGATCACCGCGGCGACTGACGCGCTGCTTGGCGTCAATGTCCACGGCCGGTCCAGCCACAGCGCCACCGGCACCACCATGATGCTGGCGACTATGAGCGTCGCCGCGGCAGCCACGATCAGATCACCCTTGAGCATCAACCGGGCCAGCACACTCTGCAGCGCGTAACACAGCGCGCCGCCCAGCACCGCCAGTTGCGACACGACGCTGACGACTTCACCGCCGAGGCCCGCCAGCGCCGCCGGCCCCATCAGCAACACGATGCCCGCAAAGCCGATCGTGAAACCCGCCGCGCGCGCGCGGGTCAGGTGTTCGCCGCTCACCAGAAAATGGGCAAGCACCATGGTCGCCAGCGGCATCGCCGCCATCAGAATGCCGGCCAGCGCGCTCTCGACGATCTGCTGGCCCCAGGTGATCAGGTAGAACGGGATGGCATTACCGACCAGCGCAATGACCGCGTACGGCACCCACACCCGGCCCGGCGGCGGCAGGCGTTTGCCGACGGCATACACGATGACCGTCAACACCAGGGCCGCGATGCCGAC
Organism: uncultured Bordetella sp.; assembly: GCA_964486865.1. Classification (GTDB taxonomy): domain Bacteria; phylum Pseudomonadota; class Gammaproteobacteria; order Burkholderiales; family SG8-41. Next base: position 29,355 of record CAZAOZ010000004.1, read on the forward strand.
GCGGCCGGCGACCACGGTCCACGGCGGCAGGCTCGCCACCGCGATGCTGTTGAACATGAACGAGGAGCCCCACATGGCGACCAGCGCCAGCAGGAGCAGCCAGTCATGGAACGTGCGGTTGGAAGGAGGCATCTGGCGGGAGATTTAGCAGTTCAAAAGCAGTGATGAGCGATGAGTGAGGAGTGATGAACACAACCTGGACCAGCCTTTGGGTTTTCGCTCATCACTCATCATTCCTCACTCATCACTGTATTCTAACCGCCGTCATCATTCCGCCCTGCTGATGACTGAGAATGTGGCAGTGAAACATCCAGTCGCCGGGATTGTCGGCGACAAAAGCAATCTCCACGCGCTCGCGTGGCGCCAGCAGCGCCGTGTCGGCCCACTCGCGGTACTGCGTGGGCTTGCCGTTGCGTGAAATGATGCGGAACGCAATGCCGTGGATATGGATCGGATGGTGCCACGCCGTGTCGTTGTGCATGGCGAACACATAATGCCCGTTTCGTTTCAGCGTCAGCATGGGCTCATGCACATGGCCGGTGCGCGCCACACCGTTGATGGTCCACGCCACGCCGTGCTCGCGCACCAGTTGCTGGATGCCCTGCCGCACGCCGTTGAACTCCGCTTCGCGCAGGCTGCCCATGGCGCCGCCTTCAAACCTGATCTCGTGGCGCTGCGCGCGCGCGACATCCGGCTCGGCCAGCGGATTGGGCGGCAGCACAATCGGCGCATCCAGCGGTTTCGTGCGCAGCGGCGCCTCGTTGCGATAAACCAGCTCCATGACCTGCAGCTCGCGCGGATAAAACGTGTCCGCCACGACAAACCGCTCGCCGGGCCTGCGCATGCAGTCGATCACCAGGTCGGCGCGCATGCCCGGCCCCAGCACCACGCCCCCGGCGGCGGCGTGCGGCGCGACCGGATGGCCGTCGAGCGCGATGACCTGCGGCGCATGGCCGTCGAATTTCAGCCTGAATATCCGCGCGCTGGCGGCATTGATCAGGCGCAGGCGGATGCGTTCACCGGCGCGCACCGCAAACTCGCCGCCGACGGGCGTGAACCTGCCGTTGACAGTCACGGTGTTGCCGATGCGCCCGGCGTGGGTCAGGTCGAACATGTTGCTGTCGTAGTCATGCACCGGCGTGGCGTCCTTGTTCAGCCGCCAGTCGGACAGCACCCAGGTCACATCGCGATCCACCGGCAGGGGATCGCGCTCCTCGACGATCAGCGCGCCGTAGAGTCCGCGCGCCACCTGCTCCAGGGAACGCTCGTGCGGGTGATACCAGTAGGTGCCGGCGTCGGGCAGGGCAAACTCGTACTGGAACTCGCCGCCCGGCGCGATCGGCGGCTGGGTCAGGTGCGGCACGCCGTCCATTGCATTGGGCAGCCGGATACCATGCCAATGCACCGTCGTCGGTTGCGGCAACGCATTTTTCACAGTCACTCGCAGCGTGTCGCCCTGGCGCGCACGCAACCCGGGGCCTGGCGTGGTGCCGTTGAAACTCCAGATCTCGGAGTCCGGATAGCTCTCCGGCACCAGTTGCTGGCGGCCGGGTGCCGCGCGCAGCACATGGGCACTGACCGCGGCATGGGCGGATGGCCATGTGCCGATCAGCGGCAGCGCCGCGGCGGCGGCAAGAAACTCACGGCGGTTTAGAGGGGCTCTTAGCGTCATATCATCCCCAAGGTTGGCAGTCGTCATGAGAACACGCCCGTACACGCCGGTTCAATGCCGATTCCGGATGATGGCCGGACACGGCGGACGGCCGATGATGTGATAAAATTCAAGCACTTATCGATAACCCTGCCATGCCACTCACACCGCTCACCGCCCTCTCCCCGCTCGACGGCCGTTATCACGCCAAGCTCAGCGCTCTGCGCGACTGCTTCAGCGAGCTGGCGCTGATCCGGCAACGGGTGCATGTCGAAACCGAATGGCTGAAAGCGCTGGCCGCGGAGCCGGTGCTCACGGAAGTGCCGGCGTTTTCGGCGCCTGCCGTCGCCGCGCTCGATGCGCTGGCGAACAACTTCTCCGCCGCCGACGGTGAACGCGTGAAAGCGATCGAGGCGACGACCAATCACGACGTCAAGGCCGTCGAGTACTTCCTCAAGGAACGCCTCGCCGGCGATGCCGAAATCACGAAGGTGGCGGAATTCATCCACTTCGCCTGCACCTCCGAAGACATCAACAACCTGTGCCATGCGCTGATGCTGCAGCATGCGCGCAAGGCGGTGCTGCTGCCGGCGCTGGATGCCGTCATCGCGCGGCTGACCGCGCTGGCGCATGAACTGGCCGACGCCGCGATGCTGTCGCGCACCCACGGCCAGCCGGCGTCACCGACCACGCTGGGCAAGGAAATGGCGAACGTGGTGGCACGGCTCTCCCGCGCCCGCACGCGCATCGTTGCCGTGTCCCTGCCCGGCAAGATCAACGGCGCCGTCGGCAACTACAACGCGCATCTCGCCGCCTATCCCGCCATCGACTGGGAAAAATTCGCGAAAAACTTTGTTGAATCCCTGGGCCTGGAATTCAACCGCTACACCACGCAGATCGAACCGCACGATGCCATGGCTGAACTGTTTGACGCCGTGGCACGCGCCAACACCATCCTGCTCGACCTCGACCGCGACATCTGGGGTTATATCTCGGTCGGTTATTTCAAGCAAAAGACCAAGGCCGGCGAAATCGGCTCCTCGACCATGCCGCACAAGGTCAATCCCATCGATTTCGAGAATTCCGAAGGCAACCTCGGTCTCGCCAATGCGCTGCTGCACCATTTGTCGGAAAAGCTGCCGGTGTCGCGCTGGCAGCGCGACCTGACGGACTCCACGGTGTTGCGCAACATGGGTGTGGCGCTGGGTTACGCGCTGCTGGCGTGGGACTCGTGCCTGAAGGGACTCAACAAACTCGAAGCCAATCGCGAAAAACTCGCGGCGGATCTCGATGCCAACTGGGAAGTGCTCGCCGAACCGATCCAGACGGTGATGCGCCGCTACGGCGTCGCCGGCGCGTATGAACAGCTGAAAGAACTGACGCGCGGCAAGGACGGCATCAACCGCGCGACGCTACATGCCTTCATCAAGGGCCTGCAGGGCATCCCCGAAGCCGAGAAACAACGGCTGCTGGCACTGACGCCGGCCAGCTATATCGGCAAGGCCGCTGAACTGGCAAAACGGGTCTAAACGGCTCTTTTGTTGTAACCCGTTGTTTTAATTAATTATTTTTACTGTCGCGCTTGGCGACCGTCAAATCAGCCCAGTGTTTCAGGGCGTCGGGCATGGGCGGCGGCGCACCGTCATAACCGATCGCGCCCACGATCTCCGCATTGGGCACGCGCCCGCCGCGGCCGAGAAACAACCCTTTGACGAAGGCATGGGCGCACAGCTCGCCGTCACGCTCGAAGGTCTGTTCCAGATAAACGTATTTATCGTCCCAGGTGACCATGCGCGTCACCAGCTCGAAGCGGTCAAACGGATTCAATGAGCGGATGAAAGTGATTTCCGCCGCCGCCAGCATCGGCATCCAGCGATTGCGCCGCGCATGCGGCATCAGCCCCGCCTGCACCGTCAGATGCAGCCGCCCCAGATCCATGAACGACAGATAGCGCCCGTTGTTCATGTGCAGATTGATGTCGCAATCGTTGGGCAGCACACGGAACGGCACACGCGAGGGCTCGAACAGGCTGCGCCGCACGACACTGCGCAATCGCCACAGCAGCCAGAGCAGGCGCAGATAGAGGTTCATTCTTTGCTAATCGCGAAATCGCAACAGCGATTTCGTGCCATTCTCACCCTCTCCCTCCGGGACCAGGGAACACTGGAAGCGGAGCAGAGGGTCGGGGAGAGGGATTGAGCATTCCGATCGTCCTTCATTACGAAATGCTCAAGAGCCGCGGCGCCCGCGGTGGCGAAAAATTTCGATCACGCCCGGCAGTATCGACAGGATGACAATGCCGATGATCACCAGCGTCAGGTTGTCCTTGATGACCGGGATGTTGCCGAAAAAATATCCGGCGTAACCCAGCGACACCACCCACAGCACCGCGCCCGTCACGTTGTAGAGCGCAAAACGTGTGTAAGTCATGCTAGCCGCGCCTGCGACAAAGGGCGCATAAGTGCGGATGATGGGCACGAATCGCGCGATGATGATGGTCTTGCCGCCATGCCGTTCGTAAAAATCATGGGCGCGTTGCAGATGCCGGGGATTCAGCCAGCGCGAACCTTCGGATTTGAACACGCGCGGCCCGATGTAATGCCCTATCGAGTAATTCACGGCATCACCCAGCACCGCGGCAACGATCAACAGCACGACCAGCAGGTGGATGTCCATGCCGCCGGCGGCGGCAACGGTGCCGGCGACGAACAGCAGCGAGTCACCGGGCAGGAACGGCGTCACCACCAGCCCGGTTTCGCAGAACACGATCAGGAACAGGATGGCATACACCCAGGCGCCGTACGACGCGACCAGTACCTGCAGGTGCCGGTCCAGATGCAGCGCGATGTCAAACAGCGTGGCCAGCAGTTCCACGCCCGGCCGTCCTAGCCCACGAACAAATGGTCAGTAAACCATTTGTCGCTGATATCTCCCCTCTCCCCTCGGGAGAGGGGCGGGGGTGAGGGATGACCGCAATTGAGTCCGGTCATTGCACACATTAGACCACCGCGCCGGATTCGTTCTCCGGTTTCTTGTCGGGTTTGACCAGATCGTCGCGCCGCAGTCCCAGCCACATCAGCAGCGGGCTGCCGACCAGCACGGACGAGTAAATGCCGAAGCAGATGCCTATGGTCAGCGCCAGCGCGAAGTAATGCAGCGTTTCGCCGCCGAAAATCAGCATTGAAAACACCATCAACTGGGTCGAGCCGTGGGTAATGATGGTGCGCGACATGGTCTGCGTGATCGCCGCATCGATCACCTGCGGCACCGGCACGTTGCGATACTGCCGGCTGCGGAAACACTCGCGCACCCGGTCCATCACCACCACCGATTCGTTGACCGAATAGCCGAGGATCGCCAGTACCGCCGCCAGCACCGGCAGCGAGAACTCCCAGCCGAACAGCGAGAAGCAGCCGAGAATGATCACCACGTCGTGCAGATTGGCGATGATCGCCGACACGCCGAATTTCCACTCGAAGCGCAGCCACAGGTAGAGCACGATGCCCAGCGACACGAACAGCAGCGCCAGCGCACCGTCGTTCAGCAGCTCCTTGCCGACCTGCGGCCCGACGAACTCGACGCGCCGCAGTTGCACCGTGGCGTCCATCTGCTTCAACTCCTGCATCACGGTCTCGGACACCCTGGCGCTGGTCAGTCCTTCCTTGACCGGCAGGCGGATCAACACATCGCGCGCCGTACCGAAATTCTGCACGCCCGGATCCGCAAAACCGATTTTGACCATGCGCTCGCGGATCGGGTTGAGATCCGGCGGCTGCTGGTAGTTCACCTCGATCACCGTGCCGCCGGTGAAATCCACGCCCAGATGCAGCCCTTTGGTCGCCAGCGAACCCACGGCGATCAGGAACGTGATCAGCGAAATCACGTTGAAGATCAGCGCATGGCGCATGAACGGGATATCTTTTTTGATGCGGAAGAATTCCATATGGATTCCTAGAAAATGCGAGCGGTGAGCGGCGAGCGGTGAGCGGTGAACATCGTCTTTATGCGGCTCACTGCTGACTGCTCACTTGCCCTGCGCAGCAGGGCGCCACACCTGCCCGATGGATATCTTGTCCAGCTTGCGGCGGCTGCCGTAATAAAGGTTCACGATCCCGCGCGACACCACCACCGCGCTGAACATCGAGGTCAATATCCCCAGGCAATGCACCACCGCAAAGCCGCGCACCGGGCCGGAACCGAACGCCAGCAATGCGACGCCGGCGATCAGCGTGGTGACGTTGGAATCGAGAATCGTCGCCCACGCACGCTCGTAGCCGGCATGCAGCGCCGCGTGCGGCGTGTTGCCGTTGCGCAGCTCCTCGCGGATGCGCTCGTTGATCAGCACGTTGGCGTCGATCGCCATACCCAGCGCCAGCGCAATCGCCGCAATGCCCGGCAGCGTCAGCGTCGCCTGCAGTATCGACAGCAACGCGATCAGGAACAGCAGGTTGGCGCCGAGCGCAATGATCGAAACGACGCCGACCAGCGCGTAGTAGGCGATCATGAACAGCGCGATCGCGGCAAAACCCATCCACATCGACTGGAAACCGATCTTGATGTTTTCCGCGCCCAGCGATGGCCCGATGGTGCGCTCCTCAATGATTTCCATCGGCGCCGCCAGCGCGCCCGCGCGCAGCAGCAGCGACACGTCCTTGGCTTCCATGGTGGTCATGCGGCCGCTGATCTGCACGCGCCCGCCGCCGATTTCGGTGCGGATCACCGGCGCCGTCACCACCTCGCCCTTGCCGCGCTCAAACAGCAGTATGGCCATGCGTTTGCCGACGTTTTCACGGGTCACCTGCTGGAAAATGCGCGCGCCGGCGCCGTCGAGGTTGATATGCACCGCCGGCTCGCCCGTCTGGCCGTCGAACCCGGGCTGCGCGTCATTGATGCGCTCGCCGGTCAGCACCACCTGTTTTTTCACCAGCACCGCCTGGCCGTTGCGCTCGTAGTACAGCTCGGTGCCGAACGGCACCTGGCCCGCCTTGGCCTGCGCCAGGCCGGCGACGTCGCCATGCTCCTCATCGACCATGCGCACTTCCAGCGTCGCGGTGCGGCCGAGGATGTCCTTGGCCTTGGCCGTATCCTGCACGCCGGGCAACTGCACCACCACACGGTCGGCGCCCTGCTGCTGGATGATCGGCTCGGCCACACCCAGTTCGTTGACGCGATTCCTGAGCGTATTGATGTTCTGCTGCAACGCGGATTCCTGCGTCTTGCGCTGCGCTTCGATTCTCAGGCTGCCGCTGATGCGGAATTCGCCGGCGTCATCCGCGGTCGTCAGTTCCAGATCCGGCATGTTCTTGGCAATGCTCGCCAGCGCCTTCTGCCGCGTCGCCGCGTCACGAAAACGCACCGTGACCTGCTGGCCATCGCGCGAAATTCCGGAATACTGGATGCGCTGCTCGCGCAGGGAGCCGCGAATGTCGTTGGTAAACGCCTCCATTTTCTTGGTCAGCGCCGATTTCATGTCGACCTGCATCAGAAAATGCACGCCCCCGCGCAAATCGAGGCCCAGATACATCGGCAGCGCACCGATCGAAGCCAGCCACTGCGGGCTGCGCGACAGCAGATTCAGCGCCACCACGTAGTCCTCACCCAGCGCCGCCTGCACGGCGTCCTTGGCTTTCAGCTGATCGTCGGTGGTGGAAAAGCGCGCCTTGACGCTGGTGGCATCGAGCGCGATGCCCTCGGGTTTCAGCGCAGCTTTCTGCAGCGCCTGCTCGATCCGCGTCATCAGTGCGGTGTCCACCTTCAGGTTGCTGCGCAACGGCGACACCTGCACTGCCGGCACCTCGCCGTAGAAATTCGGCACCGTGTAGAGCAGACCGCCCACCAGGGCGGCGGCGATCAGCAGATACTTCCAGAGCGGGTAGCGGTTCATTTCAAAGACCGTGAAAGGTGAATGGTGAAGGGTGAAAGGTGGCCGGTTAGCCGTGCGCGGTGGCTACCGCATTTACCCATTCACCCTTCACTCATTCACTAGATGTTTTTGATGGTGCCCTTGGGCAATACGACCTGGATTGCCGGTCGCTGCACCTGGATTTCGACATTGGCGGCAATGGCAACGCTGACATATTGCTCATCGACCTTGCTGACACGCCCGACGATGCCGCCGGCGGTGACTACTTCGTCGCCCTTCTGCAGACCCTCGATCATGGTCTTGTGCTCTTTCGCACGCTTCATCTGCGGGCGGATCATCAGGAAATACAGCACTGCAAACATCGCGACGATGAGCAGTATGTTCTCGATGCCGCCGCCCGCGGGGGCCGCGGCGGGCGCCTGCGCCCATGCTGGACTGATTAACACGATGCACCTCCGGTGGGATAAAACTGCGCCCGGGTCAGTCCGGGCGCGCGCAGCCATTCAAGGCTTACCAAAGCTTTGTATTTTAACATGATTCATCTTCGGCGCCGCTCACCGTGGCGGCGAATTCCGCCAGCCGCCCCGCGGCAATGGCCGCGCGCAGCCCGCCCATCAGTTCCTGATAGTAGTGCAGGTTGTGCAGCGTATTGAGCCGCGCACCGAGCATTTCGTTCACCCGCTGCAGGTGATGCAGGTAGGCGCGGGTATATCCCCGGCAGGTCGGGCAGGCGCAGTCGGGATCCACCGGCGACAGGTCGTCGCGGTAGCGCGCGTTGCGCAGCTTGATAATGCCGCGGCGGGTGTACAGCCAGCCGTTGCGGGCATTGCGGGTCGGCAGCACGCAGTCGAACATGTCGATGCCGGCCGTCACCGCGGCGACGATGTCGGCCGGCGTGCCGACCCCCATCAGGTAGCGCGGCCGCTCCGCCGGCAGTTGCGGCGCGGTGTGGCGCAGGATGCGCAGCATGTCGGCCTTGGGCTCCCCCACCGACAGGCCGCCGATGGCATAGCCGTCGAAGCCGATCTGCGTCAGCGCCGCCAGCGATTCATCGCGCAGGCTTTCATGCATGCCGCCCTGCACGATGCCGAACAGCGCGTTGGCGTTGCCCGCATGCGCCTGTTTGCTGCGCGCCGCCCAGCGCATCGACAGGCGCATCGAATCGCGCGCCTGCTCAAAGGTCGCCGGATGCGGCGTGCATTCGTCAAAGGCCATGACGATGTCGGCATTGAGCACGCGCTGGATGCGCATCGATTCCTCGGGCGTCAGGAAACAGGCGTCGCCGTTGACCGGCGACTGGAATTTCACGCCCTCTTCGCTGATCTTGCGCAGCTCGCCCAGGCTGAACACCTGAAAACCGCCGGAGTCCGTCAGCAGCGGCCCGCTCCAGTTCATGAAGCGGTGCAGCCCGCCGTGCGCGGCGATCACCTCCAGGCCGGGACGCAGCCACAGGTGGAACGTGTTGCCGAGCACGATCTGCGCGCCGAGCGCACGCAACTCGCCGGAATCCACGCCTTTCACCGCGCCGTAGGTACCGACGGGCATGAATACCGGCGTGTCGATCGCGCCGCGCGCCGTCTGCAGCACGCCGCGGCGCGCTGCGCCATCAGTAGCGATAACTTTGAATTCCATGTTGTTCAGGGCGCGCGGTCGATCAGCATGGCGTCACCATAACTGAAAAACCGGTAGCGCTGCGCAATTGCATGCTGGTAGGCGCGGCGGATGTGCTCCATGCCGCCGAAGGCCGAAACCAGCATCAGCAGCGTCGATTTGGGCAGATGAAAATTGGTGATCAGGCGGTCAACGATGCGGAAGCGGTACCCCGGCATCACGAACAGGCTGGTTTCGCCCGCGCCGGCAACGATGTCCCCGGCAGCAGCGGCGGATTCCAGCGCGCGCAGGCTGGTGGTGCCGACGGCAACGATGCGCCCGCCGGCAGCGCGGGTGGCGCGCAAGGCATCCACCGTCGCCTGCGGCAGGCTGTACCACTCGCTGTGCATGCGGTGCCCGGCGAGATTCTGCACGCGTACCGGCTGGAAGGTGCCGGCGCCGACATGCAAGGTCAGCATCGCGACAGTGATGCCGCGCGCGCGCAAAGCGTCCAGCAGCGCAGCGTCGAAATGCAGGCCCGCGGTCGGCGCGGCAACCGCACCGGGTGTGGCCGCGTACACCGTCTGGTAGCGGACTTCGTCGCCGGCATCCGGTGCGTGGGTGATGTACGGCGGCAGCGGCAGCGCGCCATGGCGTTCGAGCAGGTCGAATACGCCGGCATTGCCGGAAAAGCGCAACTCATAAAGATCATCATGACGCCCGATGACGGTTGCCTCCACGCCATCGCCGAGAAGCAGCACGCTGCCCGGATGCGGGGCGTGGCTCGCCCGCACCTGCGCATAGGCATGATCGCCGGCAAGCACGCGTTCGATCAGCACTTCGATCCTGCCGCCGGACGCCTTGCGTCCGGTCAGGCGCGCCTTGATGACCCGCGTGTCGTTGAGCACCAGCAGGTCGCCCGGATGCAGCAGATCGAGGATATCCGTGAAACGGTGATCGTCCAGCCGCCCGGTGGCGCCGTCGAGATGCAGCAGCCGGCTGGCGCTGCGCGCGGTTGCAGGCGCCTGCGCAATCAGTTCTGGCGGCAAGATGTAATCGAAATCGGAAAGACGCATGGTCGGGGTATCAGTGCCGGTCGGCAGGCCCCGGGAGGCCCCAAAGGCGCGCGATTATCACCCGCCCCCTCCGGGGCGGCAAGGTATCGCGAATGCCGTGCACCCTGCGGGGGCTCCCGTTGATCCAGGTCAAGCCGCAACCGGGCGGGTCGGAGAGAATCAAAGCACCGGCACAGGTCGGGAGTGTATTTGCAGATACCGCCGCCGAGTCGCCGATCAGACGCGCAGGTTTGTCATATGGATACACCTCACATCACACCGACCGGCGGAACAGAAGGCGCGGACATCGGCGCGGCCTTTTCATTGCCTGTCGAGCGGCTCAAGGAATTCCAGAAAAGCCTGGAAACCCAGGTGGATCCCTTCGGCATGGTCGCTCCGCTGGCTCACGCGAATTCTGCATGGTGGCTGCATCCGGTCGAGCTTGCGGAACTGTGGACACGCAGCGCAACCGACCTGGCAGTGCTGCAGCTGCACAGCATGGCGCGGCTTGCAGGACACAACGGCTCCGACGTGGTGCATCCGCAGAGCGGCGACCAGCGGTTTGACGATCCGGTCTGGACGCGCGAGCCGGGCTGGAGCCTGCTCAAGCAGTGGTACCTGTTCTACACGCGGCACCTGCAGGACGCGCTGTTCCAGACGCCGGGGCTTTCATACCGCGAGCGCCGGCGGGCCGCGTTCTGGTGGCGGCAGTTGCTCAACGCCATGGCGCCGACCAATTTCCTGCCCACCAACCCGGTCGCACAGCGCAAAGCGCTGGAGTCGAACGGCGAAAGCCTCAGCCGGGGTTTCCAGCTGTTCCTCGAGGACATGGCCGCGGGAACCGTGCGCATGACCGATCCTGCCGACTTTCAGCTGGGCAAAAATCTCGCCACCACGCCCGGCGCCGTGGTCTTCCGCAACAGGCTGCTGGAACTGATCCATTACGCGCCGACCGCCGATCGCGTGCGCCCGGTGCCGATCATCATCGTCACGCCCTGGATCAACAAGTTTTATGTGCTGGATCTCACGCCGAAGAAAAGCATGGTGCGCTTCCTGCTCGACCAGGGCTTTGACGTCTATATCACCAGTTGGAAGAACCCCGGCGCCGACGCTGCCGATATCACCTTCGATGACTACCTGACGCAGGGAATCGACGAAGCCGTGCGGGTCGCGCGCGCTCTCTCCGGCTCCGCAAAAGTGCATGCGGCCGGCTACTGCATCGGCGGCACGCTGCTGGCGACATACATGGCCTGGCTCGCACGACGCAGCGCTGATCCGCACGACATCCCGGTCGCCCACTGGTCGCTGTTCGCGGCGCTCACCGATTTCAATTCTCCCGGCGACATCGAAGTATTCATCGACGAGGGCAGCGTGCGCTGGCTCAGCAACATGATGCGCACCCGCGGATTTCTCGATGGCGGTGAAATGGCCATGACCTTCCGCATGCTGCGCGCGAACCCGCTGATCTGGCATTACGTTGTGAACGGCTGGCTCTACGGCGAGAAGCCGGCGCCGCACGACGTGCTGTACTGGAACATGGACACGACCCGCATGCCGTCCCGCATGCACGAGTTATACCTGCGCGAGATGTATCTGCGCAACGCCCTCGTGAAGCCCGACGCCCTCACCATCGCCGGCGAGCCCATCGACCTAGCCCGCGTCCATACACCGCTCTACCAGGTCGCAGCCGAGGACGACCATATCGCACCGTGGCGCCAGACCTTCCGCATCAACAGCTACGTCACCGGACACAAGCGCTTCGTGCTGACGAGTTCCGGACACATCCTCGGCATCGTCAATCCACCGGCGAGTTCGTCGAAACGCAGCTATCGCGCCGGCCCCGCGCACCGCGGGGAAGCCGCAGACACCTGGCATGCGGACGCGCAGCCGCATGCAGGCAGCTGGTGGCAGGACTGGAGCGCATGGCTCGCCGGGTACTGTGGCGAGGCCGGTTCTCCCCCGCCGCTGGTCACCGCCGAATTCCCGAAACTCGCGGACGCCCCCGGCACGTACGTCCTCGAACGCTGAGGGCGCCTGACGGAATGAAACGCGCGCCCTTCCCGGTCAGCTGTGGCCGGCAGAGGCTCCGCGCCGGTCGCCGGCCGGAATTGCCTTGGACCACGCCGCGATGAACGCTTCGTTCGCGCGGCGCGTCGCTTCCAGCGAGGACTCGAAAACCGACGCCAACGGTGCCGCGCCCGCGGCACTCTTGCCGCCCGTGGCGGGCATGGCGGCGAGCGCACCGGAGCATTCGTCCTGAACGAGCTTGTTCAGTTCGGACTGCGTCTGCTGGGTCAACGCCGCCATCTTGGTCCAGTAGCCCATTACGCTCTGCGCATGGGCGTTGATCAGGCGGGTCTGCAGTTCAACGAGATCCTGCATCGAGCGGGCTTTGCCGATCTCCCCGGCAATCTCACGATTCCGGGTTTCGGTTTCGCGCGCGGCGGCAAGCTGCATTTCCCGCATGCGCTCCGATCCGGCTACCAAGGTATCCACCACGGCAAGACCGGCCTTGAATTGAAGCTTGCAGGCATCGAAAACGCCTGCGCTGGGGTCTTCGGTCACTTTCTTCGGTCCGTTCATGATCGCTCCTTTCAGGCTGTCATCAACAGGGGCACTTTCGCAAGCTACCCCCCCACCTGCTACAACCAGCTTATTCCGGCCAATCCTGTATTCATTGACACAGGTCAAGCCGGACTATGGACGGCAGCCTGCGTTGCACAGGCCTCCCGGCAATCCGGTGCCGCGTCCCGGCGCAATACCGCACTGAATATTTGAAACAAATCAATCTGTTCGCGTTGCCGCACACCATCAAATTGCGGGATAATTCGCGCCTCCCGTGCCGGGATGGCGGAATTGGTAGACGCACGGGACTCAAAATCCCGCGCTGGCAACAGCGTGCCGGTTCGATTCCGGCTCCCGGCACCAGCGGACAACAGCACCGCCACCAACCGCCTGCGCGGGGTATCCCATGGGCACAAGCACCGCTCCAGCACACCGCATCGAAGTGCGCCTCCAGGAGTTGTCGCAGTTGTTCAACTCGATGGATCCCACGCCCTTTCACCACAAGGATCTGGATCCGGACGCCGAGGAATTCATCACCAGCTGGGCACTGGAACATCCGCGCGACGCGGAGTTTGAAATCCTGATCCATCTCGCCGGCGGCAATCCGCCGGCTGACGCCGAGGCGATGGTGCGCGAGGCGCTGGGCAACTACTTCACGTATCGCGCCGAGCATGCGCGGCGCGAATTCCGCCACCTGATGCAGCGCGGCTGGCGCAGCCTGGTCATCGGTCTGGGATTCCTGGCGACCTGCCTGCTGGTCGCCGAACAGATCGGCCAGGCCTCGACCGGAACGTCCATGAACATCCTGCGCGAGAGCGTGATCATCGGCGGCTGGGTCGCCATGTGGCGGCCGCTGGAAATCTTCCTCTATGACTGGTGGCCGCTGACCAACCGGCGGCGCATGTACGAAAAACTGGCCCGTGCCGCGGTCCGCGTCACTTCCAGTTAGGGATCAGCGGTCAACCTCGACGTTGTCGATCAACCGCGTCTTGCCCAGCCGCGCCGCGGCGAGTACCACCAGTTCGCGCTCGCCGTTGAGCGGCGGCCGCAGATCGGACCGGCGGCGCACCGCGACGTAATCCGGTTTCCAGCCGTTGTCGGCCAGCATCGACATGCCATGCAGTTCGAGCCGCTGGTAGTCGTGGGTGCCCGCGGCAAGCTCATCGCGCACTTCCCGCAGGGCCCTGTAGAGCCGCGGCGCTTCGCGCCGCTCGTCGGGTGACAGATAACTGTTGCGCGAGGACAGCGCCAGGCCGTCGGGCGCGCGCACCGTTTCCGCGGGAATGATTTCGATCGGCAGCGCGAACTGATGCACCATGTCGCGCAGCACCAGATACTGCTGATAGTCTTTTTTGCCGAAAATCGCCGAGTGTGGCATCACCAGATTGAACAGCTTCAGCACCACGGTCGCGACGCCGCGAAAATGCCCCGGCCGGTGCGCGCCTTCGAGTATGTTCTGCAGATCGGAAGGCTCGACGACAAAGGTTTGCGGCTCCGGGTAGATCGCCTTCTCGTCGGGCACGAACACCACATCGACGCCGGCGGCGCGCAGCTTGTCGCAATCCGCCTGCAGCGTGCGCGGATAGCGGTCGAAATCATCGCGCGGGCCGAACTGCAGCCGGTTGACGAAAATGCTGACCACGGTACATGCCGCGCGCGGCTTGGCGATGCGCATCAGCTCGATGTGGCCTGCGTGCAGATTGCCCATGGTCGGCACGAACACGTTGTTCGGTTCGCGGCGCAGGCGCTCGCGCAGTTCGGGTACGGAGTGAATGACGTCCATGAAAAATTCAGCGATGAGTTAGGAGTGATGAGTGATGAGCGAAAACACCGCGTGATGCGCGAATGTGGAGTGCGCCCTAAAAAGAATGTTCGCGGCCGGGGAATTTTCCTTCGCGCACTTCCCTGACATAGAGCGCGACGGCATCCTGAATCGAACCGGCGGCGGCCTTCATGTAGTTCTTGACGAACTTGGCTTTCTTGCCCGGATACACGTCGAGCATGTCGTGCAGCACCAGCACCTGGCCGTGGCAGTCCACGCCGGCGCCGATGCCGATGGTGGGTACTTTTGCCGCCGCGGTCACCTGGCTCGCCAGTGCCGCCGGGATGGCCTCCAGCACGATCATGCCGGCGCCCGCCTCTTCGAGTATCCGCGCATCGTCGAGCAGTCGCTGCGCGTCGTCTTCCGCCTTGCCCTGCACCCGGTAACCGCCCAACTGATGCACCGACTGCGGCGTCAGACCGAGATGGCCGCACACCGGTATGCCGCGCTCGGTGAGAAAAGCGATGGTGTCGAGCATCGGCCGGCCGCCTTCGATTTTCACCATCTGCGCGCCTGCCGCCATGATTTCGGCGGCATTGCGGAAGGCATCCTGCGGACTGACCTGGAAGGTGCCGAACGGCATGTCGCCGATGATGAAAGCGCGCTTGGCGCCGCGCGCCACGCAGGCCGTGTGGTACACCATGTCGCGCAGCGTCACCGGCAGCGTCGATTCGTGCCCCTGCAGCACGTTGCCCAGCGAGTCGCCGACCAGCAGCGTGTCGAGGCCCGCCGCGTCGAGCAGCGCCGCAAAGCTGGCGTCGTAGCAGGTGAGCATGGCGATTTTCTCGCCATCCCGCATCATCTTGTGCAGCGTGCTCAGCGTCGTACGCATGGGGTTATCCCTCAACTTCCCAGACTGAAAAACTCGCGCGGACCGCGCATGGCATTGACCCGCTGCAACAATAAATCAAAATCCGCAGAAGAATCAACGAAGTTGAGATTTTCCGAATTGACGATCAGCAGCGGCGCCGCCTCGTATTGATGAAAAAACCGCGCATAAGCATCGGCCAGCCTCACCAGATAGTCGTCGGAAATGGACTTTTCATAGGCGGCTGCGCGCTGGCGCACGCGCCCGATCAGCGTCTCGGCGCCGGCCTGCAGGTAAATCACCAGGTCGGGCGGCGGCGCCTGGGGCTGGAGATGGCTGAAAATCTGCCGGTACAGCGCCAGTTCGTCGTCATTGAGCGTCAACTGCGCGAACAGCGGGTCTTTTTCGATCATGAAGTCGGCCACCGTCACGCCGCCAAACAGGTCGGACTGCGCCAGATCGCGCACCTGGTTGATGCGCTGGAACAGAAAGAACAACTGCGCCGGCAGCGCATGACGTGCAGGATCCCGGTAAAAGCCCGGCAAAAAGGGATTGGCGTCGGGATCTTCGAACAGGGTCGCCGCGCCGAGATGACCGGCCAGCCGCCGCGCCAGCGTGGTCTTGCCCGAGCCGATGGGCCCCTCGACCACCACATAGCGGTATCTTGAGGCAAGCATCATCCCACTCGTCAACATGCTCATGCCGGCATGCGCTGCAATTGCGCGACGCCGGCGGCGTCCACCCGCGCAGCCAGTTCGCGCACCGTGCCGTGTTCCGGAATCCGCATCTCCGGCACCACCTCCGCCAGCGGCACCATGACAAAGGCGCGCTCAAGCATGCGCGCATGCGGGATCGTCAGTCCGTGCTCATGGACCACCACATCGCCATAGAGCACGATATCGAGATCCAGCGTACGCGGCGCATTGGGAAAATCGCGAACCCGGCCGTGCGCCCGTTCGATGGCCAGCAGCGCAGCAAGCAATGCCTGCGGCGCCAGCGCCGTGTCGATGACGGCAACGGCATTGATGAAATCCGGCTGGTCGGCATAGCCCGCGGGCGCGCTGCGGTACAGCGATGAGCGCGCGACCAGGCGGGTATCCGGCAGCATCGCGAGCGCGGCAAACGCGGACTCGATCTGGCACAACGGCTCGCCGATATTGGCGCCCAGCGCAATGCAGGCGACGGTGCGCGGCGCAGCCATGCGCATCACTCCGCAGCAGATTCCGGAGATCCGCCGCCGGATTTGCGGCGACGGCGCTTGCGGCGTTTTTTCGCCGGCCCGCTGTCGGCCACCAGCATGGCCGCACGAGCGTCGGCATCGGCATTCTGGAAACTCGTCCACCAGTCGCCCAGCGTCACCGGAACCTCGCCGCTCTCGCAGCGCAGCAGCAGAAAGTCGTAGGCGGCGCGGAAGCGCGGATGCTCAAGCAAGCGGAACGGACGCTGCCCGCCGCGCTGCTCGAAACGCGATTGCAGCGCCCACAGTTCCTTCATGTCCGCCGTGTAGCGGCGCGGAATGGCGATCTGTTCGGTCTGCTTGTCGAGCACCTGCTCCATGGCTTCATACAGCGCCGGCACCGGCGGCACGCCGCGGGCTTCGGTTTTTTTCCACGCCGCCAGCACCTCATGCCAGGTCAGCGCGGCAAACAGGAATGCCGGCGACACCGTCTTGCCGGCGCGGATGCGCTCGTCGGTATTCTTCAGCGCCAGCATCACAAAGCGTTCGCCCAGCGGCTGTTCCAGGATCACGTCGAGCAGCGGCAGCACGCCGTGATGCAGCCCCTCCTTGCGCAGGCGCTTGACGCACTCCGCGGCATGTCCGGACAGCAGCAGCTTGAGCATTTCGTCGAACAGCCGCGACGCCGGCACGTTGGCGAGCAGTTCTGCGAGCGCCTTGATCGGCTTGCGGGTGGCCGCATCGATCTCCAGGCCGCAGGCCGCGGCGAAACGCACCGCGCGCAGCATGCGCACCGGATCCTCGCGGTAACGCTGCGCGGGTTCACCGATCATGCGCAGGCGTTTGCGCTTCAGGTCGGCCACGCCGCCGTGGTAATCCCACACCTGCTGGCGGGCCGGATCGTAGAACAGCGCGTTGATGGTGAAATCGCGGCGTGTCGCATCCTGCGCCTGATCGCCCCACACGTTGTCGCGCAGCAGGCGACCGTGCTCATCCTCGACGCTGCCGGCATGGGCTTCAGCCGCGGGGCCGCGGAAGGTGGAAACCTCGACCATGTCGCGCCCGCACAGCACGTGCACGATACGGAAGCGGCGGCCGATCACCCGCGAGCGGCGGAAAATGCCGCGCACTTCCTCGGGCGTGGCATCGGTGGCGACGTCGAAATCCTTGGGGTCACGACCGAGAATCAGGTCGCGCACCGCGCCGCCGACGACAAACGCGGCGTAACCCGCCTCCTGCAGCGCATCGCAGGTGCGCAGTGCGCAGCTGCCGATGCGGTCGCGGGTGATGCCGTGCTCGCCCACGGCGATGATCCGTGGCTTGGCCGATTTGAACATGCGGCCCGAAAATACGTGGCCGAGAAACTTGGTGATCATGCGGGATTCATACGGAATTGTCAGTCAGCGCCATGCAGGTAAACATCCGTGCGCTGCGGCGGGGGAAAACCGCGCGATTATACAGCGCACCCGCAGCCGCCCGTCGCGGCAAACGCGCCCTGACGGCGACCCGGTCAACCGAGACTCAACACCGGCCAGCCGCGCGCCACGGCATGCGCGCGCAGGGCCGCGTCCGGATCCACCGCCACCGGATGGGTCACCTGCTCCAGCAGCGGCAGGTCATTGTGGGAATCGCTGTAAAATGTTGATTTAATTAATGTTTTTATGCTTTCGCCATGCCCGGCCAGCCACGCTTCCAGGCGTTCGACCTTGCCCTCGCGAAAACAGGGAGTACCCAGCACGCCACCGGTGAACCCGCCATCGCGCACCTCGGGTTCGGTGGCGATCAGATGCTCGATGCCAAAAGCCCGCGCGATCGGCGCAGTGACAAAACTGTTGGTCGCGGTAATCACCACGCGCACTTCTTCCCGGTGGCGTTCGACCAGCGCACGCGCGGTATCGCGCATCATTGGTTGAATGCGTTCAATCATGAATTCGGCATGCCAGGCGTCAAGTACCGTGCGCGAATGGCGCGACAGCGGTTTTAACTGAAAATCGAGAAATTCGCGGATGTCGAGCGTGCCCGCTTTGTACTGATCGTAGAACGTCTGGTTGCGCGCCTCATAGACTTCGCGATCGAGCACCCCGCGGTCAATCAGGAACTGCGCCCACTCGAAGTCGCTGTCCCCGGAGAGCAGGGTGTTGTCGAGGTCAAACAGTGCCAGAATCATCGTGTCGCGTCCGGTTATGGTGGTTGTGCAGGTTATTGCGCAGCCTGCAGCAGCTCGCGCGCCAGCGGCACGGTAATCGGCCGCTTCTGTTCCAGCGAGCGCCGGTCGAGCATGTCGATCAGCGCGCGCAGCGTGCGCAGATCGCGCGGCGCCCGCGCCAGCACGTAATCCAGCACTTCCGCCGGCAGCGTAAAGCCGCGCGCCGTAGCGTACTCGCGCATCGCCGCGCGACGCGCTTCTTCGCTCAGCGCATGCACCTCGTACACCAGGCCCGCAGCCAGCCGCGTCAGCAGATCCGCGCGCAGCGGCAGGCGCGCCGGCGGCATGTCGCCGGCCACCAGCAACGCCCCACCGCCATCTTTTAACTCATTGAATATATTAAATAATTCAATCTGCGCCGGCGGGGAAAAACACTGCACGTCATCGACACAGACCAGCGCGTCGGCAGCGATGCCGACCGGCACAGCGCCCGGCGCAATCGCGTGCGCCGACTGGCCCGCGTCGCGCGCGGCCTGCAGCACCGCGCGCAGCAAATGGGTGCGGCCGCTGCCGGCGCCGCCCCACAAATAAATGAAGCGCTCGCCGCCGACACCGAAACCACGCAACGCGGCGACCACTTCGGCATTGTCTCCGGCAATGAAATTGGCGAGCGTCGGCAGCGGCGCCGGCGCCAGTTCCAGCGCAAGCTGTCTCATGCCCTGCATCTCATTCCCCGCATCTCATTCCCGGTACATGCCGCTCGCGAGGTAATCACGGCGCAGGTGGCGCGCCCACACCAGCAGCGCAGCGCTCACCGGCAGCGCCAGCAGCACGCCGAAAAATCCGAACAGGCTGCCGAACGCCAGCAGTGCGAAAATGACCGCCACCGGATGCAGACCGATGCGGTCGCCGACCAGCCACGGCACCAGCACATAGCCTTCGAGCAGGTTGCCGGCGACAAACACGCCCCACACCCAGCCCAGTTGCGACAGATCCTGGAACTGCAGCGCGCCGGTCAGTGTCGCCAGCACCACGCCGGTAATGACGCCGAGATACGGCACAAAGGTGACCAGTCCGGCGATCATGCCCACCGACAACGCAAAGTCGAGACCAGCGGCCCATAACCCGGCGGTGTAGAACATCCCCATGCCCAGCATCACCAGCAACTGCCCGCGCAAAAACTGGCCGAGCACGGCGTCGATTTCACGGGCCACCACGGTCACGCGGCCGTGCCAGCGCCGCGGCACCAGCGCATCGATCCCGGCGACGATGGCGCCCCAGTCGCGCAGAAAATAAAACAGCACCACCGGCACCAGCACCAGCGTCACGGCGAACCCGATGACGGCCAGCCCGCCGATTTTCAGAGACGGCAGCAGTTTCACCGCGAAATCGCGGATTTCCGCCATGTGCTCCGCGACCCATTCGCGCACCATGCCCGTCTCCAGCCGCACGCCGAACCATTGCTCCAGTTGCGGCGCCAGCGCAGTCCGCAGCCAGTCCACATACACCGGCGCCTGGTCGGCGATGGCACGTACCTGGCGGATCAGCAGCGGCAGCAGCACCACCAGCACCACCAGCAACGCCACGGCCAGCAGAATCAGCACCAGCGTCACCGCCAGCGTGCGCGGCACGCGGCGCCGGGTCATGCGGCTGACCAGCGGAT
Organism: uncultured Bordetella sp.; assembly: GCA_964486865.1. GTDB lineage: Bacteria > Pseudomonadota > Gammaproteobacteria > Burkholderiales > SG8-41. The sequence goes on from CAZAOZ010000004.1 coordinate 49,695, forward strand.
TGCAGATATAGGCGAGGATGGCGGCAAACAGGAACGGCGTCAGGATCGGACTGAGCAAATAGATGACGGCCAGCGCCAGCGCCGCCGCAGCCAGCCAGCGCCAGAGGTGATACGGATCGCGACCGTGAGCATCCATTTAAGATAAAATCCGCAGCGGCTGCATGGCCATGGGAGTGCTTGTCATGAGAGCGCTTATTTTAGCAGGGCGCCCGGTCGCGCTTCGCGAAAAATACCGACGCAGCGCACGGACTTAACGCACGGACGCAAATTACATTCCGCTACCGCAAGGATTCCCTTGAAGCGCACAACCAAACCCCGCAAGGCCATGACCTATCGCGACGCCGGCGTCGACATCGATGCCGGCGATGCGCTGGTCGATCGCATCAAACCCTACGCCCGGCGCACGCTGCGTCCCGGCGTAATGGCCGGCATCGGCGGCTTCGGCGCGCTGTTCGCGGTGCCGCGCGGCTATCGCGAGCCGGTACTGGTCTCCGGCACCGACGGCGTCGGCACCAAGCTAAAGCTCGCTTTCGAATGGCAGCGCCACGACACCATCGGCATCGATCTGGTCGCGATGAGCGTCAACGACATTCTAACGCTGGGTGCGGAGCCGCTGTTTTTCCTGGATTACTACGCCTGCGGCAAACTCGATGTGAATGACGCGTCCCAGGTGGTGAAGGGCATCGCCGCCGGCTGCGAAATGGCCGGCTGCGCGCTGATCGGCGGCGAAACCGCCGAAATGCCCGGCATGTACCCGCCGGGCGAATACGATCTCGCCGGCTTCGCCGTCGGCGTCGTCGAGAAAAAACGCATCATCGACGGCCGCAGCATCCGCGCCGGCGATGTCATCCTCGGCCTGGCCAGCAACGGCGCGCATTCCAACGGCTATTCGCTGATTCGCCGCATCATCGCAAGACCAGACGTCAAGCTGTCGGCGAAGCTGGGCGGTCGCGCGTTAAAGGATCTGATCCTGGCGCCCACACGGATTTACGTGAAACCCGTGCTCAAACTGATGAAACAGGTCACCGTCAAAGGGCTTGCGCACATCACCGGCGGCGGGCTGGTGGACAACGTGCCGCGCGTGCTGCCGGCGACGCTGACCGCGGAACTGCGGCGCGACGCCTGGCCCATGCCGCCGCTGTTCCGCTGGCTGCAGGAACAGGGCAGTGTGGCGGACGACGAAATGCACCGGGTATTCAACTGCGGCATCGGCATGGTGGTGATCGTCGCCGAACGCGACGCCCAGCGCGCGCAGGCGCTGCTGACCCGCGCCGGGGAGCGCGTGTGGCGCATCGGCACCGTGCGCCGCCGGTACCGCGGCGAACCGCAAACGCTGGTGTTGTAAAGGAGCCGCTCTGAAGCGCATCGCGATACTGATTTCGGGGCGCGGCAGCAACATGGAAGCTCTGCTGAAGGCGGCGCTGCCGGCGCAGATCTGCGCCGTCATCAGCAACGATCCGGCGGCGGCAGGTCTGCAGACCGCGGCACGGCACGGCATCACCACCATCGCCATCGACCATCGCGCGCATGCGCAGCGCGCGGATTTTGATGCGGCACTCATGCAGGCCATCGACGCGCAGCGCGCCGATCTCGTGGTGCTGGCCGGTTTCATGCGCATCCTGACCGGCGATTTCGTCAATCATTACCGCGGCCGTTTGATCAACATCCATCCTTCGCTGCTGCCGTCATTTCCGGGGCTGCACACCCACCGCCAGGCGCTTGCCGCAGGCATGCGGGTACACGGCTGCACCGTACATTTCGTCACGCCGCAACTCGATCACGGCCCGGTCATCATCCAGGCCGCGGTGCCGGTGCTGCCCGGTGACGACGAGGCCACGCTCGCCGCGCGGGTGCTGGCCGAGGAACACCGCATCTATCCGCAGGCGGTGCGCTGGCTGTGCGCAGACCGGGTCACGCTGGCCGCCGACGGCACCGTACGCATTGCCGGTGCGCGCGCCGCAGCGAACTCCCTGATTTCGCCCGCTCTCGATGATTAAGGCTCTGGCACTCGCACTGCTGCTCGCCGGCGCGCCGCTGCAGGCCGCTCCGGCGCCGCCGCAATCAGTCATCGCGCACTACGACGTGTCGCTGAACGGCGCGCCGGTGGCCGTCATGCACGAAACCTTTGAAGCACGCGACGGCCGCTACCAGATCATCAGCGAAACCCGCGCGAAGGGTGTGCTGGCGCTGGCGCAACGCCGCCCGGGGCGGCTCAGCAGCAGCGGCGCCGTGGATCGCAACGGCCTGCGGCCGCAGGTTTTCGAAGGCACCCGCGGTAACAACGATGCACGGCGCGTACACGCCGAATTCGACTGGCAGGCACGCAGCCTGACTCTCGCGCACGATGGCCGCACCGAGACTGTCGAGTTGCCCGAGGGCGCACAGGACCGGCTCTCGGTGATGTATCAGTTCCTGTATCTTGATCACACGCTCGACCACACGAAGCTCGACGGGCTGACGCTCGCCCTGACCAACGGCCGCAAGCTCGATCACTACCGTTACGGCATCGGCGCGGATACCGCGCTCGATACGCCGCTCGGCCGCCTGCAGGTCGTGCATCTGGTCAAGCACCATGCCGCGGGCGAAACCGCCACCGAAATCTGGCTGGCGCGCGAGCACCGGCTGATGCCGGTGAAAATGCGCATCATCGAAGACGACGGCACCCGCTACGAGCAGATCATCGCCCGTCTGGAAATGCTATGAGGCGCAGCCCCGCAACCCGATTGTTCGCCGCGGCAGCGCTGTCCGTTGCCGCGCATGCCGCGTTGCTGGCCGGATCGTGGCTGATGCCGCCGGCACCGGCGCCGGAATTGCCGCCGCTGCTGGCGCGACTGGAACCGTTGCCCGCGGCACCCACACCGCCCGCACCACCCCGGCCCAGACGCATCGCCTCCGCACCGCCCGTTGCGCCGTCGTTCTTCCCCGATGCGCCGGCGGTCATCCCCGATACACCGGTGCAGGCCGCGGAAACGACAGAACCTGCGCCCGCACCGGCTGCGCCGCCGGTCGCCGTCGCCAGCGCCGCGCCGACCACCTTTGCCTTGCCGGAAACGCCTCCGCTGCCGAGTTTCCCGCGCAAGGGCCGCATCACCTATCTGCTGACCATGGGCCCGGACCACACCCCCATCGGCCGCACGGTGCAGACCTGGGAGTTTGAAGGGGACCGTTACCGGCTCGGCAGCCAGTCGGAGAGCACCGGTCTGCTCGAACTGTTCCGGCCGCACCGCTACCACTATCTGAGCCAGGGCACGCTGTCGGACCAGGGCCTGCGCCCGGAACGGTTTCTGGCGAGCATCAAGCGCGGCAGCCGCACCGAGGAAGCGCTGGCGGTGTTCGACTGGAATGAACACCGCGCGCGACTGGGACGCGTGCCGCAGCAAACCACCGTCGCCCTGCCCGCCGGCAGCCAGGATGTCATCAGTTTCATGTACCAGCTGGCGCTGGCGCCGCCGCCGACCGGCCGTATCAGTCTGCCGTTCACCCGCGGCTCCAGTCTGGAAACCGTCAGCTTCGACGTGCTGCCTGAAGAAACCATAGACACGCCGCTCGGCCGCCTGCGCACCGTGCCGGTGGTGCAGGCGCGCGCCGCGGGCCACGAAAGCCTCGCCGTCTGGCTGGCCGCCGATTACCGCCACCTGCCGGTACGTGTCCGCTTTTTCAACCGCGACGGCGAGCTCTCCGGCGAGCAGCTGGTCAGCGAAATCCGGGTCGGCGACGAATGAGCGTTTCATGATGAATGACTATCAGAACGCTCAATCCCTCTCCCCAACCCTCTCCCACGAGGAGAGGGAGAGAATGGCGTTAATCCGCTCCCGCGAATTAACGAAAGGCTAATAGTGAAACCTGCCCCTGCCACACCCGAGGCCCGTCCCGGGCCGAACCTGTCGCGCCTTGCCGACGCCGCACACGCGCTGCAGCGTGTGCTGACGTTCGAATATCCCGCCGACGCCGTGCTGAGCCGCTATTTCCGCGACCGCCATGCGCTGGGGCAGCATGATCGCGCTTTTGTCGCGGAAGCCGTCTTCGGCGTACTGCGGCGCAAGCATCTGCTCGATCACATTGCCCCGCAGGCGACGCCGCGGCAACTGCTGCTGCTGTGGCTCACGCGCATCGCGGGTTTCAGCGGACGCGACATCGGCGCGCTGTGCAGTACGGAGGAAGCGCAATGGCTCAATGCCACGCGCGCACAGACCACGGCGGGGGCACCGCTGGCGGTCGAAGCCGATCTGCCCGAATGGGTCGTCGAGCGCCTGCAGACACTGCATGACGACACCTTCATCCGCGCGCTCGGCCGCGCGCTGCAGGAACCGGCGCCGCTCGATCTGCGCGTCAACACCCTCAAGGCGACGCGGGATGAAGTGCTGGCGAAACTCGTGGCCGACGGCCACGCGGCGGCGCCGACGCCCTACTCGCCGCTCGGCATCCGCCTGCAGGGCCGGCCGTCGATCAACCGCCTGCCATTGTTCATGTCCGGCGCCATCGAAGTGCAGGACGAAGGCAGCCAGTTGCTCGGTTACCTGCTGGCGCCGCGACGCTCGGATCTGGTGGTGGATTTCTGCGCCGGCGCCGGCGGCAAGACGCTGATGCTGGGCGCGCTGATGCATTCGCAGGGCCGCGTCTATGCCTTCGACGTGTCACAGAAGAGGCTCGCCAACCTGAAACCGCGGCTGAAACGCTCGGGGCTGTCTAATCTGCATCCGCTGGTCATCGCGCACGAAAACGACACCAAGGTGAAGCGCCTCGCCGGCAAGATCGACCGGGTGCTGGTCGATGCGCCGTGCAGCGGCCTCGGCACGCTGCGCCGCAATCCCGACCTCAAGTTCCGCCAGTCGCCGCAGACCGTCGCCGAACTGGTCGTCAAGCAGACCGCCATCCTCAACGCCGCGGCGCGCCTGGTCAAACCCGGCGGGCGCCTGGTGTACGCCACCTGCAGCCTGCTCGCCGAGGAAAACCAGCAGATCATCGCGGCTTTCCTCGCCGGCCATCCGCAATTCAGCGAGCTCGATTGCGCCGAACTGCTGCGCCGCCAGAACATCGCGCTCGACTGCGGCGCGCAACTGCAGTTGTGGCCGCAGCTGCATCGCACCGACGGCTTTTTCGCCGCGGCGCTGGAACGCACCGCAGGTTGAGGGTCGCTGTACTCTGCTGATCGCGTGCTAAAGTAACTGCTGTCGCAACCACCATCCGTCAGCGCAGCCCGAACCGATGCCCGCCACCCCCCAACTGGAAAGCCTGCTGATCGCCCTGTGGACCGACCTGCACAGCATCGAAGTGCTGTGGCAGGTTGGCGCGCTGGCGCTGTGCGTGATTGCCGGCTGGCTGATCTCACACCGCTACAATCTCCGGGTTCGCAGCCGCGCCGCGCCGGATGCCACGCAGGTGATCAGTATCGGCAGCCTGCAGCGCCTGCTGTTCCCGCTGTCGGCGCTGGTACTCGTTCTCGTCGGCCAGGCCGTGCTGCGTTTCTGGCAACCTGTGCATTTGCTGACTTTCGCTGCTGCGCTGCTGCTGGCGATGGCGGTGATTCGCATCGCGATTTACGCGATGCGCCATACTTTTGCGCCGAGCAAGTGGTTGCGCGCCTCCGAGCGCTGGATCAGCTGGCTGGCCTGGATCGGCGTCGTCATCTATGTGGCCGGGCTGTGGCCGCACGTGCGCGCTGCGCTCGACGATGTCGGCATCGTCTTTGGCAAAGACCGCATTTCCCTGCTGCTCGTGGTGCGGGCCTTGCTGTCCGTGGCCGTGACGCTGCTGGTCGCGCTGTGGCTGGGGCGCATCGCCGAAACGCGACTGATGAGTGCGACCAGCCTGCAGATCAACGTACGCGTGATGTTCACCAAGCTGGCACAGATCCTGTTGCTGCTGCTCGCGATCCTGATCGCCCTGCCCGCGGTGGGCATCGATCTGACGGTGCTCTCGGTGTTCGGCGGCATGCTCGGCGTCGGCATCGGCTTCGGCTTGCAGAAAATCGCCGCCAATTACATCAGCGGCTTCATCATCCTGCTCGACCGCTCGGTCAGCCCCGGCGATCTGCTCACCATCGGCGAGTACACCGGCACGCTGACCAAAATGACGGCGCGCTATGTGGTGCTGCGCACTCCCGGGGGGCTGGAAACCATCATCCCCAATGAAAACCTGATCACCGTTCCCGTCGTCAACCATACCCTGAGCGATCGCAAAGTCCGTATCGCGATTCCGGTGCAGGTGGCCTATGCCACCGACCTCGATCAGGCGCGCGAGTTGATGGTCAAAGTTGCCGCAGAACTCCCGCGCGTCATCAGGGATCCGGCGCCGGGCTCGCTGATTACCGGGTTCGCCGACAGCGGCATCAATCTCGAGCTGGGAGTATGGATCGAGGATTCCGAAGAGGGGGTGGGCGGACTGCGTTCCGATCTCTACGACGGCATCTGGCGCGCCTTCCGCCAGGCCGGCATTGAGATCCCTTATCCGCAGCGCGAAATCCGGGTGCTGGGAACCGTCAGTTCCGTGACCGACAATCAGAAATAATTGTCATTAAAAACAACGGGTTGCCATTAAGTTCCGGGAGAATTTTACCCCGCAGTCTATCCCCCGCTATTGATCTTCAGTACACTGCGCCCGTCATAGTGGTTGCGTCCATAAAAGCGAGGAGTTGAATGTATACAGGAATTCTGGATTTACCGTGGTGGGGTTACATCGCGTACGCGCTGGTCGTCACCCATATCACCATTGCGGCGGTGACGATCTATCTGCACCGCCATTCGGCGCATCGCGCGCTCGACCTGCATCCGCTGGCGTCCCATTTCTTCCGCTGCTGGCTGTGGCTGACCACCGGCATGCTGACCAAACACTGGACGGCCATCCACCGCAAGCACCATGCCAAATGCGAAACCGTTGACGATCCGCACAGCCCGCAGATTCTCGGCATCCGCAAAGTGCTGCTGGAAGGCGCGGAACTGTACCGCAAGGAAGGCCGCAACAAGGAAACGCTGGAGCGCTACGGCTACGGCACGCCTGATGACTGGCTGGAACGCAAGGTTTACAGCCACGACCGCTACGGCATTGCGTTGATGCTGATCACCAACGTGATACTGCTCGGCCCGATCGGCATTACCGTCTTTGCCGTGCAGATGCTGTGGATCCCGTTCCTTGCCGCCGGCGTCATCAACGGCATCGGCCACTACTGGGGTTATCGCACCTTCCAGCCTGAGGACTCCAGCACCAACATCGTGCCCTGGGGCATCCTGATCGGCGGTGAAGAACTGCACAACAATCACCACGCTTTTGCGACCTCGGCAAAACTGTCGAACCAGTGGTACGAATTCGACATCGGCTGGCTCTACATCCGCATACTCGAAACGCTGGGCCTTGCGAAAGTGAAAAAAGTTGCACCCAAGCTGGTTCTCGACAGTTCCAAAACCCGTTGCGACCTCGGCACGCTGCAAGCCATCGTGACGCATCGCTACGAGGTAGTGGCCAAGTACGCGACCACCTTGCGCGCCACCTGCGCCGGCGAGCTGCAGGCGATCAAGGACAAGGCCGCCGACGTCGATACCGGCAAACTGAAACGCTGGCTGCGCATCGACAAGGCCGCCCTGCCGGCGGCTGAGCAGGAACAACGCGCACTGGCCATCCGCCACAGCAATACGCTGGGCACGGTGTACACGATGCGTGATGAACTGGCGCAGCTGTGGCAGCGCTCAACCGCATCGAAAGAGCAGCTGGTCAGGCAACTGGAAGACTGGTGCAGCCGCGCCGAAGCCAGCGGCATCGAAGCGCTGGAGCAGTTTTCCCGGCGACTGCGCTGCTACGCCTGAGGTAACAACACGCCAAACAAAAAGCCCGCCGGAAGGCGGGCTTTTTGTTTGCTTCGCTCCTTGAACGGCACGCCTTGGCGTCCGTTCGAAGGAGCGAAAATAAACCGGCGGCAACGCCGTCCGGATTTATTCTTATTTGATTTTGGCTTCCTTGTAGAGCACATGCTTGCGCGCGACGGGATCGAACTTCTTGATCTCCATCTTCTCGGTCATCGTGCGCTTGTTCTTGGTCGTGGTGTAGAAATGGCCGGTGCCGGCGCTGGATTCGAGTTTGATTTTTTCACGCATATGCTTATCCGTCCTTAGATGTTCATGCCCTGCTCGCGCAGGTCGGCGAGTACGACATCAATACCCTTGCGGTCGATGGTGCGCAGTCCGGCGTTCGACACGCGCAGGTTCACCCAGCGGTTCTCTGTCTCGACCCAGAACCGGCGCTTGTGCAGGTTGGGCAGAAAACGGCGTTTGGTTTTGTTGTTGGCATGGGAAACATTGTTCCCGGTCATCGGTTTTTTGCCGGTGACGTCGCAGACCCGAGGCATGGCAGTGCTCCGCAAATTCTGAAAAGGGCGAATCATACACTGCAACCGCTACCCACCTCAACCTGCAGGCACACCCGGCCGCTACCGGGCCTAAAACAACTATTTCAATTAAAACAACAAGTTACAGTAATCCACGCTCGGCGAATGACAATGCGCCGTCGCCGGCAATGACAAAATGGTCGAGCACCCGCACATCCACCAGCGCCAGCGCCTGCTTCAGCGCCACGGTCAGCGCCTCGTCGGCGCGGCTGGGTTCGGCCACGCCCGAGGGGTGGTTGTGGGCGAAAATCACCGCGGCGGCATTGTGATGCAGTGCGCGCTTGACCACTTCGCGCGGATACACGCTGGTCTGCGTCAATGTGCCGCGGAACAGTTCCTCGGAAGCCGTCACGCGGTGCTGCGCATCAAGGAACACCGCGATGAAAACTTCGTGCGGCCGGCCATGCAGCGTCAGCCGCAGATAATCACGCACGGTCTGCGGCGCCGACAACACTGCTCCCGCATCGAGTTTTTCGCGCAGCGTGCGCCGCGCAATCTCCAGCGCCGCCTGCAGTTGCGCATACTTGGCCGGCCCCAGGCCCGGCTCGGCACAGAACGATTCGTTGGCCGCGCCCGCCAGTGCCGACAACGAACCGAAACGCGTCAGTTGCGTGCGCGCCAGTTCCACGGCGCTTTTGCCCTTGACGCCGGTGCGCAGGAAAATCGCCACCAATTCCGCATCCGACAGGCTCTGCGGCCCCTTGGCCAGCAGTTTCTCGCGGGGGCGGTCGTCCAGCGGCCAGTCGGTGATTGCCATGATCGGGTTGCTCCGGGTGGGTGCTTGATGAACGCGCCGGCCAGCCCCCGGTTTACCCACCCCCGAATTTGCAGTTACACTGGCCATCCCTCGCAGCAGAAAGCGCTACGTGCCTGATATGCAAAGCAAAAATGAGCACAAAAACGAACGCAGGAAGGTTCTGCTCGGCCTGACCGGCGGCATCGCCGCCTACAAGGCCGCTGAACTCGTGCGCCGGCTGGGTGACCGCGGCATCGAGGTACAGGTGGTGATGACCCAGGCGGCCTGCGGCTTCATCACGCCGGCGACGCTGCAGGCGCTGTCGGGCAACCCGGTATACACCGACATGTGGGATGCGAGTATCCCGAATGCGATGGCGCATATCGAGCTGACGCGTGACAAGCAACTGATCGTCGTCGCGCCCGCCACCGCGGATTTTCTCGCCAAGGCCGCTCACGGCCTCGCCGACGACCTGCTGTCCACGCTGTGCCTCGCCCGCGAGTGCCCGCTGATCGTCGCGCCGGCGATGAACCGGCAGATGTGGGAACACCCGGCGACGCAGCGCAATGTCGCACAACTCAAACGCGACGGCATCACCGTGCTCGGCCCCGACGCGGGCGACCAGGCCTGCGGCGAAACCGGCATGGGCCGCATGCTCGAAGCCGATGAACTTGCTGAAACCATCAGCGCTTTTCTCGAACCCAAGACATTGTCCGGCAGGCGCGTGCTGATGACCGCCGGGCCGACCTTCGAACCCATCGACGCCGTGCGCGGCATTACCAACCGCAGCTCCGGGAAAATGGGCTACGCGCTGGCGCGCGCAGCCATCGCCGCCGGCGCCGAGGTCACGCTGGTGTCCGGCCCGACCAGCCTTGCACCACCGGTTGGTGCGACGATCGCCCGCGTACAAACCGCCGCGGAAATGTTCGAGGCCGTCAAAAAACAGGCGTCCAGGGCCGACATTTTCATCGGCGTCGCCGCGGTGGCCGATTACCGCGTCAGCGCGCCGCGCAAGCACAAGATCAAGAAAACCGACAAAACCCAGTTGCAGCTGAGCCTGGTGCCCAATCCCGACATCCTCGGCTGGATCGCGGCGCGGCCCAAACCGCCGTTCTGCGTCGGCTTTGCCGCCGAAAGCCGCAACCTCGATGCCTACGCCAACGAAAAACGCCGGCGCAAAAAAGTGCCGCTGATGATCGCCAATCTCGCGCAGGAAGCCATCGGCGCCGACGACAACGAAGTAACGCTGCTCGATGACCGCGGCACACACCGCCTGCCGCGCGCGTCCAAGGACATCGTCGCGCGGCAGATCATCAGCCACATCGCTGCGCTTTGCGGCGCCTCGCGCCGCAAGACACGGTGAAGGGTGAATGCGTGAGAGATGAAGGGGGAAAACCGGACCCCGCTGCCGCCGTCTCCGTTACCGGGTTCACACCCTTACCCTTCACGGCCGCCCAGCGGCATCACCTTTCACCCTTCACTGGTTTGCAATGAAATCCATCGACGTCAAAATCCTCGACGCGCGGCTGCGCGACCAGTTGCCGCAATACGCAACCCCCGGCGCGGCCGGCCTCGACCTGCGCGCCTGCCTGGAAAAACCGCTGACGCTGCAACCCGGCCAGACCGAACTGATCCCCGCCGGCATGGCCATCCACATCGCCGATCCCGGCCTCGCCGCGATCATCCTGCCGCGCTCCGGCCTCGGCCACAAACACGGCATCGTGCTCGGCAACCTGGTCGGCCTGATCGATTCCGACTACCAGGGACAACTGTTCGTATCCACCTGGAACCGCGGCAATGCCGCGTTCACCATCAACCCGCTGGAACGCCTGGCGCAACTGGTGGTTGTCCCCGTCGTGCAGGTCGCCTTCAATATCGTCGATGATTTCACCGCTTCCGCCCGCGGCGCCGGCGGTTTTGGCAGCAGCGGGAGAAGCTAGTGATGAGTGATGGGTGATGGGTGATGAGTGAAACACTTGCAAACCGAGGGGTCGGGTTACGCTCATCACCCATCACTCATCACTCATCACTGTTTTTGCTGCTGATCGCCGCCCTGTGCCTGACCAGCGCGGGCGCCGGCGCCGCCATGCCGCAGATCGAGCTCGAGGCGAACAGGCAGAAACTCGTTGCCGAAGTGGCGATCACCGATGCGGACCGCATGCAGGGCCTGATGCACCGGCGCATGCTGCCGGAGAACCGCGGCATGCTGTTCGTGTTTGACAGCGTTGCCTATCACGGCATGTGGATGATGAACACGTACATTCCGCTGTCGGTGGCCTTCCTCGACGAAGCGGGCGTCATTATCAATATCGAAGACATGAAACCGCACACCCGCGATTCGCATTACGCGGCGCGCCCCGCGCGCTACGCGCTGGAAATGAATCTCGGCTGGTTCCGCAAACGCGGCATCAGCCCCGGCATGAAAATCGAAGGGCTGAACAAGGCGCAACCGGCGCGCTGAGCGGTACGCGCAAACAAAAACGCCCGGGCAAGCCCGGGCGTTTTTTATGCAACAGTTACCGCAGGCAGCTTTAGAGCCCGCCGTTCTGCTGAGCGACCATGCAAAACAGCATGGGTATCGACAGCATGGTGTTGGCACGCGAGGTCAACATCGCCAGACGCGCGGCAGCCGCCTTGGCCGGAGCCTCGACCTGCACGATACCCAGCGCTTTTTTCTGGTTCGGCCAGATGATGAACCACACGTTGAACGCCATGATCAGCGCGAGCCACATGCCGATGCCGATCGCGGTGAACGGCTTGCCGAACATCAGCGCGGTGCCGAGGTAACCGTTCATGCCGGCAACGATCAGCCCGGTGATGACGGTAGCCAGCGCCGCCCAGCGGAACCAGAACAGCGCTTCCGGCGCGATCACCTTGCCGATCGCCGGTTTCTGCTCATCGGGGATTTTCGGCATGGAGGGTATCTGCACAAAATTGAAGTACCACAGCAGTCCGATCCACATCACGCCGGACATCACGTGCAGCCAGCGCATCACGAATGCCCACCAGGCATGATCGCCGGCATCCCGCGCGCCGCTGCCGGCAACGAGTATAAGGACTACGAGAATGACGAAACCGGCAAGAACGGTCCGTCCCAAAGACTGGAATATCGCTCCCATGTGCGCACTCCTTTCAATCGGAATTGTTATGAAATGAAGCAACCTGCAAAACAGCGCGCAGTCTAGCACAGCAGCCCGGGGCCGCCGGCAAAAGCCACTCTCAGATCAGGGGGAAGGCCGCAACAATCAGGCCGCGGCCAGGCTGCCGGTTTCCACGGCGGCGATCGCCTTGGCCTGGTTCATGTCCTGCGCATAACCGGCGCCGTAGAGGCAGCACGCGAACTGATTGGTAATCGGCGCAGGCATGGGGATGCGCCCTTCGAGTACGCCGGCGATCCAGCGCGCGGTGCCTTGCAGATCATCGGCGGCCGGCAGCGGATGCGCACAGCGCGGTGTCGCTTCGGCATCGAACAATGCCTGCACGCTGCCGCCGCGCACCAGATCGATGGCCGGCCGGCATTGTGCATCAACCACCGGCTCGCCGTCGCCGGTTCCGAACAGCAACGCACTCATATCGCTGTCGTATAACAGCGATTGCAGCATCACGCGCTCATGATCGCGCTCGGTCGGCATCAGTTGCAGCGCCGCACCGCCCAGCGGGTCGGCCAGGCGCGCCAGCAGGCGCGCCAGCGCGCCGCCGCCCAGCCGCACCCGCAGCGCCAGCAGATCGGCCAGCGCCGGCGCCAGGGCGCCGGTCAGCACAAAGGCCACCTGTCCGTCGTGCAACACCTGCTGCGCCTGCGCAAGACTGGCGCAGGGCATGATGCCCAGTTCACGGAAAATGGAAGCTGTCGCCACGCCGCGCTCACCGCTCAGCATGCCGTGCGCCAGCACCGGGATGCCCAGCCGCTGCAGGCTCAGCGCCAGCAACGGCACCAGGTTCGGCTGCCCGCGCACTGCGCCGTACGAAGGCATCAGCACCGGGCGCCACTGCGTATCCGGCAGGCTCATCTGAAACACCCGCGGCAGCAATGCCGTCCGCACGCCCACCAGTTCCTGCAGCGTCAATGGCCGCTGTTCCAGCAGCGCCAGCAGGCCGCCCAGTTCGAGATCCGGCACGCCGCCGTCGAACAGGGCCGCGAACAACGCCCCGGCTTCCTGTTCCGTCAGCGACTGGTCTGCCGCCAATGCATCAATCATGTGTGTCCACGCCATTGCCGCCTCTCCGGCGCATGCCGCCGATGATTACCTGCTGGCAGACAGAGCAACCACCGTGCCATGCCGCCGCAGGCGCACACCGGGCGCCCGGCGGCGGAAAATGGCTGATGCGCGCCACCCTTCGGTGCGCGCCCCTGCGGCGCTGCTTTATTTTGGTGCCGGCCGTATCGCGGAACAGCCACCCCGGCAAAGCCGGCGCCCGCGCCGGAATCAGTTGGCCTGCTGCTTCCGGGTCAGGGGCACAAACCGCACGTCGAGGATCTTGCGGCGCGTCACCCCGCCATGCGCGTCCTTGTCGATCACATACAGCGCCTGTGCGCCGCGCGGACCCAGCGGAACCACCAGCCGGCCGCCGGTTTTCAACTGGTCGGTCAGCGGCTGCGGCACATCCGGCGCCGCAGCCGTGACCATGATCGCATCGAACGGCGCTTCTTCAGGCCAGCCGGCATAACCGTCGCCGATCCGCGTATGCACGTTGCGATAACCCGCGGCCGCCAATGCCCGCGCCGCCTCCCGGCCCAGCGGCTCGATCACTTCGATGGAATAGACCGCGCGCACCATTTCGGCCAGCACCGCCGCCTGATAACCCGAACCTGTGCCGACCTCCAGCACCTTGTCGCCGGGGCCGACACCCAGCAGATCGGTCATCAGCGCGACGATGAAAGGCTGCGAAATCGTCTGCCCGTGACCGATGGGCAGCGGCTGATTGTCATAGGCCTGCGCCATCTGCGACGGCGGCACAAAACGATGCCGGTCCACCTTGCGCAGCGCGGCGATCACCTGCGGATCCAGCGCCGCGCGCCCGGTCTCGCGCGCCGTGTCGCGCACCATACGCCCGATCTCGGCGATCATCACGTCGCGGCGCACGTCAAGGTTTTCAGCCGCTTCGGCATTCATGTGAACTCCCGGCAACACGCAGGCCACGCCGGCGCACAGCGCGACCACGCTGCCGCGCACCCGGTGATCCGCAACCGTTCCGCCAAAGAAAAAGGGCATACCGTTGCCAGTATGCCCCTTCCGCGCCGGCCGCCTCAAGACGGCTGTCAGCGGCGGCAAAAATCAGCCTTTCAGGCAGGCGCTCATGAATTTCTTGCGCTCATCGCCGGACTTGCCTTCAGCCTTGGCGTTGCAGCTCTTCATGCGCTCCTGCTGTTTTTTCTGCGCTTCGGTGGGTTCTTTCTTGGGAGCCGCAGTCTCGCCTTTCAGGCACGAGCCCATGAATTTCTTGCGCTCCTCGCCGGCCTTGCCTTCAGCCCTGGCATTGCAGTCCTTCATGCGCTCCTGCTGTTTTTTCTGGGCTTCGCTGGGTTCTTTCTTGGCTTGCTCGGCTTTTTTCTCGGCGGCAGGGGCGCCCTTCTTGGCCTCGCCCTTGTCTTGCGCATACGCCGTGGACAGCGCAAACACCGCACACAGGACAGCAGCAATCAGTTGTTTCATGGTTCCCTCCGTAAATAAATCAATAAAAACAAAAGGTTATCGATATGTGCCGCCGTAATCTGCGACGGAGCAGCCCGACGTCCACGTTAACGCGCCCGCGCGAATCAGGGATGACAAAGCCCGAAGGCGCCGGCGACCAGTTCGTAAGAATGCAGCCGCGTGTCGTAATCGCCGGTAATGGTGATGACCATCAGCTCATCGGCCTGGAATTCGGCCTGAATCTCCAGCAACCGTTGTTTGACGACCGCCGGCGTGCCGAGCACCACGCGGCGGCGGTGATGCGCGATGCGCTGCCGATCGACATCGGTGTACGGATAACGCTCGGCTTCTTCCAGCGTCGGCACCGGCGCGTTGACGCCGTAATCCATGTTCAGCCGGCGCAGATCGACACTTTGCGCCAGCCGTTCCGCCTGTGCCTGCGATTCGGCGCAGATCACGAACACGCACACCAGCGCCTGCGGCTGCGGTTCGCGCGCCGAAGGCTGATAGCGGCTTTTGAAGTCGCGCATCACCACGTCGCCGCCGCGCGCACTGATGAAATGCGCGAATGCAAAACGCAGGCCCAGCTGCGCCGCCAGCGCGCCGCTGTAATCCGATGAGCCCAGCAGCCAGATCTGCGGGCTGGTCGGGCCCGCGGGCTGCGCCTTGACGTGCGCGAACGGGTGGTCCTCCGGCAAATCATCATCCAGGTAGGCGGCCAGGTACTGCACCTGCTCCGGAAAATCATCCGCCGACGGATAACGCCCCTGCCCCATGGCCGTCGCCGTCGCCTGATCGCCGCCCGGCGCGCGGCCGATACCGAGATCAATGCGTCCCGGAAACAGCGCTTCGAGCATGCGAAACTGCTCGGCGATTTTCAGCGGACTGTAGTAGGGCAGCAGCACGCCGCCGGTACCGACCCGGATGGTCGAGGTTGCCGCGGCCACGCGCGTCACCAGGATTTCCGGGCACGGATCGGCCAGCGCCATGACCGAATGATGCTCGGCGCACCAGTAGCGGTAATACCCCAGTTTTTCCGCCGCCTGCGCCAGGCGGATGGTCTGCTGTATGGCCTGCTGCGGCGTGTGCCCGCTGATGATCGGCGACTGGTCGAGAATGCTGAGTTTGATGATTGTCATATGAGATTCAGGTCAAAAACTTTTTAGCCACAGAGGGCACAGAGAACACAGAGGAAACCAAGGTCAAAAACACGAGCAACATCAATCGATGTTTTTCCAGAACATGAATTTTGATTTCGATCTTCTCTGTGAACTCTGTGCCCTCTGTGGCTACCGTTGTTTTTCTATTCCGAGCCGCGGATGAACGCATCCAGCACGCCGCACCAGCCCAATGCCAGATTCCTGCGGTTGTAACCGCCGCCGCCAAAGCCCATGATGCGGCCCCGGCACATGTCGTTGGCCAGCACACACAACCGGCGCGCGGCGTGCGCATGCGCCGCCGGCGTGTACTGCAGATGCGCCAGCGGATCGCCGGCAATGCTGTCGGCGCCGGCCTGGAACACAATGAACTCGGGCTTGTGCAGTCGCAGGTGAGCTTCGACGCGCTCCCACGCCGCCATGAATTCCTTGTTGCCGGCGCCGGGCTGCATGGGAATATTCAGCTTGAGACCGGCTCCTGCGCCCTTGCCGCGCTCGCTGTCGGCGCCGGTACCCGGATACAGAAACCGCCCGTCTTCGTGAATGTCGGCGTAAATCAGATCGGGATCGGACTCATACGGGTAATACAGGCCGTCGCCGTGATGCACGTCGATATCGACATAAGCGATGCGCTTGATGCCGTACTGGCTGCGCAGCGTATCGATGACCACGCCGCAATCATTGAACACGCAGAATCCGGCGGCATGATCGCGCGCCGCGTGATGCAGGCCGCCGATGGGCTGAAAAGTACGCAGCACATCACCCGCCATGATCTTCTGCAGGCCGTCGAGCGCGGCGCCGACGACATGGCTGGATGCCTCATAGACGCCGGGAAACGCCGGCGTGTCGCCCGCATCGATCGAACCGTAGCCGCGATCGGACAGCAGATGCACCCGCTGCACATGCTGCTCATCGTGAAAGCGTTCGATTTCCGCGTCGCTCGCCGCGCGCGAGCCGCACACCGCCGCCGACTGGTCGAGTTTTTGTTTGGTCGCCTCCGCCCAGAACGCATCCTGGCGATCCGGACCCCACGGATGACCTTCGGGAAATCCGTAACTGGCCAGCGCTTCGTCCACATACAACGCCACTTCCGGTTTCATGCCGCCTCCTGTAATCCGAAAAACCTTAAAACCTTTTAGCCACAGAGGGCACAGAGAGCACAGAGGATTTCAAAAACAACAAATAACCGGCCCCTGATATCTGTCTTGATTTTGGTTTTCTCTGTGAACTCTGTGTCCTCTGTGGCTGCATTTGATTTTGCTTTTAAAACAAATTCCCCTGCCGCACCACCCCCGGCACCCGGAACTGCGCGGTATCGCGCCGGACGCCCTCTCCTCGCCGTGCCTGGTTAAGTCCCGCCTTTTTGCAGGCCACGCTGAAACGCTGCTGCAGCAGATCGGCGAATTCGCCGGCGCCGCGCATGCGGCTGCCGAACTGCGGATCGTTGTCGCGCCCGCCGCGCATGGCATGCACGCGGCTCATCACGTGTTCGGCCTTCAGCGGGTAATGCCGCATCAGCCAGTCGCGGAACAGCGTTTTCACTTCGTACGGCAGCCGCATCAGGATATAGCCCGCGCGCTCTGCGCCGTGCGCCGCCGCGGCGGCAACAATGGCCTCGATTTCATGGTCGTTCAGAAAAGGAATCACCGGCGCCACCATCACGCCCGCAGGTATGCCGGCCGACGCCAGCGCGCGCACCGCCGCCAGCCGGCGCGCCGGCGCCGTGCAGCGCGGCTCCATGCGCCGCGCCAGTTCGTGATCCAGCGTGGTCACCGACACAAACACTTCAGCAAGACCTTTTTTCGCCATCGCGCCGAGAATGTCGATATCGCGTTCGACCAGCGCGCTCTTAGTGACTATGCCCACCGGCTGGTTGAATTCGGCGCAGACTTCGAGGATGCCGCGGGTGATGCGCCGCTCACGTTCCGCCGGCTGGTAAGGGTCGGTATTGGCGCCCAGCGCGATCAGCTCGCACTGGTAACCCGGCTTCGACAATTCGCGGCGCAGCAGTTCCGCCGCGTTCACCTTCGCAAAAATCCGCGTTTCGAAATCAATGCCCGGCGACAGGTTGCGGTAGGCGTGACTGGGCCGCGCATAACAGTAAATGCAGCCGTGCTCGCAACCCTGATAGGGATTGATCGACTGCGCGAACGGAATATCCGGCGAATCGTTGCACGAAATGATCGACCTGGCGCGCTCATCAGTCACCACCGTCTTCAGCGCGACGGGTTCATCCTCCGCGCCGGTCTGCCAGCCGTCGTCGTAAGCCTCGCGTTCAACCTGCTCGAAGCGCCCTTCGGGATTAACACCCGCGCCGCGCCCCTTGCGCGGATCGGCATGTTTGCCTGACAGCGTGCGCAAGGACATCGCGCTATTCCGCCCGGTACGCGTGCGTGGTCATCACTTCCAGCACCTTGCGACTGCGATTATCGGGCGCCTTGCCCGTGACCTGCGTCTGCACCACGGCGATCAGCCGCCCGTGATGCACGACTCTGGATTTTATTTTCAGCGCGCGCCCTTCGCCGGGACTGATGTACCACGCCGATATCGCGGTCAGCGCCCAGTGCGGCGTCAGCGCGGCCATCGCGTTCTCCGCGGCAAGGCCGAGCAGGATGCCGCCCTGCACATGGCCGACGCGGTTGCCGATGTGCGGGCCGTTTTTCACCGTCGATTGCACGCCGCCCGCGACATGCTTCGCCTGCACGCCCCAGAACCGCTGGATGAATGAACCGCCGTGTTTACGTGTTTCCGCCAGCAGCGCATCGGCAGTGGCCAGCACTTTTTTTTCATCGGGCCGCAGCACGTTGCCGATGTCCAGCGTCGGATTTTCACCACGGCGGCGATGCGGCACCGGGTGCAGCTCCACGCCCTTGGGCGGTTTCAGCACCATGAAGGTGCCGGTGCCGGTGCCCACCAGGCCCGCGTCGTTGCGGATTTCGACCGCGCTCATCCCCTGCCGCCCCGCAGCGCCCTGCACAAAACCGTGCATCGCGCCGCGCCCCGACAATCGTCCGCTACGCGCGGCGCCGCTGAACTGCAGGTTCATGGTCACCGTCGCCAGCCGCGTATGCGACGGCAGGGCTGCGCGCACCGCGGCCGCCATCACCAGATCGGCGAGGATCGCAAAGCCGGACAGGTTCAACTGGCCGTCGGCTTCCGCGCAATGCGGTGCGACATCGACTGACAGCGCGGTGTAGTCGGTGCCGACATGGTCATAGGAAAGATCCAGAAAATTGCCGGCGAAGTGATAACCGGGCTCGCGGTTCAGGGCGATGCCGCGCAGCACCTGCGCGCGGATCGCTGCCAGGGTATCGGCTGTGGACGCAGCAGCGGGTTTGTGCATCGGCCGATTGTAGCAAGCGGCAGCGTCCAGCCTGCAACCAGGCCACCCCCGGTTGAGTATCTATAACTTGTTGTTTTTATTTATATTTTTAACGCCTGCGCGACGGCATCCAGCGCCGCCGCGGATGCTCCGCCCTGCGCCCGCGCCAGATCCAGCGCAATCTGATTCAGCGCGCGATAGGCATCGGCGATGCGCGCATCCAGCTTCCCGAGCGCCGCGAGTTGCCGGGTAATGACCTCCGCGTCGCCGCGCGCCACCGGTCCGGTCAGCGCGCGCGTCGTGCCCAGCGCAAAAATGTTGGCTATGGTCTCGCGCACCAGCGGCTCCATCATCGCCTGCGCCGTGGCGCGATGGATGCCGGCTTTTTCATAGGCGCGCAAACCCGCCTCCATCAGCGCGGTCAGGTCATTGCACACCAGCACGCTCGCCGTGTGATACAGCGTCTTGCCCGCAGGATCGATTGCCGACACCTGCGCGCCCAAGCGCCCGAACAACGGCGTCAGCACGGCAAGTGCCGCCGCATCGCCCTCCGCCGCGCAATGCGTACCGCTGAATGTCTGCACCGCCAGTGCCGGATCGGCAAAACTTTTCAGCGGATGCACGCTCGCCGTCTTCGCCCCGATCGCCGCCAGCGGCGCCAGCACTGCCGATGACAGCGCACCGCTGCAGTGAACCACGATATCGCCCTTGCGCACGCGACCCGCGGCCGCCAGCGCCGCGGCAACCGGCGCAATCGCCGCATCCGGCGGGGTCAGCAGCCAGACCTCCGCCGCGCGCATGTCGCCCAGCACGCGCACCGCGCGGCCCGCGCCGATGAAAACCACCGCCGCCTCCGCCGTGGCGGTCTCCGCGCTCAGCACATCCTGCACCGCGCATGAACCCGCGCGCTGCAGCAATGCGCCCAGGGTGCGGCCGACGCGGCCCGGCCCGATGATGTTCAGCATGTGTGCCATGGGACGATGGTAGCGCAGCCGTGATCACACGGTACTAAAGTCCGGCAGGAAACCTGCCGTTATGTCCCGCAGGTTCTTAGTCAGCCAATCAGGGTATCGCCATGCAAAACACCGTAGCTGTTGAACGCGAAGCCGAAGACATCGCCAAATCCGTAGGCATCCCGCCCTGCCCAGCCGTGCTGACCGGGCTGGTCGGCCAGATGCGCAACGAAGAACCCGACTTCCCGAAAATCGCGAAGCTGATCGGCACCGACGTCGCGCTGGCCGCGACCATGCTCAAAACCGTCAATTCGCCGTTCTACGGACTGCCGCAGAAAGTCAGCTCGATCCAGCAGGCGCTGGCGCTGCTCGGCCTGCGCAACGTGTCGCATCTGGTCACGCGGCTGCTGTTCCAGCAGGCCTTCCCGGTGACGGACGGCGCCGCCATGGAACGCTATTGGGAATCGTCGTCGAACATTGCCATGATTCTTGCCTGGCTCGCGCGCAAGACCAAAAAACTCGACCGCGACGACGCCTACACCTACGGTCTGTTCCGTGACTGCGGCATCCCGGTGATGATGCTCAATTTCACCGACCACCCGGATCTGCTCGACCAGGCCTACAACAACCCGGACCAGGTGCTGACGGAGATCGAGGATGAACAGCTCGGCGTTGATCACGCCAGTGTCGGCGCCGAACTCGCCGAATCCTGGCACCTGTCCACGGCGACCTGCCTCGCCATCAGGCGCCATCATGACTACACCATCTACGATAAAGAGTCCGACCTGCCGCCGCAGAGCTTCATCATGGTGTCGCTCGGCATCGTCGCCGAGAAGCTGTACCGCGGGCATTGCGGCGACACGCCGGGCGCGGAGTGGACACGCGCCGGCGCCGCGGCCCTGCAGGCCGCCGGCATCAGCGAAGAAGATCTGGCGGAATTCGCCGGCGAAATCGACGACGTGCTGGCTGCTGGCTGAAGCGCCCGGTTTTTAAACGGACGTGTCTGTTCAGCACGAACGAAACGTCAAAAGCCTCCCTCACCCGGCGCTGCGCGCCACCCTCTCCCGGAGGGCGAGGGTTTACCCCCTCTCCCTCCGGGAGAGGGGCTGGGGGTGAGGGAAGTTGTTGAATTTTCGTTCGCGCTGAACAGACACAAACGGACAACAACTGGCCGTTCGTCCAGCGCTTCATTCACAGGCTCAGCGCTCGACCTGGATACCCGCAGCCTTCACCACCTTACCCCACTTCTCGATATCGGCGCGGAGGAAGCTGGTGAACTCATCCATCGACATGGTCAGCGGATCGGCGCCGACCGCAACGAGTTTCTCGCGCACCGCCGGCGTGTTGACGGTTTTGACGATGGCATCGTGCAGTTTGGCGGCGATGTCGCGCGGTATTTTTGCCGGCGCCAGCAGCGCGTAGTGATTGGTCATCTCCACATTGGCATACCCCGATTCCTTCGCCGTCGGCACCTCAGGGAAATACGGCGAGCGCTTGCTGCTGGCCACGGCAATGGCGCGCACCCTGCCGCTTTTCACGTAAGGTGAAACCACCGGCAGGTCCACGAACATGCCCTGGATCTGCCCGGCGATCACATCGCTCACTGCGGGCGCCGCGCCCTTGTAGGGCACATGCGTGACCTTGATCTTCGCATCACCCATCAGCATCTCCAGTGCCAGATGCAGAATGCCGCCGTTGCCGGCCGAGCCGAAGGCGATCTGGTTAGGGCGCGCCTTGGCGAGCGCGACAAACTCCTTCAATGTTTTCACCGGCATCGACGGGTGAATCACGATCAGGCTGGCGGTCGTCATCACCGGCGACAGCGGCTGCAGATCGCGCAGCGTGTCGTAGGGCGGCCTGGCGTAGGTCACCATGTTGATCGACGTGACGCTCGCGGTGGACATCAGCAGGGTGTAGCCATCAGGCGCCGAGCGGATCACGTTTTCCGCGCCGATGATGCCGTTGGCGCCGGCGCGGTTGTCCACGATGATCGCCTGCCCGAGTAGTTCGGTCAGGCGCGGCCCGACGGTGCGCGCCGTGATGTCGGCCGGACCACCCGCCGCAAACGGCACGACGATGCGGATGGGTTTGGCCGGGAAGTTTTGCGCATGTGCGGTGGTGATGGCCAGCAGCGCGGTGGTCAGGACAATTACGTGTCTCATGGTTTCTCTCTGAAAATGACGCTAAATACTCAAGATCATGCTGGCTCTGACCCTCGGCAACCTTGGCACTCTTTCCTGATGTTGTTCAAACAACGATCCTTCACCGAGGATAGCAATTTTCCCTGGATCAATCGCGGCGTCCCTGTTGATCCTCTCGTTTCCTGGACCGCTCATTCCCAGACCCGTCGCGGACAAACCGAACCGGATAGCGGAAAAGTGGGCGGCTCTCCCCGGGCCGACCGGTCGAGAAGTCAACGTATGGCATCACGTCTCCCCACATTCCCCCCGCTGCGAACTTATCGCGCGGCGTATCAGGAAATACGGCTTCATCCACAACCGCCTTTCTACGGTCTTGGTCTGGATTCGGCTGCAAGACGAGGCTCAGTAGCTCGGCTTGGGTTGGCAGGCGCCACGGTGTTTCGCGGCGAGGTCTCAGCAACTCATTGCCAATCCCGCCATTGCCGGACGGCTCGCCCACGCATCGATCTTGCGCCAGATGCATGCCTCTGGCGCAACGTCTCCAGATGAGATGGGTTTCCCTGTCCAGAACCTCTTCGCCCTGGTACAGCAATTCGTAGCGGCCCGCCGGCATCTGTGCTGCTGCGATGCCGCTCGCGACGAGAAGGACTGCCGCGAATACCGCGCTACGCACGCTCATCGAATTTTCGCCCGCTCTTCCCTCATGAGTTTGTCAGTATCCACGCCTTTTTCTTTCATCAACCCGAGTGTGCGCTCCCATCCTTTGCGCTGGGTCACCATCTCCTTGTCGAAATCGCCGGCCGACATGCCCAGGCAACTGGCACTGTCTTTTGCGATCTCTCGTTTGATATTCGCGTCCGAGCAGTCCTCGGCTTTTTTCAAATTATTCTTCACAGACATCTGGCAAGCGCGTGCGACGTAGCCGGGATACTCAGGCGAACCTCTGGTGGCCGCGCAATATCCCTTGAGGTCGCGCTTCGCCATCGGCACTTCCGCGCTTGCGATCAATTTGGCACCTTTGCGCATTTCTGCGTCGGGCTCCGCCCCCCAAACACCGGACGCGGTGAACAACATGCTGGTGACAAAAAAAACCAGTGCCATGCGAATCCTGATAGCCATGATGACTCCTTGTCAGTATTGTGGTTCGGAAAAAACGGGATAACCAGAACAAAGAACAATGCGTCAGCCGTACTGTTCAAAACGAATTACGCCAACCGATGATCCCTTGAGCAGCCGATTGTTCATCGTCTGTACACACCACCACCAACCCTGGGATCGTCGGCTTGGGTCTTGGGTGCCGGGCTGGTCGCTGGTTGCACCGCTGTGTCCGTCACAACACCGGGCGGACCCTCTTCACGGCGCTCAACAGGACGTTTGCCAGCTCGGTACGCCGCCGATTCCGCAGCATACAATCGATTGGTGCAATCCCGGCATTCGTAACGTTGTTCAAAATATTCCATCTTGACGGGGAGTGCTGACTTTCCCGGCAGGGAACTTGAAACGATGCCGGAAATTATCCGCTCCACTTCTGCCGTTACATCACTTTTGCAGAGACTGCAGCTATACATTTCTGATCCCCCAACAAGGTGAGAACGAGTCGGCAGGCTCGCTTTGCCGTTGCACAGCGCACGCTTTCGCCGGTTCAGCTGCGGCGTCTTGCTGCTCTTTCCGCCGCCGTTTCCGCCGCAGATGCCTGTTGATTGCAAGCCCGGCAAACATAGCGTTGTTCAAAATATTCCATCATTCCCGGGAATCCTGCCTGTCCCGGCGCAGAACTTGAAACAATGCTGGAAATCTCCCGGTCTACTTCTGCCGTTACATCTCTTTTGCAGAGACTGCAGCTATACATTTCTGATCCCCCAACAAAGTTAGAACGGGATGGCAGGCTCGTACTGCCGCTGTACGGCATGATGTCCCGAGCCAATCATGTGCATCGGTGAACCCCGCCATTCCCTCATCAGGCGCACCGACCCAACAGTCCGCGGCCGACCTGGAAATGTACGTCGACCGCTGAACCGCCATCGGGCTTGTCAAGCGTTTCGCCGTACTTGCACGCGAACCAGTAGGTCGTCTCCCCGGAGGTATGCATGATGGACTGACTGTTCGGTCCTGCGCCGATGTGCCACATGCCGCCCCCGTTTTTCTCGCAGTCCATAAATCCGGAATCGCTGCCTCTGGTGGGCCGATAGACACAGTAGATGTACTCAACGGCATACGGACACGCGTTAATCACTCCGCCACCTTGTTGCGGCTTCAAGCATTGATGCGCCTCCAGGCCGGCTTGGTGACGCTTGGGTTTTCCCTGGCGTGCCCGGTCAAGTTCGGCCTGGCGTTTCTGGGCAAGCGCGGTGGCTCGGTTCACGTCTTGGGAAATGTGGGTGGCTCCAGGCGTACCGGCTGGATCACGATTTTCATTGTCCGTTGTGCTTCCGGCACCCGCGAGCTTCAGGTTCCCACTTTTAATCCAGGCTTGTGCGTTTGGGTGCCCCGCGCAACGTCCCTCAAAGAGTTCTATCTCGACACGACCAAGACGAGCCTTCACGTCGTTTGCATTGCCTGGCCAGCTTTTTGATTCACGATGCACGGCCAATATTTCTCGGTTACAGGAGATGATTTGGTCGGGCGATAAACCTCCCGGGACTGTATTTGCCGGTGAACTGGGGGAAGGGGGGGTTACGGATGTACGCTTGATCTGGGCCGCCATATGGCGAGCGACGCACGCATACACCAGTTGCTCCGCGCCCCACTGCGAAGTTTCAAGCTCCTTCGCTTTCTTGGTATAAATGTCCGCCATTAGCAGAAGCGCGTCACCGTAGTTTGGTGAAGTTGGAGCAGGCGGACGATTCTTATCCTTAAATGCATTACAAATTGGGGGGGCGCTAGGGGAAAACGTCCGGATTCCGTCATGTCCCATTTTCATGCCGCCACAGCCATAACTAAGATAGTTGCTGAAGTCCTGCATCGTACGCGGTATCGTTTCATTCATTAGTACGTTTATTGGCCTGTCGATGGCTCGAAAACCAGATGTTGTCGCATTGGAAAGCGTTCTGAGCCGCTGACGCTCGGCCTCACAAACCTGCGTAGGTTGAGAGGGAGGCGAACTGCCGCGTTCAAGCACGCTTATCTGCGCACGGATCACACACAAAAGATATCTTTGAAAAAAAGCCCCACGCAGTTGGCCAGCGTCCCGAACATTCATCTCTTGCGATTTTTCCCACAATTGCAATCCGCGGAGATTTCTCTCTATGTCCGGAAACCTTTTCTTTATTCCTGTACCCGATGCGGACTCTGCCAGCTCTCTTCTGAGGGGGTCGTAGTCTGCTTTGAAGACAAGTATCCTCTCCAATGAACCGGGATCACTGGGGCGAATCTTGAGAAGAGCATTGGCTGGCTCCTCTCTGACCGCCGCCTGATGCTCTGCTTCGCAAACCTGCGCAATTGCCTGAGAGGACGCGCAAACCAGCATCAACCCTATCAACACTGACCATGGATTGATTGGCTTCCTGGATTCACGGAGACGATCCGGCGGCAAAGCAACCATTTCTCCATCATTCATTTCATTCTCCTTGGGCAAACGATTGCTCATCGCCTGTAAGACCCGCCTACTACTTTGGGATCGTCAGCTTGGGCATTGGGCCCTGCGTTGCCCGCAGGTTGACGCACAACCTGCGCTTGAACCGGTTGCCCGACCGACCCCGTGAGCCGGGCAAGACTCGCGCCGTCGCCCGGGTTCGGGCTGAACCCGAACTTGGTGTTGCTCAGCTTCATCATGCCGGCACTGAATCCGGGAGAATTCAGCGCAGCCAATAGCGCACGCTCCAAGTCCCTGACTATGCTTGCTGGAGTTCCCGGAGGAGCAAATACTCCCGCCCACCTCCAATTTGAAGTTTCACCGACAACGGCTGCCAATGGCACAAGACCGCCTACCTCAGGTGCAGGCTGACTGATTGCTGCAGTGACAATGATTATCTGACTGCCGTCCGCTCGTGCATTACCGAATCCCCGGACGGCAACGGCTCCAACTTCGCCAGGCACGTTGCTGATAACTACCGGTTTCCCGAGAATAGGGGCCAGCTCCGTCCCAAGGATTCTTGCGACGATGTCAGTCAGTCCTCCGGGCGGGAAAGGAACAGTCAATTGAACGGCCTGAGCAAAAGCAGTCGCGCTGGATACCAGCCAAAGCACGGCAATCAGATTGCGTAGCGTGTTCATTTATATTCTTTCAAAGATGACATTAAGTGCGGTCATTAAAAGTATCGTTACTTTGGGTAATACCACCCTGTCTCTGAGTCGCCCGCCTGGAGGAAGCTGACTGCGCATGGGCCAAAGTAGACAATAGGCGGAAGGCAGTGGTCAATTGCCGCAACACACTGGCCGGGGTCACGCAAGGCTCCTCGTTGGTCCTGCGTTATTGGATCGGAATAATCCGGGCATCCAGCGGTCCAGGATGAAAAGCATTGCCGCGTCGTTTGATGCACGCGCGATTGCCTGCCAGGGTGACACCGCCCTTCCGTATGACTTCAATCTGTTCAGTCCTGGCGTCACAGGCAAATACGGATTTACGGGTTGTTATCAGGTTTCGATCAAAGAAATTAAACCGCGTCGATGGGTGTGTTCCCATAGGCTGGTCACGCGGTATTTTTCCCGTTCGCTGTATCGTGTCGCCGCCGTATAAATTCTCGCAGCCTTGCCGCGTATCCTGTATTGCTCCGGTCAGAACATTGCGCCCGCCCGAGACATAACAAAAATGGGTAGTAAGGTAGTTGGGACACGTATTCACCAGCACCACGGCCTTCTCAATTCGGGAGCGTGGCTCGCCTGCCGCCCATGTGCTGGTGTCGACGGACGGGTCATTGCCTGCAGGAACAACTTTCAGGCAATGCGCCATTGACCCGGTGACCTCGACCATGTCGCTGGATGGGCTCGCAGAAGCTGCGCCGGGGCCACCGCCACTGCCGCCCGGGGAATTACCCGCCAGCGCCTCCAGCGCCAGTTGTCTTCGTTCGGCGGCAGTTTTGCCGCCTGCTGCCGCTGCAACTGCACCGCTCAGCAGGCCCAGCACTTGTGGCTCGGCTGCCGGCTGACGGACCGGCGCCCAGGTTGCGCCCATGCTCGCGAGCAGATCCTTGCCGTCGGTTTGCCGGCTCCAGTCGTCCATGGCCAGCAGAAAGGGCCTCGGCATGTCGAGAAATGGCATCTCGGTGCGCGGCTGCAGCGCCGAGCCGACGATTGCGGTGCGCCAGCCGATCAACGCATCACCCTTGCGACCGACCTCGTACATCACGCCGCTGTTGCGCAGCCCGCGCTCGATATGGCCCTCGAAAAAAAACACCGGCTGCTGCTCGTAGTCATAACCTGTTACCGCGCCCCGTCCCTGCATCCGCCCGCCGTGGCATGCGCCGCTCCAGGTGAGGCCGCGCACTGCGGCGGCCGAGAAGGACAGCGCGCAGCCGCTCTCGGTGAAGCTGACGTGGCGCCCGGAAATCTCGGGATCGGGCTGCGACTGGAACAGCAGCGGCGCGCCGCTGATCGCACGCTGGGAGGTGACCTGGACGGGTGACTGCGCATGGGCCACGGCAGGCAACAGGCAGCAGGCGGCGATCAGGCACCACAGCGCACGGATGAGTGTCATGCAATGTTCCCCGTTCAATGTGTATCGAAATAACTGGCTCAACTTGGGACAGGTATACCGGCAAAAGAGCCCACCGCACTATCATGGTCTGAACTGGCCCCTGGTGTTGTCTACCACGCGACCCTTGGCGCGCAATCGGCACTGTTGGTCGCGATCTGCCTGCAGGCCCGCATGGTGCTGTCTTGCGACTGCTTCATCGAAGCATATCCACCATACTCCGGTTGCCCCCTGCATAACCGGTCAAGCAGCTTTAGTCGCTCGCTCATCATGTAGAGTCCGACCTGCATGCTGGGCACGGTGGAATTTGCGGCCCCAGTACTTTTCCCGCGTTGGTTGATAACCGTGAAATCGGCCTCCTGCTGGGCAACAGCCGCCTTGCAGGTTCCGTCAGGCGGTCTTGCCGGTGCGCCGCCCCCTCCCGCAACCGATGTTTCCTGAAACAGTTGCCGAATTGCCGCTTCAGTCCTGGCCGCTGTGCCACCGTAACTCTGACCAGTGTCGCAATTGAAGGGGCCTCCACTCCTCAGGCTCTCCGTTTGCCGGCAATACCCCTGCGTGCTGCGCAAACTGGCCGCCACTGCCTCCTTGGATGACTGATCATTGGCACAGGCGGGGTGCGTGTTGGCAACCCGCACGTAAATCTGCGCAGCCCAGACCTGATCCGAATAAATCTGCCCCAGCGGATACCGGAGATTGCTCCCCGCCGCATTCATCGGGTTGCCATCATTCACTGGTCCCACCAAGCTTTCCAGTATCTCGCGACAGCTTCTGCCACCGGCACTTGCCCCTCTGCCACCGGCGCCTGCACCAGTTGCGGCAGTGTTGGCCGATGCCACAGACGGGCCACGAGTCGCATTGCTGATTGCCCGTGACTTCTCCTGCTCCAGTGCACTGACCTCCTGCTCGCAACTGCTCTTGGCCTGGTCACAGCGATTGCTGCATTGCTGGACCTGTTCGCCGGCAGCACCGGAAGCTGAGGAACCTCTGGCCATGAATATCGAAAACACGCCCACCGCCGCAACGGCCATGCAACCCGTATTGCAGCTGCTGTCATTGGCGGCGCACTGCTCGCGCGCAGCGGCAATGCGCTGGTCGAAACTGTCCGTGATGCGCTCTGCGGGTGTCTGGTTTGCGATCCGTTCGGCCTCACGAGCCCTTTCCAGCCTTGCACTGGCTTCCTGCGCCTTCCGGTTTTTTTCCTCCTGCTCTCTGTCCGCCCGCGCCTGTGTGTCCGCGAGATTTTTATCCACCCAAGCACCGGCTTCCCGCTTGCTTTCCTCCTCCTTGCTGGTCGGCTTCTGTTCGGACGAGAAAGCCTTGCTGAACCAGTCGCTGACTTGACTGATGCCTTTCTCAACTTGACTGACGCCTTTCTCCAGCAGGCCCGCAATACCATCGGTGCCCCCGGCCGGTTCGGTTTTTTTCGATTTCGGTTCTTCGGGCGTATCCCAGAATTTCAGATAATCAGCCAGCGCGACTTTGGGCGTCTTGCCGGAACTCGGCAGCGTAGTCGGGCATGCCGGATACGGGGTGCTTGCCAGGCTCCGGTAGCCAGCAGCATCCGCGCCCAGCCCACCCCCATCAATCAGGCTCTGGAGGTTCCTGCGTAACTCTTCGTGCCCCTGTTTTGTTGAAAGACAGGCATTGATATTCCCGTCGGCGAGCGCACAGCGCTCCTTGGCGCGCACGGCATCGCGCATATTCGCCTCGTTGGTTGCGGCGTCGCACATGAGCAAGCCTTCTTTGGCCAGCCCCAGACCCGCATCCCACACAGTTGTGTCATAGACCTTTCCCTTCAGCCGCTCGACAATTTCATCAGCTTTCTCCTTGGCGCCCGGCTGTTTGGGACCGCCGGATAAATATTCCCCGCATTTGGTCCGGTCAAAATCAAACAGGCAACTGGAAATCCCGGACTGGGGCACACCGCTCTCGACCAGCGCGTTACTGACCCTGCTATCCGTCACTTCGGTGGCGCTGCCCCTGCCGCCCAATCCGAGTCTGGAAAGAAAGCTTTTCGCCTTGATGCAGGTATCCGCAATGCCAAAAACAAAACGGCAGCCGGCGTGAGCGGAACACAGACTTGCCTGAAAGCGCTGATCTTCCGTCATGTCGTTGTCGCAATTGGCGGGGTTGGCATGCGCCCCGGCACTGACCAGCAACGCAACGCATAAAGCCGCAACCCGCACCCGGTCCGACCGGGACGGAAAAAAGGAAATACTTGCCATGTGAGATCCTGTATTCAGGGAAATACCCGGTTTGACCGCAAGAAAAGACCGTAACAACATCACCGCAGAGCGTTTTAGTGTTTTTACTCCTCGCGCAATCGCTGCGAACTGATTACCCGGCGCGCGGCCGGCCATAAAATAACAGAGAAACACGTCACGCTCCCCCGAAATAAATGCGACGCCATAAAAAATAAATTCGCCTGTAGCCAGGCGGCCTGATATGCCGCAGTCACGCCTGCGCAGCGCCAGGAAGGCGCTGCCAGACTTGCTCTCCGGTCCCATGTGCGGCCGCATCGCCGGCAAGAAATATCCATAAAAACAAATTGTTATACATAGCCTTTGCCCGTACCCGGCGTTGATCGAATACAGGCGCCGTGACTCCCGGCTGTAGGCCTGTTGCAATCTTCGCGCGTTAACATTCGCACGCCATGCCAATCACCCGCCGCGATTTTTTGCTCCGCAGTGCAGCATTGTCCGCCGCACTGGCGCTGCCCGCGCCGCGCGTAATCGCACAGCCGCGCTTTGCACAAAACCCGTTTTCACTCGGCGTCGCTTCCGGTTATCCGCAGCCTGATTCCGTCGTGCTGTGGACGCGGTTGGCGCCCGATCCACTGCACGGCGGCGGCATGCCGCCTGCCGCCGTGAACGTGCGCTGGGAAATCGCCGCTGACGAACATTTTCAGAAAATTGTCGATCGCGGCGCAGTTGCCGCCGTGCCGGCCTTTGCCCATG
The DNA here is from genome assembly GCA_964486865.1 of uncultured Bordetella sp. Classification (GTDB taxonomy): domain Bacteria; phylum Pseudomonadota; class Gammaproteobacteria; order Burkholderiales; family SG8-41. Next base: position 80,600 of record CAZAOZ010000004.1, read on the forward strand.
CGGTGCATGTCAACGCGCGCGGCCTGCAGCCGGCGCGCTGGTACTGGTACCGCTTCATGGCAGGTGATGCGGTGAGCCCCGTCGGCCATACGCGCGCAGCACCCGCCGCGGATGACCAGCACACCCCGCTCGCCTTCGCCCTTGCTTCATGCCAGCACTACGAGCACGGATTTTTTGCAGCCTATCGCGACATGGCGCAGCAGCCGCTGGATCTGGTCATCCATGTCGGCGATTACATCTATGAGGCGTCGTGGGGCCGCAAAGCGGATTTTGTGCGCCATGTCGGCGCGCCGGAACCGTACACGCTCAACGATTACCGCAACCGCTACGCCCTCTACAAAACCGATCCGCATCTGCAGGCCGCCCACGCCGCCTGCCCGTGGCTGGTGACCTGGGACGATCACGAAGTCGATAACGATTACGCCAACGACCGCTCGCAGGATCTGGACCCGGTCGATGCGTTCCTCGCGCGGCGCGCCGCGGCGTATCAGGCGTATTACGAACACATGCCGCTGCCGCCGGGCAGCTACGCCGGCGGGCCCCACATGAAAATCTACGGCACGCACGCCATGGGCGCGCTGGCGAATATCCAGATGCTCGACATGCGCCAGTACCGCGACTACCAGGTGTGCCCGCGCAAGGGCCGCGGCGGCGGCAATCAGGTCAATGTCGCCGAATGTCCCGAGCTCACCCTGCCGGGCCGCTCATTGCTGGGCGCAACGCAGGAGCGCTGGCTGGAACAGGCGCTGACGAATTCCGCGGCACGCTGGAATGTGCTCGCGCAGACCACGCTGATGGCGCAGGCCGACCGCGAGCCGGGCACGGCACGGATTGTGTACACCGACGGCTGGGACGGCTATCCGCGCGCGCGGGAAAAACTGCTGGGCTTCATCGCGCAGCGCAAAATCCGCAATCCGGTCATCATCGGCGGCGACGTGCATTTCGCCTCGGCCAACGAACTGAAAGTGGATTTCGACCACGAAAAATCACCGGTGGTCGCCAGCGAATTCGTCACCACCTCGATCAGTTCCTTCGGCCCCGGCCAGGCGCGCATCGACGCACTGCTGGCAGAGAATCCGCATGTCAGATTCGCCAACGGCGCGCGCCGCGGTTACGCGCGCTGCACGGTCACGCCGCAGCGCTGGGAAACGACCTTCCGCGCGGTATTCCATCCCGCGGATGAACATTCCCGGGTGTATGCACTGGCGAACTATGTGGTCGAGAACGGCCGCGCGGGGCCGCAGCGGGGGTAATACGTATCTTGTTGTTAACCCAAACCTTCTAGCCACAGAGGACACAGAGTTCACAGAGAAAATCCCGGCAATATCAATGCACAAGGGACTCAACGACGCGAGGTGCCCTCTGCGCCCTCTGTGGCCGCCTTTGAAGTTAATTGATGTTTTACAGGCCGAGGATGCGCGCAATCTCGGCGGCATAGCGACTGATGGTCATGCCCTCATAGACCGCCTCGTCCACGGTGGCGTCGAGCAGGCCGCGGATGTCGTGCAGGCTGTCGCTGACCCAGTGGTGGCGCTGCACGGGCGAGTTGAGCACGTTGCGCAGTGTCTGCACTTCATCGCGCAATCGCTGCACATCCTGCGAGTCGCCGCGCACCTTGGCGAGATCGCGCTCCAGCGCGTCGAGCAGTTGTGCGGCCTGTTCGAGATCGATGTCTTTCGACTTGTCTTGTGCGCTCATGGTGTTGCTCCTGCAAGACCGGTTTGAAACAAAGTGCGGAACAATGCGGCTGCCCCGCCCCCTCTCCCTGCCCTCTCCCCGCATGCGGGGAGAGGGGAGTTTATTTAATTCTCGCGCCAGCGTTCCAGTTGCCGCCGTTCGCGTTTGGTCGGGCGGCCGTGGCGATCCTGCGCCGGATCGGCGGCGAACTTGCGCAACGCAGCCTGCTCTTCGCGCTTCACCCGGCTCGCTTCGTCCTCAATATACAGCGCGCGCGCCACGGTCGCCGAACCGCGCTTGTCCGACAATCCGGCAATACGGACGGCCCATTCATACGCGCCGATATGGATCACCAGTTCGTCGCCGATGCGCACTTCCTTCGCCGGCTTGACGCGCTCGCCGTGCAGTTTGACCTTGCCGCCTTCCACCGCCTGCTGTGCCGTCGAGCGTGTTTTGAAAAACCGCGCGGCCCACAGCCATTTGTCGATGCGGATGGACACTGTGCTCAGCCGGGCAACGGCATCGCCTTGCGCCCGGCCAGGGCAATCCAGCCGCGAACGATGCGGTAAATCACCCAGATGCCGACCAGCAGCATCAGCGGCAGGCCGACCAGCGCGCCTATCACCGTAACGATCATCAGCCAGGCGATGACAAACCAGCCCACCGCCCACCAGAAGGTGCGGATTTGCCACGAAAAATGCGAATCGAGAAAAGTGCCGCGCACCGAATCGCGTTTCACGTAATTGATGATCACCGCAATGATCGACGGCCAGCCGGTCAGGAACGCGGTGACGATGAACGCGGCGCTGGTCAGCCCCGTCAGCGCGCTGAAGGCGTGCAGGCCATAGATGATGTGCGTCAGCGTGATCAGGTCTTCGGCGGGCAGCGGCGTCAGGGTTTTACCGTCGATGTCAGTCATGCTTCCTCCTCAAGACAGGTCGATGGCGTGTTTCTTGAAATCCGCCAGCGACGCGAACTCCAGCGATGCTTCATGGGTTGCGGCGAGCACCACCCGCGGCGCCTTGCCCTCGTCGAGCGCCTCGCGCCAGCGCGGCGCGCACAGGCACCAGCGGTCGCCCGGCTTGAGACCGGGAAAGCCGAACTCCGGCTGCGGCGTGGACAGGTCGTTGCCCTGTGCCTTGCTGTATTCGAGAAATTCCGCGGTCAGCACCACGCACACGGTATGCACGCCGACATCCTCGGGACTGGTGTTGCAGCAGCCGTCGCGGAAAAAACCGGTCTTCGGCCGATCGCTGCAGGTCTGCAGCTTCTCGCCCAGCACATTGCGGGCATTTTCATGGGGATCAAATCGGCGCATGGCAGGTTTTTCGCTCCGCGTTCATCACTCAGCACTCATCACTGGGTTCAGGCATGTACGTGCCGCGCCTGGCGCAGCTTGCCACGCGCGCCGGCGCGGGGTTCGGGCCGCACCCCTTCGGCCATGAACGGCAGCCGGCCCTTGGCGCCGCTGGCTTCGTAGTCACCTGCCACCGCCGTCGCCACAGTCGCGGTATCAGCGCCCGACTCCACCAGAAAATCATGCAGGTACCCGCACAGTTTTTCCAGTGCGAATTCATGGGTCTTGGCGGTGCGCGCATAAAGCCAGTCGGTGAATTGCATGAACCGCGCAAATGGCTGATTGGCCAGCAACAGCGGCAGCGTGCGGTGGAATCGCCCGGAATTGCCGACCAGATCCCAGTAGCGCGCAAAACGCACGATGCGCTGCACATCGCTGAAACTCAGTTTATCCGTGGCCAGCACCACATACGGCGCATCCGGGCTGTAGCGCATCGCATGCTGCTCCGTATGACGGGCAATCGGCGCGCCGCGCAGCCGCTTGAGTATGCCGACCTGGATTTCATGGGGCCTCAATGCATGCAGCCGGTCGAATCCGCGGCCGAAACTGGCGAGATCTTCGCCGGGCAGCCCGGCAATCAGGTCCACGTGGATCAGCGCCGGGGATTCCTCGCGCAGCCAGCGCAGATTGGCCTCGGCCAGCGCGTTGTCCTGTTTGCGTGAAATGCGCGCCTGCACCGTCTCGTCCCAGGTCTGGATGCCGACTTCGAAATGCAGCCTGCCCTGCGGAAATCGCGCTATCGCGGCTTTCAGTTTCTCCGGCAGATGATCGGGAATCAGCTCGAAGTGGATGAACAGGTCATCACTCAGCCGTGCCAGAAAAAATTCGAGTATCGACAGACTCGCCGCGATCTTGAGGTTGAAGGTGCGATCCACAAAACGGAAATGCCGCGCACCGCGGTCATACAGCGCCTGGAGTTCACCGAGAAAACGCTCCAGCTCGAACGGCCACGCCGTCTTGTCCAGCGCCGAGAGGCAGAATTCGCACTTGAACGGGCAGCCGCGCGAAGCTTCGACATAAATAAAACGTCGCGCGATGTCTTCAGCGGTGTATTCACCATACGGCGAGGCAATCTCGCTCAGCGGCGGCTGCACGCCGGCATGGATTTTCTGTTCGGACCTGTTGCCGGCGACGATGTCGGCGCACAGTTTCGGAAAAGTCACATCGCCCCAGCCGGTGACCACATAATCGGCCAATGCGCAGATGCGCTGGCCTTCGGTTTCGTAACTGACTTCGGGGCCGCCGACGATAACGATGATTTCCGGCGCCACGCGCTTGAGGATCGCCACCACGCGCGCGGTTTCCTCCACGTTCCAGATATAAACGCCGAAGCCGATGATCGTAGACCGCTCCGCCAGCAGCCGCTCGGCAATATCCGCCGGACGGTCGCCGAGCACGAATTCGGCAATGTGCGTCACGCCATGCAACGCGCCCATGTTGGCGCGCAGATAGCGCAGACCGAGGGCGGCATGCACATAGCGGGCGTTGATGGTGGCCAGGGTGATGCGGGTCATGGCCTTATTATCGCATCGGAGATGCCCTATTCCGGGCGTTTTTGATACCCTGTCGCATTCATTCATTTCAGGAAGCGCTGTCATGGCTCAACGACCCGAGCAGGAAACAAAAATGGACGCGGCTGCACTGTATCGAGAAGACATCGTAACCGACCGCAAGGTCGGCACCATCCGCCGCATGACCCCGATCAAGAGTGACGGCAGCGACGACGCCGCGCGCCCCACGCTGTATGTCGGCGAAGCACAGATCATGACCAACGCCGGCCCGCTGCCGATCAATTTCGAGATCGAAGCCAAAAATATCGGCGAAGCCGTCGAACAATTCGGCACTTCCGCCAAGGAAGCCGTCGAGCGCACCGTGCGCGACCTGCAGGAACTGCGCCGCCAGCAGGCCTCGTCCATCGTCGTGCCCGGAGCGGGCGGCATGGGCGGCCTCGGCGGACCCGGCGGCCCCGGCAAGATCCAGATTCCATGATCAAACCCCCGCGATCCGCAGGCGTGGTCATCGTGAAACGCCGCGGCGGGGATTGGCGGCTGCTGGTGCTGCGTTCGTTCAACCTTTGGGATTTTCCCAAAGGCCTGGTCGAACCTGGCGAGGACGAGCTGGACGCCGCCAAACGCGAGGCCTCCGAGGAAACCGGCATCGAAGACCTCGACTTCAAGTTCGGCGAGTCGTACAAGGAAACCATACCCTACGCCAACGGCAAGATCGCGCGCTACTACCTCGCCGTCACCGAAACCGAACACATCACGCTGCCGATCTCGCACGAGCTCGGCCAGCCGGAGCACGACGAGTGGCGCTGGATCAGTTTCGAGGAAGCCGAAGACCTCCTGCCGCCGCGGCTCGCCGCGGTGCTCTACTGGGCGCGCGACATGCTGGAGCCGGGATGATCATCGATAGTTGTCGATAAAAAATGCGCCGCGAACGGCGCATTTTTATTTTCCGGCAAGCCCTGAAGCCGCTCAGCGCTTTTTCTTCGCCGGAATCACCGGCACCATCAGATACGACGGCGTCGCACCGCCTGTATACACCGAGTTCACCGCACCGGCGTTGTAATCGGCGTGATAGTGGGTGTACGGCGCGCTGCCCTGGCCGTCGCGGGGCTGGATATCGACGCGCAACTGGTGGCCTTTTTTGAACACCATGCTGGTCGGCCACACTTCGATCTTGCATTCGACGACTTCATTGCGCTTCAGCCACAGGCGCTCGTCGTGCGTGTGATAGGGCCGGTACGGCAGCGATTTTTTGGTATCCAGCTTGCGGTGCGAGGCGCGCAGCCAGCCCTTGGTCACGCAGGGTATCGGCTGGCCGTGCTGGCCGACTTCGCAGACATCCTTGCCGTTCGGATCAATGTTGCGGATGGTCACGAAAATATCCATGTCTTCCGACGTGCTCGACACCCACAGGTTCAACATCAGCGGCCCGGTGATCTCGGTGTCGGCCGCCATCGGCGGCGTCACGAAGGCAACGCCGGTGCGCCCGGCATTGCCGTAGGTGGTGGACAACGACGAGCCGCCGGCAACGCCCGCCGAGGTCATGCCGCTGGCGGAATAGGACAGCTTCGTGCGATTCTTCGGCGCTGATTTCGCGAGCAGTCCTTCGACGGCGTCGGGGCCGCCCGGCTTGGCGCGTTCCGGTTTCAGATACAGCTTCGTCCACTGCGTGCGCTTCAGCGGCCATTCATTCTCGGTGCGGAACGGATACGGCTTTTTGCTGCCGCCGGTGCGGATTTCCAGCTTGACCGGCGGCTCGTCCATGATGCCGGTGTCTATGCCCTTCAGCCAGTGGTCGAACCAGCGCAACTGGTCCATGCGCCCCTCTTCGGCATGGAAGGGATGAAAATGCGAACCGGTGTGGATGCGCAGCTTCTTGTGTTTGGATGCGGCGTTCACAAAACCTTCGGTGTTGCCGCGCAGGTGCATCGAAAAACCGCCCCAGTTGCCGACACTGTACACCGGCACCTTGATTTGCTCCCAGCGCGCGCTGGAGAGCCGCCAGAACTCGGAGTCGAGGTCGTTGCGCATGAACTGCCACATCATGTCGTTGTGGAAGGCATCGGGGTTGTAGCTGCGCGGCTTGCCGAGCAGGTGGTGCGCGGTGTGCGTCAGCCACCAGTTGCCGACGAAACCCAGCGCGAAAATGCCGCCGTGATAGGCCTGGTCGCGATACTGGTCGGCGCGGCCTTCCCACGGCATGATCGCCTTCAGCGACGGCGGCTGCAGGTTGGCGGCGCGCCATTGCGACGATGCATGGTATGAAATGCCCAGCATGCCGACGCTGCCCGAACACCAGTCGCGTTTGGCGATCCACTCGATGGCGTCGTAGGCATCGAGCCCTTCCTGATACGAACTGGGATCCGATTTTCCCGGCGACTTGCCGGAGCCGCGCACATCCACGCGCACGCAGGCGTAGCCGCGCGGACACCACCACTCGGGGTTGACGGTCTCCCAGTTCATGTACGGATTCGCCGCCTCTTCGAGGTCCGCCGGCGGACGCCACAGCTTGTCTTTCTGGTAAGGGCCGGTGTTGAGTATCACCGGCACGCGCTCGCGGAGATTCGGGCGGAACACGTCGGCATAGATGATGGTGCCGTCGCGCAGCGGTATCTGCACGTCTTTTTCGATGATCAATTTGCATTTGCGCGGCTGTGATACGCGCGCATAACGTTTCTTGGCCATGCTCCCCTCCGGAATAGACAGATTTTAGTGTCCGCATCATAGCGCGGCATGGCGCGGGACGCGGCGGCGTGTCCAGAATATGAGTAAGGTCCATACAGAAGCACCGGCGGCTGCGGCGACGGGCGTCTCTGGTAAACTTCCCGCCTCACACTGCGGCACCCATCCGGAGAAAACCATGATCTACGAAGTGCGCACCTACGACATCAAGCCCAAGTCGCAACCCGAAGTCGAGAAGCGCTTTGGCGAGGCCTACGAATACCGCAAAAAACTCTCGCCGCTGGCCGCGTTCTGGCATACCGAGATCGGCCCGCTGAACCAGATCATCCATGTCTGGCCGTACCAGGATCTCGCGGAACGCGACAGGATCCGCGCCGCCGCAGTGCAGGCCGGCAACTGGCCGCCGAAAATCGGCGAATTCATACTCAGCATGCGCTCCGAGATTTACATTCCGTTTGCGTGCTCCCCCGAAGTCAAGCCGGGCAAGATGGGACCGTATTTCGAAATGCGCACCTATACCGTCGCGCCCGGCGATCTGCCCAAGATACAAAAGGTCTGGGACCAGGCGATTCCGGCGCGCACAAAAATCAGCCCGCTGGTCGGCGTCTGGTATTCCGAGTTGGGCGGCCTGAACCGCTTCACGCACATCTGGGCCTACACCTCGCTCAACCACCGCAACGAAGCGCGTGATCAGGCCCTCGCCACGGGCGTGTGGCCGCCGTCGATCGTCGCCAAAAAGCTCAACCTGCCCGATGGCACGCTGACCGCGCAGGAAAACAAGATCGTCATGCCCTCGGCGTTTTCACCGCTGCAATAACATCCGGAGCCGCGCCATGCCCATCGGCAAACTCGATCACTTTTCCATCCGCACGCTCGATGTCGAAGCCTCGCGCCGCTTCTACACGGAAGTCATGGGCTTCACCGTCGGCTTCCGCCCGCCGTTCAAATTCCCCGGCCTGTGGCTGTACAACGGGCCGCAGTATCCGGACACCACCGGCGTTGTCCACATCATCGGCATCGACCTGAATGATCCGCAGGGCCTGAAGGAATATCTCGGCGACCGCGACCTCGACACGCTGAACGGTACCGGCACCGTCGATCACCTGGCCTTCGCCGCCACCGGGCTCGCCGCAATGTGCGAGCGGCTGAAAAAACACCACGTGGCTTTCCGTGAGCGTACCGTGCCGTCGCTCAATCTGCATCAGGTGTTTTTCGAGGACCCGAGCGGCGTGACCATTGAGCTGAACTATCCCGGCACCGAAGTCCAGCAAGCGGCGTAGAAGGACTAACAACATGACCTCGCAATCGCGCGCGCCTTTTCCCTCACCCTCCCTCCCTCTCCCGGGGGGAGAGGGAGGGTAAGCCCTTCTCCCTCCGGGAGAAGGGTTGGGATGAGGGAGGTTTTCCTTGTTACGCGCGCTGGTCATCGGCGGCTCCCTCGGCGGCCTGTTTGCCGCCAACCTGCTGCATCGCCAGGGCTGGGATGTGCAGGTGTTCGAGCAGGCCGGCGCAGCGCTGGCCGGCCGCGGCGCCGGCATCATCACCCATCCCGACCTGTTCGCGGCGCTCGCCCGCATCGGCATCCGCATTGACGGCAGTTTCGGCGTGGACATTGCGGGGCGCATCGCCTTCGACCGCAGCGGTGCGGCCGTCGGCACGCTGGACATCAAACAATGCCTGACGACCTGGGCCCGGCTCTACGCACTGCTGAAAGACGCGCTCCCCGCAGACCGCTACCACTTCGACCACGCCTGCACCGGCGTTACCCAGGATGCGCACACCGTCACCGTAAGTTTCGCCAATGGCGCCGCGGCGCATGGCGATCTGCTGATCGCCGCCGACGGCATCCGCTCCGCGGTGCGCGCGCAGCTCGCCCCGGAAGACCGGCCCGTCTATGCCGGTTACGTCGCATGGCGCGGACTCGTCGATGAAAACGATCTGACGCCGGAAACCCATCGCGACCTCTTTCCGCTGTTCGGCTTCAGCCTGGCGCCGCGCGAACACATGCTCGGCTATCCGGTCGCCGGTTTCACCAATTCCACCCGCGCCGGCGAGCGCTGCTACAACTTCGTCTGGTACCGGCCCGTGCATGCCCTGCGCGAACTGCCGCAGTTGTGCACCGACATCCACGACCGCCGGCATGACATGGCGATTCCGCCGCCGCTGATCCGCGCCGAGGTACTCGACGACATGCGCCGCGGCGCACAGGCCGCGCTGTCGCCGCAATTCGCCGAAGTGGTCGCCAAAACCCGGCAGCCGTTTTTCCAGGCCATTTTCGATCTGGAATCGCAGGCCATGGCCCATGGCCGCATCGCGCTGCTGGGCGATGCAGCCTTTGTCGCGCGGCCGCATTGCGGCATGGGCGTGTCCAAGGCGGCGAGCGATGCGATGGCGCTGGTTGATGCGCTGCAGGCGGCGGACCATGATCCGGCAGAGGCGCTGCCGCGCTACTCCGCGGCGCGCGTGCGCTTCGGGCGCGCCGTGGTTGCGCATGCCCGCGAACTCGGTTCCTATCTGCAGGCCTGCGATGGTGACGACGAAGCCGCAAAAACCGCGCGCGCCGCGCACCATCACACGCCGCAAGCGGTGATGCGCGACATTGCCGTGACACGGGAATTTTAACGTCATGCGTTGTTTTTATTAGAAGCCATCTCAAAAACGCTCCCTCTCCCCGCATTTGCGGGGAGAGGGGTGGGGAGAGGGGATTTTTGAGATGGCTTTTACTATTTTATAGTCGTTTCCGGGAGGGTTCATGAAAGTCGGATTCATCGGACTGGGCACCATGGGCGGCGCGATGGCGCTCAATCTGCGCAAGGCGGGCTTTGAACTCGTGGTGCATGACCTGCGGCCGGAAATGGCAAAACCCGTACTGGCCGCAGGCGCAGTCTGGGCTGACTCGGTGCTGGCGCTGGGCCGGATCGCCGATGTCGTGCTGACCTCGCTGCCGGGGCCGCGTGAAGCCGAAGCCGTCGGCGCGGATCTGATGAAAAGCCTGAAGCGCGGCGGCGTGTGGTTCGATCTCACCACCAATTCGCCGACCGTGGTGCGCGCGCTCAACGCGCGCTGCGCGGAACATGGCATCGCCATGCTCGATGCGCCGGTATCCGGCGGCCCGCACGGCGCGAAAACGGGCAAGATGGCGTTGCTGGTCGGCGGCGACGAACAGGTATTCAACGCGCATCGCAAAGTGCTGGATGCCATCGGCGACCAGGTGATCTACATCGGCGCCATCGGCGCCGGCACCGTCGCCAAGCTGGTGCATAACTGCGCCGGCTATGCGATCCAGACCGCGCTCGCCGAAGTCTTCACCGTCGGCGTCAAGGCCGGCGTCGATCCGCTGGCGCTGTGGGCCGCGGTGCGCCAGTGCTCGCTGGGACGCCAGCGCACCTTCGACCGCCTCGGCCGCCAGTTCCTGCAGGGCAGCTTCGACCCGCCGGACTTTGCGCTGAAACTGGCACTGAAGGACGTCACGCTGGCCACGGAACTGGGGCGGGAACTGGGCGTGCCGATGCGCGTCGCCAACCTCGCCCATGCCGACATGACCGAGGCGCTGAACCGCGGCTGGGCCGAGCGCGATTCGCGGGTGGCGATGCTGCTGCAGGAGGAACGCGCCGGAGTGGAGATCAAGGTGCCCGCCGCGGCGATTCAAGCCGTATTGCAAAGAGACGGTTAGAATCAATCTTGCGGATCGCGGTTCACAGCCCAACAGTACTGCCGGAGAACGCACCCATGCGCTCATACACTCTCTTGTTCGCCTCATTACTCGCCGCGGCAGCCATCACCGCGTGCGCACCTGCAACCGTGTCGCAAAGCAATATCGGCGCAGAACTCGATCGCGCCATCGCCGGCACGCATCGCCCCGAAGCCAACCGGCTGCGCGACCAATACCGCCATCCGCGCGAAACACTGCTGTTCTTCGGGCTGCGGCCGGAAATGACCGTCGTCGAAATCTGGCCCGGCGGCGGCTGGTATTCGGAAATCCTCGGCCCGGTGCTGCGCGAACGCGGTCGCTACTATCTCGCGCAACATGATGTCGCGAATCCCAAGGCGCCGGACTGGCAGCGCAGGGCCCGCGCGAATCAGGAAAAAACCGTCGCCGAACAGCCCGCGGTGTACGGCAAGCCGGTGTTTACCTCATTCGGCCCGCCGGACCAGTTGGGCATTGCGCCGGCGGGCAGCGCCGATCTGGTGCTGACGTTCCGCAACGTGCATAACTGGAGCAATCAGAAATCCGATCACGCGGCATTCAGGGCATTTTTCGATGCACTGAAACCCGGCGGCGTCCTCGGCGTCGTCGAGCATCGCGCCCGGCCCGGCACCCCGTTCGAGCGCATGGTCAAGACCGGCTACATGACTGAAGCCTATGTCATCGACCTCGCTGAAAAAGCCGGCTTCAAACTCGAGGCAAAAGCGGAAATCAACGCCAACCCGCTGGACACCACCGACCATCCCAACGGCGTGTGGACGCTGCCGCCGATCCGGCGCGGCAATCTGGATCCCGAAAAATACAATGCGATCGGCGAAAGCGACCGCATGACGCTGAAGTTCCGCAAACCGGCAAAGTAAGAGCCGGCTCTGATCATGCCCGCCACCCCGCTCTACGCCGCGCTCCTCGGACTGCTGTTTGTCGCGCTGAGCATCCGCACCATCGGCTTGCGGCGCCGCTACCGTGTCGCCATCGGCAGCGGCAGGAAAACGCTGCTGCAGCGGGCCATGCGCGTCAACGCCAACTTCGCGGAATACGTGCCGCTGGCGCTGCTGCTGATTTATTTCGTGGAACTGCATGACGGCCCGCGGCTGCACATCCACCTGCTGGGCCTCGCACTGATCTCCGGCCGCCTGCTGCATGCCTGGGGCGTCAGCCAGGAGCAGGAAAATTTCCGCTACCGCACCGCCGGCATGGCGCTGACCTTCGGCGTCATGCTCATCGCGTGCTTCCTGCTCCTGCTCCACCAGTTGGAGTGAACGGAGCTCTCAGCGCCGCTTGAATTCCCGCGGATTGAGCCGGTCGATGTCGGCCTGCACCTGTTCACGGCTGCGCTCATAGACGATTTCGCGGCCCATCGCCGATCCGGCATACGCCAGCCCGTTGCGGGTCGGCGTCAGTTCGCACTTCACGCTGTGCACGCCGGCGCCCAGCACCACCTGGATCGACGACGCGCGCTTGTCGAAAACGACGACGTCCATCAGCTGCCCGGTTTCGGTGACGCGTACCTTGATCGTTTCGTTAATCACCCGCCTCTCCTCACAACATGAACGGCGGTCGCGCCGTCATTTCGCGGGCAGTCTTATGCTCACCAGATCGGTCGCAACAACGGTGCGGCCCTTGTAGCCGCCCGCCTCGGCTGCCTTGCGATAGTCCGCCTCCGACAGCGCACCACCCAAAATCTTGTAGAACCCCTGACTGGCCGCACCCACCGGTGGAATCAGGTGGGTCAGCATCAGGTGCCCCGCACCCGCGCGCTGCGCCATCGCGCCGAGGTCGGTTGCGGTGCTCTGGCGGTAATAAAACGGCGCCGGCATGCCGCTGCCGCGGTCCGGCGCCATCACCGGGTGTATGGTGGAATGCACCACGATATCGGCGCCGCTGGCAAGCCGTTCCACCTGCTCCGACGTCGATGACTTGCGGGGCGGTGCCGGCGTATCGTTCCCGGCGTCGCCGCCGATTACCACGCTGCCGGCTGGCGTATCGACGCGGTAGGAAGCATGGCCCGGAACGTGGTTGGAGCGAATCGCGCTCACCCGCACATCGCCCGCAGACCACACGAGCTGCGGATCATTTGCCGGCTCGAAGGTCAACACCCGCGTCATCTCGGCCGGACCGCCGGGGGCGCGGGTCTTGTCCTCGCTCAGGCGCTGGGCGATCTCGCCCGAACGCAGATAAGCGTCAGCCACATGCTGTGCAAGTTGTGTACAGCTCATGACATGGCCCTGCGGCGCGGTCGCATCGGCGCCGCACACCACATCAAGCTTCGGCCCCTTGGAGTTGTAATGCCAGCGCAGCTGCATGATGTCGGCAAAGCCATCGACATGATCCGAGTGCATGTGCGTGAAAAAGATCGCGCTAAGCTGTCCCGGTGCAAAACCCAGCTGCGACCAGCGCATGCTGGTACCGCGGCCGGCGTCAAACTGCAGCCGCACCGCGCTGCAGTCGTTGCTGTCGTCGCCGTAACGCACCAGGGTTCCCGGGCCCGCATTGCCGCCAAAGTTGGGCGGACCGCCGCCGGCGCCGGTAATGGTCACGATCAGGCAGGGCGCGGCCTGCGCCGCAGCGATCCCGGCAAGCAGCACGACCAACACGATCATGGATCTCCAGCGCATGCGGACTGCTCCCTGGCCGGCTGCCGCGGCCGTCGGTTGGGGCGGGCGCCCCGGTGAATCGCCTCAGCGCACGGTCTTGCGTGCGATGACTACGTTGCTGAGCGCGAGCACCATGACTTAGCGGCTCTGCGCGGGCACAGGCGGCAAGTCGCTGAAATATTCCGGATTGGTTTTTTGCACATCGGCGATGAACGAGGCCGAGAACTGCGTCGGCACGTCCAGCCGCTGTCCGCCCTTGACGGTGTTTCTCAGCAGATCATCTTCAGCGGTTTCGAAAGCCTGTATGACCGGGCCGGAAATGCGCGGATCGTAGCTGATGTGCTGGACCGCCTTCTTGCCGACGGCGAGCTCCAGTCCCGGTACCCACTTGGCAAATATCTCCACGGCTTCGTCGCGGTTCTTGCGGGTGTATTGCGATGCGGCAGCGAGGCCGGCCACGAAATTTCGAACCAGTTCCGGGCTACCCTCGATCGTCGGTATGTGCGCGGTAACGATCATGACGTACGAAAGGTGGCCACCACCCCGAACCACCACGTATGAATCGGGCACCTGGTCGAGGACCATGGTATTGAACGGCTCCCAGCACACGACCGCATCAGCCTTACCCTCCTTCAACAGCGACACGAGTTGCGTCTGGCTTCCACTGCCGATGTCCACGATCTGCACGTCTTCGTACTTCATGTTGCGCCGGGCGAGGATCATCTTCAGGTATTCGTCAGAGGTCTGGCCGCGGGACAGGCCGATGCGTTTGCCTTTCAGCGCGTCGATGGCCCCGGGCTTGATGCCCGATGCCTTGCTCGCCACCATCGCCAGCGGCTCGTCCGCATTGGCGCGCGTAGCGTCGCTCATGATGATGCCTACCACCCGAAACGGGTCGCCATCGTGGCGCGCCTTCAGGAATGTGGTCACGCTCATGTCGCCGAACTGGACCTCGCGCTTCTTCATGTAGCCGACCATCTGCGAGCCAATGTTGACCACCTTCAGCTTGACGTCGACGCCATGCTTCTTGAACAGGCCTTTTTCCACTCCGACGAACATGGGCAAATGGCCGAAATTGTTGCCGACCACCACATCAACCGATGGCATGCCTTGCGCTGCGGCGGCTGTGGCAAATAATACGGCCGCTGCGAGCGCGGTGCCCGCCAGTGCAGCAGCAAGCGTTCTGATCGGATGGGCATTCATGATTTCTCCTCCTTTGACGTTCTGGCAGTAAAAACCAAGGTTCCATTCATTTCTGCGTGACCGTAGCCCTCAGGGGCGGACAACCTCGAATACGTCATGTTGCTCGACGTGGAACTGCATGCCCTTCGGCCGCGGCAGGATGGGCGACTGCGCATATCCGCCGACCAGATGGAAACGGTTCCCCAGCGCCGCACCCGCGATGCCGTGGCGCGGAATGGGCATCGACGGCAATTTCTCCCAGCGGTTGGTGGCAGGGTCATAGACCTCAAGAGCGCGAAACGCCGCGAAATACTCGGGGGTCTGAGCCTCGCCGCCCGCGACGTAAATTTTGTCGCCAATGACGGCATACGCTACGCCGCTGCGTGGCGTCGGCATCGGCGCCTTGAGCGCCCATACGTCGGTGGCTGGATCGTATTCCTGTACGAGATCCGTATTGCTGGGCACGGCCGTTATGAATGCGGATCCGAGACGTCCGCCGATGACGTAGACCTTGCCATTGACGGCACCGATCGCTACGTGGTTTCGAGCCACCGGCATCGATACCCGGGTGCGCCAGGTATTCGTAGCCGGATCGTATTCCTCCACCGTGCCCAGCGACCGGTTGGGGCGCAACGGATGCACGGGGCGGCTGTCCCCCTCGAGCGGCGCCGCACCGCCGACGACGTAAATCTTCCCGTTGACCACGGCAGCGGCCGCCGCACCTCGCGCCGTGGGCATCGGCGCCAGCTCCGTCCACACATCGGTTGCCGGATCGTAGCGCCACGCGCTGTTGATCGTGACCCAAGCGGGCGGGCCCGACTGCGGGAGCATGAAGCCGCCGAACAGGTAGATCTTTCCGTCCAGCACCGTAATGGCGTTGTGGTGCATGGGCTTCGGCATCGGCTTGCGCGCTGTCCAGACGTTCGCCTGCGGGTCATATGCATACACGACACCGGTCGGTTGCCACAGGGGCTTGATGCCGCCCATGACATAGAGCTTGCCATCGACCACTGCGCCGCCCGGTTCCTCCGAGGGGTCGGGGTACGGTGCCAGCAATATCCACTTGCCGTCGACAGCGACGGCCGGTGCAGCCCATCCAGCCACCAGCACCACACTCGCGACCAGGCTGCAAACCAATTTGCGCACACGTTGCATCATGAAATTCTCCTCCGCCTGTTGTCTTCTGTCGATACCAGCTTGCAGCGCTTCCTGAGCGGCATCCGGCGCATGGCACACGTCAGGGCGCCCGCCCCGTGCTTGCCGGAAGCCGGGCAACCAATGGGCGATCACCACCGCAGGTGCAACACGTGTCAAGCGCCGACGCACCGCTCACGGTGGCATCATCGCACGATCTTGCGCGCAATCACCACGTTGTCGAGCACCAGGTTCTGCGACCAGATCCAGCGCGCGCCGGCGAAGAGATCGGGGTAGCGTGTGTAACCCGGCATGTTATTGACACCTATGTCGTCGTCGGTGAACTCCCACGCGCGCGGCCAGTTCAAGTCGTTGAATCTGGGGGATTGCCAGTTGGCGGGGATCGGGTAATGCACCGCGTAGCACTTGTCTTGGCAATCGGGCTTTCTGGCAAAGGGGTGCATGCGCCCGCCGAGGTTGGGCGTATCGTGAACGTTGCCGCGCTCGACGACCTCTTTCGGATCCATGAGCGGCGCAATATAGAACGACTGCGCCTTCCACGAGCTGTCGGTCACCGTGCCGTCGCTGAACCTCGCGATCAGGCCACCGTCACCCGGATGCCACGGATTGCCCTTGGGTCCGCGGGGAAAGCGTTCCATGCTCAGGCCGGGATGTTCTTCCCAGTCCACGAGCAGGAATGCGAGCGTATAGGGCCGCTTCGCCTTGAACTTCACTATCGTCGAGTTGAACGGCGAATACGGCATGTTGTCGACCGACACCAGCTTGCCGTTCACATACATCTCGTAATAGTTATCCGCCATGATGAAACCCGTGATGACCTCGCCGTCGCGGTCCACCTCGATAACCGGCACCTTGTCGGTCAAGACCTCGGCCGAGTTCTTCGGCGTGACCCGGTTGCACTCGTTGTAGAGATCGGATGCCAAAGGCCCGATGCGCTTCTGCAGGGCGGTCTCCGCGGGCACCGTGATAACGGTGCCGTCGGTGGCGGTGATCTGCGCAACCGCGCTGATGCGGTGCGTACTCACTTTCGCTGCACACTCATGCAGATTCTCGATAATGACGTTTGCCCGCCCCTGCGTGACCATACGCTTGTACGATGTATTGTCGGGATCGAGACCCTCCGCCCCGGTATGAGCGGTGTTCTGGCATCCGGCGATCAACGCGCCGCAGATCAGAACCAACCCTGCATCCCGAGCAGCTGTCACGGCCACTTTTCGATTACCAAAAATGATGCCCCCCCTCTTATGGTTTCCCGCACGCCGCGCGCCGCGGAATCTGGGGTTCCGCTTCCGGCAGTTACGGTTGGTGCGGACCAGCTTAACCGAGCGCTATGCCGGAGGCAAGCTGCGCGCGGCGGCACCGGGTCCTCAGTACGAGAGCAGGCCGCGGCAGACGTCTTACGTTTATAATTTCGGACTTTTCCCGCATTCCCCGCGACACCCTCCATGCTGATCAAATTCACGCTCAACGGCGACCCCGTCGAGGTCCATCTGAAATCCGCCGACCGGCTGCTGGTCGATGTGCTGCGCGAAGACCTGCAGCTCACCGGCACCAAACACGGCTGCGGCATCGGCGCCTGCGGCACCTGCACCGTCATCGTCAATGATCAGCCGGTGTCCTCCTGCCTGCAACTCGCGGCGCTGTGCGACGGCGCCAATATCCGCACCGTCGAAGGCCTGGCCGGGGCCGGCGCGCTGCACCCGGTGCAGCAGGCTTTCGTCAACAAGTCGGCACTGCAATGCGGCATCTGCATTCCGGGGCATGTGATGCAGTGCGTGTCGCTGCTGGGGAAAAATCCGAACCCCACCGACGAAGACATCCGAAAAAGCGTGGACAGCGTCTATTGCCGCTGCACCGGCTACGTGAAAATCATCGATGCCTACCGCGAGGCCATCGCGCTGCTCAAAAAGGCGGGCAAGGCATGAACACCCGCGACCGCGCTCTGCGTGACCCCAAATTCACCGCCGGCCTGCTGGTCGTCGGCAAGGATGTGCCGCGCACCGATGCCGTGCCCAAAGTCACCGGCGCCGCCCAGTATGTCGCCGACCTGCACCTGCCCGGCATGCTGCATGCCGCCGTGCTGCGCAGCCCGCATCCCAACGCGCGCATCCTGTCCATCGACACCAGCGCCGCGCGCGCGATGCCCGGCGTCAAGGCGGTGGTCACCGGCGAGGACACCGCGAAACGCAAATGGGGCGCGTTCCGCCCCGACCTGTATCCGCTGGCCATCGGCCGCGTGCGCTACGTCGGCGACGAAATCGCCGCCGTCGCCGCCACCGATCCGGAAACCGCGCGCGCCGCGGTGGATCGCATCGTCGTCCAGTATGAAGTGCTGCCCGGCGTGTTCTCGCTCGACGAGGCCATGGCGCCCGGCGCGCCGCTGGTGCATGACGATGCGCCCGGCAACATTGCGCACGAATTTGCTTTCGAACGCGGCGAAGTCGATGCCGGCTTCAAGGCGTCCGCTGTGATCATTGAGGGCACCTGGGATTCGGTGCGCCAATGGCACAGCGCGCTGGAGACCATCGGCTGCGTCGCGCACTGGACCGGCGGCCGTGTATCCATGTGGTGCAACACCCAGACGCCGTTTCTCGCCCGCGGCCGCTATGCCATCGCGCTCGGCGTGCCGGAGTCGCAGGTGCGGGTGATCCAGACCGAAGTCGGCGGCGGTTTCGGCGGCAAATCCGGCGACGACAACGGCTCGGTGATCGCCGCGATACTCGCGCGGAAGAGCGGCAAGCCGGTCAAGCTGATCCACACCCGCGAAGAGGAATTTCTCGCCAGCCACCCGCGCATGCCCATGCGCTACTGGGTGCGCCTCGGCTTCTCGAAGGCCGGCAAGGTGCTGGCCAAGGAAATCCGCATGTGGGCGGACAACGGCGCCTACACCGGCAAGTCGCAGGCCATACTCGGCGCAGCCACGGTGCGCCACGACGCGCTGTACAAATATCCCTGCGCCCGCGCCAAATCGACGCTGGTCTATACCAATCTGGTCCCCACCGGCGCCTTCCGCGGCTTCGGCAATCCGTCGGCCGACTGGGCGGTGGAACAGGCCTGGGATCTCGCCGCCGAAAAACTGGACATGGATGTGGTCGATCTGCTGCGCCTGAACGCAGTCGAGGAAGGCGATGTTTCGCCGCACAATCACAAGGTCACCAGTTGCGAGCTGCGGCAATGCATCGACAAGGCCGCGGAGCTGATCCACTGGAACGACAGGAAAAAAGAAAAAAAAGCGGATCGCGGTCTCGGCATGGGCTGCAGCGTGCACGTCAACGGCCGCCGCAGTTTCGGCGACTGGGACGGCAGCACGGCCATTGTGCGCATCAATGAAGACGGCCGCGCGACCATCATCACCGGCGAGGGCGAAATCGGCCAAGGCACGCTGACCGTGCTGCGGCAGATCGCCGCCGAGGAACTGGGCCTGCCCTACGAAGACGTGGATATCACCCGCCCCGACACCGATATACATCCGCATTCGCTGGGCGCACTGGCGAGCCGCGTGACTTATGTCGCCGGCAACGCCGTCAAACTCGCCGCGGCCGCCGCGCACAAACAACTGATGGCCGCAGCCGCAGAACAATTCAAACGTCCGGTGGATGAGCTGACCATCATCAACGGCCAGATCGGCCCGCGTAATGGCGCGGAAACCGAATTCAAGCCAGTCAGCGCCATTGTGCGCGCCAATATCTACAAGCGCGGCGGCGAGGCCATCCTCGGCGTCGGCAACTGGGACAACCCCTCGGACTTTCCGGACCACAGCCGTTTCGGCAATGAATCCGGCTCGTACAACTTCGCGGCGCAGGCGGTGGCCGTCGAAGTCGATCGCGGCACCGGCCAGGTGCTGCTGCAGGAAATCGCCGCGGCGGTCGATTGCGGCACGGTGATCCATCCCTCCGCCGCGCAGGGTCAGGTCGAAGGTGCGGTGACGCAGGGCATCGGCCTGGCGATGATCGAGCACTTCGACTGGTATAACGGCGCGCCTACCGATCCGCAGTTCATCGACTACCCGCTGCCGTCGGCGGATTTCGTACCGAAAATCCATGTCGCGTTCGCCGACTCGTACGAGCCTTCCGGCCCCTTCGGCGCCAAGGGCTTGGGTGAAATCGGCCTCGACGCCATTCCCGCGGCCATCGCCAATGCCATCGCCGATGCCGTCGGCGTGCGCATTCACGCCCTGCCGATCACCGCGGAAAAAATCCACCGCGCGCTGCATCCTGATTTGTATGCCGATGAAAAGATCACGCCGCCCGCCGCACCCAAAGGCAGCACCTGGACGCGGCTGTCGTCCGGCAAACCCTCGGGCACCCGGCCGTTCAAGCCGGAACTGCTGCTGCCGAAAACGGTGGATGAAGCCGTTGCGCTCTACGCCGCGGGCGACACCGCCATCGTTTCCGGCGGCATGTCGCATGCGCTGCGGCGCGAGCGCACCGGTTTCCCGCAGGCTAAACGCCTGCTCTACACCGGGCGCATACCGGAATTGCTGCAGGCCGGCATCGACGGCAAAGGCATGCTGCGCGCCGGTTCGGCGGTCAACCAGCAGACCTTGTTCGAATTGCCGGAACTGCGCGCGCGCTGGGCAGCCATCGCCGAAGCGCTGGATGCCGCCGGGCACACGCGCGTGCGGCACATGACCACCGTGGGCGGCTGCATCGGCCCGCTGATCGGCGGTTTCGATTTCCCGGTCGCGCTGCTGGCCGTCAACGGCCGCGTCACGGTCGCCTCACCCCGGGGCTCGCGCACGCTGCGGCTGGCGGAAGCATTCGAGCAGCGTTTCGCCAAGGATGAAATCGTCATCGCCGTCGAGGCCGATGCCCTGCCGGCGCGCACCGGCTCGTCATTCTTCAAGTTCATGCCTCGCGGCGTACTGGAAACGCCGGCGGTCAATGCCGCGGCCTGCGTAACGCTGGACGCCGCGGGCAAATGCACCGCTGCGCGCCTCGTCGTCGGCTCGGTCAGCTGGAAGCCGATCCTGCCGAACCTCGATGCACTGACCGGCACGACGTTCGACGAAGCGCGGATCCGTGCCGCGGTCAAGCCGGTGCGCACGCTCGCCGAACCCATGGCCAACGTGCGCGGCTCGGCAATGTACAAGCGCAACATGGCCGTCGAAATCGGCGCGCGGATGTTACTGCTGGCTTGGCAGAGAGCGGAAGGCAAGTGATGAGCGCGGAGTGATGAGTGATGAACGAAAAACCAGCCACTGCCGCACTCCGCTCATCACTCATCACTCATCACTCATCACTCATAACTCATCACCAGGGTTTATTAATGGTTGACCGCTTCAAAACCTCGGATGGTTGCGACATCGCCTACACCCTGCACCACGGCCCCGGCGCCGCCGCGCCGCGGGTCGCGCTGGTGCATTCGCTGGCACTGGACCGCAGCATCTGGAACGGTGTGGTGCAGGCGCTGTCCGGTGAAGTGCAAATCCTCACCTTCGACTGTCGCGGTCATGGCCAGTCGGGTCAGCCGCTGACGACCTACACCCCGCAGCTCTTCGCGCGCGATCTCGCGGAACTGATGGATCATGTGCAATGGCCCGCCGCCGTCGTTGCCGGCTGCTCGATGGGCGGTATGGTGGCCCAGGCCTTCGCCATCGACTACCCGCAGCGCACCAACGGACTCGCGCTGATCGACACCACTGCCTGGTACGGCACTGACGCGCCGCAAACCTGGCGCGAGCGCGGCGCCACCGGCAAACAAAAGGGCATGGGCGCGCTGGTTGATTTCCAGACCGGGCGCTGGTTCGGCGATGCTTTTCGCGCCGCGGCTACGGAGACTGTCGGGAAGCTGGTTAAGGTATTCCTCGCCAACAATCCCGATTGTTATGTAAAGACCTGCGAGATGCTGGGTGATGCCGATCTGCGCGCGGCGCTGTCAAGGATCAGGGTGCCGACCGCGGTGGTCGTCGGTGAAGAAGACTACGCCACGCCGGTCGCCATGGCCGAAGCGCTGCACCGGGCCATCGCCGGCTCGACGCTGACAGTGATTCCCGGTGGCCGCCACATCACGCCGACCGAAAAGCCGCAGGACATCGCCGCGCGCCTGCGCGAAGTCATCACCCGGAGCACAGCCGCATGAACACCGCGAAACCGCGCTGTCTCGACATCCACGCCCACCACGTCGGCAAACCGCTGGTGGAGCGCATCCATGCCGAAGGCGCGCAGCACGGCATCAAAATCGTCAACAGCGAAGACGGCACGACGCGTATCGAAGTCGGCGGCCGGCTGACCGGCATGCCGCTGATTCCGCCGTTGAACGACGCAGCCGCGCGGCTGAAATGGATGGACGAAGCCGGCATCGACGTGCAACTGCTCGCCGGCTGGATGGATCTCGCCGGCTATCACCTGCCTGCGGTATCCGGGCAATGGCTGGCCCGCGCGCAGAATGAAGCGCTGGCGGCGATGGTTGCAGAGCGTCCCGACCGTTACGCTGCCGCGGCGATGGTGCCGCTGCAGGATGCGGCAACAGCCGCAGCAGAATTGCGCTATGCCGTGCAGCAACTGGGGCATCGCGCCGTGCAGATCGGCGCGCGCGTCGAGGAAGAAGGTCTGGATGCGCCGCAGTTCGACGCGTTCTGGGCCGCGGCGCAGGAACTCAATGTGCCGGTGATCATCCATCCGGCGGATCTCGCGGTGCCGCCGCGCATGCGCAGACTGTTTTTGCACATCCTCGTCGGCAATCCTAGCGAAACCACGTTCGCCGCCGCGGCACTGCTGCTGGGCGGCGTGTTCGACCGTTTCCCCAAACTGCGCGTGCTGCTGGTGCACGGCGGCGGCTGCGTGCCGTACCAGTTCGGCCGCATCGACCGCGGCCGCGTCACCGCGCCGCCCATGGCGCGCGGCGCCGTCAAGAATCCGCTGGGCCAGTATGCGAATAATCTTTACTACGACACCGTGCTGCATGACGACGCGGCGTTTCAGTACCTGATCGAACGCGTCGGCGCCGGCCAGGTCGCCCTCGGCAGCGATTACCCGTTCCCGCTGCGCGACCCGGATCCTGTAAAATTTATAAATAAAAACAACAAGTTATCAGATGCCCAACGGCGCGCCGTGTGCTGGGATACCGGCGCGGCGCTGCTGGGCCTGTGATGACCGTCGAGGAGATCAATCCATGAATACGTCTTATCTGTCAGCCGCCGTGCTGTTGCTCGGCACCGGACTATGGTCAGCACCGCTGTCGGCGCAAACCTGGCCCACCGGACCGGTGCGCATCGTGGTGCCGTTCCCGTCAGGCGGCGGCGTCGATACCGCGGGCCGGCTGTTCGGCCAAAAACTGTCGGAGGCCATCGGCAGACCGGTGATCATCGACAATCGCGCCGGCGCCAACGGCATGATCGGCAGCGAGATCGTCGCCAAGGGGCCGAAAGACGGCTACACGCTCATGGTCAACGGCGCCAATTTCGTGACCAGCCCCAGCCTGTACGCCAAGGCGCTGTACGATCCTATCCGTGACTTCGACCCAATCAGCCTGCTCGCCCACGCCCCTAACATTCTGGTAGTACACCCGTCACTGCCGGTAAAGACCGTCAAGGAACTGATTGCCTTCGCCCGCGCGCGACCGGGTGACATCCTGTTCGCCGGGTCCGGCAGCGGCAGCACGCCGCATCTCGCCGGCGAACTGTTCAAGACCCTGACCCAGACCAAAATGGTGCATGTACCCTATCGCGGCACCGGCCCGGCCATCACCGCGATCCTCTCCGGCGAAGTCAGCACCATGTTCATGCCGGCGCTGACCGCGCTGCCGATGATCAACAGCGGCCGGGTGCGCGCGCTGGGCGTGACCTCTCTGGAGCGTTTGCCCGCGCTGCCGGAACTGCCGACCGTATCCGAATCCGGATTGAAGGGTTACCAGTCGAGCCAATGGTATGGCGTGCTGGCGCCCGCCGGCACATCTGCCGACATCCTCAACCTGCTCAATGGCCATGCGGCGAAGATCATGCAAAGCACCGACATGAAAGAACGCATGAAGAACAGCGGCAGCGTCGCCGTCGGCAGCTCGCGCGAAATGTTCGCCAAGTACCTGCAGACCGAATACATCAAATGGGCCAAGGTCATCAAGGATTCCGGCGCCACGGTGGATTAAGACCTTTTAGCCACAGAGGTCACAGAGGACACAGAGAACTGCAACCCTCGGGATATTCAACTTACCCGCACCTGGCTACCGACTTGCCTGCACTGTTCTGGTTTTGTTTTTCTCTGTGATCTCTGTGTCCTCTGTGGCTGCTTTTGACTTTGAAATGGAAAACCCATGACCAAACCAAACAAAACCGCCGCCATCAAACACGAAACCCCGACACCCTCGCCGGCCAGCGACAGCGTTTACGGCAGCGACGCCATCGCCGCCACGCTGCGCGTGCTCGACGTGCCCTATATCGCGCTCAACCCCGGCGCAAGTTACCGCGGCCTCCACGACAGCCTGGTCAATTATCTCGGCAACAAGTCGCCGCAGATGATTCTGTGCCTGCATGACGAGAATGCGGTGTCGATTGCGCAGGGCTACTGGAAAGCATCCAACCGGATGATGGCGGCGGCGCTGCATTCCAATGTCGGCCTGATGCATGCGTCGATGCCGATATTCAACGCCTGGTGCGACCGCACCCCCGTGCTGGTGCTCGGCGCCACCGGCCCGTGGGACGCCGCCAAACGCCGGCCGTGGATCGACTGGATCCATACCTGTTCGGATCAGGCGGCGCTGGTGCGCAACTTCACCAAATGGGACAACCAGCCCGGCTCGGTCGCCGCGGCGATGGAAGCGCTGCTGCGCGCCGCGCAGCTGGCCGAAACCGCGCCGCGCGCACCGGTGTATGTGAACCTTGATGTCTCCATCCAGGAAGAAAAACTGGATGCGTTGCCCGCAATGCCTGACGTGGCGCGCTACGCGCCGCCGCCGGCGGTGCAGCCGGGCAGCGCTGAAATCGAAGCCGCGGCCAGACTGCTCTCCACCGCGAAAAATCCCGTGATGCTCGCCGGCCGCGGTTCGCGCAGCCTCACGGCATGGAACGCGCGCGTCGCGCTCGCCGAAAAACTCGACATGCGCGTGCTGACCCAGATCAAGCTCGCGGCATCATTCCCCACGGATCACCGGCTGCACGCAGCACCCCCGGCCAATCGCCTGGTGCCCGCCGCGCGCAAGACGCTGGCCGAGGCCGACGTCATCCTGTCGCTGGACTGGCTGGATCTCGCCGGCGCGCTGAAACAGGCCTTCGGCGACCAGCAGGTCAACGCCAGGATCATCCACATCTCCTGCGACACGCATCTGCATCGCGGCTGGAGCATGGATTACCAGGCGCTGCCGCCGGTGGATGTGTTCATGGGTTGCGAACCGGATGCCGCGGTGCCGCTGCTGACCGCCGCGGTGACTGCGCGTCCGCAACGCATCCTTGCCGCACCCAGACCGCTGGCCGGCAAATCCGGCGAACCGCTGGCGCTGTCCGGATTGGCATATGCGCTCAATGCCGCCGTCGGCAATCAGGAAGTCTGCTACACCCACCTGCCGCTGGGCTGGAGCGGCAGCTACACCCACTTCCGCCACCCGCTGGATTATCTCGGCTTCGACGGCGGCGGCGGGGTCGGCGCCGGGCCGGGGCTGACCATCGGCGCGGCGCTCGCGCTCAAAGGCAGCGGCCGCATCCCCATCGGCCTGATGGGCGACGGCAATTTCCTGATGGGCAACACCGCGGTATGGACCGCGGTGCATTACCAGATTCCGTGCCTGATGATCCTCTGCAACAACCGCTCGTTTTTCAACGATGAGCGGCATCAGGGCCATGTCGCCGAGCATCGCGGCCGGCCCTCCGCCAATGCGTGGATCGGCCAGAAAATCATCGATCCGGACATCGACCTCGCGGCGATGGCGCGCGCGCAGGGCGCCGAGGGCATCGGTCCCGTCACGCAGATGGCCGACATGCAGCCGGCGATCGAGCGCGGCATCGCCATCGTCAAGGCCGGCGGCGTGTGCGTCATTGACGCGCGCGTGTTGCCGGGGTATGACGGGGAGTGAAATGGCAGTGATGAGCGATGAATGATGAGTGATGAGCAAAACCGCGGAGCGGGTGGCTCACGCTTTAACGCGACATAAAACAAACTGCGAGGAAAACACCATGCGAATTTTTTTTGCACTGGCCATGCTGATTGCGGGATCTCTGCCTGCGCTGGCCGCCGACAATTACCCCTCACGCCCGATCCGCATCATCGTGCCGCAAAGCGCCGGCGGCTCCACCGATGTCGCCGCGCGCGTGCTCACCGACCGCCTGACGGAAGCGCTGAAACAGAATATCGTCGTGGACAACCGCCCCGGCGCCGGCAGTCTCAACGGCACCGAAGCCGTCGCCAAGGCCGCGCCCGACGGCTACACGCTGCTGATCATCGCCGCGTCGCTGACCATCACCCCGGCGCTGCAGACCAACCTGCCGTTCGATCCGGTGCGCGATTTCGCGCCGATTACGCAGATCGTCGATCTGCCGCACATCCTGGTGGTGCATCCGAACGTGGCGGCAAAGTCGGTCGGCGAACTGGTCGCGCTGCTGAAAGCCAAGCCGGGCCAGATCACCGCCGGCTTCAGCGGCATCGGCACCAGTACCCATCTCGCCATCGAACTCTTTCAGCACATGAGCCAGACCAGAATGCTGCTGGTACCCTACAAGGGCGGCGCGCCGGCGATGACGGCGCTGCTCGGCGGCGAAGTGCAGGTCAATTTTGCAACCAGCTCGACGGGCATCCCGCATATCCGCTCCGGCAAAATCCGCGGACTCGCCGTCTCCGGCGCCAAACGTTCCGCCGCCATCCCGGAACTGCCGACCATCGCCGAAGCCGGCGTCAAGGGCTACCAGCATGCCTCATGGGTCGGCCTGCTGGCGCCGGCGAAAACGCCGCGCCCGGTGATTGAGAGGCTGCATGCCGAGTCGGTGAAAATCATCGCCCGCGACGACATCCGCAAACTGTTCCTGCGCCAGGGCATGGATCCCGAAGGCAATTCGCCGAAGGAATTCGCCGACACCATCCGCGAAGAAGTCGATAAATGGAAAAAGCTGGTAAAGGCGGCGGGGATCAAGGCATAACGCGCCTTTTCCCGCATCAGCAAAAAGGCCGGGCGATGCCCGGCCTTTTTCGGTCAGCTTCGGCTGCGCCGTCCGTCAACCGGCCGGCGATGCCTTGTCCGGATGATCGGCGCTCATCAGCGCGCGGAAGGTCAGCACCGGGATCGACGCCCGGTGCAGCACCCGGGTGGCCTCGCTGCCCATCAGCAGCGACACCAGCCCCCGGCGATAGCGCGAAGTCATCACGATGAGGTCGCAGCCGCGCTCGTTGGCGGCATCAACAATGGCGTCGTAAGGCTGCCCCTTGGCAATCATGGTTTCGCAGGGCACGCCCGCGGCATCCGCGGCGCGTTGCACGAAGGCCAGAAAACTCTCCGCCCGCTCGCGTTCGCGCCCCTCGACGTCCCCGAAGTCCGCCGGCACCAGGCCCTCCGGTCCCATCAGCATCTGGTAGTCCTGCATGACATGAATGCCGGTGATCCTGGCGCCACAGAGTTTTGCCAGTTCGATGCCCCGCTCGACCGCCCGTTCCGAGTGTTCTGTACCGTCGGTGGGCATCAGGATATGTTTGAACATGAGCGCTCCTCGACTATCGGTGGTAACTCGCACGGTACATTGCCGCACAGCCGAATATTGAACCCGTACGGGTTGGCGAGTCCAGCAGTTGGCAAGTCTGGCACCAAGCTGCGCCTGCAGCGGCAGGCGCAGGACATCCTATTTTTTGCCGGCTTTCCCGGCCGGACGGTAACTGGTCTCGGGCTTCACACCCTTGCGCCGCGCCTGCTCGCTGATGCGGCCGTTCTCCAGATACCCTCCGGTCGCCGCGCGTTTGGCACCCTCATCCCATTCCGGCAGCCAGTCGCCGACCGGCGCACCGAACCACGGTGACTGCGGCCTCAATTTCGGCAGGCCGATCTCTTCCCACACCTGGCGCGCGCGCTCCATGTATTCGCGCTTGGGCAGCGCGAACGGCGGCAGCACCTCCTTGGCGGTGGCGTCGATCAGCAGCGTCGCGTCTTCGTCGTCGGTTTCGTGCTCGCGCTCGGGGCCGTGGCCCTGGCTGCGGTGTTTCAGCACCTGCAGGTCTTCCGCCGGATTCATGCGGAAGGCCAGCGCCCAGAACAATGCGTCGGAATTTTCCGGTTCGATGTCATCGTTCACCGCGATGCAGATCTTGCCGCAGTCGGCCTTGAACGACGTCACGCCGTAGAGCGCGCGCCACACTTCGCTGCGCGGCGTGCCCTGCTCCACCGTGACCACCGCCATGCGCCGGAGCGCCGTCATGCGCTCGTGCAGCGTCACCCGCTTGACACTCTTGATGCCCAGCGTATTGCGCAAATGCGACAGGAACATCGGCTCGTACGACACACGCTTGATCGCGCTCGATTCGCTGGGCGTTACCTGACTCAGGTACGAGGCAACGATGGCGTCCTTGCGGTGGGTGATCGCCGTCACCCGCATCGGCATGTTGTACTGCTCCAGCGCGACATGGCCGTGGGACTCGCCGAACGGGCCTTCGGGCTCGACAAACTCGGTGTCGATCAGGCCTTCGATGACGATCTCTGCCTCCGCCGGCACCAGCAGGTCCACGGTTTTCGCGCGCACCATGTTGATCGGCGCGCCGGCCACGCCGCCAGCCACGCCGATTTCATCAAGATCGATCGGCAGCTTCATCGGCGCGACAAAGGCCACGCACGGCGGTGCGCCCAGCACGATGGCGATGGGCATGGTCTTGTCGCCGCGGCTCTGGTGTTTCTGGTAATGACGATAACCGCCGGCGCCGCCGACACGGGTGGCCATGCGCACCACCATGCGGTCGGATGCCTTCAGCCCGGCGCGATAGGTGCCGTGATTCTGGATGCCCGTTTCCGGGTCCTTGGTGATGACGTTGGTCGCGGTCAGCGTCGGCGCGCCGTCAAAACCCGGCGTCGATACCGGAATCGGCAGCGCATCAAGGCCGTTGCCCGCGCCCTTGAGCGCGTCGCCGGTGATCACCACATCCTGACACGGCCCGGATTCGACCACGCGCGGCGGAATCGGATTGGCGATGGCGCGGTCCCAGCGCTGCTGCACCTCGTCCAGCGGCGCGCCCATGCCGACGCCGTAAATCTCCCGGTTGCCGGCGAAGGCGCCGACCACCACCGGGAATTTATACCTGCGGCCCTGCGCATTGACGACATTGGTGAACAAAAACGCCTTGCGCTCATGCTCCTCGATGCCGCCGACGTACTGCCAGCGCACCAGTGGATGCATCTCGGCATCCTTGTCGATGGGCCGATCCACCTCAATCAGCAGGCCGCGCTCGCGCAGCGCGGCCAGATGCTCGTGCAGATCGGCGTAGCCGCGGCCCGGTTTTTTCATGCTGTGATTCAGCGCTTGCGCGTCGCGGTCCAGGGAGACGCTTTGCCGGCGAGGGTGAACGTGCCCTCGATGCGGTCGCCGCTGACCTTGCCTTCATAACGGCCGCCGTTCGCGCTGAACGCGATCGCATCGCCGCGCATGCCGCCATTGAGTACCGGCGACACCTTGCCGCCGCTGCCGACCGCGCCATGCACCGCCTGGTATTCCTGGGCAAACTTGAATTCCGTATTGCCCGACATCCAGACGCCATCGACTTTCGCCGGCACGATCCACAGGTAGGCCGTGCAGTAGGAACGGCAGTCGTCGGAATTGGCCGACTGGGTTTCGTCGGCCTTCCAGTCGCCCATGGTGAAGGAGTTGGACACGATGCGCGTGCCCGGCTTCATGTTGAGTATCGTCGGCCGCAGCTTGACGTTGAGATCCGGCAGCAGGAACAGCGTGATCACCGTGGCTTTGGAAAAATCCGTTTCAAAAATGTCGCCGTGGATGAACATGGCCCTGCCGGCGACGCCCTCTTTCGCGGCATTGGCTCTGGACAGCACCACCATGTCCGGGTTGTATTCAACGCCGTAGGCTGTCGCGCCGCGCTTGGCGGCGGTGATCACTGTGCGGCCGTCGCCGGAGCCCAGATCGTAATGAATGTCCTTGGCGGTCAGTTTCGCCATGTCGAGCATGCGGTTGACCAGGCCCTGCGCGGTGGGCACCCACACCACGTCCTTGCCGGCTTGGCCGACTTCGGGCTCGTATCCCGATTTGGCGGCAGGCTGCGCCTGCGCAAATACCGTCACAGCAAACAGCGACAACACCAGCGCGAGTGTTGCACGCCGCGCGTTATTCATGGTGCTCATGTCCAATCTCCGGGTTAAGGTCGGTAAAAACGGTCAGCGGAAACAACTGCTGCGGAATAATACCGGATTGGCATGACTCAGGCGCTGCCGGCATGCAGAACACTGGACGGGCAACCCGGTGAATCGCACAATCCGGCATGGACTCCGGACAACCCGCCCGCCGCGTCGTCAAACTGGCGTGCCCGCACGACTGCCCCGACACCTGCGGCCTCGATGTCACTGTCGAGAACGGCAAAGCGGTCAACGTGAAAGGCAGTGACATGCCGTTCACCGCGGGCACCCTGTGCACCAAGGTTGCCCGCTACCTGGATCGCACCTACGCGCCGTCACGCATACTCCACCCGCTGAAACGGGTGGGCGCCAAGGGCGAGGGCCGCTTTGTCCGCATCAGCTGGGATGAGGCGCTGGATACCATCGCCGCGCGCTTCAAGGCCATTGCCGCCGTGGATCCGCAGCAGATCCTGCCCGTCAGTTACGCGGGCACCATGGGCATGGTCAGCTACGCCTCGATAGACCGGCGGTTTTTTCATCGCCTCGGCGCGAGCCTGCTGGAACGCACGCTGTGCTCCTCCGCCGGCAAGGCCGGCATGAAAATCACCCTCGGCGGCTCGGTCGGCTGCGATCCCGAACAGGCCGCACATTCGAAGCTGATCATCATCTGGGGCTCCAACCCGGTGATTTCCAATCTGCATTTCTGGTCGCGCTGCCAGGAAGCAAAGCGGCACGGCGCGAAGCTGGTGCTGATCGACCCGCGGCGCAATGAAACCGCCGCCAAATGCCACCAGCATATCGCGCCCTACCCCGGCACCGATGCCGCGCTGGCGCTGGCGATGATGCATGTCATCATCGGCGAAGGCCTGACCGATGCCGATTACGTTGCCCGCCACACGCTGGGATTCGACGCGCTCGCAGCGCGCGTGCGCGAGTGGACGCCGCAGCGTGCCGCGGCGCTCTGCGGCATCACCGCGGAGGAAATCGCCAACCTCGCGCGCGAATATGCAGGCACGCGCCCGGCGATGATCCGGCTGAACTACGGCATGCAGCGCCACGCCGGCGGCGGCATGGCCACACGCACCATCGCCTGCCTGCCGGCGCTGACCGGCGCCTGGCGCGATGCCGCGGGCGGCACGGTGATGATGACGGGAGATTTTTACGGCTTCAATCACCGCGCGCTGGAGCGCCCGGATCTGATTCGCGGCAATCCCCGCGTCATCAATCTGGCCGCGCTGGGCGACGCGCTGACCACGGCGCAACCGCCGGTCAAGGCCGTCCTCGTTTACAACAACAATCCGGTGGCCGTCTGCCCGGACTCGCGCAAGGTCATCGCCGGATTTCTGCGCGAAGACCTGTTCACCGTGGTGCACGAGATTTTCCACACCGACACCGCGGACTACGCCGACATCATCCTGCCGGCGACCACGCAGCTCGAACACCACGACATCCACAAGTCCTACGGGCATCTGTATGTACAGGCCAGCCAGCCCGCGATTGCGCCGCTCGGCGAAGCCAAGCCCAACGCCGAGGTGTTCCGGCTGCTCGCCGCGCGCATGGGCTTTGACGACCCGTGCCTGCGCGACTCCGACGAAGACATCTGCCGCCAAGCGCTGGACTCCACGGCGCCCGCGCTGCAGGGCATTACCTGGGATACGCTGAAGGCGCGCGGCTGGCAGCGGCTCAACATTGCGGCCGCGCCGTTCGCCAACGGCGGCTTTCCCACGCCTTCCGGCAAATGCGAATTCTGGAGCGAGACCGCCAAAGCGCAGGGCCACGATCCGCTGCCCAACTACACCCCGCCGCGCGAAGGGCCAACCAGCAACCCCGAACTGGCGCGGCGTTATCCGCTGGCGTTCATCTCGCCGCCGCACCGGCATTTTCTCAATTCGTCATTCGCCAACCTCGATTTCGCGCTGAAAGACGCCGGCGAGCCGACGCTGGAAATTCATCCCGACGACGCCGCGCCCCGCGGCATCACCGGCGGCATGAATGTCCGCGTATTCAACGACCGCGGCGCATACACGGTGCGCGCCCGCATCACGGATACGGTGCGCCGCGGCGTGGTCTCGGCGCCGTCGGTGTGGTGGAAAAAACTGTCGCCCGACCGCCGCAATGCCAACGACGTGACTTCGCAGGCCGTCGCCGACATGGGAGGTGCTGCGACGTACTACGACTGTCTGGTGGAAGTGCAGCCGGCGGATTGATCATCCATCGGCCCCGGGTCGAACGGATACTCATCTACAAGTCGCAGACATTTACGCCCGCTCGTCGGCATCCATCAACGCAATATCCGCAAACAGGGCTTGAATAGTAATAGCCAATCGCCAAAGAAGCTGGTATCAGTCGCCTGTTAGCCGCGACTCAGCATTCATCATTGACAGCCAGCCCACGAAGGGGACCGGATATGAGTTATGAAAAGTCACTGCTTGACCGGATTATGGTGACCGCGGCAAGAAAGATGCGTTGTGAAAAGGGAACGCTCTTTCTCCATGATGAGAAAACAAAGGAGTTGTGGACTGCCGTCATCCAGCACGAATTCATCAACGATATCCGTGTTGAACCGCCACAGGGCCTTGCGGGATATTCCTTCTGGAAAGGCGAGGTCGTCAATGTCCCGGACGCGCACGCGGACAGCCGCTTCAAGAAGGAAATCGACGAGCAGACCGGCTTTACCACGCGATCAGTACTGTGCATGCCCGTAACGGACAAGGCGGGCAAAAACATAGGCGTTGCGCAGATGCTGAACAAGCTGGACGGAACCCCCTTCAGCGGCGAGGACGAGAAACTTCTCAAGGCGGTGGTCGCTGAAATTGCCGAGACACTCGGCAAATCGGAAAGCCGGACATCATTGATCCCGGGGATCGTATTGGCAGCCGCCGTTGCGACTTTGGGATGGCTGCTCCACGGGTCACTGTCCGGCGTGTTGAAAAGCGCTCTCAGCCCCGTACTCTTTGTCGTCATGCTTGGGGTATTGCTGGGCAACGTGTTCATCCTGCGCATGGCATTCCTCCCGGGCATCCGGTTTTGCATGAGACAGTTGCTGCGGTTCGGCATCATCCTCATGGGGGCGGGTGTCATGTTTGGCGAGGTGCTGAGAATCGGCGGAGCCTCCCTGCTGCTGATCTGCGCGGTCATCGTGATTTCGTTTGTCGTGGCGCATGCGCTGGGAAGATTGCTCGGCACCCCGCTCCGACTGGCAACCCTGATTGCCGGCGGCACCGCCATATGTGGTGGCAGCGCAATTGCGGCACTGACGCCGGTGATCAAGGCAAGGGACGAGGATTTTTCGTTTGCCGTCGCGATGAACACCCTGCTGGGAACAATCACCGTATTCCTGCTGCCCTTGATCGGGCACTATTTCGGCTTGAGCGACGCGGTATTCGGACTATGGGCGGGAACCGCGGTCAACGACACGGCGCAGGTGGTGGCGGCAGGTCAGGCTTATAGCCCTGTCTCTGGTGATGTTGCGACAATCATCAAACTGACGCGAAATGCCCTGATGGTGGGAATCATTCCCCTGGTCGCATTTGTCTATATCAATTACATCGGCGGGCAGATTGGCGGAAAGAACATCCCTTTTCTTACGCAGGTCAAGCAGTCGATCCCGGGATTCGTGCTGGGGTTTCTGGTCATGGCCACGCTCAACAGTGTTGGTGTTTTTGGCTGGATGACCTCGCTGTCCGGAGTAGACGTGTCTGACGGCATCAGCCAGCTGACCAAGGGGGCAATCCTGATTGCCCTGGCAGGGATCGGTCTTGGGACAGACCTGTTCAAACTGCGGCAAGTCGGGTTCAACACCATAGTCGTGGCATGTGCGACTTCCATCGCTACCGCAACCGGAAGCCTGTTTCTGATCACGACATTCGGGCTGGGAGAGCAGCTCGGATTGAAATAGGGACTCCAGTCCCTAGGTGTGAGATTGCAAGACGTTATTTATTCGAGAAGCGGGCACGCTACCTC